>NZ_KB907810.1 GCF_000382225.1 Hymenobacter aerophilus DSM 13606
ATGTGGCGGAGGACGTGTTCGCAGAAGCGAGCGGCAACCAACAGAAAAGCGCGCGGCGCAAAAACAGCAAACGGCCCCACCATCCAGCGCAAAACTTTCTGATTCAGTACTTTCGTAAGGGCATTGAAACGACCTTTAGTCGCCTGACCGCACGCTTTCCCAAGCAGATTCATGCCGTAACAGCGGCTGGGTTTGCCTTGAAAATCGCCCTCTTCATCTTTGCCCACGCCCTACACCAAGTTGGGTTATAGTCCGCAACTTGGGTTAGCTAATAGCTTCTGTATAGATCCTTCGCTGGGCTTAGGATGACAGCCGGTTAATCTTCGTTACCAGTCAGCAGCAGCAGTTGCAGGGCCAGGTCGTTGTATTGTTGCAGCTGGTCGAGGTAGCTGGCGCGGATTTGCCAGGCGGGCTCCGTGTTCACCACGTATTCCACGTAGTCGATATCACCGGCGCGGAAGCTCTTTTCGGCCGTTTCGAGGATGAGGCGGGCCTGGGGCAGGGCGGTTTGCTCGTAGTAGCTGAGCGAGGCCGCCGCCCGGCGCAGGCGCTGGCGCAGGCCCACGAGTTGCCCGGTTAGCTGGGCCGTGGCATAGCGCAGCTGGGCGTCGGCGGCCTGCTCGCCGAGGCGGGCGGCGGCAATGCGGCTCTTGTGGGCCCCGCCCAGCAGCGGCAGCGCCACCCCGGCCTGGGCCACGTGGAAGTTGGCTTCGCGGTTGATGGTTTGGGTGAAGTAGCCCAGGCGCAGGTCGGGCAGACGGCGCAGTTCCTCCACCCGGGTCTGGCGGCGGCTGGTTTCGCGCGCCTGTTCCAGCAGCCCCAGCGTGGGGTTGGTGGCTGCCGTAAGCCCGGCCGTATCGGCGGGCGCGAGCCGCACCTGGGCCTCGGTAGTGGTGTCGATGAGGGCAACTTGGGGCTGGTTGAGCAGCACGGCGAGCTGCTGCCCGAGCACCTGCCGGTCGGTGCGCAGCAAAGCCCGGCGGTTCTGCAGCTCCCGCAGCCGCGCTTCGGCTGACACTTGCTCCAGGCGGTTGGTGGCCCCGGTCTGGTAGCGGATGCGGGCGGCGCGGGCGGCACGCTGGTACAGGCTGTCCTGGCGGCGCAGCAGGGCGGCGCGGCGGTAGCTGAGCAGCAGCTCGTAGTAGGTGCTGCGGATGGAGTAGGCCAGCTCCCGCCGCTGCTGGCGGCCGCGCTGCTCGGCCGTGCCCACCTGGCTTTCGAGCAATTTGCGCTGGGCCGCGTATACGCCCGGCAGGGCCGTTTGCTGCACAATGTTGAGGGTGTGGTCGCGCAGCGGCCCCGAAATCTGGCCATACTGGTAATCGGCCACGGTGCGGGGCAAATCGTAGCCGGTGCGCACCAAAGCCCGCTGCTGCTCAACCTGCAGCCCACTGGTTTGCGTGAGCAGGCTCTGGCTGAGGCCGGTGCTCAGGGCCTGCTCCAGGCTGAGCCCGCCGGGGCCGGGCGCCGCCGGCGGGGGCAGGGTGCCGGGCGTGTTCTGGGCGCGGAGTAGGGGTGGTAGCAGAAGCAGAATTATGAGGAGCGGGAAGAGGCGCATAGGATTGAAGGAATATTGAGAGTTGTTCGATAAAAGCACGTCATGCAGAGCGGAGCGAAGCATCTCGCGTGCTGATGTTGAGTTAGTGTTACAGCGTCAGCACGCAAGATGCTTCGCTCCGCTCTGCATGACGTGCTTTTATTGATCTTACACCCCGTGGTTTTCGCGGGCCTGGGCTACGGCTTCGGGCGTGGCCTCGCCGGGGCTGGGCTCGCCGTCTTTGGTGAAGAACGTGTAGAGCACCGGCAGCACCAGCAGCGTGAGCAGCGTGGCCGTGAGCAGACCGCCGATAACCACCGTGGCCAGCGGTTTCTGCACTTCGGCGCCGCCCGAGGTGCTCAGGGCCATCGGCAGGAAGCCCAGCGAGGCCACGGCGGCCGTGAGCATTACCGGTCGGAACCGCTCCTCGGTGGCCCGAAGCACCCGTTCGCGCACATTGGCCACCCCGGCCAGGGCCAGCTCGTTGAGGCTGGCCACCAGCACAATGCCGTTGAGCACGGCCACGCCAAACAGCGCAATAAAGCCCACGCCGGCTGAAATGCTGAACGGCATGTCGCGCAGCCACAACGCCAGCACGCCCCCAATGGCGGCCAGCGGAATGCCCGTGAAAATGAGGCCGGCCTGCTTGAGCGAGTTGAAGGAGAGGTAAAGCAGCAAAAAAATCAGGGCCAGCGCCACGGGCACGGCCACGGCCAGGCGCGACTTGGCCTGCTGTAGGTTCTCGAACTGCCCGCCGTACTCCAGCGAGTAGCCCGGCGGCAGCTTGAGGCCGGTGTTCAGCCTGGCTTCAATATCCTGCACCAGGCTTTCCACGTCGCGGTTGCGCACGTTCACGCCGAGGTTGATGCGGCGGCGGCCATCATCGCGCGAAACCTGGGTGGGGGCGTTGCGAAAGTTTACGGTGGCCACTTCTTCGAGGGGCACTTTCTGGCCGCCCGGCAAATCCACGTACAGGCTCCGCAAATCCTGGATGCCGCGGCGGTGCATGGTGTCGAGGCGCACAACCAGGTCGAAGCGCCGCTCGCCCTCGTACACCTGGCCCGCCACGTCGCCGGCAAAGGAGGTGCGCAGCAGCGTGTTCAAATCATTCACCCGCAGGCCGTACTGGGCCAGCTTGGCGCGGTTGTAGGTGACGCGCAGCTGGGGCAGGGCGGCAATCTGCTCCACTTTCAGGTCGCCCACGCCGGGCAGGGGCCGGATGAGGTCGGCGGCCTGGGTGGCTTTTTCGAACAGCAGGCCCAGGTCGTCGCCGTAAATCTTGATGCTGATGTCCGATTTCACGCCCGAAATCAGCTCGTTGAACCGCATCTGGATGGGCTGCTGGAACTCCATGCTCACGCCCGGCAGGTCGGCCAGGGCCTCAGCCATCTTGTTGGCCAGTTCCTCGCGGGTGCTGGCCGAAGTCCACTCGCGGTGGGGTTTGAGCACCACAATCTGGTCGGAATCTTCCATACTCATCGGGTCGGTCGGGATTTCCGAGGTGCCGATTTTGCCCACCACCTGCTCCACCTCGGGAAACCGGGCCAGCAGAATCTTCTGTACCTCGGTGGTGGTGGCCACACTCTGGGCCAGCGACGAGCCGGGGGCCACGGTGATGTTCACCGCGAAGTCGCCCTCATCAAGCTGCGGAATAAACTCGCCCCCGAGCCGGCTGAACACCCAGCCCGCGAGTACCAGCAGCGCCAGCGCCCCGGCCAGCACCGCCCCGCGCCAGCGCAGCGCCCCGGCCAGCAGCGGCGCGTAGCCGCGGTGCAGAAACTTCATAATCCGGTCGGCCAGCGTGCCTTCTTCCTTGATGTCCCTGCGCAGCGCCCACGCCGACACGGCCGGCACGTAGGTCAGGCACAGCAGCATGGCCCCCACAATGGCGAAGCTCACCGTCAGGGCCATGGGGCGGAACATTTTGCCCTCGATGCCGGTGAGGGCCAGAATGGGCAGGTACACGATAAGGATGATGAGCTGCCCAAACAAAGCCGAGCGCATCATGCGGCTGGCCGAGGCTTCGGCCACCTCGTCCAGACTCTCGTGGGCGGCCCGCGCCCGGAAGTGCACGAGGTGGAAAATCATGGCTTCCACAATGATGATGGCCCCGTCGACCAGCAGCCCGAAGTCCAGCGCGCCCAGGCTCATGAGGTTGGCCGACACGCCGAACACGCGCATCATGCCCAGCGCAAACAGCATGCACAGCGGAATCATGGAGGCCACCACCAGCGCGGCCCGCCAGTTGCCCAGCAGCACCAGCAACACCAGCAGCACAATGGCGCCGCCTTCGAGCAGGTTTTTGGCCACGGTTGCAATGGCAGTGTCCACCAGCTTGGTGCGGTCGAGGAAGGGCCGGATGAACAGGCCTTCGGGCAGCTGCTGGTCGATTTCGGCCACCCGCGCTTTCACGCCGGCAACGGTACTTTCTGAGGAGGCGCCTTTGAGCATGAGCACGATGCCGCCCACGGTTTCGCCCTCGCCGTTGCGCGTGAGGGCCCCGTAGCGCACCGCGTGCCCAAAGCGCACCTCGGCCACGTCGCGCACCAGCAGCGGCAGCCCGGCGCTGGTTTGCTTGATGACCATGCTGCCCACGTCCTGCAGGGAGTTGGCCCGGCCCTCGCCCCGGATGAAATAGGCGTTGCGGCCGCGCTCCAGATACGAGCCGCCGGTGTTGCCGTTGCCGGCCTCCAGGGCCCCGTACAGCTCGGCCAGACTCACGCCCGAGGCGTTCAGCCGCTCGGGGTTGATGCTGACTTCGTACTGGCGCACGAAGCCGCCGAAGCTGCTCACGTCCACCACGCCGGGCACGCCGGCCAGCTGGCGCTTCACCACCCAGTCCTGCACCTCGCGCAGCTTGGCCAATGAAAACTGCTTTTCATAGCCCGGCTTCGTGCCCAGCGTGTACTGGTAGATTTCGCCCAGGCCGGTGGTGATGGGGGCCATTTCGGGGCGGCCCAGGCCCGCGCCCAGCTCGCCCTCGGCCGAGCGCAGTTTCTCGGCCACCAGTTGGCGGGTTTCGAGCGTGGGCACGTCGTCATCGAACACCACCGTAATGGCCGAGAGCCCGAAGCGCGAGATGGAGCGCACGCCCGTGACGCCCGGAATGGTGCGCAAACTCAGCTCCAGCGGGATGGTGAGCAGCTGCTCGACCTCCTGGGCGGCCAGCGCGGGGCTCTGGGTGATAACCTGGACCTGGTTGTTGGTAACGTCGGGAATGGCGTCGAGGGGCAGGTGCAGGGCCGAATAGCTGCCCCAGGCCACCAGGCCCGCGAGCATCAGCACCACCAGCAGCTTATGCCGCACGCTGGCCCGGATAATAGCAGAAATCATGTTTTGAGCTGTTAGCTGAGAGCCTTTTTTAAGCTTTTAGCTTTCAGCTGTTAGCTGATAGCTTTCGTTGTTCCGAAAGCTTTATCGCACAAGCTAGCAGACCGTTAGATTTCGTCGGACGAAACGCTAACGGCTAGCAGCTAATGGCTAACAGCCAAAAGAAAAGAGCCTTAGGCTCGGGGCGGCTGCAGCAGAATGCGGCTCACGCTGAAGGCGTAGAGCGAGCCGGGGGCGGGCCGGTAGGCCGCCGCGGGCCAGGCCAGGGCCGAACCGGGCGCGGCCACGCGGGCCCCGGCGGGCAGCACGAAACTTACCAGCACGCAGTTGTGGTGGTGCTGCTCCAGCGGCAGCTTCTCGTGGTCCTGGGCGTCGCGGTGCGACACCGGGTTCTGGTGGTGGCTGGCACTCTGGGGACCGTAGTGCAGGGCCAGAAACGCCGGCACCGACAGGTTGCCACCGGCCAGGGCGCGGTGGTAGCGGTAGTGCTCGGCCAGCTCGGGCAGCTTGGCCAGCTCCGAGAGGTCGTGCTGGGGCAGCAGGCTGCCAAGCAGCATCACAAACCCCATCAGAAAGGCAACAACCGGCTTCATCACGGCAAAGATAACGCGCCGGGCGCCGGGTTGTTGGCTGGCCGGGCCATTTGGCTGAAATTTGGAATGATTCTCCGGCTGCCGGCCGGCCCCCAAAGCGGCACAACCACAACCGTAGCGGCCGCGTAAGGCAGGCAGCCATCGGCCGCGCCCCCTGCCCGGCCCCGGCCCCTGCGCTACTTATGCTGAAATGGTACTTCTGCGCAGCGCTGCTGCTGGCCGGACTGCTGCTGACCGCCCGGCCGGCTGCCGCCTATTCCGTGCTCACCCACCAGGCCCACGTCGATTCGAGCTGGACGCCCTGCCTGCTGCCGCTGCTGCAACAGCGCTTCCCCAACGCCACCGACGACGAGCTGCTGGAAGCCAAAAGCTACGCCTACGGCGGCTCCATTCTGCAGGATATGGGCTACTACCCGATGGGCTCGGAGTTCTTCACCAACCTGACGCACTACGTGCGCTCGGGCGACTTCGTGCGCCATTTGCTGGCCGAAGCCCGCAACCGCAACGAGTACGCCTTCGCCCTCGGGGCGCTGGCCCACTACACCGCCGACCTCGACGGACACCCGCAGGGCACCAACCGGGCCATGCCCAAGGTGTATCCCGAGCTGAAGGCCAAATTCGGCTCCCCCATCACCTACGCGCAGGCCCCGCACCAGCACACCCAGCTCGAATTTGCGTTTGATGTGGTGCAGGTGGCCTCGGGCCGCTACCGCTCGTCGGATTACCAGCGCTACATCGGTTTTCAAGTGAGCAAGCCGCTGCTGGAGCGGGCCTTTCTGAAAACCTACGGCCTGGAGCTGGGCCAGGTGGTGTTCAACGTGGATCTGGCCATCGGCTCGTTCCGGTTTGCAGTGCGCAACCTGATTCCGCTGGCCAGCCGGGCCGCTTGGCAAACCCAGAAAAAGGACATCCGCAAGCTTAGCCCCCGGGCCCGGCGCCGCGAATACGTGTACAAGGAAAGCCGCCGCGAGTACGAAAAGCGCTATGGCAACACCTACGAGCATCCGGGTTTCGGAGCGCGGGTGCTGTCGTACTTTATCCGGGTGCTGCCCAAAATCGGCCCGCTCAAGCCGTTCGCCTTCAAAGTGCCCACGCCCAAGGGCGAGGAGCTGTTCAAGGCCAGCTTCCGGCAGGCGCTGAAAGATTACTGCGGCCTGCTGAAGCAGCAGCCCCGCGACTCGGTGGCCGCCGTGCCGCCGCTGCCCAACCGCGACTTCGACACGGGCAAGCCCACCGCGCCGGGCGAGTACGCCCTGACCGACGAAACCTACGGCGAGTGGCTGCACAAGCTGGCCTCGAAAAAATTTGAGTACCTCACCGCCGCCCAGAAACAGGAGCTGCTCACCTTCTACCGCGACCCTAACCTGCCCGCCACCGACGACGATGTGGCGGAAGGGGAGAAGGAAGACGAACAGGAAGCGAAAAAGAAGCGCGCCCAGATTCTGGAAGACCTGCAGGCACTGCGGGCGGCCGCCCCGGCCGAAGCCGTGCGCCCGTAGCGCGAACAATTTCTCAGCCCATCAGCCAGCTCACGGCCTCGCCCTCATCCAGAAACAGCTGCAGCTGATAGGCCGGGTGCGACTGGGCCGTGGAGGTAATCGTGCGCATACCGGGGTCCTGCTGCAGCACATCGGTGCGGGCGGGCGAGAGCAGGTAGGCTACATGCAACACGGCCGGCGCCGATTCGGTGGCCACGGCCGGCAGCAGGGTGGTCGCCACCCAGCCCGAGGAGGCCGCGTCCAGCTCGGTGCGCCGGCGGGCATCCACCAGCCAGCGGGCGGTGCCGTGTTTGTAGCTCATTTCGCGGGCCGCGCGAAGCCCTTCCTGCAGCTCGGCAAACGATACGGCCCGCAGCCAGCGCACAACCAGCGTGGCCAGATCGGGGCGGTGGGCTAAATGCAGGTAGTCGGAAGTTAGAGAATCAACAGACAACATAACCGCGAAAATAGACCTTTAGGTAGAAAAACCTAGGGCTGGCCGCCTTCCTCGCGCACTAAGCCGCTGCTGAGGCGGCGCAGCACAATTTCGGCCTGCTTGGCCTGGTAGCGAATATCGAGCAAGCGGGTTTCGGCCTGGAGTTGGGTGCGCTGGGCTTCGCGCAGCACCAGCGGCGTGAGCAGGCCCAGCCGGTAGCGCTCCAGGGCAATGGCCACGTTCTCGCGGGCCAGCAGGATGTTGGATTCCTCCAGCTCTAGCAGCGCCAGCCGGTTCTGGTACTGCGCAAAGGCCTGCTCGGCATCAGATGCCAGCTGGAGCTGCAGCTGGTCGAGCTCCAGGCGGGTTTGCTCCTGCTCGATGCGGGCGTTCTGCTCCTGCCGGTTTTTGTTGAAGCCGTCGAAGATGGGCACCGAGGCCACTACGCCGTAGTTGAAGCCGTTGGTGAAGGTGGTGGCAGTACCCAGCTCGCGCGAGCCCGGCAGAAACGAGGCCCCGTTGAAGCTGTTGTTGCGGCTGTAGCCCGAGGTGAGGCCGATGCGCGGAAAGCGCGAGGCCCGCACCAGCCGCCGGTCGTAGTCGGCAATGGCGGTGGCGGTGCGCGCGCGCTCCAGGCGCGGGTTCTGCTGGCGGATGGCGGCCAGCACGGCGTCGCGCTCCAGGTCGCGGGCCACCACAATCGAGTCGAGGGGCTGGAAATCGAGGCCGGGGGCGCGGCCGAGAAGCTCGTTGAGGTTGATTTTGGCCGTTTTCAGGGCTTCCTGCTGCTGAATCAGGGCCGAGCGGTCGGCGTTGTAATCCACGCGGGCCGTCAGCACTTCCACCTTGGCGCTCACGCCCACATCCACCCGCGCCTGGGTCAGGTCGATGCGGGCCCGGCCGATTTTGAGGGCTTCTTCGAGCGAATTAATCTTGCCCGACTCGCGCACCACCACGAAGTAAGCATCAGCAATAGCGGCCACGGTTTCCTCCACTACGGCCCGCGTGAGCAGACGCTGACCCTGCTCCAGCGTCCGCAGCCGGTCGTAGGCGATGAACATGCCTAGGCCGTCGAAAATGGTCCAGGTGCCCGCTACGTTGGCCTGTAGCTGCTTCGACAAAACGTTGTTGGTAATGCGCGGGTCGCCCTGGCTGAACTCCTGGCGCCGATTGTCGCGGTTGAAGGTGCGCACGAAGTTGCCGTTCACTACCGGCAGCTGGCCGGCGTTGCCGCGGGTTACGTTGTTCTCCGCTACGCGCACATCCTGCTGCGAAACCCGGATGGCGTAGTTGCCCTCCACGCCCAGCCGAATGGCCTCGGCCAGCGACAGGGGCGGAGCCGGGGCCACGGTTTCGGGCTTTTCGGTCTGGGGCTTGCTCTGGGGCTTCTCGGTGGTTTCGCGCCGCGAGGGCAGCACCGGCTGCTGGGCCAGGGCAGGCAGGGCGGTAGCGGTGAGCAGCAGCAGCAGCGAAAAGGAGCGGAGTGACATTCAGAGGGAAAGTAGATGTTGCCGGGCAGGCGGGTCGCCTCACCCCCTAGCCCCCTCTCCAAGGGGAGAGGGGGAACTAGCTTTTAGATTTTTTAGAACTAGATAATTAGAACTAGATAAAAGGCTAGAATGCTAAATGTAAAATTAGAATCTAGTTCCCCCTCTCCCCCTGGAGAGGGGGCTAGGGGGTGAGGCGCTACGCCGCTACCTTTTCGGGCTCGGGCTCGGGGGCCGGCTGGTGCTTTTTGGCGGTGGCGAAGTACGAGTACATCACCGGCACCACGTACAGCGTGAGAATGGTGGCGAAAAACAGGCCGCCCACCACGCCGATGCCCATGGCCCGGCGGCTCAGGGCGCCCGCGCCGGTGGCCATGGCAATGGGCAGAATGCCCAGAATGGCGCAAAGCGAGGTCATCAGGATGGGCCGGAAACGGGCCGTGGCGCCCTCTACCAGCCCACTCATGTAGTCGAGGCCCTGCTCTACTTTCTGGTTGGCGAATTCTACGATAAGAATACCGTTTTTCGTTACCAGACCAATCAGCATGATGATGCCGATTTGCGAGAACAGGTTGAGCGTCTGGTTGAAGTACCACAGGCTCAGCAGCGCCCCGCTCAAGGCCAGCGGCACGGTGGCCATGATGATGAATGGGTCGCGGAAACTCTCGAACTGCGCGGCCAGCACCAGGTAAATCAGCACCAGCGCCAGCCCGAAGGCGAATACCAGCGACGAGGAGCTTTCCTCGAAGTCGCGCGAGGCGCCGGCCAGCTCGGTCGAGTAGGTGTCATCCAGCGTTTTGTCGGCAATGGCGCGCATGGCGGCAATACCGTCGCCCAGGGTCTGGCCGGGGGCCAGGGCCGCCGAGAAGGTGGCGGCGTTGTAGCGGTTGAAGCGGAACAGCTGGGGCGGCGTGCTGCTTTCTTCCATCGTAATCAGGTTGTCGAGCTGCACCAGCTCGCCGGTGCGGCTCTTCACGCTCAGCAGGCGCACATCCAGCGGCTGGCTGCGGTCTTCGCGCGCCACCTGCCCGATAATCTGGTACTGCTTGCCGTTCTTGATAAAATAGCCGTAGCGCTGCCCGCTCAGGCTGGCCTGCAGCGTCTGCGAAATATCCTGCACCGACACGCCCAGGCTCTGGGCCTTGTCGCGGTCGATGTTGATGCGCAGCTCGGGCTTGTTGAACTTGAGGTCCACATCCACGAACTGGAACGTGGGGTCCTGGCGGGCGGCCTCCAGGAACTTGGGCACGGCCGTACGCAGCTTCTCGAAGTCCTGGGTCTGGATAACGAACTGCACCGGCAGGCCACCGCCGCCACCCGAGCCGATGCTCTGGTCCTGGCTGACGGAGGTGCGGGCGGCCGTGAGGCCTTTCACGCCCCCCGAAATGGCGTCGGCCACCTGGCCCTGGGTGCGGGTGCGGTCTTCGGGTTCCTTCAGCAGCACCCGGGCAATGCCCGAGTTGGCCCCGCCCGACCAGCCCGGCGAGGTAACGGTGAACATGCTGCTCATGCTGGCGCCGGCCGAATCGACTATCAGGCCGGTGAGCTGGTCCATGTATTTGTCCATGAACTCGTAGGAAGCGCCCTCGGGGCCAGTGGCATTCACGTTCACGCGGCTGCGGTCTTCTACCGGCGCCAGCTCGGAGGGAATGATGCCCATGAAAAACCAGATGCCCGCGCCCGTGCCGGCCACCACCAGCCAGGCCATCCAGCGGTTGCGCAGAAAGGTTTCGAGGCTGCCGCGGTAGCCGTTGATGACGCGCTCGAAGAAGGGCTCGGTTTTGCGGTAGAACCAGTTGTGCGTTTCCTGCCGCTTGAGCAGCTGGGCGCACATCATGGGCGTGAGCGTGAGCGAAACGAAAGCCGAAATCAAGACCGAGCCGGCCACCACAATGCCGAACTCGCGGAACAGGCGCCCGGTAATGCCCATCAGGAACACTACCGGCATAAACACGGCCGCCAGCACCACCGTGGTGCTGACCACGGCCAGCAGGATTTCCTCGGAGCCCTTGATGGCGGCCTCGCGGGGCTCTTCGCCGGCCTCAATGCGCGAATAAATATTTTCGAGCACCACAATGGCGTCGTCGACTACCAGGCCAATGGCCAGCACCACGCCCAGCAGCGTGAGCACGTTGATGGAGAAGTCGAGCAGGTACATCACAAAGAAAATACCAATCAGCGACACCGGAATGGCCACAATGGGAATGAGCGTGGAGCGCCAGTCGCGCAGGAACACAAAAATGACCACGACCACCAGAATGAAGGCCTCAATCAGCGTGTGCTCCACCTCGTCAATCGACTGGCGAATAAACACCGAGTAGTCGATGGCGGGCTCGATTTTGAGGTCGTCGGGCAGGTCTTTGCCGAACTGGGCCACGCGCTTGTTGAACTCGTCGGCAATGTCAATCTGGTTTGAGCCGGGCTGCGGAATCACGGCCAGCGCCACACCCGGCACGCCGTTCACCCGGAAAATCGTCTGGTCGTTTTCGGCGTACAGCTCGGCGTAGCCGATATCGGACATGCGCACGAGCGATTTTTCGTCGCGCCGGATAACCAGGTTGTTGAACTCTTCCTCGCTGGTGAGGCGGCCCATGGTGCGCAGCGTGAGCTGGGTGGCCTGGCCCTGCACCGAGCCGCTGGGCAGCTCTACGTTTTCGCGGGCCAGCGCCTGTTGCACGTCCACCGGGCTCACGCCCAGCGCCGAAAGCTTCACCGGGTCGAGCCACAGGCGCATGGAGTAGCGCCGCTCGCCGTACACCCGGATTTCCGACACGCCCGGAATGGTCTGGAGCCGCTCGCGCAGCACGTTGATGGCATAGTCAGTCAGTTCCAGCAGGTTGCGCTGCTTGGACGTCAGGTAACTGAGCACCACGGGCTGCGAGTCGGCGTTGGCCTTGCTCACGGTGGGCGGGTCCATGTCGCGCGGCAGGCGGCCCTGCACGCCCGACACTTTGTCGCGCACGTCGTTGGCCGCCGTTTCCAGGTCGGCATCGAGGTCGAACTCGACGCGGATGCTGGCCCGGCCGTCGCGCGAGTTGGAGGTCAGGTTTTTGATGCCCGGCACGCCGTTGATGGCCGCTTCGAGCACCTCCGTCACCTGGGCCTGAATCACATCGGCCGAGGCGCCGGTGTAGGAGGCCGACACGCTGATAATGGGCGGGTCGACGCTGGGGTACTCGCGCACGCTCAGGTAGCGAAACCCGATGACGCCGAAAATGACAATCACCAGGCTCATCACCAAAGCGAGAACCGGCCGATTTATACTCGTAGATGATAAACTCATTTTTTTGAGAATTAGTAATTGATAATTAGGAATTAATAATTATCAGTTGTCGTAATCATTCGGCTGTATTGATACGGGATGAACGGATAATAGAGGTTATGATTTTCAGTAGTTCTTCGCAATCAGCAAGTAAAGAGGCGGCCTGTTGTGGCTCGATGTAGTCGGTGTCGCGCAGCAGCCGGAGCCAGTAGTGTGTTTCACGGGCTTCTTTGTAGGATATTCCGCACCTGGCAATGAAGTCCTTGCGCGACAGACCGCCAACGGCTTCCTCCATGTTGGCGCCAACAGAGGTGCCGCTTCGTCTCACCTGGTCGGCTAACTGGTACGCCTGCTTCTGCTTTATCAAATATTGGCTAAGCCGAACAATCCGAACAGCAAATGCATAACTCTTTTCCAAAACAACATTCTCGTGCTTCATAAGAAGAAGAAGGTGATGATTGAAAACAGAATTATTAATTGCTAATTCTCAATTACTAATTATTTTAACTGCGTCGCCGGGCTTGACCTGCAGAATGCCGGTCCGAATCACCGTGTCGCCCACGGCCAGGCCGTTGGTTACCTGGATGAGCTGGTTGGAGCGCAGGCCGATGCTGATTTTGCGGGGCTCCATTTTGCCGTTCTTCACCAGGTACACGCTGTAGCCGGCGGCTTCGGGCACCACGGCCTCGGTAGGCACCTGCAACGCGCCTTCCAGCTGCCCCAGTTCCAGGTTCACCTTCACGAAGGCGCCGGGGCGCAGCTCGTTTTTGGTGTTGGCGTAGCGGGCGCGCACGGTTTGGGTGCGGCTGGCGGGGTCAATCTGAGGGTTGAGGGCGTACACCTTGGCCTCGTATTTCTGGTTGGAGCCTTCGTCGGTGATGGTGACGGGCTCGCCCACCGACACCTGGCTGGCAAAGCGGCCGGGCACGGCAAACTCAATCTTCACCGGCTTCACCTTCGAAAGCGTGGTGATTTCGGTGCCGGGGCTCACGTAGGTGCCCACCGTGGCCGTGGTCAGGCCCAGCACCCCGTCAAACGGCGCCCGGATGGTGGATTTGGCCAGCGTAGCGCGCAGGGCGCCCAAATCGGCGCGGGCCGTGAGCAGCTGGTTGTTGGCCTGCTCGTATTCCTGGGCGCTGATGTACTCCTTATCGAGCAACGTGCGCTGGCGCTTTTCCTGGTCCTGGTAGAGGCGGATGTTGTACTCCTGCTTGCGCAGGGCGGCCTGAATATCGGCGGCGTTGATGCTGACCAGCACCTGGCCCTTGCGCACGGGCTGGCCCTCGCGCAGGTTGAGGCTGGTAATCTTGCCGGCCACTTCACTCTTGATAACGACGGCCTCTTCGGCCAGCACCGAGCCGGTGGCGGCCACGGCATCGGAAAGGTTGGTGGCCTTTACCACGTACACCTCTACGGGCAGGGCCGGGGCGGCCTTGGGCGGTCCGCCGCCTTGCTTGCCTTTGCCGGCCGCGCCTTTGCCGCCGCCCTTGGCTTCGGGAGCCGGGAAGAACTTCATTTTGGCGAAAACCAGGCCCGCCACAACGGCCAGCGCCAGCACCAGCCACAATATACGGCGGCCGGCGCCGCCCGAGCGGGTGGGGGCCACCCGGGGCTCTTCAATATACTCCTGAGTTTGCATGAATTGCAGCTGCGCTTACCGGGGCCGCCTTACCTGGGCGGCCCGTCGCACCTACCACAACGCGCTGCCCCGGCCGCAGGTTTAGCCTGCCGGCCCCGGAAAAATAGATAATGCAGGTAAGACACCGGAATAAGGCCCGGGTTGCAGGCAAGCCAGCAGAAAAGGTGCCCGGCCTGCCGGCCATGCCGGGCTACAAAGCACATAGCTGCCGGGGCAGCAGAGCTGGTTTAGGGCGCGTATCTTGCGCTTCCTTTCGTTTCTGCCCATGATTCCGCGCAACCCCACCGAGGCCCACCGAAATTTCTTTCAGGAAGTGCACGACGTGGTGCGGCTGGTGCCACCGGGCCGGGTAACCACCTACGGCGCCATTGCTCACTACCTGGGCGCGCGGCGCGGCGCCCGCATGGTGGGCTGGGCCATGATGGCCTCGCACACGGCCAACGAGTACGTGCCGGCCCACCGCGTCATCAACCGTAACGGGCAGCTCACGGGCCGCCAGCACTTCGCCACGCCCACCGCCATGCAGGAAGCCCTGGAGGCCGAGGGCCTGGTTGTAATCGATGATGAAGTACAGGATTTCCAGCGCCTGTTCTGGGACCCGGCCACGGAGTTAGAGTAGGCGAACGAGTGGGGTGGATTGCGCTGTCATCCTGAGCGCAGCGAAGGACCTATACGGAAGGTATTATTTGATGTCATCTTCTGTATAGGTCCTTCGCTGCGCTCAGGATGACAAATGGGTTCACCAACTCACTCGTTCACCAAAGGCATGGCGGGGCGCGGGGCGGTGGTCATTACCTGCCGGATGGCGCCCAGCACTTCCTCGGGGCTGGCGTTTTTGAGCAGGTAGCCGTGGGCACCTTCGGCCCGCAGCGAGTCAATCAGCTCGGGCTCGTCGTGCATGGAGATAATGATGGAGCGCACCTGCGGGTACTGGCTTCGCAACAGCCGCACGGTCTGCAGCCCGTCGAGCACCGGCATCTGCAAATCCATCAGAATGACATCCGGAATTTCGCCCTGGTCGAGGTGTTCGAGCAGCTCCTGCCCGTCGCCGGCCTCAAAAAGTACCTGCATACCGGCAAAGCCGCTAATGAGGGCCCGCAGGCCCTTGCGGAACAGAATGTGGTCGTCGACGACGGCTAGGCGGATAGAAGCGATGGAAGCAGTACTCATGCCAGCGGGGAAATGGAGGGCGAGGTAGAAGAAAGATAAGGCAGTGGTAGCAAAATATTGACGGTAGTGCCCTGGCCGGGCGACGATTGGCGTTGCAGCGTGCCGCGCAGCACGCCCACGCGGCTACGCATATTGGTGAGCCCGAGGCCACTACGGGCATTGGGCAGCGGTACCTGGTCCGACTGCGTGGGGTCGAAGCCGATGCCGTCGTCGGTGTAGCGCAGCGTGAGCTCTTCGTTGCCAAACTCCACCTGCATCCGAATGTTGCTGGCGTGGGCGTGGCGCAGGCCGTTGCCCATCAGCTCCTGCACGATGCGGTATACAATCAGCTCGTAGCGCGCTTCGAGGCGCCGGGGCGTGCCGGTTTGCTCGATGCTCACCCGCGTGGGCCCATCGGCCGGCACGGTGCGGGCCAGGGCTTCGAGGGCGAAGGGCAGCCCGAACTTTTGCAGGGCCGCCGGCAGCAGGTTGCGCGAAATGCGCCGCACCTCGCCAATGGCCTGGTCGAGCAGCAGCGTGGCTTCGTGGGTGAGGGCGGGCTGGTTGAGCGTGTTGAGGTGGAGCTTGACGATGGCCAGCGTCGTGCCCACGCCGTCGTGCAGGTCGCCGGCAATGCGGCGGCGCTCCTCTTCCTGGGCCAGCAGAGCGGCTTCCAGGGCCTGCTGCTGGCCGTCTTCGTGCAGCTCCTGCATCTGCTGCTGCTGCTGAATCAGGCGGCGTTGGTAGCGCACCACAAAGCCCACCACGCCCAGCGCCAGCAGCAGCAGAATGGGCGTTACGAGAACAAGCGGGAGCAGCGCGTCGGGCATGGAAAGGGGCGGCCAGCGGCCCGGCCGGCCGGGTCAGCGGGGCCAAGATACCGATTTAGCCGACCAGATGCGGCGGCAGTACCCGATAGCGCCAGTTTTTGGTGGGCGGCCGCCACCCCAGCCGAAACCGCAGCCACCGCGGCAGCGCGTGGCGCGGCGTTACACCCATCGGAAACAGCGTGATGAGGTGCAGCAGCAAGCCGAACTGAATAGCGCGCAGGAGGGGATAGGGCAGCAGCACGAAACGGCCAAGCTCGGCTTCGGTCAGTGCCGGATTCAGGTTCCGAAACCATTCGTAGCGCAATAAATCCTGACCAACAATTACCAGCAACGAGCACGAGTAATAAATCAGGATGGCTATGCTGAAGACGAATTCAGGTGTTTTAAATGGATGAATAAAATAATTATTATGAAACATCTGGGATAATTGGCGCAAAGCCATAAAGCACAGAAATATGTTGCCAAAAAACCGGCTGGTTATGTTTATATTCAGCAATAAGCCGTCCAGCCAAAAAGCACTGGCAAAGGCAACGGCCACAAACACTAGCAGGCTGCCTCGCAGCCAGGGTTTCGCCTTATTAGAAGCCAAATGAATGAATACAATGCTTAGCCAAACAACATCGCTAAAGGTTGATAAATGGAAGATAAAGATATTATTGTGTAGTACTTTCCTGGCAAAAGCGCCCAGTATATACAAGAAAGCATCGCCCGCCAAGTAATACACGAATGGCTGAAAAGCAGGGCTGAATTTTATCTTGCGAGCCCATACTATGCCAAGTAGTATTACGCTGATATTTTCTCCCATTCGTAGCAACGGGACAACGCTACTCAGCCAGGTCATGGGTTTTGGTTAAGCTAGCGGACTGAGCACGTCGCAGTTGGGCGGACACTTGCCCGATTCGTCGCCCACAATACCATCATCGTACATAGTTACCCCCTCCGCTCCTGGGCGGGGTACAATATCGCGCCCGTCCCTATCAACCCCCACTACCAGCAGCTGCGATTCGCCGCTGTTGCCCTTTTCGTCTTTCGACTTCTTCAGACCCATATAAAACCGCAGGCCCACGCAGCCCTGCTGGCTTTGAATCTCAGCGAGCAGCTTGTTGCCGAAGTAGTAGGCATTGATGCGCTTGCGGCCGGCTACTTCGGCTTCCGTGAGGGCCTCCGTACGGTAGTTGGCGGTCCAGTCGGCCGCTTCGGCCAGCGGGATGGGCGCGCCGGCATCGGGGTTGAAGTCGCGGATGGGGTCGTTATTTTTCATGGGAAGTGAAGCAGTGCTATAAAGAAAAATAAGAACTTGATTAAGTTGCGGCAACAACAACATTGGGGCGTACCAGCCAGAAAGCCCGGCAAAACAGCAGCGACATAAGTAGCAAAAAGCAGGCGCTGATTAAATATAAAATCCGGCTGTTATACTCGCTCGTGCTCAAATAGGAATTGTTGCTGATTAAGTAAAGCGTTACTGTTCCGGAAAGGTAGATTATAATGCCAATGGTTGCCACGAACATAGGGGTTTTCAATAACTGAGTGCGGTGAGTTTTGATCAGAGCCCTCTCAAAGAATAACAGCCCCAGGAAGATGATGAGTATGCTCTCTAATAGGTTGGTGTAGGAATTGATTTGATGAAAGCCCTCCAGGATAAAGGAATCTATTGCAGCAAAAATCATAAAAAATACTGCAATAATGCGTATGGCAAGCTTGGTTGATCTGCTTTTGAACTCATCATAATAAACTTTGAGGTAAAGCAGTGTTTCGCCAACAGTATTGAGATGATTGACAGGAATGCTATACTGCCATAGCGCAATGGCAAGATGCATCAGGCCATACATGCCAAGCAAGAATAAGGGAACGAAACGGAGCATTCGGAGTCCGCCTGTAAGATTGTTGCGTCGGCGGTGGGCAAGCAGGAAGGGTATAAGCATCCCGCCATATGCCAGCCAGTCGACAGCCTTACAAAGAGCGATAACCCAGGATTGCATTCGGGCGGTGTTAGAACTTAGCTGTTGAGCGGATTAGCTACGCTACAGCACGGCGGACATATAGGTAGATCGGTAGCTACTTGGGGTGCTGCGGCGTCCAGAGAAGACTTTTGCATCAAGGCTCCGCGGGCGGCTTCCGCTGAGCCGGTCAGCATATCCTGATCATCGGCATCGTAGCCCACTAGCACCAGTTGGGGCTGGCCGGCGTCGTCGAGGCCGTAGTAGGCGCGTACGCCCACGCAGTTCTTCTGGCTCAGCAGGCTTTGCAGCGTTTCGGCCGGCAGGCAGTGGGCTTTGATGCCGCTCGGGTTCTGGTTGCGGTAGTTGCGGGTCCAGGCGCTGGCCTGCTGCAGGTCGTTGTTCGTCATGGGTGCACTAAGCGAGTAGGGGCAATAGGAGCACCAAATATAGGCGAAACGGTATGACTTAGTAAGCTGCTCAGTACCGACTCTGCTGGTGTATAGTTAGGCGAAGTCGTCGGTGTCGTCCTCGTCTTCCAGGTTCTCGAAAACCTGGTCGATGGCCTGTTCGGCGGAGCGCAGCTTGAGCTTGCAGAGGCGGATCAGTTCAGCCGAGCGCTGCATCCGGCTCGTGAGGTCGTCCACGTCCACGGCATCGGTTTCGAGGGCTCGCAGAATGGTTTCGAGTTCCTCGATGGCCTGGCGGTAGGTGAGTTCTTTTTCCTTGGGGGGCATGTCAGAAGGGGGAAGCGGAGATGAGGAAGTTGTTTTTGGGCTTTAGCGAAGCCGAAGAGACGCCATCGATTGGAGTCTTTATACCCCTGTTAAAGTAGCAGTGGCAGCTGGCCGCCCACGCGGGCCGGTACCATCGAGGCGTCGGGCAGGCGCAGTAGCAGCTCTTGGCCCGGCCGCAGCTTGCCCGTAAGCGGGCGGCCCTTGGGCGTGAGCAGGCGCACGGTGCCCGGCTCGGGTGGGGTAGGAGGGGTTGCCACCGGTACCGCCTGTAGCTCGGCCAGCCGCAGCTGCTGCAGGTGCAGCAGGCGCTGGGCGGCCAGTTGCAGCTTATAGCGGCGGCGCAACAACTGCTCGCGGCGGCGGCGGTGCAGGCGGCGGAACCGCTGTGCCAGCGCCCGGCCGCGCAGCCGCAGCTGTTGTTCGTGGTGGTCGAGGGTGTGGCGTGCCGCCCAGTGCAGCTGGTGCCACCGCCGCCCGAGTTGCTGCTCCTGCTGGCGCAGCTGGGCCCGGGGCGCAGTTGCCGCCGCCCGAATGCGCTGGTGCAGCGCCTCGCGCTGCTCCTGCAGCTGGCCCTGCACCGCCCGCCGAGCCTGCCGGAGCCGGCGGCTGAGCTGCTCGGCCGCTTGGCGCACCTGCTGCTGGGCCAGCTCGCGGATGCGGCCGCCGTAGCCTTCCAGCGCCGCCTCCAGGCGGGCCAGCCGCTCGATGAGGTAGGCGGCAACGGCGGTGGGCGTTTTCAGGGCCAGGTGCGCGGTCAGGTCCACCACGGCTTCGTCGCGCTCGTGGCCAATGCCGGTGAGCACGGGCAGCGGAAACGCGCCCACGGCCGCCGCCAGCCCAAAATCATCAAAGGCCAGCAAATCGGCCTTCGAGCCCCCGCCCCGGATAATCACCACGGCCTCGAACTGCCCCCGCCGGCTGCGGATGGCGTCGAGGGCGGCGCGGATACTAGCCGGCGCGCCTTCGCCCTGCATGGTGGCCGGAAACAGCGTCAGGGCAAAATCGTAGGGCGCCTCCTGGAGCTGCTGCACGAAATCCTGCCAGCCCGCCGCCGTGGCCGATGATACCACGGCTACCCGCTGCACCCCGATAGGCAGCGCCAGACGCTTCTGCCGCGCCAGCAGGCCCTCGGCTTCGAGCTTGCGTAGCGTTTCGAGCCGCAGCCGGGCCAGGTCGCCCACGGTGTAGGTGGGGTCGAGGGCCAGCACGTCGAGGCTCAGGCCGAACTGCTCGTGGAACTTGACCTGCACCCGCAGCATGATTTTGAGGCCTGGCCGCAGCGTCAGGCCGGTTTGCTCCTCGAAAGCCGCCGCCAGCTGCTGGTAGCGCTGGCTCCAGATGGTAGCCCGGGCCTGGGCCTTAAGCGTGGCCCCGCGGGCGGTGGTGTGCTGGTCGGTGAGGGTGAGGTAGCAGTGCGCACCCACGGTGCGGGGCAGCGTGAGGTCCGAAATTTCGGCCACCACCCAGTAGGAGTCGGCAAACCGCTCGCTCAGCGTCTGGCGCACCCGGGCCAGCAGCTCGGCCAGCGGCAAAGCGGCGGGCGGCAGCGCGGGGCCGGTTCGGGCGGCAGGGGAGAGGCCCGGGTCGGGCCGGCGGTTGTAAAGCGGCATCAGAAACGCAAGTTACGCAGGGCGCGGAGATGGGGTAATGAGGTAATGGGGTGAGGAGGTGATGGAGGTGATGAGGTGATGGGGTGATGGGGTGATGGGGTGATGAGGAACTGTCATCCTGAGCGCAGCGAAGGACCTTCTTATGGCAGCACAAATCGTTGTGGCGACGGTGCTACCGTGAGAAGGTCCTTCGCTGCGCTCAGGATGACAGTTCCTCACTACCTCATCACCCCATCACCTCTCACCACCTCCGTTACCCCATCACCTTATTACCGCATTACTTCCTCACCTCATCACCCCCAATTCCCGGCTTTTTATTAGATTTACTCCTGACAATTTTTCATTTCTTTCTGTTTTATGCGAAAAAATAAGCCTTTGTCTCTGGCGGCCCTGGCGGCTGCCAGCCTGGCCCTGGGCAGCTGCGCCAGCACCCAGCCGGTTGCTTCTACCACCACCACTCCCGCCGCCGAAATGCCCCCCATGGCGGCCCCCGCCCCGAAAGGCACCGGCCTGAACGTGGCCAACATCAACCGCTCGGCCGACCCCTGCGATGACTTCTTTGAGTACGCCTCGGGTAACTGGCTCAAGAACAACCCCATCCCGGCCGCCGAAGTGCGCTGGGGCTCGTTCAACGAGCTGGCCGACAAGAACAACGCCGTGATGCGCCAGATTCTGGACGAGTCGGCGGCCAACACGTCGGCCGCCCGCGGCTCCAACGCCCAGAAAGTCGGCGACTACTACGCCTCGGCCATGGACTCGGCCGCCATCGACGCGGCGGGCCTCAAGTACCTGCAGCCCGAGCTGGACCGCATCAACAAGATAAAGACGCTGAAGGACGTGCAGGCCGTGCTGCCCCACGAAATGAAGCTGCAGACTGGCGCCTTCTACGGGGGCTACGTGGGCCAGGATGAGAAGAAGAGCGACGAGTACGCCGTGAACCTCTACCAGGGCGGCCTGAGTCTGCCCGACCGCGACTACTACCTCAAGGACGATGCCCGCTCGAAGGGCATCCGGGCGGCTTACACCACCTACCTGACCAACACCTTTAAGCTGTTGGGCGACTCGGAAGGCACGGCCGCCAAGAATGCCGCCGCCGTACTGGCCCTCGAAACCAAGCTGGCCAAGGCTTCCAAAAGCCGCGTAGCCCTGCGCGACCCGCAGGCCAACTACAACAAAATGAGCCTGGCCGAAGCCAACAAGCGCTTCCCCAACCTGGCGCTGCCCGCCACCATGAAAACCCTGGGCCTGGGCGCGGCTCAGCAGGTAATTGTGGGCCAGCCCGAGTTCTTCCAGGAGCTGAGCAACGTGATGAAGCAGTCGTCGGTGGGCGATTTGAAGACCTATATGCGCTGGCACCTCGTGTCGTCGCTGGCCTCGGCGCTGCCCAAGTCGTTCGGCGACGAGCAGTTCCGTTTCTCGCAGGTGCTGACCGGTGCCAAGCAGCAGCAGCCCCGCTGGAAGCGCATGTTGCGCTCGACCGACGGCGCGCTGGGCGAGGCCTTCGGGCAGGTGTACGTGGAGAAGGCTTTCACGCCCGACACCAAGGCCAAGGCGCTGGTGATGGTAGCCAACATTAAAGCCGCCATGGGCGAGCATATTCAGAAGCTCGACTGGATGAGCGCGGCCACCAAAACCGAGGCCCTGAAGAAGCTGGCCGCCTTCACCGTAAAAATCGGCTACCCCGACAAGTGGAAGGACTATTCAGCCCTCAACATCTCGCGCGACTCGTACCTGAAAAACGTGCTGGCGGCCCGCGAGTGGAGCTACAACGATAACGTCAGCAAGTTCGGCAAGCCGATTGACCGGCAGGAGTGGGGCATGACCCCGCCCACGGTGAATGCCTACTACAACCCGAGCATGAACGAAATCGTGTTCCCGGCCGGCATCATGCAGCCCCCGTTCTTCGACCCCAACGCCGATGACGCCGTGAACTACGGCGGGATGGGCGCCGTTATCGGCCACGAAATCACCCACGGTTTCGATGATCAGGGCCGCCAGTACGACGCCGAGGGTAACCTGCGCGACTGGTGGACCAAGGAGGACGCCGCCAAGTTCCAGCAGCGCGCCGATATGGTGGACAAGCAGTATTCGGCCTTCTCGCCGCTGGATTCGGTGTACGTGAACGGCAAGCTGACGATGGGTGAAAACCTGGCCGACTTCGGCGGGCTGGCCCTGGCTTACTCGGCTCTGCAGAAAGCCAATGCCGGTAAGGACGTGCCCAAGTACGACGGCTTCACGCCCGAGCAGCGCTTCTTCCTGGCCTGGGCCCAGGTGTGGCGCACCAACGCCCGCCCCGAGTACCTGCGCCAGCAGGTGATGACCGACCCGCACTCGCCGGCCCAGTACCGCACGGTGGGTCCGCTGATGAACATGCCCGAATTCTACGAAGCCTTCGGCTGCCAGGAAAACGCGAAAATGATGCGTGCCGAGGCCGACCGTGCCAAGATTTGGTAGGTGTCTTTTGGCTGAGCTATTAGCCATTGGCTGCTAGCCGTTAGCTTTCCGCTTCGGAAAGCCTGACTTGGAAAAGCGGCTCGCACGATTGTGCGGGCCGCTTTTTTGTGCCTTTTTTGAATACGTTTGAGCGTTGGCGGATCTGGTCTGGTCGGGTGTGGCCGCTGCCGGGGCCGGGTACGCACCTGCTGCCGGTTTTTGCCGTAAACTGCGGCATGTTCGCTTCTCTTCGTACTGCCGGGCTGGGCCTGCTGTTGCTGGCTGCCGGCTGCCAGCAAAAACCTGCGCCGCTGCCCGCTTCGGCCCCGGCCCGCGCCGCACCGCCCGAGTCTGCCGCCCCGGTCGCGCCTACCGCTACGCCCAACTCTGCCGCCTTGCCCGCACCGCCCGATACGGCCCTGGTGCGCCGGATTGAGCGCCCTAGGCCGGGCGACGTGTACGTAGTAGCCTACCAGCCGGGCGGTGGCCTGCGCGAGCGGTACTTCTTCTACCGCGTCAGCCGGGCCGATGCCCAGTCGGTGGACCTGCTGCCCGCCCGCCAGGAGTCGGCCGATCCGGCCGCCGACGTCAGCGCCGCCGGCTTCTTCACCAACAAAGCCCTGACCTACACCCGCGCCGAAGCCCTGGAACTGCTCCAGGAACAGCCCGGCGACGTGCAGCACACCCGGCTGGTAGCAGTTCGGCGAGAGAAGTGAAGCGAGAAAACGAATGTCATTGCGAGCAACGCGAAGAAATCCGCTTGTGCAAAATGACAAGGGTTGTCAAGCAGAAAGCCCCCGACGCCAGCACGGACGTCAGGGGCTTTCTGCTTAGCAGGGCTTGGTACGGTACTCCCACGGATTGCTTCGCGTTGCTCGCAATGACGTTCCTGTTCTCACTTCTCACTTCTCACTTCTCACTTCTCACTTCAGCACTTTCACTTTGATGCTCACATCTTCCACGGGCCATTTGTCCATGCCTACGGGCTCGTTGGCAATTTTGTCGATGACGTCGAGGCCTTCGACTACTTCGCCGAACACGGTGTACTGGCCATCGAGGCCAGGCGTGCCGCCCTGGGTTTCGTAGGTTTTTACCTGCTCGGGCGTGAGGGGGCGGGCGGCGCTGGCCCGCGCCTGGGCGGCCGGCATTTTCTCGCCCTGCACGATGTAGAAGTCGTTGTTGGAGGACAGCTTGCCGGGGTTCACCTCGCCATCGTAGCGGGCCATGGCCAGGGCGCCACGCTTGTGGAAGTGCTGGGGCCGGATTTCGGGCGGCAGCCGGTAGCTGCGCATGGCAATGGTGCGCCGCTCCGAGCCGCCGCCCTGAATGGCAAAGCCCTGCACCACGCGGTTGAACACCGACTCATCGAACACACCCTTACGGCTGAGCAGCAGGAAATTGGCCGTATGGATGGGCGTGTCGTCGTAGAGGCGGATGCGCATGTTGCCCAGGCGGGTTTGCAGCAGCACCTCGTGGCCGGGATGCTCGCGGCCGTAGGCCAGCAGCAGGCGGGCGGCGTTGGAGTCGGCCAGCGCCATCAGGTCGGGGCCGGGCACTTCGGGTGGTGGGGGCGGGGCGGCCGCAGCGCCCGTTTCGGGTGGGTTTTGGCTGCAGGCGGCCAGCAGCAGCGGCACCGTGGCCAGCAGCGGGAGCAGGAAGGAGCGGAAACAGGTCGTCATGGCGGCAGTAAGAAATAACCGGCCCACGGGCCGCGAAAAGGGCGGCCCGCCCGCAGGCGCAGCCGCCCTTAAAGGTAGCGCGAAACCAGTTTCGGCCCGGCCGGTGGGGTTTACCAGCCCGAGCCGGCGGGTGAGCCCCAGCCGTCGTCGGCCTTAGCCTTAGCTTTGGGCTTGGGTTTGGCGGCGGGCTTGGCTGCCGGCTTAGCCTTTTCCTTCACCACGGGCCCGTCGGCCGGTTTTACCTTGGTTTTTACTTTCGTGGTGGCAGGAGCAGCCGCCGTAGCCGGCGCGGTGGGGGCGGGAGCCGCGGCCGGGGCTTTGGCTTCCATATCGGGCGAAAGCGTGGGCATGTCGCGGGCGGCGTTGATGAGGTCGGGGCGGACTTCGGCCTTCATGGGCTCCAGGGCCAGCAGGCTTTTCTGGTCGACGAGCACGTTGTCTTTCCAGGCGCTGAGCTGGGTGTCGAGCTGTTCCTTCTCCTCCTTCGATACCGGGCGCTTAAGCAGCTTGTTGAGGTCGGGCGAGCCGGCATCTTTCCAGGCCGTCAGCCACATGGAGGCCACCAGTGTGGGCGCCAGCTTCAGCCGAAAGGCAATCATGCCGCCTATCTGGTCGGCGTGGTAGGCCTCGGCGAAGGCGTCGGAGTAGGCGCGGCGGGTTTCGCCGTACTTATGGCTGAACACGTATTTGGTCTGGGGCGTGAATTTGCGGGTCGTTTTTTCCTCGTAGTCAAACGTCGCCCCCAAAAAGCCATACGACTCCTGCACCACCTGCCAGATGTCGGCCAGCGGGTCCTTCAGCGGGCGGGCGGGCTCGTTTTTGAGCTTGTACTTGCCGATAAACTGCTCGGGCAGCTTGCTTTCCCAGAGCGCCAGCAAACCTTCCTGCTTGCTGAGCTGGCCGTCGTAGTTTTCGGTGGTGCGCAGCGGCACGTAGGCATCGGCCACCAGATGGCTCAGCTCGGCCGACAGCGTGAGGATGGCCGTGGTGTCGGCGTCGCGGAAGGCGGTGGTGAGCTTGTTTTTGGTGTCGATAACGGCCCAGGGCAGCGTGCCGTACTTGCGCAGCGTGTCGGCCGTGTACTTGGCGGCGGCTTTCTCCCACTCTTTGGGCATGATGCCGAACGGGTCAGTGCCGTAGTGGTCCATGGAAATAAAGTGGCGCGGCGACTCGGCAATATCCCGCTCGCGGGCCTCGTTGCCGCCGGCGCTGCCGTTTACCAGCGCCGGCATGTGGCGGAAGTAGTAGGCGCGCAGGTTGGCCGGCAGCGCGTACACGGCCAGCTGCGTAACGGTGCGGTGGGCAAACGTGCCCCAGGCCGGCGCCAAGTTGGAGCACAGCAGCACGATAAACAGGGTAAGTAGGAGTTTTTTCATAGCAGATGCCGACCAAAAGCCTGACGACAACGAAGATACAATTCGGCCGTCAGTTGGGAGCAGAAAACCGTATTTTCAGCCCTGCCGGGGCTGGCTGGCGTAGTAGTACCATTGGCCGCCGGCCGGGGCCGCTGCGCCGGGCCGGGGCGGCGCCGTTCTGTTCTCCTGCTTTTCTGCCGTGACCCTTATTTCCAAAAAGAAAATCACCTATCCCATCATCGGGCGGCTGCGCGACTACCTGGTGGAGTACGACCGCGAAACGACGCTGCCGGTTACCTACGCCGACCTAGCGCGCTTCACCGGCGCCTATCCGCTGCTCGACCGCCAGGGCAACGACTCGCTCTGGGAAACCGTGTACTACGAGCCCAACGCCCTGCGCGAGCTCAGCCAGGGCCTGACCGAAGTGTACGCCCTGCTTAAAACCGCCGGCGACCTGAGCTACACCCAGCACCTGCTGGCCGACCGCATCGACTACTGCCGCTTCGGCAACAGCCAGCCGTTCCGGGTGCGCATCGTCAACCAGCTCAACGACAACTACGACTATTTCTACGTGAAAAAGGCCGATGCCTCGCGGGTGTACGGCCTGGAGCTGGAGCACATCCTCTCGCCCAACAACATCACCTACCTGCTCAACGGCAATACGCTCATCGAGGAGCACATTGCCGGCATCCCCGGCGACGACTTCATCCGCCGGCACCTGTCGCGGCCCCACCTCAACCAGGTGCGGATGGCCAAAGAGTTCGTCAAGTTCAACGAGCGGTGCTTTGCCCGGCTGCTGGGCGATATGCGGGCCTACAACTACATTATCGATGTTACGCTCGATTTCGAGGACGAGCAGTACCGGGTGCGGGCCATCGACTTCGACCAGCAGTGCTACGAGGGCAAGAAGAACATGTACCTGCCGCAGTTTTTCAAGGACAACCGGGCTATTGTGCAGCTGTGCAGCCGGCTGCTCAAGCCCGAAAACATCCGCCAGTACCAGGCCGAGGAGCGCACCCTGATGGCCCGCCGCGCCCGCTCGGGCCGCCACCGCCTCAAAGACCTCATCGACTGCCTGCGCCGCGACACCGTCTCAACGCCCGAAAAAGTCAGCCAGCTCAAACAGGAGCTCAACCGCCACCACGGCACCCAGCTGTTCAACCGCTGCCGCGGCATGGGCGACGTCGTGCGCCTGAATCTGAAACTGACGCTGCTACCGCCCAAAAAGGGCTGATTTAGTGGTTGGCTGTCAGTTGCCAGTTGTAAAGGGCGGGTAGAAACAAGAGGAAAAAAACTGTCAATCTGAGCGGAGCGAAGAATTTCGCGTGCAATGGTAACCCTATCGTCAGGAATTACTGTGGCACGCGAGATTCTTCGCTCCGCTCTGAATGACAGTTCCTTCTGCTCGCTCTTGAAAACCAGCTACTGACAACCAACAACTAAACTCCGGCAGCGGCTTGCTGATGGCGTTCGAGCAGCTCCAGGAGCTTTTCGTAGATGAACTCGGTGGCCCGCTGGCGAATGGCGTCGGCCGTGCCGTTGAACTGCTGGCGGTACTCGTGGGCGCGGCCCTCAAACAGCACCGTCACGAACACCGTGCCTGCCGGCTTATCGGGCGTTTCCGACTGGCCGGGGCCGCACAGGCCGGTAACGGCCACGCACACGTCGGCGGCGGGCAGCTGGCGGTGCAGGCCCAGCGCCATTTCGTTGGTGGTCTGCTGGCTTTCGGCCGAGTAGGTGGCGAGGGTGGCTTTTTTCACGCCCAGCAGCTGCTGCTTGGCCTCGGCGTGGTACGTTACCACCGAGCCGAGCAGCACCTCGCTTACGCCCTCGGCCGGGGCCAGCTGGGCGGCGGCCAGCCCGCAGGTGCAGCTCTCGGCCAGCGCCAGCGTGAGCTTGTGTTGAATGAAAAGCTTGATGAGTTGGCTCGGCAGGTCTTTTTTCATGGAAATACAGATAGCTCAACAGTAAAAGCTACAATCGAAAAACCCGGCGGCCGGGCAGGTCGTCGGGTTTCTCGCTTGTAGTACGCAACCAGCCGGGGCCAGGGTTAGGTCGAGCTTGGCGTAGTCGTTGAGCCTGCAACAGGCGTTTCAGCGCCCCAGCCCGATACTTAGGCCCAGCGAAACTTCCAGTCCGCCGGGGCCTATTGCCTGGACCACGTCGCGGGTAAGCTGCGCCGGGCTGGGCGTGAGGGGGCTGTACTCGATGGGGTCGCCGCCCAACCGCAGGCCGTAGCCCAGCGTGCCGAGCAAACCCACGCGGCCCGGCTGCCAGCGCAGGCCCGAGCGCAGGTGCAGCAGCGCGTTGGCGCGGGTCCGGTACTCAACGTAGTCGTTATCCACCGAAAGCGTGTTGTCGGTGGCGCTCGAAAGCACTAAGTTGGCGCCAAAGTAAGGCGAAACCTTGCGTTCGGGCGCCAGATACACGCGGCTACCGATGCCCAGCTTGCCGCCGCTGAGGCCCAACCCGAAACCGGCATTCACATCAACCTGCGGCGAAACCATATAAGCATAATCGATGCCCCAGCCGTAGGGCGCGCCCCAGCCCAACGTGATGCCCAAGGCCGAGCGCCGGTAGTCCGAAACCGGCGCCTCGGCCGGCGGATACCCATAAGTAGCGGGGCGCTGGTACTCGGGGCCCTGCGTGGGCTGGGGCGTTTGGGGCAGTTGTTGCTGCTGGGCGCGGCTGGCCGTCGCGACCAACATAAAGGCACAGGCCCCGGCTATAGTGTAGCGGTTCATAATAAGCGAGCAGTAAGAAAGCGGGAGGAAAGACAGAAACCTGCTGGCCAGCATGGTAGCCCCGGGCGCCGGTGGCTACAGCACCGCAATCCACAATCGTGCCCGTTGCCGATAAAAAAGTTCAATGCCGCCTAGATATTTTTTAAAAATGCTGTTTCCGGCTAGCCCCGAAGGTTTTTCCGACTGATTTTTTTCTGCCCGACGCTCACCGGGCGCTATGGCTGGTACACCACGCCCTGCTTCATCACGAAGCGCACCCGCTGCATGGCCCCGATATCCTGCAGCGGGTCGCCCTCCACGGCCACCACGTCGGCCAGCTTGCCGGCCTCCAGCGTGCCCAGGTTCTCCGACTGGCCCAGCAGCTCGGCGGCCGCTACGGTGGCGGTGCGCAGGGCGGCCAGCGGCGGCATGCCGGCCTCCACCATGTAGCGGAACTCCAGCGCGTTAGCCCCGTGCCGGAACACGGCCGCATCGGTGCCAAAGGCAATCTTGACGCCCATTTTGTAGGCCCGCCCAAACGTGCCCTGCAGCCTGGGGCCGATGGCCAGGGCCTTGGGCGTCACCAGCGGCGGGTAGTAGTTCGGGATTTTGGCCGAGTCGGCCACCGATTTGCCGGCCGTGATGGTGGGAACGTACCAGGTGCCGTGCTTCACCATCAGCTTCATCGTTTCGTCGTCCATGAGCGTGCCGTGCTCGATGCTGGTAACGCCTGCCCGGATGGCGCGCCGCATGCCTTCCGAGCCGTGGGCGTGGCAGGCCACGGCCAGGCCCAAATCGTGCGCTGTTTCCACCACGGCCCGTATTTCGGCCTCCGTCATCTGGGCCGAGGAGCCGTCTTTGGCCACGCTGAGCACGCCGCCGGTGCTGGCAATCTTGATGAGGTCGGCGCCGCGCTTGTACTGCTCGCGCACGGCCTGCCGGGCTTCGTCGGGGCTGTTGATCACGCCATCCACCGGGCCGGGCACGCCCATCAAATCGAGGCGGTAGCCGTTGGTGGGGTCCATGTGGCCGCCGGTGCCCGAAAGGGCCTTGCGGGCCGTAAAAATGCGCGGGCCCACTACCTTGCCCTGGTTGATGGCGTTGCGCAGCGCCACGTTCACGCCCGAGCCGCCCAAATCGCGCACCGTGGTGAAGCCGGCCAGCAGCGTTTTGCGGGCGTGCTCCAGCGAGCCAAAGGCCACGTCGGCGGGGTTTTCGGTGAACTCGCGCAGGAAATTATCCTTGCTGGTTTCGCCCTCCAGGTGCACGTGGCAGTCGATGAGGCCAGGTAGCACCGTGCGGTTTTTCAGGTCGATAACCTGATCCTGGGGGCTGGTGGGGGCGGTGTAGCCTTTCTCGACGGCCAGCACCCGGCCGTTTTCCACCACCAGCGTCATGGCGGTTTGGGCGCGGTCGGAGCGCATGTCGAGCAGGCGGCCGCAGTGCAGGTAGGTTTTCTGGGCCAGCGCGGCGGGCGCCGGAGCCAGCAGCGCGCCGCCGAGCAGCAGGCCGCAGAGTAGGGGTTTCAGCATAAAGGCAGGAGTATGAGTGAGTAAGAAGTGGGCAGGGGCGGAAGATAAGCGGAAAATAAACGCTGCAAGCCGACTATTTCCGGCGCAATCCGTACTTTGGGCCGCGCGGCTGGTCGTTGGCAGAAAGCCGTAAGCACTTTGCCGGCACCAACCATTCGGCCCCCAGCCCGCCTGTCTATTCTCCATTCACCCCATTTCCCACATTCCCTACTATGGCCACTCCCGAAGAATTTGAAGCCGCCGCCGCCCGCAGCAAAGAGCTGCCCGCCAAGCCCGACAACACGGCCCTGCTCAAAATGTACTCCCTCTACAAGCAGGGCAGCGAAGGCGACGTATCGGGCGACCGGCCCGGTGGTTTCGACTTTAAAGCCATTGCCAAATACGACGCCTGGGCCGGCCAGAAAGGCAAAAGCCAGGACGATGCCCGCCAGGAGTACGTCGATTTCGTAAACTCGCTTTTTTAAGAGCTATCAGCTGTAAGCCATAATTGGCAAACCAATAACCTTTGTCATCCTGAGCAACGCGAAGGACCTTACTACGTGAAGACGAATCGTTGTTACGGTCGTTCCAGCGTGGTAAGGTCCTTCGCGTTGCTCAGGATGACAAAGGTGATTGGCTTGCCGATTATGGGCTACATGCCAATTACTTAGTGCCGGGCGTGGGCAGGTCGAAGGCTACGGCGTTGTGCTCGAAATGGCCTTTGTGCGAGCCGTCGCAGAACGGCTTGTTGGCGGAGAGGCCGCAGCGGCAGATGCTGATTCGTTCGCGGCCGCCGAGGCCGTAGGCGTTGCCCTGGGCATCAACGAGTTCGAAATCGGTGCCCTCTACGCGGAGCGAGCCATTGCTGAGGACGGTGAGTTTGGTGGCCATGTACAGTGAATGAGTGACTGAGTGAGTCGGTGAATGAATTGGTAAACGAGTCGGGAAAGTAAGCTGCGCTATACGCAGGTTCGCGCAACCCCGCCATCAACAAGCAGTATCCCCCTAAGCCCTAAGCCCTAAGCCCTAAGCCCTAAGCCCTAAGCCCTAAGCCCTAAGCCCTAAGCCCTAAGCCCTAAGCCAGCTCCTTGCGCATAATGTAGTCGTTCATCCAGTAGGGGCCGATGGCAATATCTACTTCGCGGTGGCGCTGGAACCCCAGGTGCTCATAGAAGGTGAGGGCCGGGTTGTGGCGGTTTACGTTCAGATCGAGGGTGTGGCCGCCGGCGGCGCGCACGGCCGCTTCGACGGCTGCTACCAGCTGCTGGCCCTGGCCCGAGCCCTGGTGCGAGGCCAGCACGTAAATCTTCTGCAGCTTGAACAGGCCGGCATCATCCAGGGCCGAAAACGAGGCGTAGCCGGTGGCCTGGCCATCGACATAGGCCAGCATGAATTGGTGGCCCTGCTCGTGCATCTGCCGCTGCAGCGAGGCCTCGGTATAAATCACGCGGTACATGTACTCAATCTGCTCGCGCGAGATGATGAAGCGGTAGGTGGGCTCCCAGGTGGCTTCGGCCAGCTCCAGGATGGTGGGGATGTCGGCGGCAGTGGCGGGGCGGATGAGCGCGGGCGCGGCGGGGGAAGCTGGCATAAGGGGCAAAAAACGGGATAATCCGGCGCAAAACCGAACCGTTTAGTGCCTTTCGGTAGTTTTGGGCCGGAAATTGCCCCACGGCTGGGCACCCGGTCCGGCGCTGCGGCCCCGACTCAGCTTCATCTTTACTCTCCTGCTATGACTTCATCTGCCCCAAAAACTGCTCTTTTCTCTGCCCTGCTACTGGCTGCCGGCCTGCTCACGGCCCCGGCGGCCCAGGCCCAGCAACCCGCCAAAAGCGGCGGCACGCTGGAGCGCAGCCTGTACGATTTCGGCGACTGGGTGGGCCGGCAGGTCGATAGGGCCGAGGCGGCCACGCGCCGCGAGATGCCCAAGCTCACGGCCGAGTTCGACCGCCGCAGCCGCCGCCTCGACCGCGCCGCCGATAGCCTCTCGGCCGATGGCAAGCGCGAATATGCCGCCCAGAAAGCCCGCTACCAGCAGTGGGCCGCCCGCCAGGACAGCCTCGACGCCACCCAGCAGCCCGCCACGCCCGCCCAGGCCCAGGCGCGCTTGCTAAATGAAAACGTAAACATCAACCGGGTGCGCGCCACCGAGCTAACCGGCCTGTACCAGCGGCTGGTGGAAACCATGCGCACCGAAAAGAAAAGCTGGTCGCAGGCCGACTGGAACACGGCCGGCGAGGTGCTCAGCCGCCTGAATGCCCGCTACGAGCAGGTGCGCACCCAGCTGCCGCTGGAGGAGCGCCTGCGCATCCGCACGCTACAAGGCGAGTTCCGGACGCTGGAAAAGGCCCGCGGCGTGAAGGACTCGATGCGCGACTAAGCGCTGACGGCGTCGGTGGCGGCAGCATCCAGCCACTGCAGGGCGCTAGTCAGGTCGGGAAATACCTCGATGCGCACGTACGGCGCCAGATATTCTACAAACTGGTAGCTAGCTAGCTGGTTGTGCATATCGGGCGTGAAAACGTACGCTACGGCGCGCAAACCGCCGGCCAGCGCCTGCGGCAGCCACTCGTATTCCAGCCAGGCCTGCGCCTCGCTCCAGTCGCCGGTAGCCTGGCTTTTGTCGTTGAGTAGCAGCCGGTAAGGGTGCGTGGCGCTCAGTTGCTGCGTGGTGCGGGCCACATAAATCACCTGCTGGCCCGTCAGGTTGCCGAACCAATGTACCGCCAGCAGTTGCCGGGTGGGGTCGTACTCGACGCGGGCCAGCAACTGGCCGCTGTCGTCGGTGAGGGTACGCAATGGTTGGAGCGCGAACGAGGCCATAGTGGAAGCGCTACAAGTAGTTAGACGATTTCAGGTAAATATAGCATTATTATAGCCCGGCTTGGCGGCGGCCCAATTAGGAAACAGGAACCACTATTTTTGCGACTCTGCTTTTTCGCTCTTCGCTCATGCACATTGCAATAGTTGGCAACATCGGGGCCGGCAAAACCACGCTCTCCAACAAGTTGGCGCATCATTTCAACTGGGAAGTTTTCCTGGAAGATGTCGACCACAACCCCTACCTGAAGGATTTTTACGATGATATGCCGCGCTGGGCTTTCCATCTGCAGGTATATTTTCTCAACAGCCGCTTTCGCCAGACCCAGCAGATAAAGCAGCTGCAGCAAACCAACAAGGGCATCATCCAGGACCGCACGATTTACGAGGACGCCCACATTTTCGCGGCCAACCTCAGCCAGTCGGGCCTGATGAGTGAGCGCGACTACCAGAACTACCTGGGCCTGTTCAACTCCATGATCAGCATGGTCGATCCGCCCGATTTGCTGCTGTATCTGCGGGCCGATTTGCCCAAGCTCGTGCAGCAAATTGAGCGCCGGGGCCGCGGCTACGAGAACAACATCAAAATCGACTACCTCAAGCACCTCAACGAGCACTACGAGGAGTGGATTGCCGGCTACGACCAGGGCAAGCTGCTCATCGTCGATGTCAACAACCTCGACTACGTCAACAACCCCGAGGACCTGAGCGTGGTCATCGACAAAATCAACAGCACCCTGTTCGGGCTGTTTTAGAGCGCTTCAGAAGGCAAAACAGGCAGCTTTCAGCATCGCTGTCATCCTGAGCTTGCGAAGGACCTATACAGCAATGCTAACACCTGAGCGTAGTATTGCTGTATAGGTCCTTCGCAAGCTTAGGATGACAGGGGCCTTATCATCTAATATTACCCTTCTGCCTCCAGCGCCTCGTTCAGAAAATCGACCAGCGGGCGGGCGGCCTGCCAGGCTTCGAGCACGCGGGCCGGGAAATCGGGCCGCACGACTTCTGCGTCGGGGAAGTGCTGCCACACGAAGAAGCTTTTGAGCCGCAGCCACGCAATGTCGGGGTCGGTGCGGTCGTAGCCTTTGGGGGCGGTTTTGAGGGCCTGGGCCGTGTCGAGGCCCTGCGGGAAGTGGCGCAGCAGGTCGGCCGACTGGCGCATGGCGTGGAAGGCGGGCGCGTTGTAGTGGATTTCCTGGCGGATGCGGGCCAGCTCGGCGGCATCGGGCAGGCGGCGGCCGGCGCCCACGTAGGTGCCGCCGCCGGGCTGCACGGCCACGAAGTAGCCCGCCCGCGCCGCGTGCCGGCCGCCGGGCTTGAAGCCGGCGCCCATGTGCCGCTTGTAGGGCTCGGGGTCGAGCTGCGAGCGGTCGTTTTTGTTGATGCGAAACATCAGGTCGGTGGCGCGCAGGCCGCGCAGGTCGGGCTCCAGCTCGGCCGAAGCCAGCCGGAGCATTTCGTCCACGAAGCCGGCGTATTCGGCGCGGGCGGCGTGGTAGCGGGCGCGGTTTTCGTCCATCCAGGCCTTGTGGTTGTGGGCGGCCAAATCGCGCAGAAAATCAAGAACGAGAGCTAAATTCATCGGTAGAAACGCAAACTGAGCGGCGCGTAAAAAAGCCCCGCACCGCTAGGCGGTACGGGGCAGCATGGGCCCGAGTTGGCCGCTGCCGCTCAGGCGCGGCGCTATTTGCGGCCCAACGCCTGCCCGCTGCTGAGCGGCGTGCGGCTGTTGAGCGCCCAGCTAAACGACAGGTACTCGATGCGGGCCGTGAGCAGCACCGGCGCATGGGCGTAGCGGTTGATAAAGGCCAGCAGCTGCGGCGCCGGGCCGAACTCAATGGCGTAGGAGTGGAACAGCGTGGAGAGGCGCACCTGCTCGGGGCTTAGCTGGTTGAAGGCGGGGTCGTTGATGAAGCGGCGGGCCTGCTGGTCGAGCTGGCGGCTGAGCCGGGCGCCGGTGTAGGCCTCGGCCAGCAGCGGCGCCGCCGAGGCCGCGCCGTAGTTGAGGGCAAAATGCACGCGCGGGTCGCGGAACTGCTGGCGCAGCTTTTCTTCGATCTGGTTGAGCGAGTAGTTTTGCCCGCCCACGTTCACCACCGTCGTTTCCCAGGGCGACTCGTAGCCGCCAATGACTTTAACCCGGATGTCGTTGATGCTGGCGACGGGGTAGTTTTCGAGCACCAGGTTGGCGGCGGCGGCATTATAGATGTTCAGCCAGAACGCCTGCCGCTGGTCGGGCGTCCAGGTTTCCGCTTCGGGGCGCACTTTGCGCAGGCTTTGCAGGTAGCCCAGCAGCTGGTCTTCGTCGGCCAGCAGGCCTTCGTAGTCGAGGCGGCCATCGGGCGTTACGTGCCGTTGCAGCAGCTCATCCCAGGGCTGCTGCAGCTGCTCCGGCTTCGGCTCGCCGCTCTGAGCCGCTGTGCCGGCCAGGCTCACCGAAGCCAGCAGGCATAGGCTCAGCAGCAGAGGAAGCCAACATGCGGGCAGGAAATTAAAACGCATAAGCCAGACAAGAGAACATTCGGGAATAGCTTTTATCCGGGATGATATTGATTTATCAAAAGTATACGTTTTTATTCAGCTTCGCAAAATGCAATCCAATCAACCTGTTGATTTATTCGATAAAGACGATATAACCTCCGGTCAGCTTCGATATACGCGCGTTCAACTGCCTGCAGCGGCAACGGCTGAGTATCAGAGGCAGTTGTGCATTCTGTGCGCCGACTGGCTTCGAGGGTGGGCTAGGCTTTGTAGCTAGCCACGCGCAGCGGCTCGCCAACGCGCACAAGGCCCCGGTCGGGGCAGGTTACGTTCTGGCCGAACATGGCGCTGCCGTCTTCGGTGCGGTAGGCGGCCAGGGTGCGCAGGGGCTCGCCCAGCGGGCTTTTGGTAGCCGTAGCCGGGTTGATGGTGGTGAGTACGCAGCGCCCGCAGCCCCGCACCGCCCGGAAGGTGAGGTCGCCCATCTGAAACCGGTCCCAACCATCTTCAGCAAACGCCTCGCCGCCGCTGAACACGAAGTTGGGCCGGAACCGCTCCATGCCCACGGGCTCAGCGAGGCGGCCGTTGAGGTCGGCGAGTGAGGCCTGCCCGATGAGCAGGAACGGGTAGGCGTCGGCAAAGCTCACCAGCTGGCCCTCGGGGTTTAACTCGGGTTCGGTGTCGCGGCGCACCATATCCGACATATACACCAGCTTGCAGGGCTGGCCCAGCGCCTCGCTCAGCCACTCGTCGCACTCGGGCCGGCCGCGCCAGGCAAACACCATATCGTCCCAGATGGTCACGAACAGGGTTTTTTCGGGCGTGGCCTCGAACGGCACGTAGAGCGGCAGCAGTTCGGGGCGCTGCTGGTGGCTGAGCAGGAAACCGTTGTAGGCGGGCGCCACCCGCAGGTTGGCCATGGCCGTGGTCTGCCGCTGGGTCATGAAGCGGTTCTGCTCGTCCACTACCAGCCAGCGGCGGTCGTGGCGCAGGCCGCGGGGCCCAACCTCGGCCTCGGTAAGCCGGATGCCGCCCAGCGACTTTACGGGGTAAATGTAGAGGTCGGAGAGCAGGAGCGGGGTGGACATGCCGCAAAGATATCAGTTGTCGGTTGTCAGGCACGTCATTCAGAGCGCAGCGAAGAATCTCGCATGTTTCGTTGCGTCAACGAACCAAGTATCAGCGCGCGAGATTCTTCGCTGCGCTCTGAATGACGTGCCTGACAACCGACAACTACCAACCGGCAGCTTAATGCAGCGGGCGCTTTTTGATCATGCCGCCTTTGGTGTCTTTCACGCTGTGCATCACCATGAAGGCCTGGCGGTCAATCTGCTCGACTTCGGCCTTGAGCTGCGAGAGTTCGAGGCGGGTAACGACCGTGAACACGATGTCGATGGGGCTGGGCTGGTGGCCGTGCGAGCCGTAGCCGCGCTTGCCGCTGTAGATGGTGGCCCCGCGGCCCAGCTTCTCGGTAATCATGCGCCGGATGGCGTCGGAGCGGCCCGAAACGATGGTGACGCCGGTGTATTCCTCCACGCCGTCAATCACGAAATCGACGGTTTTGGCAGCCGACAAATACGCCAGAATCGAGTACAGGGCCGTTTCGATGGACAGCACGTAGGCCGCCACGCCGAAGATGACGATGTTGAAGAACAGGATGATGTCGCCGACCGTGAGGCTGCTGGTTTTGCTCAGGTAGATGGCCATGATTTCGGTGCCGTCGAGCACACCGCCGCCGCGCATGGCCAGCCCGATGCCCGCGCCCAGAAAGAAGCCCCCGAACACCGAAATCAGCAGCTTGTCCTCCGTCACGATGGGAAACGGCACGGTGGCCAGCACCACGGCCAGCCCCAGCACGCTCAGCAGCGTGCGGATGGCCACGCCCTTGCCCAGCTGCCGGCTGGCCATAATCATGAACGGCAGGTTGAGCACAACAATCAGGGCCGACAGCGGCAGGCCGAACACCTGCCGCAGCAGCAGCGAAACGCCCGTTACGCCGCCGTCGAGGAAGCCGCCGGGCAGCAGGAAGCTTTCGAGCCCGAACCCGGCGCAGAACACGCCCATCGTCAGAAACAGGGCGTTGGTAATCTGGAGCTTCCACCAGCGCCGGCCCCGCCGCCCCGTTCGGCGGCTGTGCTGCGGCGAAGGCAACGCGGCCGGCGAGTTGCCTTCAGCGCGCAGGCGCTTGCGCAGAACCATCAGTTGGGGAATAAGCATGGGCGGTGGTTGGGATGATTAGGTAATGAGGTAATAGAGTGATGAGGGTAAAGATACCTGTCATCCTGAGCTTGCGAAGGACCTATACAGAAGGTATTGTTTGAGGTTAGCTTCTGTATAGGTCCTTCGCTGCGCTCAGGATGACAGATGGTTTACCCCAGTTTACTTGACTGCCTTCTCCTGCTGGGCCAGCTGCACGGCGCGGTAGAGGTTTACGATGCCGCCGGTGCTGGAGAGGTTGGCGAAGTCAACCATTTTGTCCGAGCCGGGCTGGCGCACCTGCGTGTGGGTGGGCTGGGCCGAAGCCAGGATGATGCGCTTGAGGTCGGTGGCCGTGAGCTGGGGGAAGTAGCTTTTGAGCGTGGCGGCAATGCCCGATACCACCGGTGCGGCCATGCTCGTGCCGCTCAGGTTGCCGTAGCGGCCGCCGGGCAGTGTCGAGTAAATCTGGTTGCCGGGCGCAAACACATCCACCTGGGTTTTGCCGAAGTTGGAGAAGTCGGCGGCCAGGCTCTCGTCGTTGTCGCGCGAGGAGGCACCCACCGTAATCAGGTTCGGGATGCGCTGGCCGTTGAGGAACACCGGCGTCGGAAACTGCAGCTTCTTGTCGAGGTCTTCGTTTTCGTTGCCGGCCGAGTGCACCAGCAGCACGCCCTTGCTGTCGGCGTAGCGGATGGCGTCTTCGACGGCGGCGCGCTGGGGCGAGTAATACTTGCCAAAGCTCATGTTGATGATGCTGGCCCCGTGGTCGGCGGCGTAGCGGATGGCGTTGGCCACGTCCTTGTCGCGCTCATCGCCATCGGGCACGGCGCGCACGGCCATCAGGCGCACCACGGGCGGCGCAATGCCCATAATGCCGAGGTTGTTCACGCGGTCGGCCCCGATAATGCCGGCCACGTGGGTACCGTGCAGTGGGTCGGGTCCGGCCACATCGGCGTTGCCATACAGGCGCTGCTTCACGTTGAACGGGTCGTCGCCGACGATGGGGCGGGGGTTGTAGTTGAGGTTGAGGCCGTAGTCGAGCTGGTCCTGAGTTTCCTTCAGACCGTTTTTCATCTCCACCAGAATGTCATCGAGCGAAGCGAAGCCGGTATTCAGCAGCAGCTGGTGCAGCTGGCCCGACAGCTCGCGCAGTTGGGGCACCTGCGTGGGCGGGTTGCGCAGCACGGCCGTATCGAGCACGGCCACGCCCAGGGCCGCTTTCAGCTTCTCGGAAACCGTCACGTTCTCGGCGTACACCTGGCTGAACTGCTTGAGGCGGTCGGTGTTTTCCTTCACCTTGGCGTCGTAGCTTTTCTTCACCTGCTGGTACAAATCGAAGTCGGCGCGTTGGGCGGCGGGCACGCCGGCGCGGCTTTTACCCTTGAAACGGGGCTGCAGCTGGGCCAGCAGACGGGTTTCTTCGAGCTGTTCGAGGTTGATGTTGCGGCCGTCGGCGCCGCCCAGGTAGTTCCAGCCCCACACGTCGTCGGTGAGGCCGTTTTTGTCGTCGTCGAGGCCGTTGCCGGCCACTTCGCGGGCGTTGCGCCACAGCATGCGCTTCAGGTCGGCGTGGGTGGTGTCGATGCCGGCATCAATTACGGCTACCACCACGGGTGTGGGGGTGCGGCCGGCCAGCAGCTCCTGGTAGGTGCGGTTCACGCTCACGCCCATCACGCGGTCGGCGGTGGGGTCGAGCATATACCACTGCAGGGCCGCCGCGGCTTCGGGCGTGGGCGGCGCGGGCGCCGGGGCAACGGTTTGGGCCGCGGCCAGCAACGGCAGATTCAGGGCCAGGCCCAGCGCGGCGAGGCGCAAACGGGCAGCAAGAGGAAAGGACATGCGCAAAAAAAAGATACAGTAAATAAAGCCGGCCGTCAGCCTATCGGAGCCGCCCCAACCGGCGGGAGGCTTCGCAAAAATAGCACGCGGCCCGCCGGCAGGCTGCTTACAGACGCCCGCCCGGCCGCGCCCGACGCACGCGGCCGGCAGTTTTTCGGCGCGCCGGCCGCAATAACCCTGCCGGCCCGCCGCCACCCAAATCCGGCCGGTGGTGCGTAGCTTTCGGCCCTGCTACTTTTTTCCACTCAACCCGTTTTCGCAACCACAATGCCCCAGTACGCCGAAATTTTTGAGCGCAACCGCCAATGGGTGGCCGACTGCACCGCCAACCGCCCCGATTTTCCGGCCTCGCTGGCCGCCGACCAGGAGCCCGATTACCTCTACATCGGGTGCAGCGACAGCCGCGTAACGGCCGAGGAGCTGATGGGCCTCAAGCCGGGCGAGGTGTTCGTGCATCGTAATATCGCCAATCTGGTCAACAACATCGACCTCAACGCCATGTCGGTGATTGAGTACGCCGTGCGCCACCTGCACGTCAAGCACATCATCGTGTGCGGGCACTACGGCTGCGGCGGCGTGAAAGCGGCCATGCAGGCCCAGGATCTGGGCATTCTCAACCCCTGGCTGCGCAACATCCGCGACGTGTACCGCCTGCACCATATCGAGCTGGACGCCATCACCGACACTACGCAGCGCTACGACCGGCTGGTGGAGCTGAACGTGCAGGAGCAGTGCATCAACGTGGTGAAAACGGCCATCGTGCAACAAGCCTACCTGCAGGACGGTTTCCCCACCGTCCACGGCTGGGTATTCGACCTGAAAACGGGGCTGCTGAAGGATTTGAACCTGGATTTCGAGCACATCCTGCACGATATCCAGGAAATCTACAACCTCAGCGACCAACCCGGCTGGCACCCCACCGGCGCCGCCCCGGCGGCCCGGTAGCCCGGCACCCGTAGCGCGAAACGGACTTTCGCGCTACGGGCTGCTCTGCAACCCGCCGCTTCGGCCCGCATCTTTACCGCGCTTGTTTCCAGCTTTCCGAATGACCCTTCGCCCCGCCTTCCGCACCGCCGCTGTCTGGCTGGCGCTGTTAATTACTAATTACTCATTACTAATTGGCGAAGCCGCCGCCCAGGCGCCCAAAACGTGGTCGTCGTCGGAGATTCTGCTGGGACTCAAGAAGCTCAACGTGCTGGGCTCGGCCCTCTACATTGCCGCCCACCCCGACGACGAAAACACCCGCCTGCTAGCCTACCTGGCCAACGGCCGCCTCGTGGAAACCGGCTACCTGAGCTGCACCCGCGGCGACGGCGGCCAGAACCTCATCGGCCCCGAGCTGCGCGAGGGCCTGGGCGTTATCCGCACCCAGGAGCTGCTGGCGGCCCGCCGCATCGATGGGGGCCGGCAGTTCTTCACCCGCGCCAACGACTTCGGCTTCTCCAAAACGGCCCAGGAAACCTTCACCATCTGGGACAAGGAGCAGGTGCTCGCCGATATGGTCTGGGTGATTCGCCAGCGCCGGCCCGATGTCATGATAACCCGCTTCCCGCCCGACGCCCGCGCCGGCCACGGCCACCACACGGCCTCGGCCATGCTGGCCATCGAGGCCTTTGATGCCGCCGCCGACCCCAAGCGCTTCCCCGAGCAACTCAAGTTTGTGCAGCCCTGGCAGGCCAAGCGCCTACTCTGGAACACCGGCAGCTTCTTCGTGAAGCCGGGCGAGGATATGAGTCAGTATCTGAGCATTGATGCCGGCGGCTTCAACCCGCTGCTGGGCCGCAGCTACGGCGAAATTGCCGCCGAAAGCCGCACCAGCCACAAAAGCCAGGGCTTCGGCAGCAGCGCCCAGCGCGGCGAGGCCCCGGAGTATTTCCAGCTCCTGAAAGGCGAGCCCGCCAAAACCGACCTGTTCGACGGCGTGGACCTGACCTGGAACCGCGTACCCGGCGGCGCGGCTGTAGGCAAGCTGGTGGATGAGGTGATTCGGAACTACGACGCGGCGAATCCGAGTGCGAGTGTGGCAGGGCTGCTAAACGCAGAGAAGGAACTAACAGCACTTTTCGATAAAACTTCTACAGAAGGCCATAAATCATTCTGGGAAGAAGAAAAGCTTAGTGAAATTCACCAATTAATTCAGGCAGCATCTGGTATTTACATCGAAGCTGTATCGTCTTCTGCTACTACAACGGCAGGACAAGAAATTACTATAAATGTGGAAATTGCAAACCGCTCTAATTCAGTATATAAAATCATAGGTGCCAGCAGCTTTGGTCTGATAGCGGTGGATACTGCTTTCGAAAAGCCCATTGTTATCGAACCAGGAAAGGCATTACGGTTACCAATGCGGGGTAGTGTAAGTAACTACTCATTAGCTGGTTCGATTTCGAATAAGAATAAGCGGAAATCGAATAGCAAAACATCCATTGTTTTGCCCTTGTCACAACCATATTGGTTGCAGGAAAGAGGAACAGATGGTATGTATTCTGTCCCTTCGCAATACCCCGTAGGCCGCGCAACATTATACCCACCACTTGGTGGGTCGGTCGTGACGCCGTTGGTTACCATGCCTGGAAGAGACCTAATTGGATTACCGGAGAATCCATCAGTGGCAAGTATCACGCTATTCACTGTGGCATCGTCTGAAATTCAGCTTATTCCTGTTCAGTACAAAAGTACTGATCCGGTGGAAGGGGAGAAGTACCGCCCGCTGACGGTGGTGCCGCCGGTGATGGTGAACATTGGGGGGCAGGCGTTTGTGTTTGCCGATAACCAGCCCAAAACGGTGCCCGTAACGCTACGGGCCGGCAAGGCGGGCGTGAAAGGCAGCGTGGCCCTCACGTTGCCCGCCGGCTGGGTGGCCGAGCCGGCCAGCTTGCCCTTCGACCTCGCCGCCAAAGATGCCGAGCAGACTGTGCAGTTCCTGGTGCGGCCCGGCGCGGGCGCGAAGGAAGGCCGCGCCGAACTGCGGGCCGTGGCAACCGTGGACGGCCAGGCATATTCGCGCGGCTACCAGACCATTGCCTACAACCACATCCCGACCCAAACGCTGTTCCCTGAAGCCACCGCCCCGCTCGTGAAGCTCGACCTTAAGCGCAAGGGCCAGCAAATCGGCTACCTGATGGGGGCCGGCGACGAGGTGCCCGAGGCCCTGCGCCAGATTGGCTACACCGTCACGCTGCTCAAGCCCGAAGACCTCACCGAAACCAGCCTGCGCCGCTTCGATGCCGTGGTGCTCGGCGTGCGGGCCTACAACACCGTCGAGCAGCTCAAAACCCGCCAGCCGGCCCTGCTGAAATACGTGGAAAACGGGGGCAACCTGGTGGTGCAGTACGTGGTGAACCGCGGCACGGTGCTGCCCGAAATCGGCCCCTACCCGCTCACCCTCAGCCGCGACCGGGTGACGGTGGAAGACGCGCCCGTCACCCTGCTCAATTCCAAACAGCCGCTACTTAACACGCCTAACCGCATCACGCCCCAGGATTTCCAGGGCTGGGTGCAGGAGCAGGGCCTCTACTACCCCGAGAAGTGGGACCCGCGCTACCAAACCGTCATCAGCAGCCACGACCCCGGCGAAACGGCCAAGGAAAGCGCCATTCTGGTAGCCAGCTACGGCAAGGGTCACTACATCTACACCGGCCTCTCGCTGTTCCGCGAACTGCCCGCCGGCGTGCCGGGGGCCTACCGGCTGCTGACCAACATGGTGTCGTTGGGGAAATAATTTCCGCTTCGTTCTGGCGGGCGCCTCACCCCCCGGCCCCCTCTCCAGGGGGAGAGGGGGAGCCTGACGACAGCGGTTTCTTTGGTCTTTCATCCAGTATGACCTTCCGTTTTTATCTGCGCCTGCTGCTTGCGGCGCTGCTTTCTGTCCCGGTCATTCTGCTGCTGATTGCCGGGGTAGATGCACCGCTGGCCGACCTGCTCCACCAGCAGAGCGCGCCGTTACGGCCGTTTTTCGCGGGCCTGATGCAACTGCAGGATACGCTGATGTCCCAGCCATTGTGGGTGTGGTCGGGGCTACTGCTACTGTTCATCGTAACCCGGCTGCTGCGGTGGCCGAATAGCACCATCTGGCTGGTGGCACTTCTCACCTTGATAAGCAGCGAAGCTATTCGCAACCTGTCAGCCCCTTATTTCAACCGGCCCCGCCCGTCCGCGGTATTTAGCCATGTAGCTCCCAACGCCGGCTTCTGGCAGGCGGTTGGCCGGTTCGATTCCTTTCCATCGGGCCACGCGGCCGTTACGGCGGGGCTGCTGCTGCCCTGGGCGCTGCGGTTCCCGAAGGCGCGGCCCTGGCTATTGGCATGGCTGGGGCTGGTCTGCCTGGGCCGGGTGGTGCTGGAGTTTCACTGGCTGAGCGACGTAGTAGCCGGCGCGGCGCTGGGGTTGCTGCTGACCTGCGGCTTTGAAATCGGGACGTGGTGGCTGCGGCCGAAGCCGATGGGTATAGATGACAGCCGGGTTTGACCTATCTTTCGACTTTGCCAGTTGCCAACTTCCCGCCCGTGTCTGTTCCTCCAACTTCACCCAACGATAAACCGCCGCTGCTGCCCTCGTGGCAGGCCTGGTACTGGCTGGTGCTGGGGGCGCTGGGGGCCGAAATCGGCCTGTTCGTGTACCTGACTCGATTGTTTGCATGAGCGCGCTCGACTGGCTGATTCTGGGCGGCACGCTGCTGTTTATCGTGGGCTACGGCACCTGGCGCACCCGCCGCGCCGGCGCCTCCCTGGATGATTACCTGCTGGGCGGACGCTCGGCCTCGTGGTGGGCGGTGGGCCTGAGCATCATGGCCACCCAAGCCTCGGCCATCACCTTCATCAGCACCCCCGGCCAGGCCTACGACGACGGCATGCGCTTCATCCAGTTCTACCTGGGCCTGCCGGTGGCCATGGTGCTGATTGCCGTGTTTGCCGTGCCCATCTACCACCGGCTGCAGGTGTACACGGCCTACGAGTACCTGGAGGGTCGGTTCGATAGGCGCACCCGCACCTTCACGGCGCTGCTGTTTCTGGTGCAGCGGGGCCTCAGCAACGGCCTCTCGCTATACGCGCCGGCGCTGGTGCTGTCGGCCATTCTGGGCTGGAACATTCACCTCACCGTCTGGCTCATTGGCGGGCTGATGATTGCCTACACCGTGAGCGGCGGCACCAAAGCGGTGGCCGTAACCCAGCAGGGGCAGGTGGCCGTGATTTTTACGGGCATGGTGGTGGCTGGCTACCTGCTGGTGCATTACCTGCCCGAAGGTGTGGGCTTCACCGATGCCATGCGCGTAGCCGGCACCCAGGGCAAACTCAACCTGATCGACTTCCACTTCGACCCCAACGACCGGTACAACTTCTGGTCGGGCATTACCGGCGGCCTGTTTCTGGCCCTCTCGTACTTCGGCACCGATCAAAGCCAGGTGCAGCGCTACCTGGCCGGCCGCGACCTGACCGAAAGTCGCCTGGGGCTGCTGATGAACGGCCTGCTCAAGATTCCGATGCAATTCGGGATTCTGCTGCTGGGCGTGCTGCTGTTCGTGTTCTACCAGTTCAACCCGGCCCCGCTTACCTTCAACCGGCCGGTGTACCTGCGGGTGGCCCACTCCGAGCAGTACGGCCCCCAATTGCGGGGCCTGGAGCGCACCCACGCCACGCTGTTTAAGGCCCGCGCCCGCGCCACCGGCGAGCTGGTTTCGGCTCTCAAAACCGACGACGAATTGGCTATTGCCGCGGCCCAGACGCATCTGCAAGCCGTGCAGGCCGCCAACCTGGGTTTGCGCCAGCAGGCTCAGAAGCTGCTCAAGCAGGCCGTGCCGTCGGTCGAGGCCAAGGACACCGACTACGTGTTCCTGACTTTCGTGCTCAACTACCTGCCCCAGGGCCTGGTGGGGTTGCTGGTGGCCGTGGTGCTGAGCGCCGCCATGGGCTCGGCCGCGGCCGGCCTCAACGCACTGTCATCCACTACGGTGGTGGACTTGTACCGGCCGCGGCGGCCGGGCCGCTCGGAGGCGCACTACGTGGCGGCCTCGCGCTGGGCGGCCGTGGGCTGGGGCGTGCTGGGCATTGCCTTCGCCACCTTCGCCGCCCGCCTCGAAAACCTGATTCAGGCCGTTAATATCCTCGGCTCGTTCTTCTACGGCACCATTCTGGGTATTTTCATGGTGGCCTTCTTCCTGAAATCAGTGAACGGCCGCACTGTATTCTGGGCGGCCGTGGTGGCCCAGCTAGTGGTAGCCGCCCTCTTCTTCGGCACTGATATCGGCTACCTGTGGTTTAACATCATCGGCTGCGCCGTGGTAGTGCTATGCTGTCTCGGGTTTCAAATGCCAATCAACGCCAGAAAAACAGCATCCTGATGGCTGAGAATTGGCTGAGCCCCGGCGGGGCGACATATCGTTAGCAGCAGGAAACTAGAAAAGTTAAAGCCCCGGCGGGGCGGCACCAATCGTTCAACGACGGTGTCGCCCCGCCGGAGCTTCAAGGTTCAATTCCGGCCCGTTGCTACCGATATGCCGCCCCGCTGGGGCTTAGGTTGGCTGAAGATTCAGGAACGATAAGAGCTAGAAAGCCCCGTCTGACGAATCAGACGAGGCTTTCTAGCTCTTATCGACGGAAAGCTGACAGCTAATGGCTCTCCGCTAACAGCTGTTTATTTCGCCTTCTTGGCTTCGGCAATCAGCTCGTCGTTCATCTTCACGTAGTCCATGTTCTTGGCGTCCATGGCCAGCTTTTTCGACTGCTCGGCTGCTGCTACGGCGCCCTTGTAGTCCTTCATCTTCATGCGGATTTTAGCCTCCGTGAGCACGTTCCAGAACTTGGGGTCTTTGGCGTTGGCCTGTTGCATCCAAGTCAGGGCCTGCTTGAGGTCCTTGTTGTTGTCGAGGTAGTACACGGCGGCGGCGGCCAGGTCGCCGCTGCTGGGGCTGGCGTTTTTCAGCACTTTCTCGTCAATCTGGGCCATTACTTTGGGCTCCACTTCGGCCATCAGCTTGAACTTGACGGCCGTCTGGTCCCACATCATGGCCACGTTGGCGGTGGCGGGCGTCAGGTCGGTCAGGTCGATGGTGAAGGTTTCCACCTTGTCTTTGAGCATCATCGGCTTCACCTTGAAGCTGGCCACGTTCTCGTCGTCCTTGAACGCATCGACGTTAGCGCCGGCCTTGGTGTTCTTGTTGAGCACCACGGTCCACTCGTTTTTGCCGGGGATGGTGTAGAGGCCGTACTCGCCGGCGGCCACTTTCTGGCCTTCCACCATCATGTCGTCGGCAAATTTGATGGTGGTGGAGCTGTTGGCCCCGGTGCGCCAGCGCTGCCCGTAGGTTACCACGCCCTTGCCGCCGGCCTCGCCGAAGCCCAGACGGCTGCGCAGGCTGGGCCGGTAGTAGGTTACGGTGACGTCGGTGAGGCCCACGCGCTGCATCAGCGTGCTTTTGGGGCTGGGCTGGGGCGTGCTGATCTGGGCCTGGGCCGCCGTGCCGCCGCCAAGCAGCAGGCCGGTGAGCACGAGCGTAGCGCCGGGGATGCGGGCGGTAGAGGGGCGGGAAGTGGAAAACGACATACGAAGCAGGAATTGGGTGAAGGTGAGAGTTGATTCAGAGTAAAAATAAGCAAACCAAACTCGGCCGCGCCGGTGCAGTCAGCGGCGAGCCATCAGCGGCTGGCTTTTGGTTCGGTGAAACAGCAACCCGCAACCCGCGCCAAAGTTACCTCCGGCCCGCCGCTACACCCGCTGCTGCCGAATCGGGTGGCGCTCCAGCAGCCGGGCCACGTCGGCGGGGGTGGCGGGGGCCTGCAGGCGGCGCAGGTCGAGGTAGTAGCAGGCGGCTTCGGTGGGGTAGAGCAGCAGCCAGTCGGTGCCCACCCACACGGCCCGCCGGATAAGCTGCCACTGCCCCGAGAACTGCCCCAGCGCACTGCGGCCAATGATTTCGGTGCTGGTCAGGGTGAAATCAATGGGTTGCTGCAGCGCCGCCTGGCGCTGGTAGCCGCGCCGCAACTGCCAGCGCACCAGCCCGAACCGGAGCAGCCCGTAAGTCACGCCCACACCCAGAAATACGAGCGTAAACGGGCTGGTCAGCCGGCCGTGCTGCCCCAAATCCAAGCCCACGCTAATGGTCAGCAACGCCAGCGCCGCGCCCAGCAGCCAGTGGTTGCGGCGCGTGCCCGGCCGCGCCCGCCACAGCCGGAAATTCACGGCCACAAACGCATCGGCCGACAGGTGCACGGCGGGCAGGTGGTAGGGCGGTTGGGGCATGAGTAGGGCGAGGGTGCCGTTTTGCAACTGAAGCAGGCGCAAAAGCGCGCCGGACTAAACCGCGAAAATAGCCTTGCCGGTCCGCATATCACTCCACTGAATCAGCGCCCGCACGTCAGCCGCAGTCAGCGGCTCGGGCAGCCGTTGCAGGTTGAGGGAGTAGCAGAACTCCATATCGGGATACAGCAGCAGCCAGTCGCCGATTTCGCGCACCCGGTAGAGCGAGTCCCAAGCGTGAAATACGGTGCCCAGGGGATAATGCAGCCGCAAGCCGGCCTCCGAAAATTCCAGCGACTCAGGCTGCGGCCGCGCCTGCTGCTCCCGAAAAGCCCGCCGATATTCCCAAAGCTGGTGTAGCAACCCTAAGCCAACCATCATAACCCCAAATGCCATGAACACCAACCCCCCGCCCTTTATAGAATAAAATCCGAAAGATCCCGCCAAAACGAGGGCTCCTTTTAGCCAGTTTGACCACGGATCGGACGTAACGGGCCGGGTTGATTCGGGATTGGGATGCCGTTGCCGCTCTTGCGTCTGATGGATCAGCTGGTACTCGGCGAACGTGGGCGGGGTGGCGGGAATCAGTAGAACAGGGGCTGCTGAATTGTCAGGCATAACGTCGCAAACGCAGATTAACTAAAGTAATCAGCGAATATAACCGGAATGCCTGCAAATAGGACTATCTGCTTAACTCAGCTCGAACTGTAGGCGCAGCAAGTTGGCGTAGAGGCCGCCTTCCCGCTCGCTTAGCTCGTCGTGGGTGCCCTGCTCCACGATACGGCCGCCGTCGATAACCAGGATTTTATCTACTTTCCGGATGGTGCTCAGGCGGTGGGCGATGATGATGCTGGTGCGGTTCTGCATCAGCTCGTCCATGGCGCTTTGCACCAGCTGCTCGCTCTCCGAGTCGAGGGCCGAGGTGGCTTCGTCGAGGATGAGGATGGTGGGGTTTTTGAGGATGGCGCGGGCAATGGCCACCCGCTGGCGCTGGCCGCCCGAGAGCTTCAGGCCCCGGTCGCCGACTACCGTATCGAGGCCCTCGGGGAAGCCCTCGATGAAGCGCCAGGCGTTGGCTCGCTCGGCAGCTTCGATGATTTCGGCGTCGGTGGCCGTGGGGCGGCCGTAGGCAATATTCTCGCGGATGGAGCCGCCAAACAGCATGGTTTCCTGGGGCACAATGCCGATTTCGCGGCGCAGTTCCGTCAGGTCGTAGTCGGCGGCGGGGCGGCCGTCGAGCAGAATCTGGCCGCCGCTGAGCTCGTAGAACTGCATCAGCAGGCCGGCAATGGTGCTTTTGCCGGCGCCGCTCGGGCCCACCAGGGCAATTTTCTCGCCCGGGCGAATGTGGAAGTCGATGTCCTGCAGCACGGCCAGGTCGGGGCGGGTGGGGTAGCGGAACGCCACGTGGCGGTACTCAATGTCGCCGTGCAGCCGCAGCGTGGGCGTGGCGGGCGGCAGGGTGCGCTGAATGGGTTCGGAGGGCTCGTCGAGCATTTCGAGGATGCGCTCGGAAGCGCCCAGCGTGCTCTGGATTTTGCCGTACAGCTCGCCCAAACCGCCCACCGAGGCCCCGATGAAGATGGTGTAGAGCGCAAACGAAGTCAGGTCGCCGATAGACATCTGGCCGGCCGATACGAGCGAGGCCGCCCGCCACAGCACCAGAATAATACCGCCGAACAGCCCGATAATAACGAACGACACGAAGCCGCCGCGGTACAGGTTGCTGCGCAGCGCCGCCCGCACCGTACGGGTCAGCGAGGCGCCGTAGCGGCCGGTTTCGAAGGCCTCGTTGGTAAACGACTTCACCGTGTTGATGCCCTGCAGGGTTTCCTCGACGATGACGTTGGTCTGGGCCAGCTCGTCCTGCGTGAGCTTGGCCAGCACCCGGATTTTGCGCCCGAAAAATATGGCCACCACCACAATGGGCGGAAAGGTGAGCAGCATGAACAGCGAAAGTTTCACCGACACGAGCATGATGAGCGTAATGCCGCCCACCAGCGTCACCACCTGCCGGAACAGCTCGGCCAGCGTAATCGAAAACGAGTCCTGCACCTGCGCCACATCGGCCGTAATGCGCGACATGACGGCGCCCACGCGGTTGCGCTCGAAGTAGGGGATGGGCAAACTCACGAGCTTGGCATAAAGCGCCTGCCGAATGTCGCGGACCGTGTACTCGCTCACCTGCGTGAAAAACCAGATGCGGCCGAACGAGCTGATGCCCTGCAGCATAATCACGGCAAACAGGCCCAGCGCAATCTGGTTGATGGACACCGGCGCGCCGTCGGGCCAGCGCATGGGCGTGCCGTTGGCCGTGTCGGTGAGCTTGCCAATCACCCACGGAAAGCACAGCACCGTGGCGCTCGACAGCGTGAGCAGCACCATACCGATGCTGAATTTGGCGCGGTAGGGCAGCGTGAAACGGAAAATCCGCAGCCCCTGCCGCAGGCTGTCTTTGCTAAGCTTCTTCTTGGGCACGTCCGCCTCGACGGTTGCGCCGCTGGTATTCATTCCGCTACGGGCCATTCTGTTTTAGAAGTGAGAAATGAGAAGTGAGAAGTGAGATGAACGACTACAGAGCCAGTCGTTCATCTCACTTCTCACTTCTCATTTCTCATGTCTCAATTCACTTAATCAAATTTGGGTTTGCCCTGCTCCACCTGCAGGCCCTCGGAAACGCCGAACGGCACGGGCAGCCGCACCTGAATGGGCACGGGCTGGCCCTTGCGGGTGGCGGGTTTCCAGGCCGGCATCTGGCCCAGTACCCGCAGCGCCTCGGTGTCGCACTCGGGGCTCAGGGGCTGCACCACCGAGGGGTTCGTCAGGTGGCCGTCGGCTTCCACGGTGAAGGTCATCACCACATGGCCGCTGATTTGCTTGACGCCGGCGGCTTCGGGGTATTGTAGGTTCTGCTGAAAAAACTGGTTGAGCCCTTTTGCCCCGCCCGGAAACTGGGGCGGCACGTCGGGGCGGTTGGCGGCGGGCCGGGCCTGCGCCTGCATGCGCCCGGCCTTCAGCTCGACGGGTTTGCGGGCCGGCGCCGGCTGCTGCGCCCGCGCTTCCCAAAGCCCCAAAGATACAAGCAGCAGAATGAAGGAAAGATGTTTCATAGCGGGGCTTAGGTTTTAGCGCTTAGGTTGTAGGACTTAGTGCTTAGCAGAGAACGTCATTCTTCGCTGCGCGCTGCATGACGTTCTCTGCTAAGCACTAAAATCTTAAGCCCTAACAACAACCCTTACGCTACGGGGTTCAATTCGAGGTTGCGGGGGCGCGAAATCAGCCATAGGCCCAGGAACGTGAGCAAGCCGTTGAGAATCAGAATCTCGAAGCCGAACTTGTAATCCCACCACTGCTCGGAGTTGTGGTTGATGAAATAGGTGAGCAGCGGCGTGAACAGGCACAGCGGCAGCACCAGCCTGTCGCGCAGGCCGCGGCTGGTGAAAATGCCGAACGAGTACAACCCCAGCAGCGGCCCGTAGGTGTAGCCGGCCGCCTTGAACACGGCCGTAATCACGCTCTGGTCGTTGATGGCGCGGAAAATCAGGATAATCACAATCAGCACCACCGAAAAGCCCAGGTGCGTGAGCTGGCGGATTTTCTTCTGCTTTTTCTCCTCGTACTGCCCGATGCCGAGCATATCCACGCAGAACGAGGTAGTCAGGGCCGTCAGGGCCGAATCGGCGGAGGCGTAGGTAACGGCGATGATGCCCAGAATGAACACGACGCCGGCAAACAAACTGAAGTGGTTGGTGGCCAGCAGCGGAAACACGTCGTCGCCGATAACGGCGCCGGTGGTGGGGTTGACGGGCAGGCTGATGCCCTTGGCGGCGGCGTACTGATAAAGCAGCACCCCGAGCGAAAGGAAGAAGATGTTGACGAGCACAATGGCAATCGTGAACCAGAACATGTTTTTCTGGGCATCACCTAAGTTGCGGCAACTCAGGTTTTTCTGCATCAAATCCTGGTCGAGGCCGGTCATCACGATGGTGATGAAAGCGCCCGAGGCAAACTGCTTCCAGAAGAACTTATCGTCTTTGGGGTCGGAGAAATAAATCTGCGACATGGAGCTTTCCTTCACCGTTTTCACCAGCCCGGCAAAGCCCAGGTTCAGCTCGTCGGCCATCAGGTAAATGCTCACGGCCACGCACACGAGCATGGCCATGGTCTGAAAAGTATCGGTCCAGAGAATGGTTTTGAGGCCCCCGCTGAAGGTGTAGAGGTAAATCAGGAAGATGGCCACCGTCACGGTAGCGGCAAACGGCACGCCCAGGCTATCGAACACGGCCAGCTGCAGCACGCCCGCCACCAGAAACACCCGGAACGCCGCCCCCACGGCCCGCGAAAGCAGAAAAAAGAACGCGCCTGTTTTGTAGCTCCAGAACCCGAACCGCTGCTCCAGGTAGGTGTAGATGCTCACCAGCCGCAGCCGGTAGTACAGCGGCATGAGCACGGTGCCAATCACGAGGTAGCCCACCGTGTAGCCCAGTACCACGGCCATGTAGCTCCAGCCCTGCCCGGCCACCATGCCCGGAATCGAGATGAACGTGACGCCCGACAGGGAGGTGCCAATCATGGCAAACGCCACCATGTACCAGGGCGCGTTGCGGTTGGCAATAAAGAATGTTTCGCTGGTAGCGCCGCGCGAAGTGAGGTAGGCAATGATGATCAGGACCACAAAGTAGCCCGCAATCAAACTCAGAATAAGGGTGGGGGACATTTCTTAGTACTTAGTGATTGGTACTTAGTGCTTAGGCTGTTCTCAGAACCGAGGATAGCACCAAGGGAAGCAGAAGTAAAAGCCAAAACTACGATTCTACAGCTGCTTGCGGGAAAGTCCATAAAAACTCAATCATACCGGAACGGCCTAAGCACTAAGCACCAATACCTAAGCACTATCCTACTCCCAGTCCTGCCAGCGGAGCACTTCGCCCACGGCGGGCAGGTGTAGCTCGGCGCGCAGCATGCCCGAGGCGGCAATTTCGGTGATGAGGCGCTGGGGCTCCGAGGCGGGCTCGTCGCTCAGGTCGAAGGTGCCGTGGTGCATGGGCACCAGGTGGCCCGCCCGCAGCTGGTTGGCCGCCTTCGCCGATTCGTGCGGGTTGGTGTGGCTGCCCTGCATCATGTAGGCCGGCTTGTAGGCCCCGATAGGCATTAGCACAATATCCAACGGCCCGAACTGCCGCTCAATCTCCTCGAAATGCCCGCTCATGTTGGTGTCGCCGGCGAAGTAGATGGTACGGCCGTCGGGCAGGCGCAGCAGCAATGAGCCCCAGAGCACCACGTTTAAATCAAACAAACCCCGGCGGTACCAGTGCGAGGCGGGCAGCTCGAACAGCTCGAAGGGCGGGTTGGGGCCCAGAAAGCGCAAATCGAACTGCTGCCACCAGCCGGCTTCCTGCACCGGCAGCTTGGACGCCATGCCGCGCAGCAACTTCTGGGTGCCTAGTGGCCCGAGAGCCCGCAGCTGCGGGTTCTGGCGGGCCAGCAGCTTGATGGATGGCTCGTCGAGATGGTCGCGGTGGCCGTGGCTGAGCAGCAGCAGGTCGATGCCCACCAGGTCTTGGGGCCGGCAGGGCAGGGCGTGGCGGCGGCGCAAGCCCACCGACGAAAACAGCACCGGGTCGGTAATCATGTTGACGCCCGCCACCCGCAGCACGAAGCTGGAGTGGCCCAGCCACAGCAGCCCGTCTTCCCGGCTCTGCAGAAAGGCCTTGCCATCGACCACTTCCGGCGCCCAGGTGTCGGCCTCCTTTTCTTCTTTCTGCGGATTCTTGCTCAGCTGCCACTTCAGCAGCGTGCTGAACTGCGGCTCGTACAGCTCCTCGCCGTTGCAGTATTCGTCGCCCACCATTTTGTTGCCGGGGTAGTTGGGCTTGATAGTGGGCAGATCGGGGTTGCGCACGTAGCGGACGGAGGCCATGCAGGAAGCGAAATAACAGAACAAGGTGCCAGGCCGCCACCGCAAATCGGGCCGGGCAGCGCGGCAGCTAAAGGCCAATAAGCCGAAGCCAGGCCGATAAGTTTATTGGACTGAAAATGGCCTAGTAGCCCCAGGGCGAGCCGTAGTAGCTGCCCGGCTGGGTTGTGGCCCCGTTGCTCACGCGCACCCCACCCGACACCGAGAAGTGCTCCGTAACGCGGTAATCAGCCCGCAGATTCACGCCCTGGCCCAGGTTGCCGCCAAAGCCCGCGTACGGGTTCACGCCTAACTGACCCAACTGGCCAGCCGGCGTCAGGTCTTTCCAGGCCGAGCCGGTGAGCAGCAGCCGCTCCGACAGCGCATACTGCCCGCCGCCCTGAATGAGCAGGCGGTTGGTGCCCGCCAGCGGTAGCCGTTGGCCGTTTTCGGCCAGTGGGGCGAAGGCGGCGCCCGGCGTAGTGCGCAGATACGTGAGGCCCCCGAACACCGCAAACCGCTGGCTCAAGGGCAACGATACCGTGGGGCTGAGCCAGCTGGCCGCGCCGTAGCGGCCGGCAAACGTGGTGCCGGCCTGCAGGCTGTACGAGGGCTTCAGGCCCGGCTTGGGGGCAGTGGGTGCGGTGGTGTCCTGAGCCTGGGTGGCGAAGGCGAGCAGCAGGGCAGCGGGCAGCAGATAAACGAATCGGGGCATGGCGAAAGATACGAAAGCGCGGAACAGGGCCCGGCGGTGCGGCGCCCTGCCATGCAAAGACCGCAACTGCCAAATTGGTTGCATGCGCTAACTACAACTGAGTGGCGCATCGGGGCAAAGCCGTTTCTTTACAAACTATCTGCCTGCTTTTTTATGTCCACCGAAGAACTCCAGCCCTACCGCCGCTTCCCCAACGCCACCGTGGCCCAGCCGCTGCTGGAACTGCTCTACGCCCACGGCATCGAGGCCGAAACCCGGCTCGATCAACCCGCTTTCGACGTCTCGTTCGCCTTCAACGAAACCAGCCGCTACTGCCTGGTACTGCTGCACCCCGCCGATTTTGCCCGCGCCCAGGCCCTGGAGCAGCAGGCCGCCGAGGCCCAGGCCGCCAACCCGCCCGCCGACTACTACTTGCTGGCCTTCACCAACCCGGAATTGTCCGACATCCTGCTGCGGCCCGATGAGTGGAGCCCGCTCGATGTGGCGCTGGCCCGCCGCCTGCTGGCCGAGCGCGGCGCGCCGGTAAGCCCGGCCCGGCTGCAGGAGCTGCGCGACCAGCGCCTTGCAGAGCTGGCCCGGCCCGCGCCCCGGCAAACCGGCGGCGTGGTGGCCGGCTACGCGCTGGCGCTGCTGGGCGGCTTTTTCGGGCTGCTCATCGGCTGGCACCTGTACGGGCACCACCGCCGGCTGCCCACCGGCGAGCAGGTACCCGCCTTCCAGCCCGCCGACCGCGCCCACGGCCTGCGCATTCTGGTGCTGAGCAGTATAGTTCTGGTGGCGCTGCTGGTTTGGTACGGCTACCGCGTGCTGGGATAGGGCCGCGGGCGCGGCGGTTGCCGCTTATTGCCGCCCCAACAGCAAGCCCCGCCGGCATATGCCAGCGGGGCTTGTTGTTGAGCATAAATGGGCGAAGCAGCTACCGCACCTTGCTACCCAGCCAGGCGGCCCGGAATTTCTTCTGAGCCTTGCTGAGGGAGCGGCCGGCGGCCTCGTAGGTTACCACTTCCAGGGCCGGCTCCTCGATGAGCGTAACGGGCACGGTCTGCACGCCGGTGCGGGTGCGGGCTTCCACCTGCAGCACGTCGCCGGGGCGGTGGGCGCTCAGCAGCTCCTGCACCGCGGCGGCGCTGCTCAGGCGCTGGCCGTCGAGGCGCAGCAGCACGTCTTCGCGGTCGAGGCCGGCCAGGTACAGCGGCGAGCCGATGGTGGTGCTGCCCAGCGTGGCGGTGCTGTCGGCGGCGTTCAGGCTCAGGCGGGCGCCCAGGCTGGCCTGGCCGGGGCGGGCCGGGCGCACCAGCAGGCCGGCCGGGGCCAGCAGGGCCGGGTAGTCGGGCCGCTGGTGGCCGTAGATGTGCTGGCGGAAAAACTGCCCGGCAAACGCCGTGTCGCGGGCCACCTCGCCCAGCACGCGCTGCAAATCGGGGATGGTGTAGGGGCGGGCGGGCGTGTAGTTGGTTTGCAGCTTGCCGTACTGCTGCCACATGGCGCGCATAAAGGCGTCGAGGTCGGTTTTGTAGCGCTGGCGCAGCTCCAGGTCGAGGGCCAGGGCGTTGGCCGCCCCGATGTAGTAGTGGCTCAGGTAGTTATTTGCCCGGTTGTTGGGGTCGATGGCCACGGCCGCATCCACGAACGGGGCCAACTGGCTCATGTGGATGGGCGAGTAGCGGCCCGCGCCGGGCGCCAGCGTCATGGCACTCACCAGCCCCGTCAGGGCCTCCTGGCAGTATTCGGTGTCGGTGGGGTAGATGCCCGAGCGGCGCAGCAGCAGCTCGCCGTAGTACTGCGTGAAACCCTCGGCAAACCACAGGTTGCGGCTCATGTTGGCCTGGCTGAAATCGAAGGGCTCCAGGTCCTGGGGCCGCAGCCGCTCCACATTCCAGGCATGGAAAAACTCGTGCGACACCGTGCCCAGGTTATCGAGCACGCCGGGGCCGCGCAACGGGCGGCGGCTGGTGAGCGAGGTGGAATTGCGGTGCTCCATGCCGTCGGAGCTGGTTTGGGGCAGGTAGTTGGCAATGAAGGTGTAGCGGCCGAAGTCGAAGGCCGGCATCTCGCCAAACACCGCCGCCGACTCGCGCACGATTTTCTGGGTCTGAGCCGTGTAGGCGTCCAGCTCGGCGGGCGTGCCCTCGTGCAGCACCTGCAGCTCAATGGTGCGGCCGCCTTCCTGCCAGCGCCGCACCTGATGCTCGCCCAGCGAAGTCGGCGAATCGAACAGGTACTGCAGGTGCGGGGCCGTGAAGGTGGTGCCGGCCGCGTCGGGCTGCAGCTGGGTGGCGACGGTCCAGGAGGCGGGCAAACCGGCAAACTGCACCTGGGCCGGGCGCTGCTCCAGGCCGCGGGCGTAGGCCAGCGTGGCGGGCGTGTGCAAGTGGGCGTGGCGGGCGTCGATGCCCACGTAGGTGCCGTCGGTCCGGTCGCCAAACAGGGTGTAGCTGAACGTGACGGTGCCGTCGTGGCCCGCCACGTCCCAGCCCGAGGGGTCGGGTTTGCTGATGGTGAGCGGGCGGCCCTGCGAGTCGGTGGCGGCCACGTCGTACACATTTTTGGCGAATTCGTGCAGGGCGTAGCGGCCGGGCGACGAGCGGGCCATGCGCACGTGCAGCGGCCCGGCCGGTACCTCCCGAAACGTCACCGTCACGCGGGCTTCGTGGTGGACGGCGTTGGGGAAAGCCAGGTTGTAGTGCACCGGGGCCTGGGCCTGGGCGGGGCGCGCCAGGGCCAGCGGCAGGCTCAGCAGCAGCAGGGCCGCAGTTTTGCGCATCAGCATAAGGTGATAAGTTGAGGTCAGGAAGAAGGAATGAAGCCGCTAACCTAAGCAATTTGGGCAGCTAGCAGGCCGAAACCCCCGAAAATATCCGGTGGCCGCCCTCTCAATTGGGCGCCTGTTCGCCCGGAATTTCCCGCCATACGCTGGCTTCCACCATGCCGCCGTAAAACTGCCCGGCCGGCGCCGCCCGCAGCCCCAACCGCGCCAACTCGGCCTCAATGGGGGGCCGCCGCCGCCCGCTGATGCCGGTAGTCAGCCCGAAAAAGCCGTACATCAGCTGCAGCAGCAGCCGGTGCCACCAGCGGCGCGGCGGCCCGAAATCGGCCAGCAGCCACGCGCCGCCGGGCTGCCGGTGCGCGCCCAGCCGCGCTACCAGCTGCCGCAGCCGGCGGGGCTCAAACAGATCGAGCAGGAAAAAAGTAATCAGCACCTCAAACTGCTCGGTCGCGGCCAGCGCCGCCTCGGTGCCCAGCCGGAATTCCACCTGGCCCGCCGCCTGGGGCCAGTGCCGGGCCAGCCACTGCCGGCTGCGCGCCAGCATGCGCGGGGCCGCTTCGAGGTACACGATGCGCGCGCCGGGGCAGCGGGCCAGCACCTGCCCCAGCACCCAGCCCGAGCCGCCGCCCACCACCAGCACCCGCGGCCGGCCCGCTGCGGGCAGCCCTGCCGCCAGCGCCGCCTGCTGGGCGCGCTGCAGGGCCCGCCCGTACACGAGCCGGGCCAGCGGGTCGTAGAAAGCGGCCACGTAGTCGAAACCGGAATCGGGCAGGGAAGCGGGCATGAGCGTGGGCGGGGTAGGGCAGGGGCAGTAGGGGCGCCAAGCTACGGCCCGCCGCCGGCTTTTGCGCGCCGGGCCGTATGTTTAGGCACTATGACCAAGCATTTGCGCCGGCTGCTGGCCGGTTTTACGTTGTTTCTGACCGAGTTTGCCGTCACGCTGGCGCTGGGCACGGCCGGCGTGGTGGCGTTTCTGGCTTTGAGCCGCGAGGTGTTCGACCAGGATGTGGCCACGTTCGACGCGGCGGCTTTCCAGTGGACGCGCGGGCTGCTGGGGCCGGAGCGGCAGCAGTGGGTGGAGGCCGTGACGTTTCTGGCCTCGCGCAACTTTATTACGGTGGCCGGGCTGGCGCTGGTGGCCTGGCTGCTGCTGGTGCGGCGGCGGCGCTGGTACTCGCTGCTGGTGCCGGTAGTGGCGCTGGGCTCCATCACGCTCAATCTGCTGCTCAAGCAGATTTACCACCGCCCCCGGCCGCTGCTGCCGCTTACTTCGGCTTCGGGCCTGAGCTTCCCGAGCGGGCACGCCATGATTTCGGCCTCGTTTTACGGCCTGCTCATCTATTTTGCCTGGAGCCGGCTGCGGCACCACCCGGTGCTGCGCTACGCCACCGTTTCGGCCCTGGCGGCCCTGATTGTGCTCATCGGCCTGACGCGGGTGTACCTGCGGGTGCACTACGCCACCGACGTGCTGGCCGGCATCACGGCCGGCCTGGCCTGGCTGATAATTGCCATTCCGCTGCTGCAGCAGCTGGAAAAGCGCGTGAAAAATCGGTTTCGCAAAGACCCGCAATTGGCTGAAAAAGAGCTTCAATAGCGCGGAAACGGAATTTTTGCGGATGTTTTTTCAGCTTTTTTCAGCAGAAAACTTGCAGCGCGTCCGAAAAACCGTCTATCTTTGCAGCATCAAAAGGCCCTCCCCGGAAGGCCGGACGATAAAAGCTGCGCTTGTGGCGAAATTGGTAGACGCGCTGTCTTCAGGCGGCAGTTCCGCAAGGTGTGGGAGTTCGAGTCTCCCCGAGCGCACGAAAAGCCGGTCCAGCAATGGACCGGCTTTTTTCGTTCTTGCCGACCGGCGCGCAAAGCCCTAACCCGTACCTTATGGAGAAGCCGCCCGCTCGTTTTGCCCGGTTGCTGCCGCTGCTTACGCTGCGGGCCGCGCTGCTGGTGGGCGTGTTTCTGGGGGCGGCGGCGCTGTTCTTCTTTATCACCCGGGTCGTGTTCGTGGCCCACTCGGTGCGCTTCGACGACTGGGTTTTCGGGCACTTTGATGCCCTGCGCGCCGCCTGGCCCCAGCTGACGCCGGTGGTGCGGGCCCTCACGTTTTTCGCCTCGCTGCCCTGGCTGGTGGCGGCCGGGCTGGGCATTCCGCTGCTGCTGCGCCGCTGGGGCCACCCGCGCGAAGCCTGGGAAGTGCTGCTGGCCGTAGCCGGTTCCTCGTTGCTGAATCAGCTGCTGAAAGGCTATTTCCAGCGGCCCCGGCCTTCCACGGCCCTGTTCTTCCAGCCCGGCCTGAGCTTTCCCAGCGGCCACGCCATGATTGGGCTGGCCCTGTACGGCTGCTTGGCCTGGCAGCTCTGGCGGCACCGCCACCACCCGGTTTGGGCCGCGCTGCTGCTGCTGTTCGCCCTGTTCATCGGCTTCACCCGCGTGTACCTGCACGTGCACTACGCCACCGACGTGCTGGCCGGTTTCGCCGGCGCCGTGCTGTGGCTGGTGCTGCTGCGCGGGGCGTTTTTGGTGAGAAGTGAGAGGTGATGGTGTGATGGTGTGATGAGGTGAAGGGGTAAAAAGGCTGTCATTCTGGGCGCAGCGAAGAATCTCGCGTGCAGTGCTGACTCCTGCCAACAAGATTACTTTGGCACGCGAGATTCTTCGCTGCGCTCAGAATGACAATCCCATTTCCCCTCACCTCATCACCTCCTCACCCCACTTCACCCAGCTTCACCTTTACCCGTAGCGCCAGCAGGCCTTTGGTGCCTTGCAGCTCCTCCAGCTCCAGCTCCTCGATTTCCTCTTCGAGCAGGCCCCGGTCGTGCAGGTAGTCGAGGTACTCGAAGTATTCGTCGGCCTCGCGCTGCTGACTGTACACCAGGGCCAGGCAGCCGGGCTGGGTGAGCCGCTCGCCGGTGCCCATGATAGTGGACTTGTCGATGCGCTTTTTGATGATTTCGTAGCGGATGTTGTAGGCGCCGTCCACGTCGAACTGGCGCTCATCCTGCCGGAAACGGATGCTCAGGGGCTGGCCGTGGATGAGGATGAGTTGGGTGGTTTCGAGCGGCACGGGCAGCTGGTCGCGCAGGGCGGCGGTGCGGCGCGTGATTTCCACCATCGTCAGCAATTGCCAGAGGCGCAGGTTTTTAAGAAACACCAGGTCGAAGGGCTTGTCTTCGACCAGCGCGGCGCCCACGTAAATGTTGTACTCCACGCCATCGGTTTTGAAGCGCTGGAAGTAGTGCGGGAACATGGCCTGGGCCTGGGCGTCCTCCTCGTCGAGGTAGCTGGCAATGGCGTCGTTGAGCTGGGTGGTGCTCTGCTCGAAGGCCTTGCGGCGCTTGTAAAGAATGCCCAGCTCGGGGTCAATCTGGGCCCAGTACTGGGCAATAACGGGCCGCAGCTCGGGCGTGTTCTGGCCCAGGTACTCAAACAGCGGCTCCATTTCGGTGCGCAGCGAATCGAAAATGCTCACCTCGTCGCCGCTGACGATGCCCTGGCGCAGGCGGCGCAGGTTCTTGTTCACGTAAAACTTCAGCTCGTCCAGAATGGGCAGCTGCTGGAAGTCGGAGGCCTTTTTGAGCACCTTGCCGGCCAGCGTGAGGTGCTCAATCAGGTCGCCCTGAATGGCCTCGTTGCGGGCCGTGCTGCTGCCCCGAATATCGCAGGCGCCGTGCAGCGGGTACACATCATGAAACACGATGTCCTCCATTTCGGCCTGGCGGTTGCCGTCTTCGTGCTGCTGGAGCAGGTTCTGGGCCGCGTCGGTAAAGCGCCACTCCATGGTGGGGTGGATGGCCGTAAACTTCTCTTTCACAATGGCCTGCACGCGGGTCTGTAGGTCTTCGGCGTTGCGCTTCACGGCCACCGCAAACAGCGGCAGAAACTGGTTCACGTACTCCAGGCTGAACTCATTGAGCTCGCCCACCACGGGCGAGGCCAGCTCCAGCAAGCCCACCGTGTCTTCGCCGTAGGGCAGCAGCGCCAGAATGGCCGAGCGGATGCCCATGCTCAGAATCTGCTGGCGCAAATCTTCCGGAATGTCGGCCTGCTCCACGTTTTCGAGCACCAGCGGGCGGCGGTCGGCCCAGAGGCGGCCGTAAATCTGGCGGAAGCCCGAGCCGGCATCGGCGCTGTGCAGCTGCTTGGTGAGGAAGCTGTGGTTGATTTTGCGGCCGAAATCCACGAAGGCGCGCTTTTTTTCGTCGTAGGCGGCAATGCCCAGCTGCAGGGCGGGCTTGGCAAACAGCACCCGCAGCTTTTCCTGAATCTGTTCGAGCCGGTCGGAGGCCTGCAGCACGTCGCGCTCCAGCAAATCGTACTTCAGCTCCGACAGCACTTCCTGCTCCGTGACATCGACGAGGTGCAGAATGTTGAAGCCTTCGAGCACGAAGTTTTCGGGCGGCAGCAACTCCAGCCACAGCTCGGTGCGGTGGGGGTTGCGGCTGAGCTGCTCCAGCTGCTCGGGGCTGAGCTCGGGCTTGTCGCCCACCACGTGCACATCGAGGAAAGTGGAATTGAAATCGACGCCGTAATGGCGGTAGAGGCCTACTTCGTAGTCGGGCACCGTAAAAATCACCCCGCTCTGCAGCGGCAGCTTCACGCCGTACACCTTGTCGAGCACCAGCTGGTAGGCCATGCGGGTGGTGTACACTTCCAGCTGCTCCATCGTGATGTTGAGCGGCTGCTTGATGATGTGCTGGGCGTTGAGCAGCACGTCGGCGAAGCGGGGCGTGTAGTAGAAGCTGTGCCGCTGAAACGGCGCCACCACCCCGATAATATCGGTGCTGAACGAAGCCGGCGGAAACACGGCCAGCATCAGCGTTTCCACCAGGTCGCAGTTGCATTCCAGCAGGTTCAGGTCGGTGATGGGGCCGCGGGCCCAGTCGGCGGCCGCTACCTGGGCGGCTACCGAGCGCGAAAGCAGGGCCACGCCCTCGTTGGCCGAGGCCTCGCCGGCCTGCCAGTAGGCAATCAGCGGCTCCAGGCTGAGCGTGGTCTGAAACGGGAAGTGCACGGCCGGGGCCGCAGAGGCTGCATTCCGGGCAGGAGCAGTAGTGGGGGCGGCAGCAGCGGCGGAGGCGGAGTCGGGATGCATAGAAAGCAGAAAAGCAGACCGGCCGCCACCGTAATGGCGGCGGCCGGTAGAAGGCTATACGAAACGGGCCCGCGGCCGGACGTCGGTGGCGGCGGCCAGCCGCCGCGGCCGGCTCAGGGTTGCCGCTTTACCGGCAGCGGTATCAGCGCGTTTTTCCGGTCCGGGTCGGCCAGGTCGGCGGTGGGCACTAGGCTGCCGTTGGTGTACACCTGCTTGCGCACATTCTCGAAGCAGGTGCAGCAGCCCTCGGCCCGGAAATTGGTTTGCAGCTTTACCGTGTCGATAGCGAAATCGAACGAGTGGGGGGCGTTGAAACGGGCCGGGGCCAGGTACAAATAGTAGGAGTAACGGTCGAGTTTGCGGTTGCCGGCCTGGGCAAAGGGCGTAGTGTTGTTGATGATGATGGGCTGCGTGGCGCGGGCCGTCGTGCGCTTCAGCTGCACCGTGTCGGCGCGGGGGCGTTGGGCCGTGTCGCGGGGCACGCGCACCAGGTACACGGTTTCCAGCTCGGCCGGCACGAAAGCCGGGCTCGTGGCCGTGCCCACGGTATCAAACTGCAGGCTGATGGCGTCGGCATAGGCATCGTCGCATTCGCAGGCCGTCGAGCCGCAGCAGGCCGCCAGGGCCGTAGCCATGATAACAAGGGAAAACCAGGTGAGGAAGGAGCGCAGCATAGGCCGTAAAGATAGGCGGCGGGCCGCAAGGGTTGCGCATCCGCCTCGGCTCCTCAACGCACAACTTGCCTGGCCATTGCCTGCCGCGCCGGGCCGATGTACTTTTTCTGCAGGCGCTTGAGGTAGGCCACCGAGGCAGCGGAAAACACCGGCGGGCGCATTTTATCCCGCCGCGCCGCCCGCTGATACAGCAGGAAAAAGGCCATCGGGTCATCAATGGAGGCCAGCAGCTGGGGCCGGTAGCCCTGGCGCTCGATAATGCGGGCCATAAAAAAGCCCGGCAAGTGGCCGTTCGAGCCGTTGGACAGGCGCCGGTAGTAGCGCAGCGCGGGCCGCGGCGCCGTGGGCCGGGCCGCCGTGGCCTGCAGCACCGAGTCGAGTTTGTGCAGCACGGCCGGGGCGCCGGCCAGCAGCCAGTCGTAAATGTCGGCCGAGTCGGCGGGCGAGCGGAGCTGCACGCGCTTGTCAATCAGGTCGGCCACGCCTTCGTTCAGGGTCATGTGCAGGGCGTTCAGCAGGGGGCGGTCGACGGAATCGGCGAAACTGAAATCGAGGCCGGGGCGCAGCTGGTGGTGGACTTCGTGGGCCTCGAGGATGCCCGCTTTGGGCTTGTTCCAGTCGATGGCTGATTTGAGGCTGAACACGAGGCCCTGCTGCTCCGAAATAGCGTCGTTGCCGATGGCCACGTAGGCCAGCTGCAGGTTGGCCACGGGGTGGCGGGCGCGGGCCGGCAGAAACTCGTAGGCCAGCTGGTACATCAGGTCGAGGTAGCCGGGCTGCTGGGCCGTTTGCTGCAGGTAGGCCCGAAATTCGGGCTCGCGCCGCCGGTACTCATCGTTGAGCACGTAGTACCAGGAGTTGGCCTTGAGGCGGGCGCGGCGCAGCGAGTCGAGGCTGGGGCGGTAGGTGACTTCAATGGCGCGGCGGTAGGCTTTCAAATCCGACTCGCCGAACACGCTGGCGATGTAGCGGCGGTTGGCAGGCACGGCCACGAAAGCGGCCCACATGGCATCGGTCAGGGGCTGGTCCTGGCGCAGGGCCGCCGCCATTTCCCAGTACCGCTCGGCGGCGTCCACGTTCACAGTTTGGGCGGCTGCCGGCCGGGCCAGCAGGCCCAGTAAGGTCAACAAGAGGCAGAGTGGTTTCATAGCGCAGCAAAGTAGGCATTAGCAGGCAACGAGGAGCCGGGGATTGGATTGTCGGAATAAAACTGTCATCCTGAGCATTCCGCGAATTGAGCGGCGACGAAGGACCTAGACAGAAGCTAACCTCAATAGATACCTTCTGTATAGGTCCTTCGCAAGCTCAGGATGACAAACCACCAACGCATCCCCCTATCTTGTGGGCCTATGCTTTCTGTTCTGTTTCGCTGCCTGGCCCTGCTGCTCGGCGGCACCCTGTTGCCCCTGGCGCTGGCCGCCCAAACTCCCCCCATCCCGGCCCAAACCCTGCCCGTGCCCGCCACTGCCCCGCCGGTGCCCAATCTGAGCTGGCTGGAGGAGCAGCTGCGCACCTCGCCCGTGCTGCGCCAGCACCAGGTGGGTTTGAGCCTGGCCGACGCTGGCACCGGCCAGCCGCTGTTCGGCTACCAGGACAGCCGCTACTTCACGCCGGCCAGCACCACCAAGCTGCTCACGCTGTATGCCGGCCTCACGCTGCTGGCCGCCGACTCGCTGCCCGGCCTGCGCTATGTGCCGCGCGGCCCCGATACGCTGCTGTTCTGGGGCACCGGCGACCCCATGCTGCTGCACGGCGACGTGCCGGCGCGCCGCGTTTTCGAGTTTCTGCAAACCCGGCCCGAAAAGGTGCTGCTCTACGCCCAGGTGCCCACGCCGCCCGCCTTCGGCCCCGGCTGGAGCTGGGACGATTACGGCTACTATTTCCAGCCCGAGCGCAACGCTATGCCCATCTACGGCAACACCGTGCGCTTCTACGGCCGCCCGGCCCCCGCCGGCCCGCGGGTGCTGCCCCGCTTCTTTCGGCCCCTGACGGCCCCCGCGCCCGCCACCCGCCCCAACCCCGCCAACGACCACGTGCAGCGGCCGCCCGAGGAAAACCGCTTTTTCGTGTTCCCGGCGGCCAAAGCCTGGGTGGATGAGGTGCCCTTCCGGACCAGCCCCGCCCTGCTGCTCCAGCTGCTGCAGGACACGCTGCGCCGCCCCATCCTGGCGGCCGGCCCGCTGCGCCTGCGGGCTACTGATTCGGTGCGCATTGTGCGCACGCTACCGCCCGACTCGCTCTACCGCCGCATGCTGCGGGTGTCGGATAATTTTCTGGCCGAGCAGCTGCTCATGCTCTGCGCCGCCACCCTCGCGCCCGACTCGCTGAGCCCCGCCCGCGCCATCCGGACGATGCAGCAGAACTACCTGCGCACCCTGCCCGATGCGCCGCAGTGGGTGGATGGCTCGGGCCTTTCGCGGCTCAACCTGTTCACGCCCCGCTTCCTCACGGCGTTGCTCGTGCGGCTGCACCAGCAGGTGCCCGAGCCGCGGCTGCTGAGCTGGCTGGCGGCCGGCGGCGGCCAGGGCACGCTGCGCCGGGCCTACCTGGGGGGCAAAACCGGGCCCTGGCTGTGGGGTAAAACCGGCACGCTCACCAACAACCACAACCTGGCCGGCTACCTGCGCACCCGCTCGGGCCGGCTGGTAGCGTTCAGCTTCTTCAACAACAACTACGTAGTGCCCACCCGCGAAATCCGCCGCGAAATGGAGCGCCTGCTCACGCGGGTGCGGGAGGAGCTGTAGAAGATGATGCGGATAGAAGCTGGGGACTGGGTAAAAAAGGTTCTGGTATTGAATAATTATGCGCATGTTTAAGGCCACGTAGCCGTTGTATAATTTTCAAAATTAATTTTTGGAAAACTATACAACCTGTGTATAGGTAAGTGGAATACAAGTTGCAAACCTATACACACGATGCCCATTACTTCTACCGACACCGTTACGGCTGCGGTACGGGACTATTTCCGCCTTACGCAGCAGGAACTGGCTGATTGGCTGGGCGTGAGTGCGGCCCAGGCCGGTCACCTCGACACGGGCCGGCGCGAGTTGGCCCCTTCGACCAGCGAAGCGCTGGCCCCACTGCTGGCGCAAGTGCAAGCGGCAGCCGCGGCGGCTACTCCGGGTACGCTCCGGCTAGCATCGGCCCAACCGGCCCTGGCGCTTGCCCCGCCCGCGTCGGCGCCGCTGGAAGCCCGCCTCGACGACTGCCAGCACCGGGCCCGCCGCCTGCGTCGGCAGCTGGTGCCGCTGCTGGCCCAGGCCGAAACCGCCGCCCGCTGGGCCGCCGCGCTGCCCGCCCTGCACGCCGCCCTGCCGCCCGACCCCGGCCCCGCCGCCGAGCCCAACCCGGCCACCAACTGGCCCGCGTGGCAAACCTGGCACCGCCACCGCTGGCTCGATGCCCGCCCCACCCAGCTGCCCCCCGACCAGAGCGTCCGCTACCACCTGCTGCGCCTGCGCGCCGAAGCCCTCGAAGCCGAAGCTGCCGGGCTGGCGGCGCTGCTGCCCCCGGCCGGTTAGCCGCGGCGGCCGGCGTAAAATATAATTGCCGCAAAGCAGAACTGCGCTTGCGTAAGTGCCTGAGGTTGCTAGTTTTGAAGCGCAATCATTGTTTCACTCTTTCCTCCCATTTACTTGTTATGGCGTACGATGTGAACACCTTAAAAGACCGCGCGCAGTGCCTGACGGCCAAAGCCAGTCTGGAAGCTGAGCTGGATGGCTACCAGAACCGCGACCAGAACCTGGCCTACCAGGACCGCCGCGAAGGCCGCACCGGGGCCTCCAATGCCTCGCGCCTGGCCACCGCCACCGACCGCGTGAACTATCTGAACGACCAGCTGGCCCGCCCCGACCTCTCGGACGCCGACCGCAACCGCTATACCGACCAGCTGCTGACGGCCAATTACCAAAAGGCCCGCCTGCAAAACCGCACCGCCGACAGCGGCGGGGCCGCCGCCTTCCTGGCCGATGTCGACTCCGACCAGATTGATGCCCAGGTGGCCCTGCTCAGCGGGGCCATCACGGCCGTGCAGGCCCGCCACGACGCGCTGCCCGCCTGACAAAATTAGCGTCGCCGGTAGGCATAGAAAAGCCTCTGACAAATTGCCAGAGGCTTTTCTATGCCTATTCTACTTGTCTTATTTCGTCTTACTCGTCTACTTCAGCAGCTGGGCCAGGGTGGTTTGCAGGGCCGCTCCGCGCAGGTTCACGGCCACAATTTTGCCGCTGGGGTCGATGAGGAAGTTCTGGGGGATGGCCTGGATGTGGTAGCGGGTGGCCGCCTCACCCTTCCAGCCGTTCAGGCCCGACACTTGGGTCCAGGGCAGCTGGTCGGTGGCAATGGCTTTCAGCCACTTTTCGCGGGCATTGGACTCATCGAGCGATACGCCCAGCACCGTGAAGTTGCGGCCCTTGAAAGCGTTGTAGGCCTTTACCACGTTGGGGTTTTCCTCGCGGCAGGGGCCGCACCAGCTGGCCCAGAAATCGACCAGCACAAACTGGCCCCGCAGGCTGCTGAGGGCCACCGGCTTGCCCTCGGGCGTGGGCAGCGTGAAATCGGGCGCCACAGCCCCCACCGACACGGTTTTGAGGATGGCCAGCTCGGCGGCGTAGCGCTGGCCGGCGGGGCTGTTTTGCACGGCGGGCGCCAACAGCGCAAACAGCGGGGCCACCTCGGCGTAGTTGGGCACGGCCCCACCCATCGACTTCACCGCATCAAGGCTCACCATGGAACCCGGATGGGTGCGGATGAAGGTGGCGTACTGCTGATTTACGATTTTGTCCAGGGCTTCCTCCTGCGCATCGCTTTTCGCCTGGAACTCGGGTGTGCGCTGCTCCTTGGGTGTGGCCCGGTAGGTGGCGTACAGGGCCTTGAGCTGGTCCTGGCCGGGCTTTAGCAGGGTCTGGAGCTGCTGGAAGTCGGTGTTGAGCGGCGTGCCCGCCAAAGCGGCATTGCCCAGCGAGTCGGGGCTGGTAAGACTGATAACACCCGGTTCGAGGTAGAAGGTAATCCGGTCGGCCTGACCCGTGCGCAGGCGGCGGCGGTTGCCGTTTTGTAGCAGCTGCACCAGCACCTGTTTAGGCTCGGTCACGGTGCCTTTCAGCACGAAGGCGCCATTCTTTACTTCCGCCGAGTCGAGGCGGCCCGTGCCAAACAGATATACTTTCGACCTGGGGGCCACTTTGCCCAGCTGCCCTTTAATGGTGAACGGAGCGGGCGTCTGGGCCTGGGCCACTACGGGGGCGGCGGCCAGCAGCAGGCCGAGGAGCGTTGTTTTCATAAAACGAAATGGATGGAAAAGGAAGATAAACCGCGCATAATATCCGCAGAATTTCGCAGAAAATGAGGCGGTTGCAGCGCGAAATTTTTATTCCGAACCCCGGCCGTTAGTACAGCACCCGAAACTTGATGGTGTGCTCCACCTGGCGCAGCTCCTCAATCAGGGCCGGCTCGTACTGCTTGTCGACGTCGGTAATCACATAGCCGATATGCTCGTTGGTTTTCAGGTACTGGCCCAGGATGTTGACCGCGTGGGACGCCAGCACCTGGTTGATGTGGGCCAGCACGCCGGGCACGTTGTGGTGGATGTGCATGAGCCGGTGGGCGGCCTGCTCGGGCAGCTGAATATTGGGGAAATTGACGCTCTGCTGGGTGTTGCCGGTGTTCACGTACTGCATCAGCCGCTCGGGCACAAACTCGGCGATGTTGCGCTGGGCCTCGGCCGTAGAGCCGCCGATGTGGGGCGTGAGCAGCACGTTGGGCAGGTCGCGCAGCTCGCTCGCAAACGGCTCGTCGTTGGTTTTGGGCTCGTACGGAAACACATCGACGGCGGCCCCGCCCAGGTGGCCCGAGCGCAGGGCGGCGGCCAGCGCCGCCACGTTTACCACGGGGCCGCGGGCGTTGTTGAGGAATAGGGCGCCCGGCTTCATTTGGGCGAATTCCTCGGGCCCGAACAGGTCCGTGTTTTCGGGGCGGCCGTCCACGTGCAGCGTCACGATGTCGGCCTGCGCCAGCAGCTCGGGCAGGGTGCGGCAGCGGGTGGCGTTGCCCAGCTGCAGCTTCTCGGCAATATCGAAGTAGAGTACCTGCAACCCGATGGCCTCGGCCAGCACCGACAGCTGCGAGCCGATGTTGCCGTAGCCCACGATGCCCAGCTTCTTGCCGCGCACCTCAAACGCCCCGCCCGCCGACTTATCCCACTTGCCGGCGTGCATCTGGGCGTTCTTTTCGGGCACCCGGCGCGCCAGCAGCAGGATTTCGCCCAGGGCCAGCTCCACCACCGAACGGGTGTTGCTGAAGGGGGCGTTGAACACGGCTACGCCCTTTTTCAGGCACTCAGTCAGGTCAATCTGGTTGGTGCCGATGCAGAACGCGCCGATGCCGATGAGGCGGTTGGCGGCCGCCAGCACCCGCGCCGTTACCTGGGTTTTGCTGCGGATGCCGAGCAAACTCACGCCCTCGATGCGCGCTACCAGCTCGTCCTCGTCGAGGCCGCCGGGCACCAGCTCCACCTGGTAGCCTTCCTGGCGCAGCAGCTCGGCGGCGCGCGGGTCGGGGTTTTCGAGCAGCAGCACTTTAATGCGGTTTTTGGGGTAGCTCAAACTCATGGGTAGCTTGTTCTGGTAGAGAAATTCATCGAAGGAGGGCAGCACTTCATCGGCCTGGGCTACCACGGCGGGGCGGGCCACGTTTTCGGTGAAGGCGTAGAAGCGGTCGGCCAAGCCGGCTTCGCGCATCTGAAAGTCGGTGTAGCCGTCGCCGAGCACGTACACCGGCCCCGTGAGGTGCAGGCGCCGCAGCTGCTCGATTTTGCCCCCGTCGCGGCTCAGCACGTTTTCGGGGTCGAAGCCGGTAATGCGGCCGCTTTCATCAAACGCGAACGTGTTGGCCAGCACGAACTCGGGCGCAATGCCGAACTCGCCCACCACCGGCTCGATAAACTCCCGAAACCCGCTGCTCACGATGTACACCCGGCCCGGAAACTGCTCGAAGAAGCCCCGGTTGCGCCGGATGCTCTCCGACACCTTGCCCCGCAGCCGCGCCACCAGCTGCCCGATATGCTCGCGCCGGGCCGGCAGCAGCGCCAGCCGCTGCCTCAACGATTCCGAAAAGCTCAGCTCGCCGCTCATGCCCCGGTCGGTCAGCGCCCGGATCTGCCCCACGATTTTTTCGCGCTCCGGGCTGTTTTCGAGGGCAATATCGGCCAGCTCATCCAGCCCTTCTACCTGCGTAAAAGTGCTGTCGAAGTCGATGATAAGGTAGGGCAGGGGTTGGGGTTCGTCGGGCATATGGGAGGGCAAGGTAGGGCGCGGCGGAACAATGGGACGGGCGGGGGACATCTGGCAGCCTGATTGGAGATAGAAAGTAGCCGCTGTCAGTTGCCATGCAACCTAATACTGTACTTACGGCTCCTGCTTCCGGAGGCAGCAGAAGGCTGCACGCGCTTCCCCATACTGCCAATCCTGCCGGCTACTTATGAAACAACTGCTACTGCTCGCGCTTGGACTCGGCCTGAGTGCCGCCACTGCCCAAGCCCAAAGCACGGAGGTTACGCTGCACGCCACCTCGGGCTACTTCAGCTACCGGGGCGCTTCGGCCGCGGGCACCTCGTTCATTATTGATTCCGACACGGGCGGCCCTGGCTACACCAACAATCCCTACGGCAACCGCTTCACCCTCTCGTACGGCGGGGCCGGGCAAGTGCAGCGCGTTACGGCCTACCGGCTGGTGCTGGGGGCGCAGGCCGGCTACGAGTGGCTGCGCAGCCGCGTCGATATCAACGGTTTTTATCCGGGCAGGGGCAACCTGGTGGCGGCTACGGGGCACACGGTGCTCACCAGCCGTTTCATCAATACCCACCTGTTCGCGGGCTGGCGCTTCCGTTTGGGTGCCGTTAATCTCGATGCTACCCTGGGTCCCGAGCTGGGTTTTCTGCTGGGAGTACAGGAAAAGGGCGAGGCGTCGGGGGGCGGTATCAGCGTTGCGGCCGAGCGCGACCGTACACCGGGAGAGGTCTCCAAAGACCCGCGGGGTCGGGCCAACCTGACGGCCTATTACCAGCGGCTCGGCCTGTCGGTAGGCTACTCGCGGGGCGCGCACAACTACAAGAACAACTACGTGGGTGGTCCGGCAAGTGAGGCCTATGGCCGGATGCTGCGCGTGGGGCTGGCTTACCGCATCAATTAGCGCAGGCTGATGCAGCCGCCTGCCAGTCGCTTTTCTTTCTGCGGCCAGCACTTCCACCATCAGCCCACCCGCCGGGCCGTACTGGCGGGCAGCCAGGTGTCGTTCTGGCACACCGGGCAGCGGGCCGGAGCCGCGACGGCTAGCTCGCGCACGTGGCCGCAGCGGGCACAGGCGTGGGGGCCGGGGGCGGTGGCGGCGGGTTGGGCCTCGGCGAGGCGCTCGGGCCAGATGGGCAGACCCGGGCGCACTTCGTCATCGGGGAAGAAATACACGCTGGTTTCGCCGTCCGATTCGATGTAGGCCCGGCGCACCTGGCCCAGGTGCTCCACCTGCTGCTGGCGCAGCTCGCCGAACAGCTCTTTCAGGGTGATATTCTGCTTCTCGAAGTTTGGCCGATTGATGACGCCTTCTTCCACCAGCAGTATCGGCTCGCCTTCCAGCCAGTCGGAAAATCCGGGGAACCGCTCGGTGAGGACATTGAAAATGGTGTAGAGGCCCGTTACCATGCCGAACACAACCAGCGTGGGCAGCAGGGGCGTATCGTCGTAGAGCATGGCGTCGCCGGCGGCCGAGCCCAGGCCCAGGATGATGCTAAGCTCGAAAATGGAGAGCTGCCGCACCCCGCGCCGCCCCATCACCCGCAGCGCCGCCAGAATCAGCAGGTACATTACTCCGCAGCGGGCGGCTATTTCCAGCAGAAACGGCCATGTGGTGTCATCGGCCCACAAAATGCGGTGCCAGTCGAAGGGGATTACGGGCGGTTGATCCATGCGGTACGGGGTGGGGAGAGGGCCGGAATAAGGCCGAAAAGTAGCGTATTACGGCAGAAATCCGGAGCTTGGTTCGCCTCCTGGTGTGGCATGGATGCTAAATCGACTTCAATTCCTCACCAAAGAACTACCTAATGCCAATTAAATTAGTAGAGCTAAATAATTTGGCTTAAGTTCGCATCGCAATTCTCCTATACTGCTACGCTGCAACCAACGTATTTCACTTTCTTCCTCCCATTATGGCTGATTTTGCTTACGCCTACGCTCAACCCTCAGCACTGACCCACACCGTGAAAGGCAACGTGCTTGCCCTGGCGGCCTACGCCGAAGACCCGCCGACGGGGGGCGCTGCCTGTTTCTTCAGCGGTGGGCTGGCCAACTCCTGGCTGGCCGCCCGCGGACTAACTACGTTAGCCAAAGTGGTAGCCTCGCGCTTCGTGCCGCAGAGCGCCGCCCTGCGCGACCCCATCGTAACGGCCGGGGCGGGGCTGCTGCGCTTCGAGGCGTTTTCATCGTGCAACGGCGTGTACGCCCGCCTCGATTTGGGGCCTGAGGCGCTGGAGGGCGAGTTTCTGGCCAGCGGCACCACCAACGTCGATTTCAACGAGCCCATGGTGAATGCCCTGGCGCGGGTGTCGCGCACCGAGCCGGTGCGGCTGCAAGTGGGCGAGCAGCAAGTGGTGCTGGAGCGCGCCGCCGGCACTGTAACCGAGCGCAAAGTGAGCCTGCCCGAGCGTTGGATAAAGGGCCTGACCGCCGTGCAGGGCTACCTGGCCGGCATGGAGGAGCGCCTGACGCTAACCAAAGTGCAGGCCACGCAGATGCTGCAGAGCCTGCCCGCGGGCACCCTGCGCGGCGAATATTACCTGCTGCTGCGCGGCCCGCGCCCCAGCTTCGTGCCGGTAGCCAGCGCGGGGGCCGTGCGGGTGGGGGGCGCGCACCGCCTGCGCCTGCTCGACGGCCTGCTGCCGCTCTGCGAAAACCTGCGAGTATACGCCACGCCCGACGGGCAGGCCTCAGCTTTCGTGCTGGTGCTGGGCGGCGGGCACGAGTTTGTGCTGGCCCTGAGCGCCGAGGCCAACCGGGGCTTTTCGGGCGAGGGCAACCAGCTCGATACGCTGCTCGACGAACTGCCTACCGAGTGGATAACCGGGGCCAACAACCTGTTCCGGGGCAACGAAACCTTCAACCCCACGCTGTTTGCGCTGGAAAACGACCTGGCCCCCGAGGTGGTCGACCGCCTGTGCGCCAGCCTTTCGGCCATGGGTTTGCTGGGCTTCGATTTGGCCAGCAACCACTACTTCTACCGCCGGCTGCCCTTCAAGCTGGAGCGCATTCTCAAGCTCAACCCCCGCCTCAAAAATGCCCGCGCCCTGCTCGAAGCCGCCGACGATGTGCAGTTGGTAGGAGTGGGGAATGGCGGCCGTACTGAAGTGCGCGTGCGCGGTACCGACGTGTGGCATACCGTGCTGGTAGGCGGCGCCGAGGCCCCGCGCTGCACCTGCCAGTGGTTTACCGGCCACCAGGGCCAGCGCGGGCCGTGCAAGCACATTCTGGCCGCCCAGCTGCGGTTTGGAGCAGCATAATAGTTAGCGGGGAGTAGCTGGCGCTGAGCGGTCAGGCCAAACAGTGCCGGCCCTGTGGGTGATGCGAAACTACACCGGCCTAAAAAATCAATAGCTGAACCCTATGTACTCAATACGAACTACTCAATCCTAGACTAGACCTATGCCCACTACCGTCGAAGAATTTGAGCACATCATCCGCCACCAGAGTATTACAGAGCTGCTTCCGTTTCTGCTGGCGCTGCCAAAACGGGACGTGGTGCCGGTGCGGGCAAAGCTCAAAGCGCTGAGAAAAGAGCTGGAAAGCATCGTGCAGCTGTCGGAAAATAGCTGGGGAAGCCGAAGTACCCGTGAGCAATACGAGGCGTTATTTCTGACGGGCTTCGCGGTTTATTCGCGCACCGACGCGCTCCGCAGCCTGACTAATGGCTGGGCTCTGGCCGGAAATAATTATCAAACTATAAAAGGACTGCATGAAGCCTGGCTGGCGCTTATTAGCGCAATTCGTCCCGATTGGCTGGGCGATTGGCTGCGGCATATTCACCGCAATGGCCGGGACTGGGCAGTCGGTTATGCGTTGCTGCGAACCCTGGAGGAGGAGCAGTTGATTCCGTATGTGCCCGAAATAGTGGTTAAGGCAGTGGTACAGGCCCTGAGCGATTGGGGAGGGGAGTTGAGCCAGGGTGTTTCCGTCCCCCTGGATGCCGCTGCTGCCATTGCAGACCGGTTTCGGGCCGACCCTCTATTGCTGCGGCGAGATTTACCGTTGCTGTTTGAATTCGACACGGCAGTTAATGCCTACAGCGCGCGAATTCAGCTTGTAATGCCTTTTGATGCAGAGGGCGCTCAGGATGCCAATGGCAGACAATTGCGCCCCTGGCAAGTATGGGAACAGAAGCACCCAATCCAGGTTGTGTCGTGGCAAAACGTCATCGTACAGCTAGCCGCCACCAACCACCTCGACCGGGCCGACCTGCTCACCCGCTGCCTGCTGGCCCTGCGCCGCGACTTCCGCCGCCCGCTGCTGACGTGGTTTAAAGACCTGTTTCTAAAGCTGGAACCAACCACTGAGGAGCTGTTGGCCCGGCAAAACGAGCTGTTGGAACTGCCGCATGCCATGCCGCTGGTAGCCAACTTTGCCCTGACCCAGCTAACGCAGCTACTACAAGCGCCAGCCTTTTCCCCGACCGTGCTGCTACCGCTGGCCGACAGCTTCATGGCCCGGCCCGAACTCAAAACCAGTTTGCGGGCGCTAATAATGGGTCTGCTGAAATGCCTGAAGCAGGAGCCCGCGCAGGCCCCGACTATTGCCCGCCTGCTGGCCGCCGCCCTGCCGCACCCCGATGGGGCCGTGCAGGAGCGCGCCGCCAAAGGGCTGGCGGGCCTACTGAACGCTGCTCAACCATTGCTCGACCCCACCGAAACGGCAGTAGTAGTAACGGCCATTCAGCAGGCCACCGACTTACTGGGCGGCCCGGCGCGCACCGTGCTGGTGCCCTGGCTGGAGCCGGCTGTAGTGGTCGGCGGGCCGGGTGCCGCCGCGGCATATGCGCCGACCGCTTCGTTTGTGCCCGATATTTCGGCGGCTACGGCCATTGCCCCGGTGGCCGATTGGCACGAGCTACTCTTCCTGACGGGCCAAGTAGTGCAGCACCGCGACCCGGCCGTTGCCGAACGGTGGCTGGATGGCCTGCTGCGGCTGCCCGCCCAACTGCCCGCCGACTTTGCCGCGCAGCTAAAGCCCTACCTGGTACAGCGGCTGCCCGCCCTCAAAAAGGCTTCAGTTGCCGAAAGCACCACGCTGCTGGCGGGCCCCGTGAACACGAACGGGCACGAGGGGCTGGCTCAGGCCCTACTCCTAAGCTGGGCTACCGGCTTCGCTACCGCCCGCGTGGCCCGCGTGAACCTCAAGGGAGATTACGCTGCGCCCGGCCCGCTATTGTCCGTGGAAAAACAGCGCTATCTGTGCGCTGAAACACTGTTGCGCCAAGGCCACCCGCTGCCGCTCCTGAGCACGCCCACGCACGAGCCGTACTGGGTGGCACCGAATACGCTGGTAGCCCGGCTGCTGGCTTATCAGGCCGCGGGAATCCCGCCCGCACCCGCCGACTTGGCCGTGGCGCTGGCCCGCACGGCGCACAGCCACGCCGCCAGTTCTGCCGAGGCGCTGACCCAGCTCCCAGCCCTGGTCGATATCGGGCTCCGCGAGCTGCTGACGTGGTTTTTTGGCCCGGCCGACGCCCAACTGCCCACCCTGCCGTCTGCCGCCCCGCAACGGCCTGGGGCGAAGCTGTCGGTTGAGCTGGCCGGGGCGCTGCCGGAGCTGTGGGCCGTGGCGGCCCGCACCAAAGCGCCACTCGGCCGCTTCCCCACGCTGCCCGCTGCCCTGGGGTACGACTACCCCGGCGTGGCGCAACCGTTGCTTTCCACCTGCGTGGCCGTGCCGCACGAAAACCGGCATTCGGGCATTGGCGAGCCGACTCGGGTTTACCGCTACGTAGAGCTGGCCTGGGATAGTGGCACCACCCGGCCGGCCCCTTCGCCGCTGCTGCTTTACGCGCCACCAGTGGGCCGCAGCCAGCGCGGGTCGTGGGAGGAAAATATAGTCATGGCCGAGGACCTGCCGTTTTTCGGGAGCCTGCTGCCGCATAATCCGGCCCCCGTGCACGAGCACGCCCTGCGCAACGGCGCCTGGACCGACAAGCTGGAAACGGCCGAGCGCGACATCGTGCAGCAGGCCCTGCGCAGCCTGCTGCCAGCCGGCCCGGTCTATCTGGGGGCCAGCCTCGACTTGCTCGCCTGCGGCCTGGTGCACAATTTGGCCGAATGCCGCCGGCTAGCGCAGGAAGTGCTGCTCCGGGCCATTGCCGCCGGCCGCCTGCTGCCAGCTTCGCTGGGTGAAATCCTGGGCCGGCAGCTGGCGGCCGAATATGCCCCGGTGCCCCGCCTGTCCGATGGCCTGACGGCGCTGACCGGCATCGACCCGTTAACGGACGATGCCCTGACCCAGGTGCTGGAAGCGCTGCTGCCCGAACTGCCCGCCGCCCCGCCGCGCAGTACGCGCAAGTTACTGGAAACCTACGCTTTGGTCCAACCCCGCACGGCCCGGATGGTGCCGGCCGCGGTACGGGCCCGGCTAGGGGAGTGGCGGGCCGTGGCCAGCTTGAAGCCGCTGGTTAAGCAAGTTTTGACGTAGCGACGCGAAACTTCGCGGCTCCCGCTGCCCAATATTACACAACGACTGATAACCAAGGCGTTTCCCGTGCAAAACTACTATTCACTGATTGAGTCGCGAAGTATGGCACCGCTATAACCGCCCGGCGAAAGTTTTTTTATTATAATCCCTTGATGAATACCGCTATGGCCAACAGTACTGAAAACTTTGAGCAGCTTGTGCGTCACCGGCCCCTGCCGGAGCTACTTGACTTTTTGGTGCAACTCGATAAGCAAGACTTGGTGGCGGTACGGCTCAAAACCAAGGCGCTTTGCAAGGAAATGAACGACTGGCGCAACGATACACCAGAAAGCAGGGCCCTTATGCAGCGTGAAGCCCATCTGCTGCTGGCTGGCTTGGCTACCTACACCAAGCAGGAAGCGCTAGGCCGTAGCTTCGAGTTGCCTGCGCATCTTGGCCTAGACAACGACAAGGACAACCGGGGCTACAAAGAGTATTTTATGCGGGTGTTGCGCCACAGTCGCCCCTCTTGGCTTAAGGACTGGCTGGTGCGTCAGGCGCGAGCTGAATTTGGTTACATTCTGCCCTACAGCCAGTTGCGCGAGATGGAAACGGCCGGGCTGCTTGGCCACGACCCCTGGCTGTTTGCCCAAAGCCTGGCCCAGCGCCCCAGCTACTACAGCCGCACCAACAAGGAGCGGGGCCAGGGCCTGGCCACCTTTATGCTGGCCCAACTGCAAGCCGATACCACGCTGCTGGCGCGCGACTTACCCCTGCTGTTCGACTACGACACGAATGTCGACTCGGCATCGGCTTACCTGGGCGCTAAGCTGAAATCTGTCAGTTGGCTTACGCTGTTGCCCGCGCTAACCGAAAGCGGCCACCTCGACCGGGCTACACTGCTCACCAGTAGTCTGCTGGCGCTGCGCCGCGACTTCCGTCGCCCGCTATTATCGTGGTTCAAAGACCTGTTTCTAGCCCTGGAGCCTACGCCCGATGAGCGCTTAGCCCGGCAGGCCGAGCTACGCGAACTGCTGGCCCAGCCGCTGACGCAGGTGGTGAACTTCGCCCTCGACCAACTCAAGCTCATCTGGGGAGAACCTGGTTTTGATGTAGACGCACTGCTGCCCTACGCCGACGAGTTGCTTACTCGGTCCAACCTGAAAACCGGCCTAAAAACCCTATTCAGCGGCTTCGACAAGCTGCTGAAAGCCCGCCCCGCGCTGGCTCCGGCCCTGACCCCGCGCCTCGCCACCGCCCTGGCCCACCCCGATGCCGGCGTGCAGGAGCGGGCCGCTAAGAGTCTGGCCGGCTTGCTGGGGGCCAAAAAGCCGTTGCTTGACGAGGAGGCGCTGGCCAACACTATAGCTGACGTGCAGGGACTAAGTGAGCTGCTGAGCACCCCGGCCCGCACGTTGCTGGCACCCTGGCTGGTCGCCGCACCAGCCGCACTTGTGCCCTTAGAAGCCTACAGGCCGCACACTGGCTACGTGCCCGATATTTCGGCCGCCACGGCCATTGCCCCAGTGGCCGACTGGCACGAGCTGCTGTTTCTGACCGGCCAGGCCTTACAACCCGATCAGCCTGCCGAGCAGGAGCGCTGGCTTGATGGCCTGTTGCGGTTGCGCGCTCAGTACCCCACCGACTATGCTGCGCAGTTGCGGCCTTACTTACTGCAAGTGTTTTCCGGGTATTTGCGGGACAAAACCGAAGCCGAAACCACCGATATTCTGCGGAAAATGGACTACGGTCGGGCGGGGCAGAGAGATTTTCTGCGGGCTTTGCTGGCTGGCTGGTATGGTGGCTTTGCCCAACCGCAAGTAGCGCGGACGAGCCTAGCTGCCCACTACCAGCTCTACCCCGACCCGCTGCTGAGCCTGGCCCGGCAACGGCTGGTGGCCACCGAAGCCCGGCTGGCTCCCGGCGCAGTGCCACTACCGCTGCTCAGCACGCCCACGCACCAGCCCTTTTGGGTGGCGCCCATGGCACTGCTGGATAAGCTGCTGGCCTACGAAGCCGCCGGCCAGGAGCCAGATGCCACCGACTCCGTACTGGCCCTGAGTCGGCTGGCCTGGAACGCCCCGGCCGATGCGGCCACCGCCCGGCAACGGTTGGCCGGACTGGCAAATGCTGACCTGCGCCAACTCCTGAGCTGGCTCCTGGCTCCTGCCGAAGAAACCCCGGCACTACCAGTACTTAGGCCTGGCGATAAGTCGTTGTTTGAGAAGGCGGCGAGCCGGTTTGGTCAGTGGGTGTCGGGCGAGCATCCGGTTGCCCCCACGCTGGCTGAAGTCGTGCCCTGGCTGTGGGCCGTGGCGGCGCGCACCCGCTACCCGCAGGCGGCCTTGCCCGAGCTAACGGCGCTGGCCAACTACCCCGGCTTAGCCGAGCCCTGGCAGCCTAGTTGGCGCATCAACACCGAAACCCATACCGTTAAGCAGTCCTACAACAAGGCGGAACCCGAGTATGTGTACCAGACGCACGAACTCGTAGTGCCCACTGCTGAAGCGGCCGCGCCGCCCTCGCCGCTGCTACTGTACTCGCTGCACGCTCAGCTTCCCCAGAAGAAGCACACGTACATCTGGTCGTTGTTTGAGGACCTGAGCTTTCTGCATTCGCTGCTGCCCAACAATCCGGCCTCGTTGCAATGGCACCTGCTCCGCTCGGCCTTCACTACCAGTGAGGGGTATAGTGAGGAGCAGTCCGGGCTCAGCAAGCAGCTGCACGCCTTGCTGAACGATGGCCCGGCCTACGAGGAGCCGGCCACGGTTCTGCTGGCGGTGGGCCTGCTATACGGCAAGTCAACCGTACGGGCCCTGGCCTGGGAAGTGCTCTTGGCCGCCGTAGGTACCGGGCGGCTGGTGCCCGTAGCGCTGGGCAATGCCCTGGGCCGGCTGCTGGCCGGCAGCTACGCCCCGGTACTGCGCCTGGCCGAAGCGCTGCCTGCGGCCCGTGGCATCTCGCTCGCCACCGACGACGCCTTGCGCCAACTACTGGAGGCCCTATTGCCCGAGCTGCCCGCCGCGCCACTACGCAACACCGCCAAGCTGCTGGCTGCCTATACCGACCTGCGGGCCGGTGCCGGCCTGCCGTTGCCGGCTGCGGTGCAGGAACGGCTGCAAGAGTGGCAGGCCGTGGGTAGCCTCAAAAAAGCAGCTACGGTCTTGCTGGATATCTAGCGTAAGTCTTTAGTAGACTTGCGGTTGTAAAGATGCGGCTCATCGCGTCTTCTCGTTGCCCAATAACCGTTCAACGCTGAAACGCGATGGGTCGCGTCTCTACAACCATCCAGCCTAACAGCCGCTATTCGCTGGCTTCGTTCAACTGGTGCATGTCGGCTTCGGTCAGCTCCAGTTGCATGGCTTTCAGCAGTTCCTCGACCTGCGGAACGCTGGTAGCCGAGGCAATGGGGGCGGTGAGGCCGGGGCGGGCCATAATCCAGGCCAGGGCCACCTGAGCGGGCGAAGTGCCGGCGTGGCGGGCCACCACGGCATCAAGGGCCGCCAGAATTTGGTAGCCCCGCTCGTTGAGGTATTTCTGGCCCACGGTGCTGCCGCGGATGCTTTTGGCCAGGTCTTTCTCCGAGCGGTATTTGCCCGTCAGGAAACCCGAGGCCAGCCCGAAGTAGGGGATAATGCCCAAGCCGTACTCCTGGCAAAGCGGCAGCAACTCGTGCTCCAGGCCCGCCCGGCGGTAGAGGTTGTACTCGGGCTGGAAAGTTTCGTAGCGCGGCAGCCCCTGAGTTTCGCTGGCTGCCAGCGCCGCCCGCAGCCGCCCGGCCGAGAAGTTGCTGGCCCCAATAGCGCGCACCTTGCCCTCCTGGATAAGCTCGGCGTACGCCTCCAGCGGCTCGGTTACGGTGCGTTCCTCATCATCCTGGTGCGACTGGTAGAGGTCGAGGTAATCGGTTTTGAGCCGGCTGAGCGACTCTTCCACGGCCGTTTTGATGTAGGCCTTGCCCAGGCCCTGGCGGCCGTCGCCCATCTTCATGCCCACTTTCGAGAAGATGAGCACGTCGTCGCGGCGGCCCCGGCGTTGCAGCCACTTGCCGATAACCGCTTCCGATTCGCCACCCTGATGGCCCTCGCCCCAGGCCGAGTACACGTTGGCCGTATCGATGGCATTACCGCCGCCGGCCACGAAGGCATCGAGTACTTTAAAGGAAGTGGCCTCGTCGGTGGTCCAGCCAAATACGTTGCCGCCCAGCACGAGGGGCGCGGTGCGCAGGCCCGAGCGGCCCAGTTCGCGTTGTTGCATGGTGTAGGTGTAGTGAAGTAGGCAAGTTGATAAAAGCAGTCGGCATTGCCGGAGAACAGCTAAACTTTCTCCAGCACCCGCCAGCCGTGGCCGGGCACGGGCAGCTCATCATCGGCCCGAAACATCAGTTGCTTTTCGCTAAATACGTCGCGCCAGGTACCGGCAGCGGCTTCGGGCAGGGGCAGAGCGGCCGGTTCGGGGCCGGCGTTGATGACGCACAGCACGGCGGCGCCCTGCTTTTCGCGCACGAAGCCGTAGAGGCCGGCCGGGCCGGATAGGCGCTCGAAGCTGCTGGTTGGGTCGCCGTTCAGCAGGGCCGGGTGGCGGCGCTTGAGTTGCAGCAGGCGCGTGTAGAAGTCCTCCAGCGGGAAATCCTGCCAGTCGATGGGGTCTTTGTCGAAAAAGGCCAGCCGCCTGTTGAGCCCCGCCTCCTGGCCCGAATACACCAGCGGCATGCCCGGCAGCAGCCCCGTGAGCACGGCGAAGGGTAGGGCCAGCGGGCCCAGCCGCTCGTATTCGGTGCCGTCCCAGCTGTTTACGTCGTGGTTGCTGGTGAAATTCATCAGGTACACCCGCGGCGGGTACTTGGCCCGCTCGGCGGCGCGGTACTCATCAATGGCCACCAAATCGGCCTTACCCGCCGCAATGCTGTCGAACAGGTAGTGCAGGCGCAGGCCGAACGTCATGTCGAAGGCGCGCTCCAGCAGGTGCGTGTCGGGGTTGAACTCGTCCCAGCTCAGCCCGCCCGAGGGGTACAGCTCGTCCCACTCGGCCAGCATAAACACCGGTTTGATGGCTTCCAGCGCCGGGCGAGCCTCGTCCCAGAAATCGGTGGGTACCAGCGCGGCCACGTCGCAGCGGTAGCCGTCGATGCCGGCTTCGCGAACCCAGTAGCACAGCGCGTCCATCATGTAGCGGCGCAGGCCGGGCTGGCCGTAATCGAGGGCCACCACGTCGTGCCAGTCGGCCACGGGCGGCACCAGGCGGCCCTGGGCGTCGTGCTGGTACCACTCGGGATGCGCAAGCACCAACGGGTTGTCCCAGCTGGTGTGGTTGGCCACCCAGTCGAGCAGCACGCGCAACCCCAGGCGGTGCGCCTCGGCCACCAGAGCCCGCAAATCATCGAGCGTGCCAAATTCCGGATTCACGCCCAAGTAGTCGCGCACGGCGTACTGGCTGCCCAGCGTACCCTTGCGGCCCTGCTCGCCAATGGGATGTACGGGCATCAGCCAGATAATGCTGATGCCCATGGCCGCCAGCCGGGGCAGGTGGGCCATAAAGGCCCGAAACGTGCCCTCGGGCGTGTACTGACGGATGTTGACTTCGTAGATGGTGGCGTTGGCGGCCCACTCAGGATGCCGCACCTCAAACAGGTGCGCATCAGGGTGAGAAACGGCGGTAAGGTCGGGCATGAGGAAAAATGCTAAAGCCAGCGTACGAAATTTGTGGTAGTTTTGGTCGGGTTGGGCTCCGAAAAAGGCCCGCAGCCCGGCCCACTGGCCGCCCGGCCGGGTAACACCGCCCCGCCGGCCGGCGTACACGCTACGTAATCCGTTTTCCCAAATTTCTTTGCACATGAACCACGCCAGCCGCATCGACCAGACCGTCCGAGCCATTTACGACACTTTCGATAACCCAAGCACCAACCCCGTTGAAGCCGGTCTGGGCTACATCGACGGCTGGATTGACGCCCTCGACGGCCTGGGCGGCTCGGCCCTGAACGGCCTGCAGGCGGAGCTGCGCAACCTGCGCGGCTTCGTGGAGCGCGACGACCGAACCGCTATTGCCGCCACCCTCCAGAAGCTGGGCACCGAAACCTCGCGCATTGCCCTCGACATGCACAGCCTCACCGACAATACCGGCGACCAGCTGCGCCACCTGGGCCAGACGCTGGTAATTGCTGCCGGCAACCTCAAAATGTCGTAGACTTAGCTGTTAGCTGTTAGCTGTTAGCTGTTAGCTGTTTCCGGGTTCTGGTAGTCGCGTCGGCGGCTGCCGGAACCCGGTTTTTTATTGGTCCGGCCCCGTCAGCACGCAACGGCCCGGCAGGTTTTGGCGGGAGAACTATTGGTTTGAAACCCCGCCGCGCCGCCGCACCAGCAGGCCCCAGAACATCAACTCACCAAACCACCAAACCACCAAACCACCGCTAGTAACCCGCCGCGTTGTCGTCGCCCCGCGGGTCGGCGCCGCCTTCGAGGAGGCCGTCGGGCAGCACCCGGATGATTTCCAGGCGGCCCCAGGGGCTGCGGGCGTTCAACTGGTAGCCGCGGGCGCGTAGCGTGTCCTGGGCGGCGGGCAGCAGGGCACCGGCTTCCACGTCGAGCTGGTCGGGCAGCCACTGGTGGTGCAGGCGCGGCGCGGCTACGGCCTGCTGGGCGTTCTGGCCGTAATCAACCACATTGATAATGCCCTGCAGCACGCTGGTAATGATGGTGCTGCCGCCGGGCGTGCCAATCACCAGGGCCAGCTTATTGTTTTTGGTCAGGATGGCCGGCGTCATGGAGGAAAGCATGCGCTTGCCGGGCGCAATGGCGTTGGCCGCGCCGCCCACCAGCCCGTAGAGGTTGGGCGTGCCGGCCTTGCTGCTGAAATCGTCCATCTCATTGTTGAGCAAAAAGCCCGCCCCGGCCACCACCACTTTGCTGCCGTAGGCCCCGTTGAGCGTGGTGGTGCAGCTCACTGCGTTGCCTTGGGCATCCACAATGTTGTAGTGCGTCGTCTGATCCGATTCGTAGCCGGGCAGGCCCGTGCCGGCCGCTACCTGGGCGCTGGGCGTGGCCCGGCGCGGCTGCAGGGTGGTCATGCGGCGGCGGTTGTAGGCCGTATCGAGCAGCTGAGCCACCGGCACACGGCCGAAATCGGGGTCGCCGAGGTAGGTCGCGCGGTCGGCGTACACGCGGCGTTCGGCCTCGGTCAGCCAGTGCACGGCCTGGGGTGCGTGCCAGCCGGCCGGCCGCAGGTTATAGGGCTCCAGCATTTGCAGTAGTTGCAGCAGAGCCACCCCGCCCGAGCTGGGCGGCGGAAACGTGAGCACCGCGTAGCCCCGGTAGCGGCCCTGCAGCGGCGTGCGCCACCTGGGCTGGTAGGCGGCCAGGTCGGCTTTGGTGATGATGCCGCCGCCGCGCTTCATTTCGGCCACCAGCAAATCGGCCGTTTCGCCCGCGTAGAAACCGGCCGCGCCCTGGTCGCGGATGCGGCCCAGCGTGCGGGCCAGCTCGGGGTATTTAATGGTTTCGCCGGCCTGCCAGGGCGTATTCCTGAGATAGGCACTGGTGGGGTTGAACTGCGCGAAATCCTTTTGCTGGCCGTTGAGGCCGGCGGCTTCCTTGGCCGTCAGCGCCAGGCCCCGGGCCGCCAGCTGCACGGCCGGCTCCACCACTTCCTTCCAGGGCAGCTTACCCAACCTGCGGTGCAGCGCCCACATGCCGGCCACGGTGCCCGGCACGCCGGCGGCCCGGTGGCCGCGGGTGCTCAGGTTGGGCACCACGTTGCCGGCCGCATCCAGGTACATGTCGCGGGTGGCGGCGGCGGGGGCCGTTTCGCGAAAGTCGAGCGCGCCGGTCTGGCCGTCGGCGCCGCGGTAAAGGGCAAAGCCGCCCCCGCCGATGTTGCCGGCCACCGGCAGGGCCACGGCCAGCGCAAACTGCACAGCCACGGCCGCGTCGTAGGCGTTGCCACCGCGCTGCAGCACCTCCACGCCAATGCGCGTGGCCTCAGGGTGGGCCGATACCACCATGGCCTTTTGGGTAACAACGGGCGTAGCAGCCGGCACCGGCGCGGCCAGCGAAGGGGATGCCGGCGCGGTAGCGGTAGCAGAAACAGCCGGGGAGCCAGCGGGCGGGGCCGTGGTGCAGGCCGCCAGCCCGGCCGCCAGCAGCAGGTACGAAAAGTGCTTCATGCGGGGAAGGTAAGCTGATTTCGCCTGAAAAAGCGACGGGCCCGGCGCCCCCAACAGCCCTGCCGGCCAGCGCCACGCCGCTCTGGCAACGGCCCGGGTGGGCTGCCCCAATGGGTCCGGAACGCGGTTTTCGGCGGGCGGACGGGGGCGGGCCGTCGCGCCAACTTGCCGTTGAGTTAGCCCCTCTTGCCTGATTCCACGTAGTTTTGAGCGCAACCCCGCACTATTGCCCTTCCGCCATGACCACGCCTGCCACCTCGCTCGAATCTGCCACTCCCGCCTCCGCGCTGCCCCTCGTGCAGCACGACCCTTGGCTGGCGCCCTACGAACCGGTGCTGCGCCGCCGCCAGCAGCGGCTGCAGGCGCGGCTGGCCGAAATCGGGCAGCAGTATGGTTCCTTGAGCAAGTTTGCCACTGCCCACCAGCGCCTGGGCCTGCACTACGACGCCCGCCGCCGCGGCCATTGGTTTCGCGAGTGGGCCCCCGCCGCCCAAGGCCTCAGCCTGATTGGCGACTTCAACGACTGGAACCGGCAAGCCAACCCGCTCACCAAGGGCGAAGGCGGCGTGTGGGAAACGTTTCTGCCCGATAAGGATTACAAGGACCGCCTCACGCACCACTCGCGCTATAAAGTGCACGTAGTGAGTGCCCGCGGGGCCCAGGACCGCCTGCCGGCCACCCTGCGCCGGGCCGTGCAGGACGCCGAAACCCACGATTTCGCCGGCCAGATCTGGCGCCCCGAAACCCCGTTTGCCTGGACCGACCAGAAGTTTCGGGTAGCCAACGCCGTGCGCGAGCCGCTGATTTATGAGGCCCACGTGGGCATGGCCCTGGAAGAAAACCGGGTGGGCTCCTACGTGGAGTTTGCCGACCAGGTGCTGCCGCGCATTGCGGCCGGCGGCTACAACTGTGTGCAGCTGATGGCCATCATGGAGCACCCGTACTACGGCTCGTTCGGCTACCACGTGGCCAATTTCTTTGCCGTATCGTCGCGCTTCGGCACGCCCGAGGAGCTCAAGTACCTTATCAACGAGGCCCACCGCCGCGGCCTGGCCGTGCTGCTCGACATCGTGCACTCGCACGCCGTGAAAAACGAGGCCGAGGGCCTGGCCTACTTCGATGGCTCGGGCCACCAGTATTTCCACGCCGGCGCCCGGGGCGAGCATCCGGGCTGGGATTCGCGCCTCTTCGACTACGGCAAGCCCGAGGTGCAGCAGTTTCTGCTCAGCAACCTGCGCTACTGGCTTGAGGAGTTCCATATCGACGGCTTCCGCTTCGATGGCATCACCAGCATGCTGTATCATCACCACGGCGAGGGCGTCAGCTTCGGCGGCTACGAGTCGTATTTCGGGCCCGAGGTGGATGAGGATGCGGTGCTCTACCTGCAGCTGGCCACCACGCTGGTGCGCGAAATCAAGCGCAGCGCCCTGCTGATTGCCGAGGATATGAGCGGGCTGCCGGGCCTGTGCCGGCCTATTGCCGAGGGCGGCATCGGGTTCGACTACCGGCTGGGCATGGGCATTCCCGACTACTGGATCAAGCTGCTCAAGCACACCCGCGACGAGGACTGGAACATCTACGACCTGTGGTACGTGCTCAATAACCGCCGCGACGGCGAGAAAACCGTGGCCTACGCCGAAAGCCACGACCAGGCCCTGGTAGGCGACAAAACGCTGGCCCACTGGCTGCTTGATGATGCCATTTACGAGCACATGGGCCGCCACGACACCAGCCCGGTTGCGGCCCGGGGCGTGGCCCTGCACAAGCTCATCCGCCTGCTCACCATCAGCCTGGGCGGCGAGGCTTACCTCAACTTCATCGGCAACGAGTTCGGCCACCCCGAGTGGGTCGATTTTCCGCGCGAGGGCAACAACTGGAGCCACCAGTTTGCACGCCGCCAGTGGAGCCTGGCTGACAACCCCGACCTCAAGTTTCAGTTCCTGCTCAACTTCGACCGGGCCATGATTGAGCTGGCCCGGCGCAGCCACCTGCTGGCCGCCGGCCCGGCCCACCAGCTCCACCTCGACGCCGAAAACCAGGTGCTCATCTTCCAGCGCGGGCCGCTGCTGCTGGCCTTCAACCTGCACGTAAACCGCAGCATCCCCGACTACCGCTTTGCCGTGCCCGCCGCCGGCCGCTACCGCATCGTGCTCGATTCCGACGCGCCCGAGTTCGGTGGTTTCGCCCGCATCGACGACGCCTATCGCTACGAAACGCTGGAGGAAGAAGGCAGTCATCAACTCAGTCTCTACCTCACCAGCCGCACGGCCCTGGTGCTGGAGCTTGTGTAGTGAGCTGTCAGCTGACAGTTTCCGTTCAGGGAAGGCAGTTATGCCGCATACAAAAGGGTGCTGCCCTCACCTGAGTGCAGCACCCTTTTCGTTTTTCAGCGAACAGCTCAAAATCAGGTGTTCTTCGTTCTCCGGCCCGATTCGGCCTGGTCCAGGGCTTCGGCGATGCGCTGGTCGCGGGCGTCGGGCTTTTTGGCGCGGCTGATGTGCTGGGCCAGTTGCTTGCGCTGGGTGAAGGGCAGGGCGTCGAACCTGGCCTGCAGGCCGGTGCGTTCCAGAGCCTGGGTCAGCTCGGTGGGCAGCTCCAGGCCGCTGGGGTCGGTGTCGTGCCAGAGCACCACGTGCACCAGGTCGGCCCAGGTTTTACCGATGGCGTTGCGCACTTCCTTGCGCACGCTGAACCCGTGCTGGTCGCCGCCCAGCGGCGTCAGGTTCAGGCGAATGGGGAAGCCGTCGATGGTGCCCTGCACGGGCAGCGGGCCTTTTACGCCGTATTCGGCCGCCACATCGAAGGGCACCGCTACAAATACGCCGTTGTCGGCCCCGTCCATTTCCAGGGGGGCATCAAATTCGTGGCGGCGGGGCGTATCGGGGGTTGAGGAGCTCATGAGGAAGGTGGAGTGATGGGGGCCACGGCCGGGCGGCCCGGCCGGTGGTGTTCAATATGAAGTAGCAGCTCGTTGATGGCTGCCGAGTTGGTGGAGGAAACCGTGCGCAGGCGCTCGGGTGGCAGCTGGTAGCGCTCGGTCAGCAACGCGGCCACCTCGGTCGAATCGGCCAGCACGAGGTCGGCGCGGCGCAGGGCCAGGCGCTCCAGCGCTACGGCCCAGCCGGTTTCGGTGGGGGCGGCGCGCTCCTGGGCCAGGTTGTGCACGTGCAGCACCAGGGGCCAGCCCGTCAGCTGCCGGATTTCCATGGCCGCCAGCCAGGTGGGCCAGTCCACGGCGTAAATCACGGCAAATTTCTTTCCGCAGGCCCAGCTGCTGGCAAAACGGGCGTACTGAATTACCTGAAAGTTGAGGTCGGCGGCCGAGGCTTCGGGCGGATTGCGGCCCAGCGCCGCCAGCTCCTGCGCCAGTGTGGCATGCACAAGCGAAAGCGGCGGCCCGGCAGCCGGCCCGATGGCGGGCTCGGCAGCGGTTGCCTTGGCAGTAGAAAGCGTATCGGCAACGGGCTCTGGCAACGAGGCCCGCGGGTTTTCCGGCTGCCCGGTGGTCGGGGCAAGGGTCGGGAAAGCAGCGGGCGGCGCGGCCGGCCCGGCCAGACTGGCCCGACCGGAGTCCCGACCCACGGGCGGAAAGTCGCCCTCATCCGGCGTTTTGGCCCGCGGCGGTTCGGCCGCTGCCGGTAGCGGTTGGGTTGGCTCCGATAAAGGCCCGGCCGAATCAGTTGGGGAAGCAGATGACCCATTCGGCGTGGCCAAGGGCGTAGCGCCCTGGTAGGGCGCGGCGGGCGCCTGCCAGCCGGGTACCGCAGCCGGGCTGCTGCCCACGTAGGGCGCGGCCGGGGCCTGCCAGGCCGCCGGACTGGGGCTGGGAATGGCAGCCGTCAGAATTGCGGCCAGTTCCAGCTCGGCCAGTCCCGTGATGCGCACGGCGTCGGTGGCGGGCGCGGCAAACGCGGGCCGGGGCTCGTGGGGCAGCAGCACGGCCAGCTTCGTGAGCGGGGCCAGCCGCTGCACCAGGGCCCGGAGCAGCGGCGCGGGCGCTTCGGGGGGCTGAAGCGCTTCGTTCCAGCCAAGCAGCAATACGCGGGAAGAAGCAGTGGACATAGGGCAGCTAACTGTCGAGGTTTATACCAGACAGTACGGCAAGGTAGAAAAAAAGGCAATGCGGCCCGGAGTCACTCACCTCATTTTACCCGCCTGCCGGCCCTCATTAGGTTACTTTATCATTCTACCATCAGCCGCCGGCTCTGGCTTCCGCTGCGCACCAGGTACACGCCGGGGCGCCGGGGGGCGGGCAGCTCCAGCAGCAGCGGCCCGGCGGGCGGCATGGTGGCCGTCAGCAGCACGCGGCCCGTCAGGTCGAGTAGCTGCACAGGCTGGCCGGGCGGCAGGCCGGCCACCGTAATACGGCCCTCGCGGCTGGGGTTGGGCCACAGCTGCCAGCTGGCACCGCCGGCCGGTACGGTCAGGGCCCGCACTTCCGATAGGCTGGCGGTGCTGTCGAAATCAAACTGGCGGAGCCGGTAGTACACCAGCTTCGAGCCGTAGGTGGGCAGCTGCTCATCGTTGAATTCGTAGGCCGAAGCAGAGCCGCGGGCGGGCATCCAGGCCCGGCGCCGGAACGCCGCGCCATCGGTTGATACTTCGAGAGCGAAGCCGGCATTGTTGAGCTCGGTAGCCGTGCGCCAGCGCAGCCGGGCGCCGGCGCTGCCCGCTTCGGCCGTAAAGCTGACCAGCGTAACGGGCAGCGTAACGGGCGGGCCGCTGAGCGTGATGGTGGCCGGGCTCAGGGCAAAAAACACGTTGCCCACCGCTTCTACCCTGAGCCGCCCCTGGCTGGTGGGCTGGCCGGGCAGCCGCACCGCGGCCCGGCCGTTGTTGGGCACGGCGGCCGCCAGCACTGTCGGGAAGGTCTGGCCCCCGTCGCTGGAAAACAGAATCCGCACGCTGGCGCAGCTAACGGGAGCCTGGTCGGTGCCGAGCACATCCCAGGTAACGGTGTAGCTGCTGCCGGGGGCGGCCGTAAAGGCCGCGGCCGGGGCCGTTACCCGGAACGGACCGGCCTCGGCCACCTGCAGGGCCAGGTTGGCGCCTGCCACGCCGCCGCGGTTGTCGCGCACCGTGAGGCGAAAGTTGAGCGGCCGGGCTACCAGCGGCAGGAATTCGCCTTCCGAGGTGGTGGCATTCGCCAGCACGGCGCTCAGCTGCGGAAAAGTACGTGTAGGGCTGCCTACGGGCGCAAAACTGCGGAACAGCGGTGGCGCGCTGGCGTCGGTGGCCGCGCCGGCCAGGCCGCTGGCGTTGCCCAAATCCAGCTCTTCCCAGCTGTAGGTGAGCTGGTCGTTATCGGGGTCGGAGCCCGTGCCGGTGAGGGCGAAGGGCGTGCCTTTCGGGATGACGAAAGTGCCGGCCGGCACCTGCGCGGCGGGCGGGCGGTTGCCGTTGTTGCCGGTGGTGGTTCCGCAGGTGAGGTTGGGCACGATGGCGCTCAGGCTGGCGGCGTGAAAGTAGTCGATGCCCGGCCCCACGTTGTCGGGGGCGCAGCGCGAGTCGTACGACATGATGGTGTTGCCCGCGCCCGGCTCGTAGGCTAAGTTGGCGCTGCGGTTGCCGCCGCTGCAGTTACCCTCGTCGCCGTTGAAAGTGTGGTTGGAGCCCAGCTGGTGGCCGATTTCGTGCAGCGTTACTTCGGCCAGGTAGCCGGTGCTGCTGGCCGTGGAGGCACCGCCGCCCTTGCCCGAGGCCCCCGCGTAGCCGGAGCACACCACGCCCACGTAGGCCACGCCCGAGTAGCCGTTGCCGGTGTAGCCCAGCACATGGCCCAGGTCGTAATTAGCCGGGCCGATGCGCGCATTGAGGATGCCGGCGCTGGCGCTCAGCAGGGCCGAAGCCGAGGTGCCGGTGCCGAACGGGTCGGTGACGCCGGGGGCAAAGATGAGCTTGTCGTTGTCGGCCACCAGCTGCAGGCGCAGGGCCAGTTCCCGCTCGTACACGCCGTTGAGCGAGTTCACCAGCTTCACCAGCGCACTCATGGTGCCGGCTACCGTGCCACCGCCCAACTTATTTACGAACTCGTTGGTGGTGGCCAGGGCCAGCCGCAGCGTGCGCAGCTGCCCGCCGTAGGGCGCGGGCGGGGCCGGGGGTGTATCGCCGGGCCGCTGCTGCGGGGCGCATCGGGCGGCAGCAGCGCCTGGCAATCGAATGCAACCGGGGCCTGGGCGCGGCTCTGGTACAGGGTGGGTGGGGTGGCCGGCTCGGACTCAATACCTGTAATGGTGCTGACGCTGCCATCGGCCCCGCGCAGCTCGGCGTGCAGGCCGGTGGGCGTGTATTCCAGGCGCACAGTGGCGGCGGGCTCGTCGAGGGCGCGGCCGGCAAAGGTGCGCAGGCGCGGGTAGCGGGCGGCCAGCGCCGGGGCCAGCACGGGCACCCGCGTGAGGGCGTAGCGGTGCAGCGTGCCATCGGGGTGGGGCAGGTCGAGCGTTATGGCGGCTTCGGGCCGGGTTTCGGGCGGGGCTGTTGCCAGCCGGGCGGCCAGCTGGGTGGTATCGAGCCGGAACCAGCGGGCGGGCGGGCCCGCTACCGGGCCGCGCGCCGCCACCGGCGCGGCAGCCGGCTCCCAGAGCGTGGTGGCCGGAGCCGCCGCTGGGGGTGGGGCCGGAAGGGTGGATTGGGCCGTTGCGGGGTCCGGGCCGGCGGCCAAAAAGGCCAGCAGCAGGCCGCCAAACAGCGGCCGAAGCGAAGAAAGGGTTGGTTGCATAAGGTAGGCAGAGGCAGAACGGCACCGCTTGAAGTGTGCCGTCGAATCAGGTCGTGGCGCTCAAACGCCTGATTGCCTGGAATAATGCCTGCCTGTTGCTGCCCTTTGGCCGGCTCCCGCGGCTGGGTGTAAACGCGTATCGGAATTGTGAAAAACGGCGCCTAAGTTCTTGCCAGCTTGCTACTGAATGCCCGCGGAGTTCAATACAAAATTCGGGCATTCGCCGGCCCTGATTATCAGTTGCCAACGCACAGGCTCACCTTCTGCTTACTGCCCGATTCGCTCGCGCAGGTACTGGTACACCTCGGGGTTGCTGAGCAGCGTGCCGTGGTGCAGCTGCGGATACACACGCGTGCTGATGAGGCGGCCGGGGGGCGCGGCGGGGTCCTGGAAAATGCGGCCGGCGGCACTGCCGGCGCCCACCAGCCCGTCGCCAAAATAGTCGTGCAGGGCCGAGCCGGCCGATTTCAGCAGCGAACCAACCAGCACGTGGTAGCGCACGCCCGGCAGCAGCGGCACCACCGTGCGAGGCGGAAACAGGTCGTCGGCGTGGGGGCTCTGCCAGTCCTCATCCACGAGCAAGGCGTGGCGCAGATCCTTGATGCCGTTGCTGCGCTGGTCGAGCAGGCCGCTGATGGCGCGGGTGGGCCAGAGGTTGATTTTGCGCAGCACGAGGCTGGTCAGGTGGCTGTTCTGCTCCAGAAACGAGCCGTCGTTGGGCACACCCAGCAGAAACACGTCGCGCAGCCGTCCCAGCCAGGGTTGGTTTTCGGTTGTTGGTTTTTGGTGATTGGTTTTTGGCTGATTTTTGGAAGAATTCGGGTTGTTTGCTTCGGCCGCCACCCCATCATTTTTAATTTTTAATTCTTCATTTTTAATTCCGGCATAATAGCCCGCCGAGCGAATGAGCAGCCCGCCCATGCTGTGGCCCACCAGCACCAGCTCGCCCACGGCCTCGGGGTAGGTGGCCACCAGCTCCGTGAGCAGCTCGTGGAGGCGGCGGCCGTTTTCGGAGATGTGCAGGCCCGAATTGTAGCGCAGATACAGGCAGCACAGGTCGGGCAAATCCTGCTGCAGGCGCGGGCCGAAGCGCAGGTCGTCGGGGCCGTGGCCGGTCTGCCAGATAACTTCGTCGCCCATCAGCCCGTGCAGGAAAACCGCCGTGGTGCGCGGCCGGCCGCTGGCCGTGGGGCGCAGGTCGAGGTCGGCCACGGCCACATCGGCCCCGTAGCGGCGGAAGCTGAAGCAGATGGCGCGCCGGTCGTGGCGGGCCGCGAGCTGGTCGCCGAAAGCCCCGTTGAGCACGGGCAGCGTGAAGTGCAGGTTGTCCTGGCCGATGCGGTAGAGGGCGCCGGCCCCATCAAAAGGGGCGCGGGCGGCCCGGCCCACGGCGGCCGCCACCCGCCGCCAGCGCGGGCGTTGGGGCGAAGGGGTAGCGTCTTCGGAACGCAGAGGCTCGTCGTCGGATGCAGGAGTGGGTTCGGAGGCCTCGCTCATAGAAAATCAGTGGTCAGCCATTAGCTGCCGGATATGGATGGTTGCGCTTCGGCTCACCCATCGGCGGCCAGTCATCAGCCAGGAAAAACGTGGCGCATGACGATTACAAGGTAGCTGCTAAACCGAAGAAGCACTGGCTTGCAGCTACAACGCGCCAGGTTTACAGCTTGTTTGCGCTGCCAGTCCGTGCCGGCAGCAGCGCGCCCAGCGTGGCGCCGGCCAGCAGCCCGCCCACGTGGGCGGCGTTGTCGGTGGTGTGGGCTTCGAGGCCGCCCACGAGGCTGCTCACCATAAAATAAAGCACGAACAGGCCCACCGTGTAGCGCTGCTGGCGCGAAAAAGCCGCCGGCCGCCGCGCCAGCGTTGCCAGCAGCAGCCCGTAGAGCCCGAAAATAGCCCCTGAAGCCCCCACCGAATTCACGCCCTGGCTGTGCCACCACAAGCTGGCCAGGCTGCCCGCCACCCCGCTCAGCAGGTACACGCCTGCCATGCGCCAACTGCCCACCAGCCGCTCGGCCAGCAGCCCCAGAAACACGAGCGTGAGCATATTGAGCAGCAGGTGCCCGATGCCGCCGTGCAGAAACACGCTCGTCAGCAGCCGCCAGGGCTGGTCGGGCAGCGTGAGGGCCGAGTAGTTGGAGCCCCAGCGGATGAGGTCGGCGCCGGCGGGCTGCACGAGGTTGGTGCCGGCCAGCCCCAGCAGCAGATAGGCCCCCAGGTTCAGCCAGAGCAGCGCGGGCGTGGTGCGGTAGCCCGGCCGGAACCCCAAAATGCCCCGCAGCGTGGCCGCCAGCCCACCCTGTGCGGCCGGCTCGAATGCGGGCGGCAGCTGGGGCGGATCTGCAACCAAATCGGGCATGAGGCCGCGCCGCTGCAGCTCGCGGCCGGCCGCCTCGCCCACGGCCGGTGGGTAGTGGGCGGCGTGGCGGGCCAGGTACAGCAGCTCGGCCTCGGTGTAGCCAGCCAGCGGGTCGGCGGCGGGGTCGGGCGGCGGCAGGCCGGGGGTAGGGGAGGCGGAATGGGGCATGAGCGGCACGGAAGAAGCGGCGCGCCGCTAACGGGCGCAATGCCCCGGGCGGCTTCACAAACCCTGCCAGCCCCTACCGCCTGCCAGAGTTGCGGTTTTGCCCGCCGCGGCCGGCCTTACAGCGCGTCGAGCCGGCCGCGAATGGGCGCGGCCTTGCGATACTGGCCCAACACCTCCTGGCTGATGCTGGCCGCCTCCTGCTGGTCGCGCTTCACATCGGCATCGAGCAGAGGCATGTCGGCTTCGGCGTGGGCTTTGAGGGCGGCAAGTGAGGTGCGGCGCAGGCCCAGGCCCCGCTGCATAAGGGCCAGGCGGCCTTCCATTTCCGGCGTCAGGCTCTGGTTGTAGGCCATGGCGCCCATAAACCAGTCGATGCGCTGCTGCGCGATGGTTACCTGGCCCGGAAAAACGTCGGTTACCGAGTCGGCCAGGGCCTGGGCCGTGAGGTGGGCGGCCGTGTTTTCGGCCAGCCAGTAGCGGCGGGCCATGCGGGCGTAGCGGCCGGCGGCGGTGGTGTCGGCGCGGTCGGCGGCGGGCAGCAGGCGGCGGGTGGTGGCTACCTGGCCGGCGGCTTCGGCCTCAAACGAAGGCAGCGGCTGGGCAACGGTGGCTTCGAGCACGATGGGCGCGGGCGCCGCGGCCACCGGCGGGGCCGGCCGGGGGCGCAGGGCCCACCAGCCCAGCGCCAGCACCACGGCCAGCATCAGCCCCCCCAGCAGCCACTTGGGTCCGTGGCCGGCGGGCGCTTCATCGTCGTATTCAGTGGGCGCCGCGGCATCATGTTCAGCAGCATCGCGTTCAATTGGCGGCACGAGGGCGGTAATTTCGGGGAACGAAGGGGGGGCGGGCACCAGTGCCCCGTGCTGCCGCAGCTCCTGCCGGGCGCGGGCCACCACGCCCGCATCGTAGAAACCGGGGTTTTCGATGAGGTACTGCAGCTCGGCGGTGGTTTTCTGCTGAAACGAATCGGGGGCGGTAGAAGGGCCGGACATACAGGATAGCGGGGCTGGAAATGGCCGTCAAGTTGAGAAAAAGCCCGGATTTTTCAAGCGGCCGCCGCCAACGCCGCCGCCGCAGGGCCCGTATAGCCTTCAGGCGCCAGCTGGTTGGCCGGGTCCCGGTCGGTTGTTGGCGCGCTTATTCTCATTCCCTCATTTTATCCTGTATCCAATGGCAACCGACCAGAACAATTCCAACGAAGACCTCCAAAACGAGCACAACCGCACCCAGCAGCAGGTGGCCAACACCGGCAACAACGCCCCGCGCCCCGAAAACGTGGGCGGCACCAGCGTGCAGCAGCAGGGCGGCAAGTCGCTTACTTCCTCGCCCGACTCGGAAGGCACCCACGGCGGCAACCGCGGCGGCAGCCACGATGGCGGCGCCCAAAGCGCCCAGGGCAGCAGCAACCGCGGCGGCCAGCCCGGCACCGACCAGAAAAACGACGGCGGCGGCTCGGACAACGAAAACGCCGACCAGACCAAAAACACCACCGCCTACAACGCCGAGTACTCCAACGCCCGCTCGGCCCCCAGCTCGGCCAACGACGGCGGCAAAATGGGCGACGCCGACAACCCGGCCTAAACCGGGCCGGCATCACAATTCTGATAGCACTTAATTTTTCAATCTAATGAAAGACTCCGCTAAGAAAGACCAGCCCGGCAACGCCGCCGATATGGTAGCGGACGGCGCCGGCTCGGCCGCCCAGCAAACCGATTCGCAGGCCACGGCCGATGCCAACCCCGAAGCCGCCATTCCCGAAAGCACCCAGGAAAACATGGGCGACGGCGCGGGCATCCGCGGCGGCTACGGCAACAGCGACCAAACCAACGGCCTGGAAGGCAACGCCGGAACCCCGGAGGCCAAATAGCCGGCTACGCACTCCGCAAGCCAATGGCACAACAACAACGAGTACCCCGGGGCCTGGCTTCGGGGTACTCGTTTTTATGTCTACTAAGCCCGCCGCTTTTTCACAGTGCCAGCCCCAGCTGCTGGCCTACCTGGTCTTCCTGGCTTTCGAGGGTGGAGAGGGTGATGCCCAGCAGCCGCACGCCCAGCGGCACGGGCAGCAGCGCCAGTAGCAGTTCGTGGGCCAGGCGCTCGGCCTGCTCGCGGTGCTGCAGGGGCGCAAACAGCGTGCGGCTGCGGGTTATCTGCTGGAAATCGGCATACTTGACTTTGAGCGTGAGCGTGCGGCCGCGCACGCCCAGCCGCTCGGCGTGGCCCCAGGTGGTGGCCAGGCAGGGCACGAGGCGGGCCCACAGGTCGTCGTAGCTGGTCAGGTCGTGCTCGAAGGTGGTTTCGTTGCCGATGGATTTGCGCACCCGGTCGGGCCGCACGGGTCGCGGGTCCTGGGCCCGGGCAATGAGGTAGTAGTGCCCGCCGGCCTTGCCGAAATGCTGGCGCAGAAAGGCCTCCGACTGCTGCCGCAAATCGAGGCCCGAGAAGATGCCGAGCTGGTTGAGCCGCGCCGCTGTGGCCGGCCCGATGCCGTGAAACTCGCCCACCCGCAGCTGTTCCACAAACGCCAGCCCCTGCTCGGGCCGGATGACAAACTGGCCGTTGGGCTTGCGGTAATCGGAGGCCAGCTTGGCCAGAAACTTATTGTAGCTGATGCCCGCCGAGGCCGTGAGGTTGGTTTTTAGCAGGATTTCGGCCCGGATTTCGCGCGCCACCTGGCTGGCCAGCGCCACGCCCTTCAGGTTCTCGGTCACATCGAGGTAGGCCTCATCCAGCGAAAGCGGCTCAATCAGCGGCGTGTACTCGGCGAAAATGGCCCGAATCTGCCGCGACACTTCCTTGTACACCTCGAAGCGCGGCTTCACGAACACCAGCTCGGGGCAGCGCCGCCGCGCCAGCGCCGACGACATGGCCGAGCGCACCCCAAACTGCCGGGCCTCGTAGGAGGCCGCCGCCACCACGCCCCGCTCGCGCGAGCCGCCCACCGCCACCGGCCGCCCCCGCAGCTCGGGCTGGTCGCGCTGCTCCACGGAGGCGTAAAACGCATCCATGTCGAGGTGAATAATCTTGCGGTTTTCGGCGGCGGGCTCCACTGGGGCAAAGATAACCAGCCGCGCGACGCCTCCCCACTATTCCCAGGGCTGAAGCCCTGGGCTAGTCAGCCGTTGGAGTAACGCGCCTGACACACGCAGATATGCCCTCAATAGCCCAGGGTTTCAACCCTGGGACCCGGCACGCCTACGCCCTCAATCCTGCACCGGCTCCAGCGGGGGCAGGGCGGCGGCCGGGGCCGGCTTGGGCTTGCGGCTCACCAGGAAAACGCCCAGGAAAATCAGCAGGCCCTGGCCGGCGCGGTCCCAGGTGAGGTGGTCCTTGCCCAGGCTTACGGCAATAAGCACGGCCAGCGCCGGCTGCAGGTAGATGTAGGCCCCCAGCAGGGCGGGCGAGGCGTATTTGAGGGCCCAGTTGTTGAGCAGGTAGGCCATAATCGTGACGCACACCACCATGTAGGCCACGGCCAGCCAGATGCCGGGCGGAAAGCTGGCGTAATCGGCCGTGGTGGCCTGCTGCCAGCCGGCGGGCACCGCCAGCACCGCCCCCACCAGAAAGATGCGCTTGAGCACCGTAAACGGGTGGTATTTGCGCATCAGCGGCATCACAATCACCAGGTAAATGCCAAACGAGGTGGCGTTGAGCAGGATGTAGATGTCGCCCAGCAGCTCGCTGGGGGCGCCCGCCGCCACCGGGCCGCGGCTCAGGATGATGCTGGCCGCGCCCAGGCCGGCCACGGCCACGCCCAGCACCCGGCGCAGCGTCAGCTTCTCGCTCAGCAGCCACGCCGAAGCCAGCACCGTCACGACCGGCGCAATGGTCTGGATAAGCGAGGCGTTGATGGGCGAGGTCAGGTTGAGGCCCGAGAAGAACAGCAGCTGGTTCAGGCCGATGCCCATTATGCCACTCAGCACCGATCGCAGGTTGTCGGCGCGGCCCGTTATGCGGTCGTGGGGGGCGGCCAGGCGGTGGGCCACCGCGAAGAACAGCGTGGCGCCCACAATCCGCATCAGCACCAGCCCGAACGGGCCCATGTAGCGCGGCATCACGTCTTTAGAGATACTGTAGTTGGCCGCGTAAATCAGGGCCACCACAAACAGGGCCGCGTGGACCTTAACGGAAGTTTTCATTTCTTTTTAGCTTCAAGCCGCAAGCTACAAGCTGCAAGCCCGGCAAACGGTTGCGTCGAGGACGCCAGCCGGATGTAGAGACGCAACCCATTGCGTCTCGGCGTTGCTGACGTTGTTATTCGTGGCTATTCGGGCGCCGGCCGTTCAACGCCGAGACGCAATGGGTTGCGTCTCTACACCCGGGCATCCTCCCGCCCAAAGCTTGTAGCTTGCAGCCTGAAGCTTGTAGCTTAAAGAAATGACTGGTTCCCTGTTCGATTCCGACCCCTCCCCAAAGGCCCGCCAACCCGCCCCGCCACCCGCCAATGCCCCGCTGGCCGAGCGGATGCGGCCCCGCACGCTCGAAGACTACGCGGGCCAGCAGCACCTTATCGGGCCCGAGGGCGTGTTGCGGCGCTATTTGAGCGCCGGGCGGCTGCCCTCGCTGATTTTATGGGGGCCGCCGGGCGTGGGCAAAACCACGCTGGCCAACCTGCTGGCCGCCGAGTTGGGCAAGCCCTTCGCGTCGCTGAGCGCCGTGAATGCCGGTGTGAAGGACGTGCGCGAGGTAATCGAGCGGGCCAAGAAGCAGCCGGGCACCATTTTGTTTATTGATGAAATCCACCGCTTCAGCAAAAGCCAGCAGGATGCGCTGCTCGGGGCCGTAGAGCAGGGCGTAGTCACGCTCATCGGGGCCACCACCGAAAACCCGTCGTTTGAGGTGATTCCGGCCGTGCTGAGCCGCTCGCAGGTGTACGTGCTGGAGCCGCTGGGCAAGGACGTGCTCACGGGCCTCGTGGATAAAGCCCTGGCCGAAGACGAAGTGCTCCGGCAGAAAAACGTGCGCGTGCAGGACTACAACGCCCTGCTCACCATCTCGGGCGGCGACGCGCGCAAGCTGCTCAACCTGCTCGACATCGTGGTGGAAGCCACCCGGCCCGACCCCAAAACCGGCGAAATTGTGCTGACGGACGCGGGTGTGCAGCAGCTGGCCCAGCAGCACCTGGCCCGCTACGACAAGGGCGGCGAGATGCACTACGACGTCATTTCGGCCTTCATCAAGAGCATCCGCGGCTCCGACCCCAACGCCGCGCTCTACTACCTGGCCGTGATGCTCGAAGGCGGTGAGGACGTCAAGTTCATTGCCCGCCGCCTGCTCATCCTGGCCTCCGAAGACGTGGGCCTGGCCAACCCCAACGCCCTGATACTGGCCCAGAGCTGCTTCCAGGCCGTCACGGTGATTGGGATGCCCGAGTCGGATATCATTCTGGGCCAGACGGTGGTGTACCTGGCTACTTCGCCCAAGAGCAACGCCAGCTACAAGGCCATCCGGGCGGCGCGGGCCCTCGTGCGCCAGCAGGGCGTGCAGCCCGTGCCGCTGGCCCTGCGCAACGCCCCTACCAAGCTCATGAAGGAGCTGGATTACGGTAGCCAGTACCAGTACTCGCACGATTTCCCCGGCCACTTCGCCTACCAGGAGTTCCTGCCCGACGCCCTCAGCGGCACCACCTTCTACCAGCCCGCCGACAACCCCGCCGAAACCAAGGCCCGCGAGCGGCTACGGGCGCTGTGGGGCGAGAAGTACGGCATGTAGAGACGCCTATTTGCGTCTCATCGTTGAACGGCCGCGTTATAGCGGTTTCGCTCACCGATGAGCGGGCCGGGCACACCCGTGGCTTCCAAAGCTGCCGCGACACTGCTTTCTACAAAGCCAAAACACCTTCCATCACAGGCAAAACACCTTCCGATTAATCGAAAACACCCCCTGACCAACCGGAAACACCCTCCACCAGAAGCAAAACACCTTCGGTCGGCAGGAAAACACCTCCCAACTAATCGAAAACACTTCCTCTCAGAAGCGAAACACCTTCCAACAGAAGCAAAATACCTCCTGGGTGAAGCAAAACACTCCGTGTGCAATGGAGGTGCAATGCTTACTTCTGCGCTGTTGCGGCTGCCAAACGGGCCGTTGGTTGAATAGCCGGCGGCGCGGCTGATATCCACTTACATTTGTTAGCAGACCTAACCTGCTTCAATTACTTTCATGCGACAGTTCTTTAAATACGTGCTGGCGACCATCGTCGGCGTTATCATCCTGAGCATCGTCAGCACGCTGCTGCTGCTGGTGCTGATTGCCGGGCTGGCCTCGTCGGACAAAACCGTGACGGTGGCCAAAAACTCGGTGCTGGAGCTCAAGCTCAATGCGCCGATTGGTGAGCGGGGCTTCGAGAACCCGCTGGCCGGCTTCACGGGCGGGCAGGCCAGCACGTTGGGGTTGCACGAGCTGAAAACGGCCCTGCGCCGCGCCACCAAAGACGATGATATCAAGGGTATCTTCCTGAACCTGGAGCTGGTGCAGGGCGGTATGGCCTCGCTGGAGGAAATCCGCCACGAGCTGCTGGCGTTTAAAAAGAGCGGCAAGTTCATCGTCAGCTACGCCGATGCGCAGTCGGAAAAGAGCTACTACCTGGCCTCGGTGGCCGATAAGCTCTACCTCAACCCCCAGGGCACGCTCGAATTCAACGGCCTGAGCTCGGAGCCGACTTACTTCAAAAACCTGTTCGACAAGCTGGGCGTGCAGGTGCAGATTTTCCGGGTGGGCACCTACAAGAGCGCCGTGGAGCCCTACTTCCGCACCAGCATGTCGGACTCGGCCCGGCTGCAGACCTCGACCTTCCTCAACTCGCTCAACAACGCCATGCTGGCCGACGTGGCCGCCAGCCGCAACATCGCCCCGGCCCGCCTCAAAGTCATTTCCGACTCGATGCTGGTGCACAACGCCGACGACGCCAAGCGCCTGCAACTGGTCACCGACCTAGGCTACTACGACCAGGCCACCGACTACATGAAGGGCAAGCTGGGCCTGAAAAAAGACGCCAAGCTCAGCCTGCTCGACCTGGGCGACTATGCCAAAAACAACGACAAGGAGCTGGGCTCCGGCTCCGATAAAATTGCCGTGGTGTACGCTGAGGGCGATATTGTGACCGGCAAGGGCGGCAACTCCAGCATCGGCAGCACCCGCTTCGCCGAGGCCATCCGCAAGGCGCGCCTCGACAAGAACGTGAAGGCCGTGGTGCTGCGCATCAACTCGCCCGGCGGCTCGTCGCTGGCTTCCGACATCATTTACCGCGAGGTAATGCTGACCAAGAAAGTGAAGCCTGTCATTGCCAGCATGTCGGACGTGGCGGCCTCGGGCGGCTACTTCATCGCCATGGGTTGCGACACCATCGTGGCCCACCCCACCACCATTACCGGCTCGATTGGCGTGTTCGGGGTGCTACCCAACCTGGGGCCGTTTCTGAGCGACAAAATCGGCATCACCACCGACCGCGTAACCACCGGCCACTTCTCCGACTTCCCGACCGTAACGCGCGCCCTCACGCCCTACGAAACCCAGCAGTTCCAGGCGGAAATCAACCGCATCTACGCCGACTTCACTACCAAAGCCGCCGCCGGCCGCAACATGCCCGTCGAGCGCCTGCGCCGGTTTGCCTCGGGCCGCGTTTGGTCGGGCACCGATGCCAAGGCCCGCGGCCTCGTCGACGTGCTGGGCTCGATGGACGACGCGCTGGCCATTGCCGCCCGCCGCGCCAAGCTGAAAGAGGGCGACTACCGCATCCAGCAGCTGCCCCGCCAGAAAACGTTTGCCGAGGAAATCTTCAGCTCCTTCGGCGAAGAAGCCCGCCTGCGGGCCGTGAAGGAGGAGATGGGCCCGTTCTACCCCATGTACGTGCAGTACAAGCAGCTCTCGGAAATGCGCGGCGCCCAGGCCCGCCTGCCCTTCGAGTTGAACGTGCGGTAAGGCGAGCCGTTGATTAAAGCTGTCATCCTGAGCGCAGCGAAGGACCTATACAGAAGCCAACGTCAAACATTAGCTTCCGTATAGGTCCTTCGCTGCGCTCAGGATGACAGCTTTTTTGCCGGAACTTGCTCCCGGATACGAACAACGAAAACCCAACAACCAAAAACCAGCATGCAAGACCTTCGCGAAGCCACTGCTTACCTTCAGAATACCTTACAAGACTTCCGCCCCGAGGCGGGCATCATTCTGGGCACCGGCCTGGGGGCGCTGGCCGATGAAATCGAGGTGCAGCACCGCTTCAGTTACGCCGATATTCCGCACTTCCCGGTTTCGACCGTCGAGAGCCACGCCGGCGAGCTGCTGGCCGGCACGCTGGCGGGCAAAAAGGTGCTCGTGATGCGTGGCCGGTTTCACTTCTACGAGGGCTACAGCATGGAGCAGGTGGTGTTCCCGGTGCGCGTAATGAAGCTGCTGGGCATCCGCAACCTGGTGGTGAGCAACGCCGCCGGTGGCCTCAACCCCGAGTACGACTACGCCGACCTGATGCTGCTCGAAGACCATATCAACCTGCAGCCCACCAACCCGCTCGTGGGCAAAAACCACGACGAGCTGGGCCCGCGCTTCCCCGACATGCTGGAGCCCTACGACCTGCGCCTGCTGGCCCTGGCCGAAGAAGCCGCCCTCGACCTCGGCCTGACCCAGTACCTGCGCCGCGGCGTGTACGCCAGCCTGCCCGGCCCCATGCTCGAAACGCCCGCCGAGTACCGCTACCTGCGCACCATCGGCGCCGATGCCGTGGGCATGAGCACGGTGCCCGAGGTAATTGCCGCCGTGCACATGGGTCTGCCCGTACTGGCCGTGTCGGTCATCACCGACCTGTGCGCCCCCGGCAAGCTCAAAAAAGTCAACATCGCCGACATTCTGGCCACCGCCGCCGTAGCTGAACCCCGCCTCACGGCCCTTATTAAGGCGCTGCTGGCGAAGCTGTAAGGACTTTAGGGACTTGGGGACTGAGGGGTTGGGTTAACGGGTTATCATCCTGAGCGCAGCGAAGGACCTATAAAGGACCTATCCAGAGGGTAACATCAAACAATAGCCTCTGTATAAGTCCTTCGCAAGCTCAGGATGACAGGCGGCCAGCTCAGTCCCTCAGTCCCTAAAAGCCTCACCGCACCGTTTTGAAAAAGTACGTCTCAGTCTGCCCGGTTTTATCGGGGCGGATGAGGAAAAGCGACTCCTGGCTGACACTCTCCACGGTGTAGTTCTGCAGGTCGCCTTTGTGGTCGATGAGGTTAAGCTGGCGGTTATCGGAACCGGCGAGTTTCCAGGTGCCGGCCGTTTCCGAGTCGTCGCTGAGCAGGATGCGGCGGTAGCTGCCGTCGGCGACAAAGCGCAACGCAAACCGGTCTTTGATGGCGTCGGCCCTGGTAATCTGGCCGGCAGCAACATACTCGCTCAAGTACCAAGTGCTGGCTCTAGTGAGAGTTGTAGCCGTTACTGGCTCACGGGGTGGCTGAACACAGCAGTCAACTTTCTCGTCGCAGCTGCCCAGCGTGAGGGTCAGCGCCGCCAGGGCTGGGAATAGAAAGCGTTTCATAGAAAATTAGTGGAGTGAAAACTGCCTCCAGGAGTGCGGCTGGCCAGGCAAAGGTTGCAGCGGTGCGCTACTTCACTTCACAATTAGCTGGCGGCGCTGGTAGCTGAGCACGGTGAACACGCCCAGCCCGCCCTCGACGGTGCTCTTGATGGCCGAGGGCTGGCCGAAGGGGTTGCCGTTGGCGCTGCGTGCGTTCTGCACCGACTGCAGGAAATCGTAGTACGGCCGGTTGAGGTGGTAGAGGCTAACGACGAGCGTATCGTTGGGCCGGAAATCGTAGCCCGTGCCCAGCGTGTACTCGATGCCGTTGTTGAGGCGGTCCTCAATCACGTAGTCCACTTCCGGCTCCTTGTTCACGCGGCGCCGATGAATCTGCATCCGGTAGAAATCGGCGGGCGTTTGCGGGTCCTGGAAGCGCACGAGCACGTAGGCCTTGCGCTCGGCCTCGGGTTTGTCGTTGAACACCCATTCCACGGTGTCGATGGGCACCAGCACGGGCACCGTGGCCGTGCCGGTTACGCGGCGGCCCTTGGTGTCGGTAAGCTCCAGGTCAAATGTCTGGCCGGGCTGGGCCACCAGCGGGCGCAGCCCCACGTGGGTGTAGGCTTTGCCGGTGCGCTCATCGAAGGCGGGCGCAAACTTAAGCACCTCGCGCCGGCCATCGGGCAGCGTGAGCGTGGCCGTAACGTCGGTGGGCACTGCGGGCGTGGGCGCGGCCAGGTAGTCTACCGATTCGGTGACGGTGAGGCGCGGCACCCGGCCGTTTTCGAGGTAGGCTTCCACCACCAGCTGGGCCGGGTAGGCGGGCAGCTCCACGTCAATTTCCTTCTGCAGCCCGCAGCCCGCCAGCCCCGCGCCGCCCAGCAGCCCGGCCGCCAGGCCCGCGGCCTGCACCGTGCGCCGGCTGGCGGCCGAAATCCGCGAAATCAACCCAATGCGTACCATTCGCGCTTAAAATTTAAAGTTGTAGGTCACCGACGGAATCACCGGAAACAACGACACCTGCCGGGCCCGGTAGCGCACCACCTGCTCGGTCTGCTCGTCCTTCACCTGGTCGAAATACACGAAGTAGGGGTTGCGGCGGTTGTAGGCGTTATAAACGCTGAAGGTCAAATCTGACTCCGTGAACCAGCGCGTGGGCTTCATTTGCCACACCAGGCCCAGGTCGAGGCGGTTGTAGGGGGCCAGCCGGTAGGTGTTGCGCTGCGGGTAGATGGGCACGGCCGAGGTTTCGGCGCCGTACACATCCTGAAAGCCGAAGCGGCCCAGCGGCAGCGTGGTGGCCTGGCCCGAGCTGTACACGAACGAGCCCGAGAGCTTCACCCGCTCCGACAGGCTATGAATAACCACGGCCGTCAGGTTGTGGCGCCGGTCGTAGTTGGGGTAGAAGGTGTCGCCGTTGTTGATGCCCGAGGTGCCGCGCTGGGGCGGGAAGCGCCGCTTGGTCCAGGCCAGCGTGTAGCCCAGCCAGCCGGTGGTGCGGCCCTGCTTTTTCTCCAGGTAGATTTCGTTGCCATACGCCCAGCCCTTGCCGAACAGAAAGTCCGAGTCGAGGTCGGGATTGACGAACAGCTGGGCGCCGTCCTTGAAGTCAATCTGGCGCTGGGCCCACTTGTAGTACAGCTCGTTGGTGATGAGGTAGCGCCCGTCGCCGAGCAGCCAGCTCACACCGCCGGCCACCTGCTGGCTGCGCTGGGGCCGCACCGACTCGCGCGAGGGGTACCAGATATCAGTGGGCAGCGAGGCGCCCGAATTGGTTACCAGATGCACGTACTGGTACATGAGCGCGTAGCTGCCCTTCACCGACACGGTGGGCGACACCGCATAGCGCACCGCCGCCCGCGGCTCCAGCCCGCCGTGCTGCCGGCCGCCCGACTGGAACCCCGAGGCCCGCAAACCGGCCTCAAACTGCCACTTCTCGCTCGGCTTGTACACATCCGACAAGTACGCGGCCGCTTCCTGCCCGAAATAGGTAATGTCGGAGCCCAGATTCAGGCGGCCGTCGCCGGAGCCTGCCCGCAGCCGGCCGGTTCCGAAGCGGTGGGCCGTGGCCGTGAGGCCCGCCCGCAGCGTGTGTTGCTCGTTGGGCCGGTAATCGAGGTCGGAGCGCAGGTTCAGGTCCTGGATATCGGAGGCCAGGTTGAAGGAAAACTGGTCGAGCTTGTTGCTGATGTCGTACTTGTAGCCGGTATAGGAGGCGGTGGTGTTCAGAAACAGCCGCGGGCTGAACACGTGACTCCAGCGCAGCGCCGCCACCCGGTTGCCCCAGCTGAAATCGAAGTTGAAGCCCTGGCCCGAGCCGAAGCTGAACACGTCGTTGCCGAAATAGCCGCTCAGAAACAGCTCGTCCCGGTCGCCCAGCTTGTAATTGGCCTTGGCGTTGAAATCGTAGAAGTAGTAATCCGGAATCGGGTTGAAGTCGGGGTCGCTCTTATTAAGGTTGTTGATCTGGCGCGTGAACACGTCGAAGTAGGTGCGGCGGCCGGCCACCAGAAACGCACCCTTGCCTTTCTTGATCGGTCCCTCCATCGTCAGGCGCGACGAAATCAGCCCCAGCCCGCCACTAACCCCGATTTTGTCGGGGTTGCCGGGCCGCAGCTTCACATCGACCACCGACGAAAGCCGCCCGCCGTACTGCGCCGGAAACCCGCCCTTGTACAGGTCCACCGACTGCACGGCATCGGGGTTGAACACCGAAAACAGCCCGAACAGGTGGCTGGGGTTGTACACCAGCGCATCGTCGAGCAGCACCAGGTTCTGGTCGGCCGAGCCGCCGCGCACGAACAGGCCGCTGGTGCCCTCGCCGCCGTTCTGCACGCCGGGCTTGAGCTGCAGGGTTTTCAGAATATCGACTTCGCCGAACAGGGCGGGCAGCAGCCTGGCTTCCTTGGCCGTGAGGCGCTCCACGCTCATCTGGGTGGTTTGCAGCTTTTGCTCCAGCGTGCCGCTGCCCTGCACCAGCACCTCGCCCAGCTCGTTGCCGGCCTCGGCCAGCTGGAAGTTCTGGCGCTGGTCGCGGGTCAGGTTCAGGTCGCGGCTCAGGCTTTGGAAACCGATAAACGACACGACTACCTGGTAGCGGCCGGCGGGCAGCTCCAGCCGGTAAGCCCCGGTGGCGTCGGCGGTGGCGCCCAGGCCCAGCGCGGGCACGGCCACGGTGGCGCCGGGCAGCGTTTCGCCGGTCCCGGCCGCCTTCACCAGTCCACTAAGCGCGTACCGAACCTGCGCCTGCGCCGCCGCGGGCAGCAGTAGCGAGGCCACAAAAAAGAGCCCGAAGGCGAACCGTAAATTCATTTAAATCAGCCGTGCAGGAGCGCGCAAAGGTACGCCCACGAGGGGCAAACCCGCCCGCTGGCCTATTGTTGCCCCCGCCGGTTACGGCTGCCTGTTATGGCTGCGGCCGGCCACCGGCCCGGCTACTTCAGCACGCCCTGCACGGCCTGGCTGATTTGGGCGGCGGGCACCACGCCGGCCTGCCGCCACACCGGCTGGCCCTGATGAAACAGAATCAGGGTCGGAATGCTCTGCACCCGAAACTGCTGGGCCGCCGCCTGGTTTTTGTCGACGTCAATCTTGATAACTTTCAATTTTCCCTGGTGCTGGCTGGCCACCTGCTCCAGGATGGGCGCCATGCTCTTGCAGGGCCCGCACCAGTCGGCGTAGAAATCAACCAGAACCGGCATACCGGGGCTGTTAATAAGCTCGGAAAACGACTTCTTAGGCATTGCAAAAGCGGTAAAGGATGGAGCCCGCCCGATACCGGACGGCTCCTGTCTGTACGGAGCCATACAGCAAAAAGTGGCGCCCCCAGGCGGGCCGCACGCAAAAAGCCCGGTGTGGCAACACCGGGCTTCAAGGGGCTGAGAAGGCAGACGGACGAATCTGCCGGCGGGTTACTGCTTGGTTATCAGATTGACATCGTTGGCTACTTCGGCGAAGCTGAAGCTGCCGCCCACCACTTTTTTGCCGTTCACCTGGCACTCCCAGGTGTAGGTGCCGGGAGCCGCCGTGCCGGCCTCGCCGGAAGACGCCTTGAAGTAGTCGGCCTCGGTGGCCAACGAAGGATACACCACGTCGATGCCGTTCTGGCCCTTCTCAATCTCCTTCACCAGCGAGTAGGTTTTGCCGTTGCGCTGGTTTACGACGATAAACTTGGCCGAATAAGCGCCCAACTGGCCGAATTTATCCACTACGCCCAGCTTAACAAAGGCTTCGGTAGATACCAGCCAGGTCTGGGCCTTGGCCTGCGAGGGCGAGAACAAGCCCAGCATCAGCAGCAGGGCAGTAGCCGGCAACAGCCGGCGCAACGCAAAATCAAAAGTAGAAAGACGCATAGAACGCGGTTAAAAAATGAAATGTGTCAGTGAGAAGGCGCGCCGAGCGTTTCAGTTCAAGTGAAACCCCCGGATAATCTCCGGGTATATAGACTAGGCGTAATCAAATATAAATCATATTCGGAAGACTTCTACAAGCTTTTAGCATTTATTTTATTCTGATGGTATTAAAATTCGAAAAAATGGACAGTAAAAGTTAAGGTGTCGAAAACGTGTCCGGGCGGCCGGGCTTGGTGGTTGATTCCGAATAGTGAAGGTGCCCGTTCACCCCAAGTCGGGCAGGACGCTAGCGGTACCAACAGCGCCGCCGGAACCGGTACCGGGGCGGCCCGGTTCTGAAGTGAAAGAATCCTGACTACTCGTTCTATTATTATGGCTACAGTTCCCGATTCGGCAGACCAAGCGCCCGGTGGCACCCAGTGCGCGCTGTGCGAGCGGGAAGTGCAGCGCACCTCGCGCCACCACCTGGTGCCGCGCGAGGAAGGCGGCCGCCACGGCCCCGTCGCCGACCTGTGCCAGCCCTGCCACAGCACCATTCATCTGCTGCTCGACAACAAAACCCTGGCCCGCCGCTACGCCAGCATCGAGCAGCTGCGCACCGCCGAGGAGCTGCAGAAATACCTGCACTGGATTCGCCGCAGCCGGGTGGAGCGCATCAGCAACCGCCGGGGCCGGCGGTAATAGAGTGAGAGAAGTAAGAGAAGAACGTCATTCAGAGCGCAGCGAGGAATCTCGCATGAATCGTTGAACCTTTGCCACAATATCAGTAAGCGAGATTCTTCGCTGCGCTCTGAATGACGTTCTTTTCTCACTTCTAACTTCTCACCTCTAGACTCTATAACCTCCTCACTCAACATGTCGCGATACTTTGTTCCGTTTCAGCAGCTGCGCCGGCAGCCGACTATTGTGGTGGACAGCACGGGGCTGGGCGCGGTGCTCACGCTGGCGCACTGGCGCGGGGCGGCTACGCCCGAGGCGCTGCGCGACGATACCAGCGCCGGCTCGGCCCTGCGCGCTCTGCACTTGCCCGCCACGCCCGGCTTGGAGGCCCGCGCCGTTACGGCCAACCACTTCGATATCGACGGGTTTGTGGGCGTGTGGGCGCTGCTGAACCCCGAGCTGGCGTTGCGCCACGAAACGCTGCTGCGGCTTGTAGCCACGCTCGGCGACTTTCGCGAAATCGACTGGCAGCACCCGCTCGCCGACCACGCCCTGCAGCTGGTGTGCTGGCTGAATGCCGAGGAAAAGGCTCGTTTCTACGAACCGTTCGGGGCCCCGGCCCGGCGCCGGCGCGAGGATGAGGCGTCGGCCGAGAAGTTCGCCTGGTTTCTGCCCCGGTTCGCGGAGCTGCTGAAAAACCCGGCGGCTGGCCGCGCCGCCTGGGAGGCCGAGTTTGCGCGCGTGAAAGCGGCCGTGGCCGTGGTGCAGAGCCCTGCCACCACCGTGCGCCGCTACCCCGCCATCGGGCTGACGGTGGTGCAGACGCCCGAGCCGCTGCCGTATTACGCCCTGTTCGCCCCCAGCCTCGGCACCGATATGGTGCTGAGCCTTTACGACGGCCGGCGCTACGAATTCGAGTACAAGTACACCACCTGGATTGACCTGGAAAGTCGCCCCACGCTGCCCCGGCTGCCCCTCGCGCCCTTAGCCGACCGCCTCAACGCCCTCGAAACCACCCCGCGCCGCTGGACCCACGAAGGCATCACCGACACCGGCCCGCTGCTGCGCCTCAGCGGCCGCACCCTCAGCAAGCCCCAGCGCTACGCCGACCCCGATCAGCGGCCGATTTACACCTCCTCCATCGCGCCTGATGTGCTGGAGCGGGAGGTGGTGGCATTTTTCGCGGCCGGGTATGCGGGCATTGAGCCAAAGTGCTACTGGAGCTGGCCGGAAGTGAAGGCGGCAGGGAAGGAGTGAGTTGGTAGGTTGGAAACACACTGTCATTCTGAGCGAAGCGAAGAATCTCGCGTGCAGTAGTAATCCTGCTGTCAGGAGCTACTGTGGCACGCGAGATTCTTCGCTTCGCTCAGAATGACGTTCATTTTCTAACCTCTAACCTCTAACCTCTAACCCCCTCACTCCCCAAACCCCAGCACCTGCAGGGAGCTAACGCCGCCGGTGCCTTTGCGGACGTTGATTTGGGTGCTCACACGCTCTTTGAGGGCTTCGACGTGGGAGATGATGCCGATGGTTTTGCCGGTGCCCTGCAGCATTTCGAGGGCCGAAAGGGCTACGTCGAGCGTGTCGGGGTCGAGCGTACCGAAACCTTCGTCGATGAAAAGCGTGTCGATTTGGGTGCGGCGGCCGGCCAGCTCCGAGAGGCCCAGCGCCAGCGCCAGGCTCACCAGAAAACTTTCGCCGCCCGACAGCGAGTTCATCGGCCGGATGGCCCCGGCCTGGTAGTCGTCCTGGATGAGCAGGTCGAGGTGCTGCTCGGCGTGGCGCAGGATGCGGTAACGGTCGGTGAAGCGGTGCAGGTGGCGGTTGGCTAAATCCACGAGGCGAGCCAGCGTGAGGCCCTGGGCAAACTCGCTGAATTTCTTGCCGTCGGCCGAGCCGATGAGCTCGGCGAGGTGGCGCCAGCGGCGGGCCTGCTGCTGCTGCTTTTCGAGGGCTTCGGCCAGCTCGGCGTGGCGCTGCTGACCCGTGCGGTGGGCACCCAGCCGCTCCTGGCGCTGGCCCAGCTGTTGGTTGAGCGTGGCCAACTGCCCGGTAACGGTGGTTAATTGCTGGGTTGTGTGCTCGGGCGCATCGGTGGTGAGGGCGCGGGCGGCCTGCTGCTCCAGTTCGGCGCTGGTGTCGGTCAGCAGCAACGCCACCAGGGCCGTATCGTCCTCGTGGCGGCGTAGCTGGGTTTGGAGGGCAGCGGCTTCGGATTCGGGCAGCAGCAGGGGGGGCAGCGCGGCCGGGTCGGGGGCGAGGCCGGCGGCTTCGAGGGCCGCGGTGAGGGCCGCGTGGCGCTGGTCGTGGGCCAGCTGCTGAGCGGCGGCGTCCTGCTCGCGCTGGCGTAGCTGGTCGGCAGCCACCGTCAGGGCCGTATCGTGCTGGCGGAACTGCTCGTCGGCCTGCTCGCGGTGCCGGGTAGCTTCCTGCAGCGCCTGTTCCAGCGCGCGGCGTACGGCGGCAACATCGGGCTGGGGCAACAGGGCCTGGCGCTCGGCTTTCTGCTGCTCGATGGCCGCGTTCTGGTCGATGAGGCCCTGCTTGTTTTCCCGGAGCCAGCCCCTGATTTGCTGCTCGTCGCGGCTGAACTTTTCTATCAGCGCCTGACCTATTTCCGCGTCCTTATTCGCCTTATTGAACTCGGCTTGCCGGGCCTGGAACTCGGCTTCGAGCGTCCGCAGCCGGGCTTGCAGCGCCGCCCCGTTTTCGCCGGTAAAGGCCAGCCCGAAGTTCTGCAGCAGGCTTTCCAGCTGCTGGCGCACCGTCGGGAGCTGCTCGCCAAGGTCGGCCAGCTCCTGTTGCGTGGCCTGGGCGTCGAGGCGCACATCAGCCTGGGCGGCGTGGGCTGCCTGCTGCTCCGACAGCGCCTGCGCCAGCTGCTTTTCGGTGGCCGCGCGCTGCTCGCCCAGTTCGCGGAGCTGCTGCGCCAGCGCCCGGCTTTCGGCGGGCAGCGCTTCTTCGCGAGTGGGCGTTACGAGGTGCAGCGGCGCATCAGCCGCTACCCGCCCGGCGTCGCCGCCGGCGTTTTCGAGCACGCTCAGGAAGGTGCTGAGGCGGTTGACGCGGGCGTTGAGGGCGTGGGCCTGCTGGGTGAGGCTTTCGGCCTGCGCCTGATCCTGGGCCAGCGCTGCATCAGTCAGGCCGAGTATGCCGGCCGCGTAGGGGTGCTCCAGGGCGCCGCACAGCGGGCAGGGCTGGTGGGGCTGCAGCTGCTGGCGGGCTTCCTCGTGGCTCAGAATCAGCTGCCGGGCCTGCACCAGCTGGCGGTGGGTTTCGCGGTGGGTTTCGGTGGCGGCCAGCTCGTGGCGCAAGGTCTGCACATGGTGGTGCAGCAGGCGCAGCAGCTCGTCGCGGGTGGCGGCGGCCAGGCGGGTTTGCTGCTCGTTGGCATCGAGCTGCCGGCGGGCCTGGCGGGCGGTGTCGGCGGCGGTTTGCTCGGCGGCGGCCAGCGTCTGGAGCCGTTGGGTGAGCACCTGCTGCCGCTTTCCGGCCTGGCCGAGCTGTTCGCGCAGCCGGTCCCAGTCCTGCACCAGCCCCGTGAAAGCGGCAAACACCTCCACCATCTCGGCGCGGCGGCCGTGCTGCCGCAGCCAGTCGGCGGCGCTGGCCAGCTGCTCGCGGGCCTGCGCGGTGCGGGCGGTGGTGGCGGCTAGCTCGGCGCTCAGGCGCTTACACGCCTCGTTGCGCTGGTCGTACTCCCGGCGGCGGCCATCCAGCTCCCGGGTTTGCTGGGCAATAGCCTGGTCGAGCTGTTCGGCGGCCCGCAGTTGGGGTTCCTGCGTTTCGCGGGCCTGGGCGGCAGCATCGTGGCGCTGGCGGGCGGCGCGGTGGGCCGTTTCGGCGGTGGCGCGGCGCTCCTGCAACTGGGGCAGCTGGCGGCGCAGGTGTTCGGCTTCGGCCTGCAGGCTCGCCAGCTGCCCGGCGGCCTGCCGCAGCAGGGCCAGATCGGGGGCGAAGGGTTGGGCCCGCTGATGAGCCGCCAGCCGCTGGCGCAGCGGGGCCAGCGTCCCGGCCTGAGCGGCAAGCTGCCGTTGGCGCAACTCGGCGCCGAGTAGCTTTTGCTGCAAATCGTGCAGGAGCTGGTGCCAGCGCTGCATGTCGCGCAGCTGCTCCTGGCGGGCGCCGGCTTCGGTTAGCTGGCGGGTCAGGTCGGCGGCTTCCTCTTCCAGAAAAGCCACTTCTTCGGGCGAGAGCAACGCCACGCCGCTCAGGCCCTGGCGCAGCTGCTCTACCTGCTGGGTTTCGTGCTTGGCCCGCTCGAAGGCCGCCCGCGAGATGTCGGAATACTTTTTGGTGTCGGTGATTTTCTCCAGCAGCTGGGCCCGCTCGCCGGCCGGCGCCTTCAGAAACCGCGTGAAGTCGCCCTGGGCCAGCAGCACCGAGCGCAGAAACTGCTTGTATTCGAGGCCGCTCAGCTCGGCCACCCGCAGCGGTACCTTCGATTTATAGGTTTCCAGAAACTCCCAAGTCTCTGCGCCGTCGGTGGCCTCTTTCTGCTCGCTGAGCTCCATTTTGGGGTCCTGGAGGTTGGCCCCGGCACGCTTGCGGGCGCGGTACTGGCCCCACTTGCTGCGGTACTGCCGGCCGTTCACCTCAAACTCCACCTCGGCCCAGCTCTCGCCCGTGCCGTGGCTCATGGCGTGCTCGGGGCCGGTGGTTTCGTGGCGGGGTACCTGCCCGTAGAGGGCCAGCGTGATGGCGTCGAGGATGGTGGTTTTGCCCGCCCCGGTGGCCCCGGTAATGGCAAACAAACCAGCATCGGCCAGCGGAGCCCGGCTGAAATCCACCAAATGCTCGCCGCGCAAAGAGTTGAGGTTGAGGAAGCGGACGCGGAGAATTTTCATGCGGAAGCGGGTGGGGCAGGAGGGAGGCGTACAAAGATAAGGCGTTCGGCCGGCACCGGCGGACCGCCAAATGCCCCTAAATTCCTTTCTTTAGTCATGCAAATCCCCGCACCCCGCGCCGCCCGTCGTCACCTCACCAATCGGCTGGGCGGATGGCTGGCAGCAGCGGCCCTGGCCTGGGGCGGCGCCTGCACCACGGCCAGGCCGCCCGCGCCGGCTGCCACAGCCCCGAAGCCGCCCGTTTCGCCGAAACTCTACCGCACCATTGCCCGGCTCGACAGCGCCCTCTTCGTGGCCTTCAACCAGCACGACGCCGACAAGCTGCAAACCTTCTTCGCCGACGACCTGGAGTTCTACCACGACAAAGGCGGCCTGTCCGATTTCCGGCAGACGATGCAGGGCTTTCGGAATCTGTTCGAGCAGAACAAAACCACCGGCCTCAACCGCCAGCTCGTGCCCGGCACCCTGGAAGTATTCCCCATCAGCGGCTACGGCGCCGTGGAGACCTACCTGCATCGCTTCTGCCACACGGAAAACGGCCGCGACGACTGCGGCACGTTCAAGAACATGATGGTCTGGCGGCTGAAAGACGGCCGCTGGCAAATCACGCGGGTGGTGAGTTATGGGCATTAAGTTGCCGGCGAGCAATGGCTGGCCAGCCAGTCGGCTTTTCTAAAACGCTCCGGCCCCTATCAGCTGTGCGCCGACTCGGGCATGGTGCGGAGCAGCAGGAAGCCCAGGGTGCCGGAGATGAACGAGGCGGTGAGGATGGCCAGCTTGGCTACCGGCTCGCCGGCCGTGTGCTCGCCCAGCGCCAGCAGCGTGATAAACAGCGACATGGTGAAGCCGATGCCGCCCAGCAGGCCCGCGCCCCAGATGTGGCGCCACGTGACGCCGGCCGGCAGCGAGGCCCAGCCCAGCCGAATGCTCAGCCAGCTCAGCACCCCAATGCCCAGCGGCTTGCCCACCGTGAGGCCCAGAATAATGCCCAGGCCCAGCGGCGTGAGCAGGTCGCGGAACACGGAGGCGTCGATTTCGAGGCTGGTGTTGGCGAAGGCGAAAAGCGGGATAATCACGAAGGCCACCACCGAGTGCAGGCGCTGCTCCAGCTTCTGGGCCGGCGAGCTGATGGCGTCGGAGAGGTACTCCAGCTCCTCGCTGATGATGCGCGGGTTGGCGTCGGCGCCGTGCACTTCGTCCTGCAGCAAACTCAGGCGGTTGTTGAGCATGAGCAGGATTTCGGGCTTGGCCATGCCGATGCGCGAGGGGATGGTGAGGGCCAGCATTACGCCGGCCAGCGTGGCGTGCACGCCCGATTCGTGCATGAAAAACCACAGCAGCAAACCCAGCGGCAGGTATACCACCAGCGTGCGCACGCCCAGCAGGTTCAGGTTCATCAAGAGCACCCACACGCCAAGGGCCAGGTACAGGTAATTAAGGTGCAGGTCGGTGGTGTAGTAACCGGCAATAACCAGCACCGCGCCCAGGTCGTCGACAATGGCCAGGGCCGTGAGGAACACCTTGAGGCCCAGCGGCACGCGCGGGCCCAACAGCTGCAATACCGCCAGCGCAAAGGCAATGTCGGTGGCCATCGGGATGCCCCAGGCGTTGGCGGCGGGGTGGCCCCGGTTGATGAAAAAGTACACCAGCGCCGGCACCACCATGCCCCCGATGGCCGCCGCAATGGGCAGCGTGGCCTGCCGCCTGTCCGACAGCTCGCCCTCCAGCACCTCACGCTTGATTTCCAGGCCCACGATGAGGAAGAAGATGCTCATCAGCCCGTCGTTGATCCAGTGCAGCAAACTCAGGTCGAGGCCTAAGCCGTTGATCGAGAGGTTGAGGTGCTTGTCCCAGAGCTCGGGGAAAAAGTGCGCCGGTCCCCAGTTGACGTTAGCTAGAATCAGGGCCAGCACGGCGCTGGCCATCAGCATGATGCCGCCAGCAGCTTCGCGGCGGAAAAACTCGGCAAAGGGCCGCACCAGCGGACGAACGATTTGGGATACGGCCATAGGAATCAACGGGCAGAACAGGGGAGGAACCGGGGCCAAAGGGGGCGCGGGCCCAAAAAAAAGCCCCGGACTGCGGCGGCCGCGGTCCGGGCTTCTGGGCCAAATATACGACCCCCTGCCGAAGCCGTTGCCCGCTCAGCCGGCTCCTACAGGCCTTCCAGCAGCTCGTCGAAGGTGCGCAGCAGCTCGGCGCGGGCCTCGGCGGGCTCGGCTTCCAGGCGCTGCTCGAACACCTGGCGGGCCGTGAAATCGTGGAGGCTGGGGGTGAGGCTGGCCTCGGCAGCAGGGTCGGATTCGCCCAGCGGCCGGAGCGTGATCAGGCGCAGGTGGCGGCGGGCCAGCACCACCAGCTGCTGCCGGTCGAGGGCCTCGATTGTTTTCAGCAGCGCCTCGGCCACTTCCAGCTGACTTAGCTCGGAATGCACCTGCACATCGGCCCAGGCGGGCAGCACGTACCCGGCGTTATCGTAGGCCGTGAGGGCGGCGCTTACTTCCTCCAGCGTGCCGTGAAAGCGCACCAGCCGCCGCGCGCCCGGCACCGCTAGGCTGCGCGGCTCCGTCAGGCGGCCGGCCGCAAACTCTACCAGCAGCACCTGCTTGCCGTGGTCGACCTCAGAAAACGACAGCGCGATGGGCGAGCCCGAGTAGCGGATGTGCATCTGCCCGCCCACCTGCTGGGGCCGGTGCAGGTGGCCCAGCGCCACGTAGTCGAACACAGCCGGGAAGTGCTCGGCCGTTACCTGGCCCAGGTTGCCCACATGGATGGTGCGCTCCGACTCGGAAGGCGCGGCCCCGGCGGCGTAGAGGTGGCCGGTAGCCAGCACGGGCAGTCCCAGCGCCTTCAGCTGCCACACCTGCTCCACTTCGGCCACCCGGGCGTAATGGTCGGCGAGGCCCTGGCGGATGCGGGCTTCGCGCTCCTCGGCACTCTCGCCGGGCACCGAGAGGCGCACGTCCCGGTCGCGCAGAAACGGCACGGCGCACACCACCAACCCGGGCCGGCCGGCGGCATCATCGAGCACCAGCACCTGGTCCTCGAAGCACTCGGGCACGCAGCCCACCACATGCACCCGCAGGTGGCGCAACAGCCGCGCCGGCGCGTTCAGCGTAGCCGGCGAGTCGTGGTTGCCGCCCACCACTACCACGTCGCGGCAGCCGGTCGTGCGCAGCTTCAGCAGGAAATCGTAGTACAGCTCCAGGGCCTGGTTGGAGGGCGAGCCGGTGTCGAACACGTCGCCGGCCACGATGAGTACCTCCACGTTTTCTTCCTGGATAGTGGTGATGAGCCAGTCCAGAAAGTGGCGGTGCTCCTCGGTGCGCTCGTGGCCCTGAATAAACCGCTGGCCCAGGTGCCAGTCGGCGGTATGAAGAATGCGCATGAGTTTTAAACGGGTTTCCCGCAGAGGCGCGCGGAGGGTTTCGCAGAGGTACGCAGAGAACGACCTCCGCGAACCTCTGCGAAATCCTCCGCGCGCCTCTGCGGGAAACGATTATTGAACAGGCTGAAACGAAGTAACCGCTTCGCCTAAATCGTACACCTGCACGCCGGGCCACAGGGCCTGCACGATGCTGGCGCCGGCTGCCGAGCGGTAACCACCGGCGCAGTGCACCAGCACGGGCTTGTCGGTCGGGATTTCGGCGGCCCGCTCGCGCAGCTCGGGCAGCGGAATCACCAGCGCGTTTTCAAACAGCCGCTCTTTGGCCTCCGTGCGGTTGCGGATATCGACGATGGTAAACTCCTTGGGGTGCTGGCGCACGCGCTCCACATCGGCGGCGGGGCTGGTGGTGGGCTGGTCGCGGGGGGCGAGCAGGGCGCCTTTGATGTTGGTTTCGTAGCCGATTTTGGCGGCCTTGCGGATGATGGTGTCCAGCGCAATCTGGGTGTCGGCCAGCAGGTAAAACGGCTCATCGGGCCCCACAATAGAGCCCAGCCAGGTTTCAAACTTGCCGCCGTCCATCAGGTTGAGGGCGCCGGGCAGGTGGCCGGCCCGGAACTCGTCGGCCGGGCGGGTGTCGATTATCAGGATGCCGGGCTCCATTTCGGTTTCATCGCGCAGCCGTTCCACCGTCCGGATGCTGTCTTCGAAGGGCGCGGCGCCGTGCTTGTTGAGCAGCACATCGTGCCCGAAATACTTGGGCATGAACGGCTGGTCTTCGAGCAGCACCCGCACGAACTCGTCCTCGCTCATGGGCTGCAGGGCGTAGTTGGTCTTGATTTCCTTGCCGATGGTGGAGTCGAGGTCGGGGCTGGTGGTTTTGCCGCATAGCGAGCCGGGGCCGTGGGCGGGGTACACCTTGGTGGAGGCGGGCAGCGTCATCAGCTTCTGGCGGGTGCTCTGGTAGAGCTGGGCCGCCAGCGACTCGCGGCTGTGGCCGCCCACGGCGTCGGACTCGCGCAAATCGGGCCGGCCCACGTCGCCTACAAACAGGGTGTCGCCGGTAAACACGGCGCGGGTCTGGGCCAGCTCGTCCATCAAAAGCACGCTGATGGAATCGGGCGAGTGGCCGGGCGTATTCAGCGCGTGCAGCTCGACGGCGCCCACCACAATGCGCTGGCCGTCGTCGAAGCCCTGATGCGGGTAGCCGACGTGGGCCAGCTGGCTGACGTAGATGGGGGCGCCGGTTTCCTGCGAAATTTCGAGGTGCGAGCTGACGAAATCGGCGTGGGGGTGGGTTTCGATGATGGCCACAATGCGGGCCTCGTGCTCGTCGGCGAAGTCGTAGTAGGGCTGCGGGTCGCGGGCCGGGTCGATGAGGGCAATCTGGCCTTCGCTGCGGATAGCGTAGCTCGCGTGGGCCAGGCCTTTATCGTAAAACTGCTGAATTTGTACCGAGCCGGTACTACTGGGCAGAGGACTCATGGGGTGTTGGGTGTGGTGAAAAGCGCCCCGGCTGCCGGGCAACCCGGGCCGGGGGCATATCTTCAAATATACGCAAGCCAACTACTCCGCGCCGCAAAAGTTGCCCGCCCCGGCGCCAACCTCCACCACAAACGGGCCGGCGCTAGGGCCCAAAAAAGCCCCGTACCGGGTGGTACGGGGCTTACTTACCGGAACGCCAAAAGGCGGGCAGGCTAGTTTTTCGTCTTCATCTTCATTTTGCGGCTGCCCCGGTTGCCGGCGCGCTCCTCGCGCTGCTGGCTGTAGCGGGTGTACTGGTCGGCCGTCAGAATGTCCTTGAGCTGGGTGTCGTACTTGGTGCGGGCGGTTTGCATGGTCTGGCGCATGGCCGTCCGGTCGCCGCCGGTTTGCAACTGGTCGCGCATCGTTTTCATTTCGTCGCGGCGGGCCTGCTCCAGGGCCACCAGGCGGGTGCGCTGGTCGGCCGAGAGGCCGAGCTGCTTGGTGAGGCGGTCGGCCTGCTGTTCGGGCGTGGCCGGCTCCAGGCGGCTGTTGGCCGGGCGTTGGGCGGGGGTGGTCGTCTGGGCGCTGACGGTGCCGGCCGTCAGGGCGACGGCAGCTAGTAGGATGAGCAACTTTTTCATAGGATCAGAGTCTGTGCGCTTGGTTTACGGCTTATAGATGCCGGGTTGGCGGCTGGGTTTAATGGGGCCGGCAATTTTGACCGGCTGGCCCGCTTTTGCCGCGTTAAACCAGATTATCGCCTATATTCGGGCCTTCTGAACAGCCTTTCGCTGTTTTCTCTGCATCTTTTTCACCTTTTCACTTCTTTAACCACCTTTCTTGTATGGCAGATATTTTCGCCAGAAAATCGCTCGATAAGCTCATGAATGAGTCCGATGAGGGCGAAGGCGGCGGGCTGAACCGGACCCTGACTGCTACCAACCTCACCATGCTCGGGGTGGGCGCCATCATCGGAGCGGGCATTTTCGTGCTGACGGGCACGGCCGCCGCCAACGCCGCCGGTCCGGCCATCATGATTTCGTTCATTATTGCCGGTCTGGGCTGCCTGTTTGCGGGCCTGTGCTACGCCGAGTTTGCCTCCATGATTCCGATTGCCGGCTCGGCCTACACCTACGGCTACGCCACGCTGGGCGAGTTTGTGGCCTGGATTATCGGCTGGGACCTGATTCTGGAATACCTGTTCGGCGCGGCCACCGTGGCCGTGGGCTGGAGCGGCAACGTGGTCAGCATCCTGCATAAATCGGGCATCGACCTGCCCGCATCCATTGCCAGCGCCCCCGTCAGCTACGACGGCGGCCAGTTCGCCCTCACCGGCGCCGTCATCAACCTGCCCGCCGTGCTGCTGATTGCCGTCATGACGACGCTGCTCGTTATTGGCATTCAGGAGTCGGCCCGCTTCAACAACGTCATCGTATTCATCAAAGTAGCCATCGTGCTGCTCGTTATTGGCTTCGGCTTCAAATACGTGAATGCGGCCAACTGGGAGCCCTTCGTGCCCAAAATGGAGATTCTGCCCGACGGTAGCTCGCGCTACGGCTGGCAGGGCATTGTGCGCGGCGCGGCCGTGGTATTCTTCTCCTACATCGGTTTCGATGCCGTGAGCACCGCCGCCCAGGAAGCTAAAAACCCGCAGCGCGATATGCCCATCGGTATGCTGCTCTCGCTTGGTATCTGTACGCTGCTTTATGTGCTTATGTCGCTGGTGCTCACCGGCCTCACGTCGTACAAAAACCTGAACGTGCCCGACCCGGTATTGGTCGCGCTGGAGGCCGCCGGCCCCGCCCTGAAGTGGCTGTACTTCTTCACCGGCATCGGCGCCATTGCCGGTCTGGCTTCGGTAGTGCTCGTGATGCTGATGGGCCAGCCCCGCATCTTCTTCGCCATGTCGCGCGACGGCCTGCTGCCGGCCGTGTTCGGCAAGGTGCACCCGCGCTTCAAAACGCCCCACATCACCACCATTTTCACCGGTATCGTCTGCGCCATTGTGGCCGGTATTCTGCCCGTGGGCCTGCTGGGCGAGCTGGTAAGCATCGGAACGCTACTGGCCTTCATCATCGTGTGCGGAGGCGTTATCGTCATGCGCCGTCGCGACCCCGATGTGGTGCGGCCTTTCCGCACGCCCTGGGTGCCGCTGATTCCTATTCTGGGCATTCTCATTTGCGGCTACATGATGTTCAACCTGCCCTGGGACACCTGGCTGCGCCTCATCATCTGGATGGCTCTCGGAGTGGCCATCTACTTCTTCTACGGCCGTCACCACAGCAAGCTCAACCGCGAGCGGCAGGCCGAAGCCGCCGCTCAGTAAGGTTAGCCCCGGGCCAATGCCTGATAAATCTGATAATCAAGAAGGCCCCGCAACAACCGTTGCGGGGCCTTCTTAGTACCCCCTAAGCCCTAAGCCCTAAGCCCTAAGCCCTAAGCCCTAAGCCCTACTTTCTGGCTTCCGAAACTTCGCTTTTGAGCTTGAGCACTTTGTCGCCGTTGTCCTGCACGATGAGGTAGGCGGGGTTGTCGGGCGTGCCGTGGCGGGTGATGTCGGAGCCCTTGAGCTTGCGGCTGACCGTTTCCTTGTGAGTTTCCTCGATTTTGCCGGTGGCCGTGCCGGTGCCGTATTTCCAGGTTACTTGGGTGCCTTTGCGCATGGGTGAAAGAAAGGTAATCGGGTGAGAGAAAAGAACAACGCGTGGGAATTGGTTTTACTGCCAATCCTAGCGGCGCGTTGCCACTGCGCGGCCCCGGGGCTCCGGCCGCCGGCCGGAATTACGTATCTTTCCTCCCTGATATAGCGGGCCCGCCACCGGCCCGGGGCCGGGTTAGATTTATGCATATGTCTGCTTTTTCTGTGTCAGGAGCCGTTATCGACCTGCTGCTGGTGGATGACCACCCGATGATCGTGGAGGGCATCCGGCAGATGCTGCTGCCTGAACCCGACCTGCGCGTAGTGGCCCAGGCCCACAGCGGCGCGCAGGCCCTGGAGCTGCTCGGCGCCCACCCCAGCGTGCGCGTCGTGCTACTCGACCTGAGCATGCCCGGTATGAGCGGCGTGGAGCTGGCTCGCGCCATCCGCGCCGACTGGCCCGCCATTCGGGTGCTGGCCCTGAGCATGTTTCACGACCACGCTACCGTAGCCGAGGTGCTGGAGGCCGGCGGGGCAGGCTACGTATTGAAAACGGCCAGCCGCACCGAGCTGAGCACCGCCATCCGGCAGGTAGCGGGCGGCCGCAGCTACTTCAGCCAGGATGTGGCCGACACGCTGCTGCAAAACCTGCAGATCGGGGCCAGCCTGGAAGCCGAACGGCCGCCGGTCATCACGCGGCGCGAGCGGGAAATCCTGCAGCTCATCGCCCGCGAACATTCCAACCTGGAAATAGCCGAAGCCCTGTTTATCAGCGAGCGAACCGTGGAAACGCACCGCCGCAACCTGCTCACTAAAACCAAGTGCAAGTCGGTGGTTGGCCTGATTCAGTACGCCATCCGCCACAAGCTACTCGATTAGCAACGGCCGCCAGTACGCTGCCACTGCCCCGCCCCGGGCCCTGTATTTCTCCTAGTAGGAGGCTGCGGGGCCCGGGGCGGGGCTTTTTGGGTGGGTGCACTGGTTGGGGCAGGAAGGCGGATGGTATTGGGTAGAGCAGGCGGCTAAGCGGAATTACGTACGCGGTACTGCGGGGAGGGTACTACGTGCTGCTACGTATTTTTTAAGATAATGGCGATATAATTTAGATTTTACCAATAAAAAATATACCTTAGTATCATTCAATTGAATAATGTTATCGTCATGTTAGGAATTGGCTCGACCGGAACCACCTGCAGCAGGTGGGAGCACGCCTGATCTGGCTATAACGAATGGATGCCAACCCCCTTCTCATTTCAACTGCCGCTGCCATGTCGTCGAAAATACTCTCCTTCATTTGCCACGTACCCGCTATGAGCCCCGGCTCGATTCCTACCACTGCTACCAGCGCCAGCCGCAAAGCCGCAGCGCGCAAAACCGAGGCCCCGAAGCCGGGCGGCCATTTTACAGCCATTTACGAGAACGAGCGGTTCGTGCGCTTCAAGTACATTCATAATAATTAACCCTGACTCAGCGCCCGTCGTGGCGGCCCCATTGCGGGCAGTTCAGTTAAGCTTACCGGCACCGCGCTTCCGCCAGGAGGCGCGGTGTTGCGGTGTTGGGGCAGAACGGGGGCAGCCCGGCAATTGGGCTAACTTGCGCCTTCGTTCATCGTTTCGTGTGCATGCTTCAGTTTCTGCTTCGTCCGGCCTTCTGGCTGCTTTCTCTGTTCTTCCTGCTAACTGCCGCCGCGCAGGCCCAGCCCAGCGGCCCACTACTGCCCGACGCCTCGGCCTGGTACGGGGTGATTGCCCGTAGCAGCGGCCGCTCGCTCGATATTGCCAACGCCTCGGCCGAAGCCGGCGCGGCGGCCGTGCAGTGGGAGTTCACGCACGCCGACAGTCAGCAGTGGCGCTTCGTGCCGGCCGCGGCGGGCAGCGAGTTCTTCCGCATCATTGTGCGCCACACCGGCCAGAGCCTCACCCTCACTAGCCCCGACGAAAACGCGCCCCTGACCCAGCGCCCCTGGGACGGTAGCTTTTACCAGCAGTGGAAACTGGTGCCCTCGGGGCCGCTGGGCAGCTTCATGCTCATCAGCCGGGGCAACGATAAGTGCGCCTCGCTGGCCGCCGCCGACAAGTTCAACGGCACGCCCATTGTGGCCCAGAAGCCCCAGAACCGCGCCTCGCAGCAGTGGAAGCTGTTCAAATTGCGCCTGAACGTTGACCCCTCGCTGCCAGGTTTTGGCGTGCCCGAGCCGCTGCTGAGCCTGAATACGCCCGCCGGCAACGAGCTGCAGCCGGTGGTTGCGCCCGATGGCGGCACGCTTTACTTCAGCCGTACCCGTTTTGCCGGCAACACCGAAGGCGTTACCGAATCGGGCGACATTTGGATGAGCACCTCCAGCAACAACGGCCGCACCTGGCAGCCCGCCACCCGCTTCGATGAGCTCAACACCACCCAGCACAACGGCGTGATGAGCCTGGTAGACGAGGGCAAAACCCTGATTGTGCGCGGGCGCTACGAGCGCGACGGCTCGTTTCAGGACGTGGGCCTGAGCCGGGTGCCGCGCAACGTGTCGGCCAAGAAAAACCGCCCTCAGGTGATAGAAGTGGCCAATTACTACACCGCCGGCGCCGCCACGGGCTTCTTTATGAGCGCCGACCAGCAGGTGCTGCTGCTGAGCTTAGAGCGCAGCGACTCGGAAGGCGCCAACGACCTGTACGTGAGCCGGCCCACACCCAGCGGCCTCTGGAGCCAGCCGCTCAACCTGGGAGCCGTCATCAACTCGCCGGGGTTCGATTTCGCGCCCTGGCTCTCCAATGATGGTAAAACGCTCTACTTCAGCTCCTACGGCCACGCCGGCTACGGTGGCTCCGATATTTTCGTGAGCACCCGCCTCGACGACTCGTGGACCAACTGGACCGAGCCGCGCAACCTGGGCTACCCCATCAACGGCCCCGGCTTCAATGCCTACCTGAGCTTGTCGGCCGATGAGAAGCAGGCCTTTTACTCGTCGACGGCCTCGGTAAACGGCCCCGCCGACCTGTTTCGCACCGCCACCGGCGCCAAACCCGCCGCGCCTGATACGGTGGCCGCCCCGCCGGTAGCGGTGGCCACGCCCACCCAGGCCACGCCCCGCACCCTGCTCACGGGCCGCACGCTCGATGCCAAAACCAACAAGCCCCTGGCCACCCAGGTCCAGGTGAACCGGCTGGGCAACGACCTGGTTTTCAATGCCACGGCCCGCACCGATGTGGCCCTGGGCGCTTTCCAGCTGACGCTGCCGCCCGGCCGCTACCGCATTCAGGCCACCCGCGTGGGCTACCTCACGGCAACCGATACCATCACCATGACGGGGTCGCGCATTGTGGACCTGACATTGGTGCCGGCCGCCGTGGGCTCCAGCCTGGAGCTGCCTACCCTCATTTTCGCCCAGGGCAAGTACACGTTGCTGCCGGCTTCCTACACCGAACTGAACCGCCTGGCCCGCACTTTGGAGGACAACCCGATGGTGAATATCCGCCTCGAAGGCCACACCGACAACCAGGGGGCAGCCAACCTGAATGTAAAGCTGTCGGAAGACCGCGTGAACGAGGTGAAGCGCTACCTCGTGAGCCGGGGCGTGGCCGAGCGGCGCATCAGCACCATCGGCTTCGGCGGCAGCCGGCCCCGGGCTTCTAACGCCCAGGAAAACACGCGCAAACTCAACCGCCGCGTCGAGTTCACGATTGTGAAGTAGCAGCCGCGGGGCCGTTTGTTCAGGCTATCCTCTCTCGGCTGCTCCTAAGCCCCCCGCGGGGCGCCATATCGGTAGCAGGCCGACCCGGATTGTAGGTACAAGCCCCAGCGGGGCGACACCCACCGTTCAACGGCTGGTATCGCCCCGCTGGGGCTTTGATTTTCTATTACTGCACTTTGCTACCGATATGGCGCCCCGCGGGGGCTTAGGAGCAGCCGAGAGAGGATAGCCTAGAAGAAAGGCCTGAATAAGCAACTCTAAAGAATAATTATCTAGTATTCCCCTAATCCCTAATCCCTAATCCCTAATCCCTAATCCCTAATCCCTAATCCCTAATCCCTAGCCCATGCACGCCCTGGTTCACCGCGAAGTTGCCCTGCCTGCGCTGCCCTCGGCTTCGGGGGTGGAGCTGATTGGCGAAGCGCTCTATGTTATCGGCGACGACTCGCCCTGGCTTTACCGGCTCGATGCGGCCACATTGGCGGCGGGGCAGCCCACGGCACTGTTTGAAACGGCCCATTTCAGCCAGGGGCGCATTCCTAAGCACCTCAAGCCCGACCTGGAGTGCCTGACGTTGCTACGCACTGCCGGCGGTGAAACCGGCCTGCTGGCCCTGGGCTCGGGCGCCACGCCGGCCCGCGAGCAGGGCTACTGGGTGCCGCTGGCCGGGGCCACCAACCTGCCGGGCACGGTGTATCCCCTGAGTATGGCGGGGCTGTACGCGGCGTTGCGGCCGCTGCTGCCGGCCGGCACTACCCTCAACCTGGAAGCCGCCGCCGCCACCGAAACCGAGCTGCTGCTGTTGCAGCGCACGGTGGGCACGGCCGCGGGCGGCAACCTGCTGCTACGCCTGCCGCTGGCCGATACACTGGCTTTTCTGCACCGCCGCCAGCCCCGGCCGCCTGCAGTGCGCGCGCAAAGCTTCCGCCTGCCGACTATTGAGGGCAAGCCGGCCGGTTTCTCGGGGGCCGCGTGGTTTGCCGACCGGCTGTTCATAACGGCCTCGGTGGAAGATACGGCCGATGCGGTGCTGGATGGGGCCGTGCTGGGCTCGTTCGTGGGTGTGCTGCCGCTGGCGGGCGGCCCCGCCGCGCTGGGCCGGCTGGCCTGGCCCGATGGGCGGCCCTACCTGGGCAAGGTGGAAAGCGTAGCCGTGCGGCGGCAGATGGCGCCCGGCCGCTTCGAGCTGCTGCTGGTAACCGACGACGACGCGGGCGGCTCGACGGCTGTAGTAGCCGAGCTGGCGCTCTGAACAGGTAGGGGTCAGCGGCTCGCTTCAGCAAGGGAAAACATGCTGGCAGCTAGCGTCAAAAGGGAATTATCTGGTAGCTAGAGGTGTTTTTTGAGGGTCGTTATTTCGTCCTCTTCTTTCCTATCAGATGCTGCTTTTACCCACCCGTTTTTTGTACCCCGTGAGTGCCGTGCAGCTGCAGGAGCGGCAGGGCCTGCTACCCGCCGAGTTCCTGCCCGCCATCGAGCGGCTGCGCCCTTTCCTGGAGAAAGAGCAGGCCTACGGTGAAATCTGCACCACCACGGCCGAGTCGGTGAAAGGCCGGACGCTGCTGGTTTCCTACCGCAAAAGCTACGCGCCCGAGCAGGGGTTCGTCGTTGAGATTCTCGATATTGAAGTGGTGGCGCCAATGGCGCGGGCGGCGTAGTTGCCGCCGCAAGTAGTCCACAGCCAATCAGCCCGGCTCGTTTCCCAAGGGAAATGAACCGGGCTGTTCATTTTTTAAGGCGTCCAGTTCTACTTTGCCGGCGGGGCCAGGGCCTGAATCCAGCTGCGGATGGCGTCCAGGGCTGCCACCGACACAGCTGGCGACTGGCGGCCGTCGATGAGGGGCCATTCGGTGGCGGGGCCTTGGAACAGGTGGTTGACGCCGCTTAGCTGCCGGGCTTCCACCTGCCTGGTGCCTTTCAGGCCTTTGGCGAGCAGGTTCAGGTTGGCATCGGCATTAAGCAGCAAGTCGTCGGTACCGTGGAGCAGCAGCACCGGGCACTGCACCGCGGCCAGCTCCTGCTGCGGATAAAAGCGCAGGTACGACCGGGCCCAGGGCGTAGTGAGGCGCTCGGCTGCTGCCGCGTAAGCCGAATCGGGTTGGCTGGGCTGCTGCGCGCGCAACGCACCTACAAGCAGGGCGCGGGCTGCGGCATCGTCGGTGGTGTGGCGCACGATATCGAGCAGGGGCCGCTGGGCCTTTGCCAGGGTTTCCAGGCGCTTTTTTTCCTCGGCTCGCTGGCGCAGGAAAATCTGCTCCTGCTGCACCTGTAGCTGGGCCGCGTTGGCTCCGCTCACGCGCATCTTCTCCAAACGAGCCTGCCCAACCTGCTGGTCGGCCGCCCGTCCGCGGGCCGTGCGCCGCAGCACCGAGTCGGCCAGGGCGGCGGGCCAGCCCACGGCGGGCTGGGTGCTCAGCACTTCCAGGCCCGACTGGCCCGCCGCGGCTAGCGCCACCACGAAAGCGGGCGGCAGGGGCCGGCCGGCGGCCAGCAGCGCCACATTGCCGCCCTCGCCGTGGCCGAGCAGCCCCAGATGGGCCCCATCGAGCAGGGGCTGGGTGCGCATAAACTGCAGCGCGGCCTGGGCGTCGCGGGCGCGGTCGTCGGGGCTGGTCAGCTCGGTGCGGCCGCCGGTCTGGCCCACGCCGCGGTCCGGGAAGCGCAGCACGGCAATGCCGCGCCGGGTCAGGTAGTCGGCCAGCCCGCCCAGCAGCTGGTAGTCGCCGTAGCGGCCGTCTTCGTCCTGCGCATCCCAGTCGGAAAGCAGCGCCACGGCCGGGAAAGGCCCCTCGCCGGCCGGAATGGTGAGCGTGCCGGCAAACACTATCTTGTCGGTTTCGTTGGCAAACTTCACTTCCTGCACCCGGTAGGGGGGCGGAAACCGGAAGGTTTTCGGGGCGGCCGCTACTGGCGGCGGCACGAACTCCAGCGTGAGGGCGGCCTGGTAGCCGGGCTGGCTCCAGATGCCCGTCAGGCGGTTGCCCTCGGGCGTGCGCACGCCCTTGAACCGGCAGCCAACCTGCTCGGCCACAAACACCACCGTATCGCCCCGCTGCTCCACACTGGTTGGGATGCGGTTGATGCGCTGGGGCACCACGTTCAGCACCGCAAACCGGTTGCCGCTGGCCAGCTCCGTCACAAAAATCTGTACCGGCAGGCTGCCGCCCGGCACGGCCAGCGGGCCTTTCCACTCGCCTTCGAGCGAATACCGTCCCGGGCCCTGCGCCTGCGCCGGCTGGTGTCCGCCCAACAGCAGCAAGCCCCAAAAAAGCAGCGCACGCCAAAGGCGGCCGGATGGTAGATGAACAGTCATAGAGTTGAAGGCGGGCCGAAATCCGGAATCCGGAATCTGCAAGGTGTATAGTAGGGTTGAGCCGGGGCCGGCCACGAGCCTGCGCCCGGGCCCGGCCGCTAGGGTAGCAGCACGCGGTTGATTACGTGCACTATCCCGTTGGTACACTGCACGTCGGGGATGACCATAGTGGCTGGCGCGGCGTTGCCGGCGCCCTGCACCGTGAGGGCTCCGGCCGCGAAGGGCCCCAGCCGCAGACTGCCGCCGCCCAGCGTAGTTACAGCGGCGCTTTCGGGTAGCTCGGGCGTGAAGCGGCTGCCGGCCAGCACGTGGTTGAGTAGCACAGCTTTTACCGTTTCTTTGGGCAGCCCGCGGATGTCGGCCGGCACGTTTAGTGGGACGCCCAACAGCGTGCCCAGCTCGCGGAAGGCCTGGTCGGTAGGAGCAAAAACGGTGAGCTGCGGGCTGCCCGGCGTGGCCATGAGGTCTTTGGCCAGGTCGGCGTACAGCACGGCTTCTACCAGAAACGTCAGCTCCGGCTTCACGAACACCTTGGCCTCGCTCAGCGCCACGGCCGACGCTACAATGTCGAGGCCGGTGGCCAGCAGCACCTTGTCGATGACGTGGACGGTGCCGTTGGCGGCCGGCACATCGGTGGCCACGAGGCGCGAGCCGTTGACGTAGCGCGACCCATCGGGCCGCACCACTAGGCGGCGGCTAACCTGCAAAAGCGAGGTCGAGGTGCTGCCGGCCGTCAGGTCGGTGGCCGGCAGGTTGCCGTTGGCCACGTGGTATTTGAGGGTGCTGGTGAGGAACTCCTTCTGCAGGTCGTTCAGGTCGGCGGCCGAGGTCAGGCCCAGCCGGGCAAAGGCGGCGTTGTTGGGCGCGAAAACCGTGAAGTTGCCGCTGGGGTCGCCAGGATTTTTATTGGACAACAGCGGCACTACGCCACCGCGTACGGCCGCTTCTTCCAGAATCTGGAACTCGGCCGTATTCACGGCAATGGCCGCAATAGACGGGGTGACGTCCTGTTTCTCGGAGCAACCGCCCAGCAGAAGCGTGGCAACGCTCAACGGGAAAAAAATGCGGGTAGCGAGGTTATTCATATTTTTAGAAAGCAAAAGTGGCCCTTTTTGGTTTTCGATGTCGGTGTCAGGCGCTACTAACGAGAACAAAAGTTCTTCGGATTTAGCCGACATGCAAACCGTTGGCAGATTATTTCCCGTAGGTCGGCATTCGGAATAAGCCACACGGACTACTTTTGTTCCCGATTCGGGAATTGTGTTATTCCGTTCAGACGCGCTTAACTTTCTTTCTCGGTTAACTTCTTTTTTTCGATGAACCAACGCTACTTCTCGCCCATCGTGGCTGTTTTACTGCTGAGCGGCCTGCAGGCTTCGGCCCAGAGCCTGAGCAACGGCTTTATGTCGGGCCGCGGGCACGGCTCGCTTTCTGTTTCCACCACCCAGGAGTGGTACAAGCAGGTGTATCTGGTGCCCGAAAAAGTTGACCGGGTGCCGATTTTCGAGCGGATTCATATCCAATCGGTCAACCTGTTTGCCAACTACGGCCTCACCGACAAGATGGAAGCCGTAGTGAGCCTGCCTTTCGTGCGCTCCGAGGGGCAGGCCAGCGAGCAGGTTGTCAACGATTTAGGCTACACCAATGTGCGCCAGGGCCTGCAGGACGTAACCGGGCTGCTCAAGTTCAAGGCCTACTCCACGGTGCTGGGCAGCAGCGTGCTGAACCTGCTGGGCACCGTGAGCGTGAGCACGCCGGCCAGCAACTATAAAAGCGAGCAGGGGCTGGAGTACATTATTGCCATTGGCAACCGCGCTACCAAGGTTTCTACGGCCGGCATTGCGCACCTGCAAACGGCTTCGGGCGTATTCGTAACCGGGCAGGCGGGCTACAGCCTGCGCTCGGGCCGGGTGCCCAATGCCTTTCTGGCCGAGCTGAAAACCGGCTATGCGGGCCCTTCTATTTACGTTGATGGCTGGGCTACCATGCAGCGCTCGGGCCCCGGTACCGACATTCTGCAGCCGGGCTTCGACGGCTTTTTCCCGGCTACCCGCGTCAGTTTCATCCGGGTGGGCGTGAGCGGATTCCGGCCGCTGGCGCAGGGCTTCGGGCTGGTGGTGGGCGGCAGCACCTACGTGGCGGGCCGCAACGTGGGCAAATCGACGGCCCTGACGGGCGGTCTGGCGTACAACTTCTAGGCCGCGGGCCGCAGCTGTGCCGTGGGGCCACGCGCCGGTGCGGGCGGGGCGCTGCTTCGGTTAGGGGGGCGTACCTTCGCGGTTTACTTCCCACCATCCGCGCCGATTGCTTATGACTACTGCCGACTTCCGCCTCGAACACGATTTTTTGGGTGAGCGTGAGATTCCGAACCAGGCCTACTATGGCATCCAGACGCTGCGGGCCCTCGAAAACTTCGCCATCACGGGCATTCCGCTGAGCTCGGAACCGCTGTTTGTGCGGGCGCTGGCCCAGGTGAAAAAGGCCGCCGCCCTGGCCAACGCCGAGCTGGGCGTGCTGCCCGCCAATATCGCCCAGGCCATTGCTGCCGCCTGCGACCGGGTGGCGGCCGGCGAGTTCAACGACCAGTTCCCGACCGACATGATTCAGGGTGGCGCGGGTACCTCGGTGAACATGAACGCCAACGAGGTAATTGCCAACGTGGCCCTCGAAATCATGGGCCACCAGAAGGGCGAGTACCAGTTCTGCCACCCCAACAACCACGTCAACTGCTCGCAAAGCACCAACGATGCCTACCCCACGGCCTTCCGCATCGCCCTCAGCCACAAGCTGGTAAGCTACAGCGAAGGGCTGGGCGAGCTGGCCGGGGCCTTCGCCGCCAAGGGCGTGGAGTTTCAGAATGTGCTGAAAATGGGCCGCACCCAGCTCCAGGACGCCGTGCCGATGAGCATGGGCGACGAGTTCAACGCCTTCGCCACCAACCTGCGCGAGGAGCTGGCGCGCATCGAGGACAGCCGCCGCCTCATCAGCGAAATCAACATGGGGGCCACGGCCATCGGCACCGGCGTGAACGCGCCCCAGGGCTACGCTGAGCTGGTGACGCGCCACCTGAGCGCCATTTCGGGGCTGGAGCTGCTGCTGGCCGGCGACCTGTTCGAGGCCACCTACGACACCGGCGCCTACGTGCAGCTTTCGGGGGTGCTGAAGCGCACGGCCGTCAAGCTCTCCAAAATCTGCAACGATTTGCGCCTGCTGTCCTCGGGTCCGCGCTGCGGCATCAACGAAATCAACCTGCCCGCCCTGCAGCCCGGCTCCAGCATCATGCCCGGCAAGGTGAACCCGGTGATTCCGGAGGTGGTGAACCAGACGGCGTTCTACGTCATCGGCGCCGACCTGACCGTGACGATGGCCGCCGAGGCCGGCCAGCTGCAGCTCAACGTGATGGAGCCGGTTATCAGCTTCGCGCTCTTCACCAGCATCAGCTACATGAGCAACGCCTGCCGCACGCTGCGCGAGAAGTGCGTGGAGGGCATCACGGCCAACCGCCAGCACGCCGCCGAGCTGGTGTACGGCAGCGTGGGCATCGTTACGCAGCTCAACCCGGTGCTGGGCTACGAGGCCTCGGCCGAAATTGCCAAAGAGGCCCTCAAAACCGGCAAGTCGGTGCACGATATTGCCGTGACCGAGCGCCAGTTGCTGACTCAGGAAAAGTGGGACGAAATCTTCACCTTCGAAAACCTCATCCGCCCGGATTTCATCCAGTGATTTGGCGGTTTGGCGATTTGGCGATTTGGTGATTGGGCGAAAGTGCTGTCATCCTGAGCGTAGCGAAGGACCTTATCACGTTGAAACGACTCGTTGTTACGGGCGTGCCGGCGTAGTAAGGTCCTTCGCTGTGCTCAGGATGACAGCACTTTCGCCCATTCGCCCAATCACCCATTCGCTACAGCACCAAACCGCCAAATCACTACATCACCAAATCACCACACCGCCGTTCCAGCAGCACTATTGGCTCGCCATGGTACTGGGGGCGGGCGGTTTCGTGGTAGCCGAAGCGGGCGGCCAGCCGGAGCGAGGGCTCGTTTTCGGGGTTGATGATGCAGACGGTGCGCGGGGCGGCCAGGTGGGCGTCGGCCCAGGTGAGGGCCGCCTGCACGGCTTCGGCGGCGTAGCCCTGCCCGTGCAGGCGCGGGGCGAGCACCCAGCCGGCTTCGGGCACTCCATCAATCGAGGGCGTGAGGCCGCGCTGGTACTCGGCCAGGCCCACGGCGCCGCAGAAACGGCCGGTGGCCCGCTCCTCCAGCGCCCAGTAGCCGTAGCCTCGCAGCGCCCAGTGTCCGAGCTGCGTGAGAATGCGCCGCCAGGTGTCTTCTTCGGAAAGCGGCTTGCCGCCCAGGTGGCGGTAGAAATCGGGGTTTTGGTGCAGAGCCGTGAACTCGGCTAAATCTTCGGCCCGGAAACCGCGTAGGAGCAGGCGGCTGGTAGCGAGTTCCGGAACAAGGTGGGGCGGCTGGAAGGAGGGGCGTTGCATGGGGGCAAATTGCGAAAATTGCCCGTAGCAACCCTGGCCATATCTTGCCTGGTTTTTGCCTGAACCCGGCGCCGGACTTCAGCGCCGCCGGCCGGGTTTGCCGTAGGTTTGTTTTTTCTCAGAATAGCGGGTTATGAAAGTACTGTTGGTGGAGGACGAGCCCAAGCTCGCGTCGTTTGTCGAAAAGGGCTTCCGGGGCGAGGGCTACGAGCTCGATGTGGCCTTCGACGGGCAGCTGGGCCTGTCGTTTTTTCGCCAGTACGAGTACGACCTTGTGATTCTCGACGTGAACCTGCCCTACCACAACGGCTTCGAGCTGTGCCGGCTGATTCGGCTGGAAAACCCCGACGTGCCGGTGCTGTTCCTGACGGCCCTCGACAGCCTCGACGACAAAGTGCGGGGCTTCGAGGCCGGCGCCGACGACTACCTGGCCAAGCCCTTTAAGTTTCAGGAGCTGCTGCTGCGGGCCCGCGCCCTCACCAAGCGGCAGGCGGGCCGCTCGGCCGTGGCCCGCACCCTGCGTTTGGCCGACCTGGAGCTGAACCTGGAGCGCAAAACCGTGACGCGCGCCGGCCAGCGCATCGAGCTCACGGCCCGCGAGTACACGCTGCTCGAATACCTGCTGCTCAACCGCGGCCGCATCATCTCGCGGGTCGATATCACCGAGAAAGTATGGGAGCTCGACTTCGATACCAACACCAACGTCATCGACGTGTACATCAGCCACCTACGCCGCAAGCTTGATAAGGGCTTCTCGCCCAAGCTCATCCACACCGTAGTAGGTATGGGTTACGTGATGCGGGAGTGAGGGTATAGCTTGGGGCTTAGGTACTAAGGAGTAGAAAAGAACGTCATTCAGAGCGCAGCGAAGAATCTCGCGTGCCAAAGTAATCCTGTTATCAGAAGTCAGCATTGCGAGCGAGATTCTTCGCTGCGCTCTGAATGACGTTCTTCCACTAACCACTAACCACTAACCACTAATCCCTGGCCCAAAATGCTGTTTCGTAATAAATTGATGCTGTGGTTTATGGCGCTGGTATTCACCATTCAGCTATGCCTGACGGCGTTCATTTATTACTACAGCGTGCGGGCGCGGGAGCTGCGCTTCTACCACCGCCTCGAAAGCAAGGCCGAGCAGACGGCCCACCTGCTCATCGGCCGGCTCGAACTGGACCCCGAGGAGCTGAGCAGCCTGCGCAAAAAGGACCTGCTGACCATGCACAACGAGCGCATCAGCATTTACGAGCCCGACGGAACCCTTGCTTTCCAGATCAGCCAGAAGAAAAAAGAAGATATTTCCAACGCCGATTCGGTGTATTTCGACCAGATTACCCGCCGCCAGCCCGCCCGGTTTCATCGGGGCGCGGTGGAGGTGCTGGGCATGCAGTACCGCCACCACGGCCAGCGCTACCTGATTTTTGTGGCCGGCCGCGACGAGTTCGGGCGGCGCGAGTTTGCCACGCTGCGGGCCATTTTGCTGGGCGGTAACCTGGGGGCGCTGGTGCTCATCATTGGGGCTTCCTGGCTTTTTGCGGGCCGCTTGCTGCGCCCGCTCACGCGCATGGTGGCCGAAGTGCGCGGCATCACGGCCAGCAACCTGCGCCAGCGGGTAGACGAGGGCAACCGGCGCGACGAAATTGCCCAGCTGGCCATGACCTTCAACGAGATGCTGCGCGGGCTGGAGCAGGCTTTTGAGGCCCACAAGAGCTTTGTGTCGCACGCCTCGCACGAGCTGCGCACGCCGCTGGCCACGGTGCTGGGCACGCTGGAAACGGCCGCCGCCTACGACCCCGACCTGCCCACGGCCCGTCGCAGCATGGAGTCGGCGGTGGAGGAAATTCAGAAAGTCATCGACCTGACCAACAGCCTGCTGGCGCTGGCTAAGGCCGAAGGCGCCGCCCCGGAAACCGAGCTGGTGCCCTTCGATGATGTGGTGCTGCGGGCCGTGGCCAGCTGCCGCGCCCGCTACCCCGGCCGCACCGTGCAGGTGGATTTTGGCCAGTGGCCCGACACGGTGGAGGTGCCCTTTGGCACCCGCGGCGACGAGCAGCTACTGCACACGGCCGTGCTCAACCTGCTCGACAATGCCTGTAAATACTCGGCCAACCCCGTGGTGGTGCAGCTGGACTACAGCCCCACCGGCCGGCTGCGGCTGCAGGTAACCGATACCGGCGCGGGCCTGCCGGCGCCCGAGCTGGCCCGCCTCACCGAACCGTTGTTTCGGGGCGAAAACAGCCGCGACCGGCCTGGTTTCGGCCTGGGCCTGCCCATCACCCAGAAAATTGTGCAGGCCCACGGCGGGCAGCTGCGCATTACGTCGAAAGTGGGGGAGGGCACGCGGGCCGAGCTGGTGCTGCCGGCCGTCTGAGGCCGGGCTGGTAGCCTTACCACCGGCCAACTTAAACCGGCGGGGTGCGTTGGAGGCGGTTGGTGCGCCGCGGTCTGATGCGCTGTTAATCTTCTTTTAATGTGGCACTCAGACGGCGTTAATACCGGAAAAGTAGTTTTGTGCTGTATTTTCTGTAGCCCGTTCATTATGGCCGCTCCTGTTACTCCTACTGGTTCTTTGCTTACCTGGCTGCTGGCCGGCGCGTTGGTGCTGTCGGTGGGCGTGAACCTGTACTGCCTCACGCCCGACTACCAGTCGGTGCGGCAGAACCGGGCCGACGCGGCCAGCGCTCTGGGCTTCTTCGACGACGATGACGACGACGAGGAACAGGACAGCGCCTGGACGGCCCTGCAGGATGAGCTGCACCGCACCCGCCAGCGCCTGGCAGCCTGCCAGCGCCACACCGCCGGGCCGGCGCCCACCGTTGCCGCTGCCGATACGCTGGCCCAGCGCTAAGCCATTAACCCACTTGTCTTTCTGTCAACCCGAACTCAACCGTACCTGGTATGTTTAACCCCCTGTATTTGCCCTTGGCGCTGCTGCTCAACGTGTGCACGCCCGCTTCCGATGCCGCGACCATAGCCAACACCGGGGCCAGCGCTACTGGTGCCTCCGTTACCGACCCTCCGGTGGCTTCGGGCCGTTTGGCGTATGATTTTAGCCGGCCCGAAGCCAGCTACACCATGCCAGGCGAGCTGGCCGAGCTGTCGGGCATTGTGCTGAGCGGCGCCGGGCAGCTGACGGGCGTGCAGGACGAAATGGGCCGGCTTTACGAGTACAGCCTGACCGATAAGCGCGTAACCCGCACGATTGATTTCGGCCCGGCCGGCGACTACGAGGACCTGGCCCGCGTGGGCGACGACTGGTTCGTGCTGCGCAGCGACGGCACGCTGTTCCGCCACTCGGCCAGCGGCACCAGGCAGTACGCCACCGGCCTCACCATTGAAAACAACGCCGAGGGCCTCACCTACGATGCCCGCTCGAAAACGCTGCTGGTCGCCTGCAAAGGCTCGCCCGGCGGCGACCTGACCGCCACCAAACGCGCCATTTACCGCCTCGACCCGACCACGTACAAAGTGCAGACGCCCGCCGCCTATGTGCTCGACGTGGACGCCATTGTGGCCTCGGTGCCGAAAACGGCCGAAACGGCCGCCGCACCTTCGGCCGACAAAAAGAGCAAGAAAGGCAAAAAGGGTAAGCACGCGGGCGGCCTGAAAGGCTTCGCGCCCTCGGCCGTAGCCGTGCACCCGGTTACCGGCCACGTATTCGTGCTGTCGGCCCGCCAGAATGCGCTGGTAGAGCTCGACGATAGAGGCGAGCTGCTGGCCGCCACGGAGCTGCCCGGCAACCTGTTTCCGCAGGCCGAGGGCCTGGCCTTCACGCCCGAAGGCGACCTGTACATTGCCACCGAAGCCGGCAAAAAGTCGGGCCAGGCGATGGTGCACCTGTTCCGGCAGCAGCGCTAAGCTAACCGGTTTTTCCCTGTCACACAACCACTTGATGTCTAAAACCAACCAACTGGCCGGCCTGAGCCTAGCCTTGCTGCTGCCGGGCCTGGCCTTCGCGCAGAACCGTCCCGCTGTCAACCCGGCCGGTGCTGCCTACGTAACGCCTACTTTCCGGCTGACGCAGGCGGCGGCCCTGGAGCTGGCCGTGCGGGCCCGCGCCAGAGCGGCCACGCTCAACCAGCAGGTGTCGGTGGCCGTGGTCGATGCCAGCGGCCAGACCATTTTGCTCAGTCAGGGCGATGGGGTGGGGCCGCACAACACCGAGGCCGCCCGCCGCAAAGCCTTCACCGCTTTATCCACCAAAACCCCCACGCTGCTGCTGGGCCGCAAGGCCCGCGCCAACCCCGACACCCAGAACCTGGCCAACCTACCCGAACTACTGCTGCTGGGTGGCGGCGTGCCGCTGCGCTACCAGGGCCAGGTAATCGGGGCGGTGGGCATAGCCGGCGGGGGCGGGGCCGAAAACGACGACCTCATCGGCCACGCGGCCAGTTTGCCCGAAGCGGGCATCAGTACTCCCTAACCCTTGGGCGGCCCGCGGCGGCCGTCTTTTTTTATTTCCTCCTCTGCTTTGACTTCCCCCATGAAAACCCTCCTGATTGCCCTGCTGAGTTTGCTGCCCCTGCTGGGTCTGGCCCAGCAAAAGCCGCAAACCCCGCCCGCTTACCAGCTCAGCACTCACATTCTCGACATTAATAAGGGCCTCCCCGCGCCGGGCGTAAAAGTGCGCCTGTCCAAGTTCAACTCCGCCAAAAAAGTGTGGGAAGTGGTAGCGGAAAAGCAAACCGACGACGCGGGCCGCATCAGCGACTTTCTGCCAACTGCCGGCCAGTCGGGCACGCAACAGGGTATTTTCAAGCTCACCTTCCAGACCAAGCCGTATTTCAAGGCCATGCAGCAGGAGTCGTTTTACCCCTTCATTGAAGTGGTGTTTGAGCTGACGAATGGCGCCCATTACCACGTTCCGATTACGCTGTCGGCGTTTGGCTACTCCACTTACCGGGGCAGCTGATTGGCCAAGCTGATTCCTTTTCTCCCTCTCTCTTGCTTCCGATTATGAAAAAGTACCTGCTTACGCTGCTCCTCGCGCCCGCCCTGCTGACCGGCTGCGAATCGACTAAAAACACCCCGACTACCACGCCCGACACCACTACCGGCATGAGCCAGCAAACCGATGGCATCCTCAACAAGCACTGGCAGCTGGTGGAGCTGGAAGGCCAGCCCGTGAAGCTGGTGGCCGGCCAGGAGCGCGACGCCTATTTCATGCTCACCGACAGCACCCGCGTGGTGGGTTTCGGCGGCTGCAACAGCCTCAACGGCTCGTACGAGTTGAATCAGGAGCAGATGCGCCTGCGCTTCACCAACGTGCTGACCACCCTGCGCGCCTGCCCCGGCACCGACTATGAGCGCGGCTTCCTCGACGTGCTCAACCAGACCGACAACTACACCATGCGCGGCGACATGCTGATGCTGAACGTGGGTCGCCGCGCGCCGCTGGCCGTTTTCCGCGCGGTGAAGTAAGGTTTGACTGCCGGGAGAAGAACGACCGTTCTTCTCCCGGCGAATTACCACTGATACCCCCCCGCAAGATGAACGTTTCACTGCTGCTGGCCGGACTATTATCGGCTGCCCCTTTGCTGACCGCTATGGCGCAAACCGACAGGAAGTACCCCACGGCGGCCGAAACGGACCCGCTGAAGCTGGGCTGGATGCAGGGCTCGCCGCCCCCGGCCGGCAAAGTGCTGCGCGTGAGCGACAACTCGGCTCTGCAGTGGCCGGCCCTGCGCTGGAGCGTGGTGCACATGCGCCAGCTGCTGCCCACCGTCGAGGTATCGCCGGGACTGGGGGCGCCTTCGCCGCTGCCAGTGGCGCTCGATGCCAACATTGATAAGGTGACGTTTCGACCCTGGAATGCCAGGCAGCCGATGACCTGGCAGGCTTCGCTGGCCGAGAACTACACCGACGGCATGCTGATTATGCACCGGGGCAGGGTGGTATACGAGCGCTACTCCGGCGCCCTCACGCCCACAAATGTGCACGCCGTGATGTCGCTCACTAAGTCGTTTACCGGCACGCTGGCGGCCATGCTGGTGGCCGAGGGCAAGCTCGACGAAACCCGCCTCGTGACCTTCTACGTGCCCGAGCTGCAGAAATCGGGCTTCGCCGATGCGACCGTGCGGCAGGTGATGGACATGACGACGGGGCTCAAGTACAGCGAGGAATATGCCGACCCCAAGGCCGAAGTGTGGCAGTTTTCGGCGGCCGGCAACCCCTTCAAACCCCACGACTACAAAGGCCCCGACGGCTATTACGCCTACCTAGAAACCGTGAAAAAGCAGGGCCAGCACGGCGAAGCCTTTGGCTACCGAACGGTAAATGCCGACGCGCTGGGCTGGATTGTTGCGCGTGCGGCCGGTAAGTCGGTGGCCGAGCTGCTGTCGGAGCGCATCTGGCGTAAAATCGGGGCCGAGCAGGCCGCTTATTACCAGGTCGATGACCTGGGGACGCCCTTTGCCGGCGGGGGCCTGAACGCGGGCCTGCACGATTTGGCCCGTTTCGGTGAGCTGATTCGCAACGAGGGCCGCTGGAACGGCGAGCAGGTGCTGCCTGCCGCCGCCGTGCAGGATATCCGCAAGGGTGGCAGCAAGGGGGCCTTCGCCAAATCGGGCCACCCCGAGCTTAAGGGCTGGTCGTACCGCAACATGTGGTGGATGACCGAGAATGCTCACGGCGCCTTTGCGGCCCGCGGCGTATACGGCCAGACCGTGTACATCGACCCGGCCGCCGAGATGGTGATTGTACGCCTGGCCTCGCACCCGGTAGCCGCCAACGCCGCCAACGACCCCACCTCACTGCCCGCCTACGAAGCCGTAGCCGAGTACCTGATGAAGCAGAAGTAAGCTGTCAGGCGCCCGGTTATCGTGCTGAAAATCTGACGAATCGACCATCATCCACCGTCGCTAGCAGCTTACGACTAATAGCTAAAATCGCAACCCTATGAATCCTTCCGACTTATTCGACCTGAAAGGCAAAACGGCCATCGTAACCGGCGGCGCCAACGGCATCGGGCTGGCCAGCAGCAAGATGCTGGCGGCGTTTGGGGCCAACGTCGTTATTGCCGACCTCAAAGCCGAGGCCGCCCAGCAGGCGGCGGCCAGCATTGCCAGCGCCGGCGGCACGGCCCGGGGCCTGGCCTGCAACGTCACCAACGACGACGAGCTGGTGAACTTGGTCGATAAAACGGTGGCCGAATTCGGCGCAATCCACATTCTGGTCAACAACGTGGGCGGCGGCGGCGCGGGCAAGGAAAGTCCGGAAGATATTACGGTCGAGCAGTTTGCGCGGGTTTTCCAGCTCAACGTGTTCAGCATGTGGCGCCTGTGCCAGCTGGTGGCCCCGCACATGGAGAAGGCCGGTTACGGCTCCATCATCAATATGTCGTCGATGGCCAGCATCAACCACAGCCCGGCCATCAGTGCCTACGCCTCCTCGAAAGCGGCCATCAACCACATGACCCGCAATCTGGCCTTCGACTACGGGCCCACTATCCGCCTGAATGCTATTGGGCCGGGGGCAGTGCGCACCGATGCGCTGGCCACCGTGCTCACGCCCGAAATTGAAAAGCGCATGCTGGCCCACACGCCGCTGCAACGCTTAGGCGAACCCGACGACATTGCCGGGGCAGTGCTCTACTTCGCTGCGCCCGTTTCTGCCTGGGTGAGCGGGCAGGTGCTGTTCGTGAACGGCGGCGGCGAGCAGACGCTCGACTAGCCGGCCGCCCGCCCGCTCTTCGTTTTCCAACCCGTTATTCCGGCCCGCCCTGCTTAGGGTGGGCCGGCGCTTACCGCATGAATTCTCCGACATCAACGACGACACTTACGCTGCTCCAGCTCAACGACGTGCACGGCTACCTCAACCTGCACCAGGAGGTGTTTCCGGGGCCGGAGGGGTTCACGTACCGGCCCTGCGGCGGCTATGCCCGGCTGGCTGCGGTGCTGCACGCGTGGCGCCGCCAGCACGCCAACTGCCTGCTATTTGATGGCGGCGACACCTTCCACGGCACCCGGCCGGTGGTGGAAACCCAGGGTGAGATTCTGCTGCCCGTGCTGCGCGAGCTGGGCATTGCCGGCATGACCGCCCACTGGGATTTCGCCTATGGTCCCGCGCACCTCAAGGCGCTGGTCAGCCAGCTCAACTACCCGCTGCTGGCCGCCAACGTATACGACAAAGCCACTGGCGAGCCGTTCTTCCCGCCCTACCAGCTTTACGAAACCGGCGGCCTGCGCGTGGGTGTGGTGGGGCTGGCCTGCCCGATTGTGGAGGCCAATATGCCCGCTCATTTCAGCGAGGGGCTGCACTTTACTGACGGCCACCAGGAGCTGCCGCGCTACATTGCCGAGCTGCGCGAACAGAAGCAAGCCGATGTAGTGGTGCTGTTGTCGCACTGCGGTTTCCCGCAGGATATGGCCCTGCTCAGCCGCCACGCCGGCGTCGATGTGTGCCTGAGCAGCCACACCCACAACCGCCTCTACGAGCCGGTGCAGGTGAATGGCTGCCTGCTGATGCAGTCGGGCGCGCACGGCTCGTTTGCCGGCCGGCTCACGCTGCAGCTTGAAAATGGCCGCGTGGTAGGCCACGAGCACGAACTGCGTGAAATAAGCGCCGACATTACGCCCGACCCGGTGGTGCAGGCGCTGGTCGACCACGCGCTGGCGCCCTTTGCCCATCTGCGCGAGGCTGTGGGCATCACCCGCGGGGCCCTGCACCGGGCCACGGCCGTGAATGCGCCCATGGACGATTTCCTGCTCGAAAGCCTGCGGTTTCGCGTGCCGGGCGCCGCCGTATACCTGGCCAACGGCTGGCGTTACGGCGCGCCCGTGCCGCCCGGCCCCGTCCGCCTCGACGACCTCTACGACATCAACCCCATGGATTCGGAAATTGAAACCGTGGAGCTGACCGGCGTCGAACTGTGGCAGCTGCTGGAGCAGAACCTCGAAAAAACCTACAGCCCCGACCCGCTCTGCCAGATGGGCGGCTACGTGAAGCGCGCCCTGGGCCTGAAAGTGTATTTCAAGGTAGAAAATCCGGCCGGCACCCGCGTGCAGCGCGTGTTTGTGGGCGACGAGCTGCTCGACCCCGCGCGGACTTATCAGGCTGTTTTTATCACGGTGCAGGCCGTGCCCGAGGGGCTGGGCCGCAACCGCCGCGGCACCGGCCACCATGCCGTGGCCGCCATGCGCGCCTACCTCGACCGGCACCGCCCGCTGGCCGTGGCCCAGCCCGAAACCTTTGTAGTAACTTGAGCAAGGCAAGCGCGCCGCAAGGCGCTATAGCCCTGTTTAATCCTTCATTTTTTGCTTTTCATCCATGAAACCTACCCCCACTACCTCCGGCCCCATCTACATCACCAAGGTCGACTACCAGCGCCTGCTCGAACTTGTGCGCCAGGAACGCCAGCAAACCGGCAACCGGGTAGTTGAGGGCCTGGAGCGGGAGCTGAAACGGGCCGAGATGGTGGACTCCTACGACGTGCTGCCCGATGTGGTGACGATGAACTCGCGGGTGCGGCTGCGCAACGTGGCCAACAACAGCACGCTCGAAATTACGCTCGTGTACCCGCGCCACGCCGATATCAAGGCCAACAAGATTTCCATTCTGGCTCCCGTGGCCACCGCCGTGCTCGGCTGCCGCCCCGGCGACACGGTGGTGTGGCCCATGCCCAAGGGCGAAGCCTCCTACCTGGTAGAAGCCGTGCTGCACCAGCCCGAAGCCAGCGGCGACATGGTGAGCTGATGCCGCTACTAAAAATCGAAAGTGAAAAAGCGAAAATCCATTCAGTTGACAGCGAAAATAGATTTCAACGCAGGCCTGCCCGATGCCCAGCCAAACCACTACGACTGATGCACAACTGCCATAAATAGCCTGGAACAACGCGCCGGAAATCCGGATTTCTGCTTTTTCACTTCTGATTTTTACCTGCAAAAATGTACGACTTTGCCGCCTTTGCGGAACCCGCTACCTGGGTGAGCCTGCTCACGCTCACGCTGATGGAAATAGTGCTGGGCATCGACAACATCATCTTCATTTCCATCATCGTCAGCCGGCTGCCGGTAGCCGAGCAGGCCCGCGGGCGCACCATCGGCCTGATTCTGGCCCTCGTGTTCCGGCTGGGGCTGCTGATGAGCATCAGCTGGATAATCGGGCTGCGCTCGGCGCTGTTCACCCTCGATTTGCCCTGGCAGGATGTGCCTTTTGGCGTGAGCGGCCGCGACCTGATTCTGCTGGGCGGCGGCCTGTTCCTGATTTATAAATCGACCACCGAGCTGCATACCAAGCTGCAGGGCGAGGAGGAAACGGCTGCCACCAGCGCCGGCTCGGCCACGCTGGCCCACGTCATCTTCCAGATTATTCTGGTGGACCTCGTGTTCAGTTTCGACTCCATCCTGACGGCCGTGGGCCTCGTGGACAACGTGCTGGTGATGATTGTGGCCGTGGTGGTGTCGATGGGCCTGATGCTGGCCTTTTCGGGCACGGTGGCCGATTTCGTCAATAATAACCCCACCATCAAAGTGCTGGCTTTGTCTTTCCTGATTATGATTGGCGTGATGCTGGTGATGGAAGCCGGCCACCAGGAAATCGAGAAAGGCTACCTGTACTTCGCCATGGCCTTCTCGCTGGTGGTGGAGCTGTTCAACATCCGGCTGCGCAAAAAGTCGCCCGCCGGCCCCGTGCAGCTCCGCGACCCCAACTTCGATTAAGGAGTTATTCCCAACGCCAACGGCCGCCTGAACCGGGTTCAAACCCCGTTCAGGCGGCCGTTGGCGTTGAACTGTGGCCACTCGGGCAGCCATAGTGGCCAGCCGAAATCAGCTTAGCCGAACACGAATACGAGCAGCGTAACCAGGCTGCTCACGGCCAGCAGCGCGTGCAAAGCGGCTACCGTGGTAGGCTTGGGTTTGTCGGGGCCGCTGGTAATGAACATATAGATGCCGCCCAGCGCCGTGACAATGAACAGGATAATGCTCAGCTTGGGGTAGGCTTCCGGGTGCGTAAAGGCGTAGTACAGCAGCACCAGCAGCCCCGAAACGGCCGCCAGCCCGTGGCTGTACACTACGGCTTTGGGCGCGTTCTTCTTCCGAAGCCAGGTGGTAAGAATGGTTGCGCCAAGCGTGGCGGCAACGACGAACAGAGCAATGCTGGCGTACAACATAGAGTGAGTGGGTTGGAGGGTATAGGGTCAGACAGTAAGGTGCTTACGGGAACCAGCTTCGGCGGTAGCTGAAAGCTGGGCCTTTGTGCGGATAATTTCTGCCAAAGCAAATACCCATACTGGCCTAATCAGCCTATGCGGCCCCAGTTCAGGCCAACCGGGCGGCAGCTGCGGCCAGCCACTGCCGGGCCGCAGCCATATTGGGCGCCGAATACTCGATGCCCCAGAACACGAAATCGGTGCCGCAGCCCACTGCCCGCTCGCAGTAGCGCGCCTCGTCTATTTCCCGCAGTACGCCGGCCAGATAGGCGCAGTCGGGCTGGTCGGGGGCGGGGAAGTGGACGTGCAGCAGGGCCGGTACCTGCGGCGGCCGGGTGTGGGCCAGCTGGTAGGCCAGCCCCTCGGCAAAATCGGTGGCGTAGGGCGGGCGCTCCGGCACCATGGGCGGCTCGGGCGGCCGTTGGGCGGCCTGCTGCTGCCGTTGCGCAATGGTGGCGGGTCGGGTCATGGGGCTGAGATGGTAGTGAGGAAGCTGTAGGCCCATGTCATCCTGAGCTTGCGAAGGACCTATACAGAAGCTAACATCAAATGATACCTTCTATATAGGTCCTTCGCAAGCTCAGGATGACAGACTTTCTAAACAGCTTCGAGGTAAGGTACTGCGAAAACCGGCTGCGAGTTGACGCTAAGGGCTGTTTGGTTTCAGGCTAAGTGGGAGGGAAGCGGCTTGAAATCTGCTTAAGCCAGACCTTTTATAGCGGATATATTTGTCCGGTATTGAATCCGGTCGTACCTTTGCAGCCTCATGGCAATGTTCTCCAAGGCGTGCGAATATGGTATCCGGGCTGCTATCTACATCGGGCAGCAGTCGGCCGACGGCGGGCGCCGGGTGGGCCTGCGCGACATTGCCACCGAAATCGACTCGCCCGAAGCCTTCACTGCCAAAGTGCTCCAGCAATTGGTGCGCGCCGGCCTCGTTACCTCGGTGAAAGGCCCCGCCGGCGGCTTCGCCCTGACTCCCGAGCAGCAGCGTACCGTTACGCTGCGGCAGGTGGTGCTGGCCATTGATGGCGGCCAGATGCTGCAGGGTTGCGCCCTGGGCCTCACGCAGTGCTCGGCCCGGCAGCCCTGCCCGCTGCACTACCAGTTCCTGCCCATCCGCGACCAGCTCAACGAAGTGCTGCGCACCCACACCGTCGGCGAGCTGGCCGGCAAGGTGCACGACGGGCTGGGCTTTTTGCGCCAATTCAGTTGAACCCTTTTTTTATGCAGATACCGGACAAAATCATCCGGTAATAACCTAATTTCCTTTCCTATGACTCCTGACCAAAAAGCCCTCGTAACCGCCACCGTAAGCACCCTACGCGAGCATGGGGTGGCCCTCACGACGCACTTTTACCGCCGTATGTTCGAGCACAACCCCGAGCTGAAGAACGTCTTCAACATGGGCAACCAGCAGAACGGCAAGCAGCAGATGGCGCTGGCTATGGCCGTGCTGGCCTACGCCGAAAACATCGAAGACCCCTCGGTGCTCGTGCCCGCCGTCACCAAAATCGGCCACAAGCACGTCAGCCTCGACATCCGCCCCGAGCACTACGCCATTGTGGGCCGCCACCTGATTGCCTCCATCGGCGAGGTGCTGGGTGAGGCCGCCACGCCCGAGCTGCTCGACGCCTGGGCCACCGCCTACAACGAGCTGGCCGGCCTGATGAGCAGCCTCGAAAGCGGCCTCTACCAGAAAGCGGCCAACCAGGAAGGCGGCTGGACCGGCTGGCGCCCCTTCACGGTAAAGCGCAAAGTAGCCGAGTCGGACGAAATCACCTCCTTCTACCTATACCCCACCGACGGCGGCCAGGTGGCCGACTTCCAGCCCGGGCAGTACGTGAGCCTGAAGCTGTTTTTGCCCGAGCTGAACCTGTTCCAGCCCCGCCAGTACAGCCTTTCCAGCGCCCCCAACGGCGAGTACTACCGCATTTCGGTGAAGAAGGAAGCCGGCAACCCGCAGCACCCCAACGGCATGATCAGCAACCGCCTGCACGATTTCGTGGAGGAAGGCGGCATCGTGGAGTTGGCCGCCCCGGCCGGCGACTTCATGCTCGACACCGCCAAGCCCACCCCCGTGGTGCTGGTGAGCGGCGGCGTGGGCCAGACGCCCCTGCTGAGCATGCTCGAACACCTGATTTCCACCAACAGCCCCCGCGAAGTGGTGTGGGTGCACGGCAGCCGCACCCCGCAGGTGCACGCCTTCCGCGAGCCGGTGGCCGAGCTGGCCGCCCGCCACGAGCAGGTGCAGCAGCACATTTTCTACGACAAGCCGGCCGCCAGCCCCGGGCAGGAGCAGGGCCACTACCAGGGCATCGTGGATTTGAACACCCTGAACGGTGGCACGCTGCTGCCCGCCGGCGCCGACTACTACATCTGCGGCCCCGCGCCCTTCATTCGCAAGCAGGTGCAGGACCTGGCCGCGCTGGGCGTTCCGCGCGAGGCCATTCACTTCGAAGAGTTCGGCCCGGCCACGCTAAGCGTGTAGTTGCCGGCTAAACCTTGCTTAACCGTCACCGCTGGGCCGTCCTGTTACTCGGGGCGGCCCAGTTGCGCGTTGATGAGGGGCGTTTTGGGAGCCAGGAAGAAACCGGTCAGGCTGGCGAACATAATCGGGATGAACTGGTGGAAGCCCGTCATGGTGGCCAGCAACACGGCCGTGCTGATGGGCGTGCGCGTAACGCAGGCGTTGATGGCCGCCATGCAGCTCACCAGAATCAGGGCCAGATTCTGCCCCGGAAACAGCTGGTCGAGTAGCAGGCCCGTAACGGCCCCCACGAAAAACAGCGGAATAATAAAGCCGCCGCGCCAGCCCGAGGTAACGGTGAAGGCAATGGCCAGCAGCTTAGCCGCCAGCAACCCCAGCAGAAACTGCAGGCTGAAAGGCTTTTCCAGTAACTGCTGCAGCTGGTCGTGGCTGAAGTAGCGCGACAGCGGCACGAAGTAGGCAATGGTGCCAATGATGAGGCCGCCGAGCAGCATTTTCAGGTAGATGGGCACTGACCAATGCTCGAAGCCCCGGCGCAGTCGCCGGACGATGAAGATGAACAGCCAGCCCACAGCCGTACCCGCCAGCCCATACAGCACGGCGTAAAAAGAGTCGTTGAGCGTGGGCGTGCCCAGCACCGGAAACGACCAGGTGGGCCCGATGCCGATATGGGTGATGAGCACGAACACCACGTAGCTCGAACAGCTGGCTACCAGCGCCGGCATCAGGGCCTGGTAATACTCGGTAACGTGCTTGTGGTGCAGAATTTCGAGGGCGAAGAGCGTACCGCCCAGTGGCGCGCCAAAAAGGGCCGTGAAGGCCGCCGCCATGCCCGCAATACTCAGCGAGCGGAGGTCTTCGCCCCGGATGCGTAGCTTGCGGGCAATCCAGGTGCCGGTCGAGCCCACCACCTGCACCAACGGGGCCTCGGGGCCGGCGCTGCCGCCGCTGGCAATGCACAGCAGCGACGAAAGTACCATCGAGGGGTTGTTGCCGGGCTCCAGCCGCCCGCCCTTAAAGCGGATGTTGTTCACGATGAGGTCCATCTCGCCCGGGTCGCCCAGCCGGTGGATAATCAGCCCGGCCAGCAGCCCCGCCGCGCCCATCAACGGAATAACCGACAGCCCCTCGAACCACGACAAACCGTGCAGCAGCAGCTCCAGCACCGTCCAGTACAATCCCGCAATCAGGCCGCCTATAATGCCCACGGCTACCCAAAGCAGGAATATCTTGCTGAATACAAAAGGATTAAAGCGCAGCGGCTGGTCGAGTTGCTGCCGCCACGCCAGCGCCCGGCGTCTGAGGGTAAAGTTCATGCGGGCAAAGGTACTGCAGCCAATACTTTCTTAGCTACTTGATAAATATAGTCACACAGTGAATCAGTAATGGAAGTTAATATCAGTTCCCTTTCTTTATATCTCTGACTTCTTGTTTAGTAAGACCTACGAGTTTAGCTATTTCGCCTACAGAAACCCCTTGACTTAAAAGTTGTCTTACTTTATATGGCTTTGTTTTGTCATTGTCTTTGAGAGTATTAACTTCTTCGCTTTCGCTGGAAGTAATCTCTTTGGATTGATCTTCTATATGAGTGTTATTTCTAAATAAAATTTCTTCGCTAGAATCAGATACCTCGGTTTTTAAGCTGCTCTCTTTAGTTGAAGATATAACGCTCTCTGCTATTATATCATCTTTCTTGTTCGCTATATCAGCAGAAGTACCAGACTCGTTTATAGCCGAATTTTGTGTATCTATACTTTTAGTGTTGATATTGTCGTTACTGCTTGAATATTCCTCATTCTGTATCTTCTGACGTAAATTTTCCTTGTCTTTCTTGCCAAATATGGCACTTAATATAAGCAGTGAAAAGACCGTAATAGCGAGATAAGTACCAACTCTTCCGGATAAACTTGCTTTGCTTTTACCAGAAGCGATATTTTTATTGGTCGTGTGTTAGATAAGTAGAAAGTACTATCTTGGGGTATGATCTACGAAGCTGTTGTTTGTCCGCATTGCCACCAGCCTGAACACGTGTACCGGCATGGGCGTACAGCCGATGGACGACAGGGCTACCGCTGCACGAGGTGTCGCCGCCGCTTTCAGCTACACTATCAGCACAAAGGCGCGGCGCCTGGCACGGCCGACAAAATTGAGCAGTTGGCCCTGAACGGCAGCGGCATTCGCGACACGGCCCGCGTACTGGGCATCAGCGCGCAAACCGTGATGGCGCAGCTAAAAAAAAGAT
>NZ_KB907811.1 GCF_000382225.1 Hymenobacter aerophilus DSM 13606
TGGTCGTCGGCCGAGAGTAGGCGCGCAGGCCCCCCGCTAGCGGGTTTAGGAGCCAGCGAGCCGGTTTCCCGCTCACGTCGTAACAGGTCGCGCACGAACGAGCGGCTCACGCCGAAGCGTTGGGCGACCTGCGTCTGGCGAGCTTTCGGTTCGCGGCAGGCGGCGGCCACCCGGGTGCGTAAATCAAGCGAGTAAGGTTGCATAATAGGGCATACGGCTAGATACCCAGAAAGGCCTAACCGTTCACGAATCCGCTATATAAGCGAAACCCACTTGCGGGCTAAGTAGATATAAGCGAAACTCACTCACCGCCGCAAGTCGCGGCAATAGGAATGTTGTGTGCAATTAAGGCAGCACCAAACGAAATCCGTCAAACCCTTCTTTTTTGAACGGCTCAACGTGACATTTAATAGGCGGTTGTAAATTCAATTCGTTTATAACCGTTTTGCCTGACAAGAACCAGCTTTTGTTTTGGTACTGCATTTTAAACCCGTTGTGCTGTTCTTCTCTTTTCGGACGTAATATGTAAATGTGCTTGATAGGCTTTTCATCTTCATCTGTTCCTACCAACCATCGTTCATCTTTTTTAAAATCCATGCTTTGAGCAAAAGCAGACTTCAATCTGATTTGCCCTGTTTTACCAATAAGTGCAAACCCTTGCTCAATTTTGCCACTCCCGTAAAATTTCAATTTCATCTTGACTGAATTTAACCGCACACAACATTGGTATTTATGCAAGTGGGGCAGACGGTTAAAGGCTCATCTTTTGTAATTCTATTTAGCGCCTGTGCAAGTATGGACTGACGAGCCATGAAGCCCACACCTGCATAAATACCCGTCCGTTATAGCTAATACAGCAAAAAGCGCCCGCAACTCTACGTTGCGGGCGCTTTTCGCTGTATTACGAATTAACCGAAAGCTACTTGGCTTTACGGGCCATTACTTTCTCCACGGCGGCCACAATGGCCGCTTCGTTGAGGCCGTACTTTTCCATCAGCTGGTCGGGCGTGCCCGATTCGCCGAACGAGTCGTTGACGGCAGGATAGCGTTGCCGCCCTTCCCTGTTACTCATCCAGTAGGCCGAGCAGGCCCAGTATATGCTGGTCGCTGAGGCTGCTTTGCTCCGATTTGTCGTAGATAGCCAACAGGAAAACGGTTTCGTTCACCACCTGTACATAAGTGATGACGCGGGCACCGCCCCGTTTACCGGCACCTTTACTGGCCACGGCCAGCCGGATTTTGTAGCAGTTGTGGCCGATGCCGGTACCCTTGTATGGGTTGTCGCGCAACTCCTGTACTACGGCGTTCAAATCGTCGGGCAGCGACCTGTATTTCTTGCCGAGCCGCTTGACATCGCGCTTGAAGCTGGCAATAGGTTTTACCTGGAAGCTCATTGTTGCTGCGAATCCCTGCTTTCAGCGGCTAATGGGCCTGGTTCGGTCTCCTGTTCCGCCTTCAGTTCGGCATAAAGCTCCTCCCAGCTCTGAGATACTACCTCCTCACCCCGCTTAATCCGGGCCAGTTCTTGGCCGGCTTCCCGCAGGCTTTCCATGAGCCGCAAATCGGCCGCCGTGGGCGCCTTGCTAGGCGACTTTACCTTCACGCGCTTGATGCCTCGCACCAGTTCCAGCACGCGGGCTACGTCTTTGTCGGGCACTTCCAGTACGATTTCCATCAGGTTGGTTTCTTAGCGGTTCGATTACAAGATACACAACGCCCCGGCCGAACCGGAAGTGCCTGGCAACGATTACTTGGCCTTGCGGGCCATTACTTTCTCTACGGCGGCCACGATGGCCGTTTCGTTGAGGCCGTACTTTTCCATCAGCTGGTCGGGCGTGCCGGATTCGCCGAACGAGTCGTTCACGGCCACCATTTCCAGCGGCAGGGGCTCCTCGCGGGCCAGCAGCTGGGCGATGGAGTCGCCGAGGCCGCCGTTCATCTGGTGCTCCTCGGCCGTTACCACGCAGCGCGTTTTGCGGGTCGACTCCAGAATCAGGCGGGCATCGAGGGGCTTGATGGTGTGGATGTTGATGATTTCGGCGTTGATGCCCTTGTCGGCCAGCAGCTTGCCAGCCAGGATGGCCTTCCACACCAAATGGCCGGTGGCGAAGATGCTCACGTCGGCCCCCTCATTGAGCACGATGCCCTTGCCGATTTCAAACGGCTGGTCGGCGGGGGTGAAGTTGGGCACTACGGGGCGGCCGAAGCGCAGGTACACGGGCCCCTCGTAGTCGGCAATGGCCAGGGTGGCGGCTTTGGTCTGGTTGTAGTCGCAGGGGTTGATGACGCACATGTGGGGCAGCATCTTCATCAGCCCGATGTCCTCCAGAATCTGGTGGGTGGCGCCGTCTTCGCCCAGCGTGAGGCCGGCGTGGGAGGCACAGATTTTCACGTTCTTGCCCGAGTAGGCAATGCTCTGGCGAATCTGGTCATAGACGCGGCCAGTGCTGAAGTTGGCGAACGTGCCGGTAAAGGGAATTTTGCCGCCGATGGTGAGGCCGGCCGCCAGGCCCATCATGTTGGCCTCGGCAATGCCCACCTGGAAAAACCGCTCGGGGAAATCCTTCACGAAGGCATCCATTTTAAGCGAGCCAATCAGGTCGGCGCACAGGGCCACCACGTTGGGGTTGGTTTTGCCCAGCTCGTGCAAACCGGCACCAAAGCCGCTACGGGTATCCTTCGATTCGGTGTAGGGAAAGTTTTTCATTCTTTAGGGCTTAGGGACTTAGGGGTTAGGTCTTGGGTTATCGTGGGTTGGAAGAACTGCGGACTGCTGCTTGGTCGGGCGTTCAGGTGGCAAGTTCCGGCTTTTTGACTTCGGGAGGCAAATCCAGCCGCTCGCGCCACTGTAAGCCGGATGGCAACTCAGCGGTGCTAAACTCCAAATGGATTACGCGGCGGGGCTGGGAACTGGTGCTCCGCTGAGAAGCATGTAGAGTCAAAGGCTGCATCAGCAGCAGGCCCCCGGCCGGCACCGCACAGGTTACTGCCTGAGAAATTAAATCGGGGTACTGCTCATTGGCGATGATGCCGTGGCGGTGCGAGCCGGGCACGACACGCAGGGCGCCGTTGGCGGCGTCGCAGTCGTCGAGGTGCAAGCGTACGGTGATGATGCCCGCCAGAATTTCGCGCGGGGGCCGGACGGTGATTTCCCCGCCCTTATTACTCCAGGGGCCATAACCGGGCAGCTCTTGGCGCTGGTCAACGGCCACCATCACATCCTGGTGCCAGGCTACCAGCCAGTTGGAACCGGCCGGCTTATCGAAGTAAATAGCTTTAACTAAATGCGGCGCTTGACCGCGAAACAGCCCCACCAGCACTTCCCGGAGCCGCGGCGTCAGCAGTTGCGGCCACAGCGCCGGTAACTCACTCAGAAGGTCGCGGATAGCAAACACATCCTGCGTGCGGCGGAAGTTGGGCGAGGCCGAACCGGCTGATTCGATAGTTCGAAGTAGCGCGGCTGCTTCTTCGGGGGAGAAGATGTTGGGTAGGATGGCGTAGCCTTCAGCAGCTAGTTGGACGGCCGGTGAAACAGGTGTAGCCTCTCTCATGCTTTCATGCTGCATTCGATTTCTCATCTTCCGAACAAGCTAACCGAGCTGGTCTGGCCCGAGCGGATGGTGAAGTTGCGCACGTCGGTGAAACGGCTGCCGATGGCGGTGGCGGTGCGGAATACGAGGCGGTAGGCGCCCGGCTGCAGCGGCAGGTTCAATTTGCTGCTGCCGCCGGCGGGCAGGTCGTACACCCACGTCTGCTCGCCGTCGGGGCCAAGCTGGTAGATGCTGCCGAAGCCCTTATAGTCGGACACGATGTTGAGGATGCCGGGCGCCTCGTAGGTTACAGCCGTTTCCTGGCCCTGCCGGATGCTGAGGCGCCGCACCTGCCGGGGCAGGGTCAGCAGCTCCACTTCGTAGTCGCCGGCCAGCAGCTTCTGGCGGTTGCCGAAGGGCAGGGCCAGCACAGTTTCGGGGTTGCCGCGGGCCCGTACCACGGCCTGCACCCGGCCGTAGGGGTTAGGCGACAGGCTGGGGTTTTGGAGCCGCAGCGTGCCCTGGGGCGTTTTGTAGGTGAGCACGTTGGCGCGGCCCGGCTTGATGGCCAGGTTGGTGGCCCGCACCGGCGGCACCGTGTTGATGGTTAAATCGTAGCTCTGGAGCGCATCAATGTCGAGGGCATCGGGCTGGCCCTGGGCGTTGCGGTAGTGCACGTAGTTGTATTCGGGCTGGCCCGTGACGTTGTTGACGAACGTCAGGTTCACGTCCGATTCTACCGGGCGGCCCCGCTCGTCGGTCAGGTTTACGGCCACGGTGGTTTTGGCCAGCGTCTGGGCCACCACGTCGTTGAGGATGGTGCGGAAGGTGCTGACATCAGCCGCGTTGTAGTAGGTACCCAGGCACTCCAGCTGCTTGCCGAACTCCCGCTCGGCCCCGATGCCAATCACGAAGGGCTTCAGAAACACGCGCTTGCGCTGCAGCGCAAGCGAAGTAGCGCACGGGTCGCCCTTGCACGATTCGAGGCCGTCGGTAATCAGAATCAGCACGTTGCGGCTCTGCTTATCGGCCGGGAAGTCGTTGGCCGACTGCAGGAGCGAGTAGGTGATGGGCGTGTTGCCGCGGGGCTGAATGGTTTTGAGGCGGGTTTTGATGGCGGCGGCGTTTTTGGGCGCAAACGGCACTTCGAGCCGCGAGTCCTCGCAGTTGTTCTCCTTGTTGTCGTGCTGATGGCCGTAGGCGCGCAACGCCAGCTCCAGGTGCGGATAGGTATTGAGCGAATCCACCATTTTGGAGAGCAGCCGCTTGGCCACGTCCCAGCGCTGTTCGCCCTCCCAGGGCGCCCGCATCGAGCCCGAGGCATCGAGCAAAAACAGGATGCGGGTGGTGCGCGGCGCGGCCGGGGCGGCGTTCTGGGCACGGCCGGCGCCGGGCAGCAGCAGCAGCAGCAACAACCCCAGAAACGCCAGCCACTGCCGCATGTTTTGCATAGAAAAAGTATCGTGCAACGTCGCACATCACCCCCCGGCCCCCTCTCCTCGGGGGAGAGGGGGAGCCAGACGGCTTTTTGAGAGTGGTACTGCGCAGCCAAACCGCTTAGCTGGTCACGTAAGAATCAGCGTCATCAGCGCAAAAATCAGCGCTAATCAGTGATTAGTAGTCCGAGGCCTTCTCTACCGCCAGCTGCTTAAGCGCCTTGTCGAGCTGCTCGTCGTTGGGCGCTACGCCGTGCCACTTGTGCGAGCCCATCATGAAGTCGACGCCGAAGCCCATCTGGGTGTCCATGATGACCATAATCGGCTGGCCCTGGCCGAGCAGGCTCTGGGCTTCTTCGATGGCGGGCAGCAGGGTTTCGAACTGGTTGCCGTCGGCTTCGAGCACGCGCCAGCCGAAGGATTCGAACTTGGGCCGCAGGTCGCCGAGGCCGCCGATTTCGGCGGTGGGGCCGTCAATCTGCTGGCCATTGCGGTCAACGAAGGCAATCAGGTTGTCCACTTTGTGGTGGGGGGCATAGAGGGCCGCTTCCCAAATCTGACCTTCTTCCAGCTCGCCGTCGCCCATGAGCACGAACACCGTACGGTCGTCGTCGTTGAGCTTTTTGGCCTGGGCCGCGCCGATGGCCACGCTCAGGCCCTGGCCCAAGGAGCCCGAAGCCACCCGAATGCCGGGCAGGTGCTCGTGGGTGGCGGGGTGGCCCTGCAGCCGCGAGTTGAGCTTGCGGAACGTGGCCAGCTCGCTCACCGGGAAATAGCCCGAGCGGGCCAGCACCGAGTAGAACACCGGCGAAATGTGGCCGTTCGATAGAAAGAACAAATCCTGGCCGATGCCATCCATATCAAACGGCTCGGGCGTGTGCTTCATCACCTTGAAATACAGCGAAACCAGCAGCTCGGTGCAGCCCAGCGAACCACCGGGGTGGCCCGAGTTCACGGCGTGCACCATGCGCACGATGTCGCGCCTTACCTGGGTGGCAATCTGCTTGAGCTCAGGAATGGTTTTGGTGGCTTCGGGAGCGTGGGTTTCGGAAGTGGTAGCTTGGGCCATGCGGGTTAGGAAGGGTTGATAGTAGGGCAAAGGTAGGTTTTGTGAGCTGCAAGCTACAAGCTACAAGCCGCAAGCTTTCTGAACGTACTCGAGGCTTGCCGCTCGCTCACAGCTTGTGGCTTGCGGCTTGCAGCTTGCGGCTCACAAAAGTTGGGCGGCGTGGTTTTTAGTGTCGACTTTGGTGATGACGCGCTCGATATTGCCCGCCTCGTCAATGAGGAAGGTGTAGCGCATGATGCCCATGTACTTGCGGCCGTACATCGATTTTTCCTGCCACACGCCGTAGTCCTGCACCAGTTTTTTGTCCTCATCCACCAGCAGCGGGAAGGGCAGCTCGTGCTTGGCAGTGAACTTCTGGTGCGATTTGGCCGAGTCGATGCTTACGCCCAGTACCTGAATGCCGGCCGCCTGCAGCTGCTGGTAGTTGTCGCGCAGGTCGCAGGCCTGGGCCGTGCAGCCGCTGGTGTCGTCTTTGGGGTAGAAGTAGAGCGCCACTTTGCGGCCCGCGTAATCGGCGAGCCGGTGCACGGTGCCGTTCTGGTCGGGGGCCTCGAAAGCCGGAGCCGGCTCGCCTGCCTGGGGAACTGACATGAGGTGAGATGGTGAGATGGTGAAATAGTGAGTTTGACGGGCCAGGGGCCAGTTGGCGCGTGAGGCCCTTCAAAGCGGTAGAAGTAGCGGCAAAACTAGCCAAAACCTACTTCGCGCCAACAGGACAGCACGCCGCCAGGGCTCCGAAACGTCACCTCACCATCTCACCACTCACCACCTCACCTTTCCGGTTGCGGGGTGAAAAGCAGGTCTTCTACCGGGAAGCCCAACTCCCGGCCGATGCCAATCAGACGACTGCGGGTGGGGTGGTCGAGGTGCGGTTTGCGGCTCAGAATCCAGAGCGTTTCGCGGTCGGGCGAGCCTACCAGCGCGTATTGGTAGTCGGCTTCATCGAGGGCCAGAATCCAGTAGTCGCCGGTGAAGGGCCAGAAGAACTGGACTTTGAGCTTGGAATTCGTGCCGTCGGTGGCCCAGGCGGTGGCGGTGGCCGTGGTGGCGGGGCCGCCGATGCTGCCCTGGTGGCAGGTGTTGCGCACGCCCACCTTACCATCGGACCGCACCTTGTACTCGGCCGTTACGTGCTGGCAGCCCTTCTCGAAGCGCACCGGCAGCCGGGCAATTTCGTGCCACAGGCCGGCGTAGCGGTGCAAATCGACGTGGGCCACGGTGGGCAAATGGGGGTGGGCTTTGCGGCGCGAGTAGGCGTAGGCGGCCACGCCGGCACTTACCACGGCGGCCGTTGCGGCCAGCAGCGTGGGCCGGCGGCGTTTGAGCAGGTTATCAGGCATCTTGCTGGATCAGAATATAAACCTGAGTGTACGCGCCCCGGCCGGGAAAGGTACCCGCGGCCTACAGCACCACGTTGATGACCTTCTCGTTGCCGGCCTGGTCGGTGAGGCGCAGGGTGGCGGGGCCGCGCAGGGCCGGGCCCAGCGTATCGGTGCGCTCGGTGAACAGCGTGGCGCTTTTGTGCTCGTAGCGCAGCAGCCGGAACTGCCCGTTCACTTCCAGCTTATAGCTGGCCAGCCCCGAAAGGTCGTCGCCCACCTTGAACACCACCCCGGCCGCGCCCTTGCTCAGCAGCCGGCCCGAGGGGGGCACGGTGTCGGTAAGGATGCGGAACTGCCCGAAGGCGCGGATGGGGGCCGTGATGCTGCTGCCGTCCTCACTCCACTTACCGCCCACGTAGCCCTTGCCGCCCTTGGCCGTGATGCTGTAGATGGCCGAGCGGCGCAAATCGGCCGGGGGCGTGTCGGGGCGCAGCGTGAGGGCCAGGTTTTCGTAGAGCGGCGTGCGCGGCATATGCACCGTCCAGAGGCCCTGCCGGTAGCTGGTTTGGAGGTACAGCGTGTCAAACAGCGTTTTCGGCTTGAACTCCAGCCCCATATTCGCCGTGGCGAAGCTGAACTCGCGGCCGGCCGGAATCAGGGCCTCGCGGCTGAAACGCTGGGTGAGCTTACCGAACCGGATGGAATCGGGGCGGCCGGCGCGCAGGTCGTAGAGGTAGGTGCTCTGGCTTTGGTCGGTGTAGCTGGGGCGCAGCGTCAGGCGCCGGCCGCCGCGCAGCAGCGTTACGGGGCCCGTTACGGCGGCCGTGTCGTGGTCCGAGGTTTTCACTACCAGCAGGTTGCGGCTCACGTCGTAGCTCAGGGCGGGCGTTTTCACGGCCGCCGAGCGGGTGTGGAAGTAGGCCGGCTCTGTGCCCCGCAGCACCAGCCGCAGCGGCGTGGTGTTGCCGTACGAGTCGGCCAGGCGGATTTCCACGTTGTACACCTTACCCGGCTCTACGTTCAGGCGGCCCTTGCCGGGGCCGGCGGTGTACATGCTCAGGTCGTTGCCGTCGTCCACGAACAGCTTCTCGAACTGCCGGCCCTGGGTGGCGCGCCACTCGTAATCGACGTGGCGGTTTATCTGGCGCGAGCCGTCGGGAAACGGCACGTCATCAATGGTGTGCTGGTACACCTGCTGCCCGTTCACGAGCACGGTAGCCTGCTGAATACCGTTTTTGTTCCACACCTTGTCAAACCGGTCGAAGCCCTGTACCAGCAGGCCCACCGAGCCGCTGGCGGCAATGGTATCGGGCCAGACGTAGCTGCCATCGGCCAGCGGGGCCTTGGGCACGAACACGCGCTTGCCGAACCGGCCTTCTACCCGCGCCGCAATGCCCAGCGCCTCCACCGCAAACGCCTGCACCGTGGGGGCTACGTGGTCCTGGATTTCGGCAAAGCCACCCCACTGCAGCGGGTTCAGCTGGTGGCCGGTGGCGGTGCGCACCTCCCAGTGCACGTGCGGGCCCGCCGAGCCACCGGTGTTGCCGCTCAGGGCCACTACTTCGCCGCGCTGCACCGGAAACTGGCCGGGCTCAAAAAACAGCTCCAGCTCGTAGGTCTGCTTGGCGTACTGCTGGCGCCGCAGCTCCTCGGCCACGGGGCCCTTAAAGCTGTTCAGGTGCCCGTACACCGTCGTCAGGCCGTTGGGGTGGGTGATGTAGAGCACGTTGCCGTAGCCGAAGCTGCTCTGCTTCAGGCGCGACACGTAGCCGTCGGCCGAGGCGTGCACCGGCAAATCCACCCGGCCATCGGTTTTAATGTCGAGGCCGCCGTGGAAGTGGTTGGGCCGCAGCTCGCCCATGCTGCCCGACAGAAAGTTCTCCTGCCCCGGCTTGATGGGAAACAGGAAATAGCCCTTCTCAACGGCCGGAATGCCCGCCCGCCGACCCGGCGCGGCGGCCGCTTCGGCCGGCGTTTCGTCGGCAGCGGGGCCGGCCGGTTGCTGCGAGGCAGGGGCCGATTGTGGGCTTTGGCAGGCCGAGGGCTGCACGCCCATCAGCAGTAAAAACGGCAGCGCGAAGCTGAAATGGGCCTTTAGCTGGAAGCTATTGGCGGTTAGCTTTTTCAAATCAGAACGTACTTGGTAACGGAAGGGCAGGAGGGCCGCACGACAGCTAGCAGCTACCAGCTGTCAGCTAACAGCTTAGGTTGTGGCTTACTTAACGGCCAGCTCCAGCATTTTTTCGTCGCCGATGAAGCCTGTGAGCTGGTCGCCGATGTGCACGGGGCCGACGCCGCTGGGCGTGCCGGTGAAAATCAGGTCGCCCATTTTCAGGGTGATGAAGCGCGAGATGTAGCTGATGATTTTGTTGAAATCGTGCAGCATGAGGCCCGAGTTGCCCTGCTGGCGCACCTGCCCGTTCACTTCGAGCCGGAAGTCGATGTTGCCCAGATCGGCGAAATCGGTTACCGGTTTGAAGGTTTGCGAGATGGGCGCCGAGCCGTCGAAGCCCTTGGCCAGCTCCCAGGGCAGGCCTTTGCTCTTGAGCTGGCTCTGCAGGTCGCGGGCCGTAAAGTCGATGCCGAGCCCGATGGCGTCGAAGTAGGTGGGCGCAAACTGCTCGTCGATATTCTTGCCGTTTTTGCACACGCGCAGCACCAGCTCAATCTCGTGGTGAATGTCCTGCGAGAAATCGGGCATGAAAAACGGCTGGTTGCGCTGGAGCAGGGCCGTATCGGGCTTGGCAAAAATGACGGGCGCGGCGGGCGTCTCGTTCTGGAGTTCGGCAATATGCTCCGCGTAGTTGCGGCCGATGCACAGGATTTTCATGGAGAAGGCAGGTTGAGGCGTGGGGGCCGGCGGCAGCAGTGGCCGGCCGAAAGCAGCCCGCAGCCAACCACCCAACCCGCCGGGGCCCCTCAAACCCAAAAGTAACGGTAATTCGTGGGCCGATGCTACCAAAAGCGGCCGGTTTTTGGTTGGGCGGCGCCAAATGCAAACATTTTGGCGGGTTCCTGACGTATAGGCCCTCAACAACGGCCGCGTTTGGCCCGGGCCCCGGGCCGGGGTGGCGGCCGTTTTTCTTCCCTCTTCATTCAAGCAGATATGTTCAAGAAACTTGCCCTCGCCAGTTGCCTGTTCGTGGCCGCGGCCTGCTCCACCGTTCCCATTACCGGGCGTCGCCAACTCAGCCTGGTGTCCGACACCGAAATGAACCAGATGGCCGCTCAGGAATACCAGAAAGTGCTGGCCAGCAGCCAGGTAGTCAGCAGCGGTGCGCAGGCGGCCATGGTGAAGCGCGTGGGCCAGCGCATCGAGCAGGCCGTGGAGCAATATTTCCGCCAGCAAAACCAGTCGCAGCAACTCGAAGGCTACGCCTGGCAGTTCAACCTGCTGCAGGACAAGCAGGAAAACGCCTGGTGCATGCCCGGCGGCAAAGTGGCGGTGTACAGCGGTATTTTACCAATCACGCAGGATGAAAACGGCCTGGCCGTGGTGATGGGCCACGAAATTGCCCACGCCGTAGCCCGGCACAGCTCCGAGCGCATGAGCCAGCAGATGGCCGCGCAGGGCCTGGGCGGGGTGGTATCAACCGCCGTGGGCCAAAGCCCGACGGCCACCCAGAACGTGTTTCTGCAGGCTGTGGGCGTGGGTACGCAGTTGGGCCTGCTGCGCTACGGCCGCAATCAGGAGTCGGAAGCCGACCGCCTGGGCCTGATTTTTATGGCCATGGCCGGGTATAACCCCGACGGCGCCGTGCAGTTCTGGCAGCGCATGGATGCGCGCGAAAACCAGGCTTCCCCGCCCGAATTCCTGTCGACGCACCCCTCCAACGGCACGCGCATTGCCAGCATTCAGCAGGAGTTGCCCGAGGCCCGCAAGTACTACAAGGCCCGCTAACTCAACCGTCCCGGCCGCCCGAAAAGCGGGAGTATGCTGCGCAACGTGGCGGCGTACTCCCGCTTTTTAGGCATAAGACACCCATTTTTCCTATCTTGAATGATGAATCGTTTTTTACGCACCAGTGCCGGCATCTGCCTGAGCGCCGCTTTGCTGCTGGGGGGGCTGAGCGCCTGCGAAACCACCAAGCGCGGCTTTCCGGAGCTTAGCTCGCCCAACAACAACCCCGACGAGCTGGGGCGGCGCCAGCTGGAGGCTACCAGCAAGCAGGTGGCGCAGGTGGTGAACAGCAAAGTGGAGTACCTGACGCCCAAGCAGGAACTGGCCACTCGCTTCACAAAGCAGTTCGGCGACGGCACGTCGGTCAACAAAACCATCATCCGCAAGGTGCAGGAAACGCCCAAAGACAAGGCCGTGTACTATCTGGTGGGCATGGGCCTGCTCGACGGCCGGTTCCGGGCCATGGCCATTCCGCTCCAGACTTCGTCGAATAACAGTCTGTACCTGAGCTCCAACGCCCCGCGCTACATTCTCAACAGCGTGGGCTGCACGTTCTGCTACTTCAACTTCGAGCGCAACGAAATTGTGGGCACCTCGTGCGAGGAAAACACCGGCGGCAGCCGCTGCGACCTGACCGTAGAGAACAACAACGCCTTCTTCGCCCGCTAACTATGGCATCTGGTCGCAAATGGCTGCTGCGCCTCTCGCTCACGGCCCTGGCCCTGCTCGTAACTACGGACAAGCGGCGGCCCCGGCCCACCCCGCCGCCCAAGCCCGCAAAGGAGCCGGATCCAGCGCCCGATAAGCTCACCTGACTGTCGATCCGCTTAGTGGCTTGGCAGCGTTAGAAGCATAGCAGAACAGCGCCGGCCGGTTGGCTGGCGCTGTTTTGTTTGTAGGCTCGGGCGAAAACAGATCAGACCAGCCGCCCGGTTGCTGCCCTGGCTATTGCCGGGCCAGCTGTACTGGCTGGACTTGCGCGCCGCATTTCCGGGGCTGAAAACACGTAACGGCGCGGTTTTACCGTATTTTGCCTCTTCAAGCCCGCTATACCTATGAAAGTCTTCAAATCCGCCGACCTGATCCGTAAAAGCAAGTACATCAGCCGCGACCTGAGCTGGCTGCGCTTCAACTACCGGGTGCTCGATCAGGCCCGCGACACCAGCCGCTCGCTCTTCGATCGGCTGCGCTTTATGGCCATTACCAGCTCCAACCTCGACGAGTTTTTCATGATTCGCGTCGGCTCGCTTTATAACTATATCGATTACGGCAAGGAGCGGGTGGATTACTCGGGCCTGCGCGAAATGCCCTTCCGGCGCAAGCTGCTCGACTTTGCCCACCGCTTCGTCAATGACCAGTCGATGACGTATTTGAACGATTTGAAGCCGCAGTTCGAGAAGAACGGCTTCAACGTGCTGGGCCTCGACGAGCTGACCGAAGTGGAGCTGAAGAAGGCCGACGGCTACTTCAAAAACACCGTGTTTCCGCTGCTCACGCCCATGGTCTACGACTCGTACCACGGCTTCCCGCTGATGATGAACCAGATGCTCATCTTCGGCGTGGTAACGCGCACGGGCTCGGGCGACATCGAGATGGAGAAGGGGCAGGAGCGGCTCACGTTCGTGCAGATTCCGCAGAACCTGTCGCGCTTTTTTGAGCTCACGCGGCGCGACAAAGTGCTGTTTGTGCCCATTGAGGAAATCGTGCGCGCCAATTTGCGCAAGCTGTTCCGCAACGTCGAAATCCTGTCGGCCGACCTGTTTCGGATTACCCGCAACGGCGACTTCACGCTGGAAGAGTCGGACGACATCGACGCCAACTTCATCAAGGAAATCCAATCGGGCCTGAAAACCCGCAAGAAGGGCCGGGTAGTGCGGCTGGAAGTGGAGCCCAACGCGGCCGCTTTCTTGATGCAGGTGCTACGCGAGCGGTGGAATATTGACAACGGCAACGTGTTCGTTATCAACTCGCTGATTGACATGAAGGGTCTGCTGCAAATCCTGAAGCACCCCCATTTCCGGGGCAAGGGGTTCAAGCAGCCGGCCCCGGTGCCGCCGCTCACGCTGCCCGACACGGTGGAGGAAAACCTGTTCGACTACCTCAAGCACCAGGATGTGCTGCTGCACCACCCCTACAACAGCATCGACCCGGTGGTGCGGCTGCTGGAGCAGGCGGCCGAAGACCCGCACGTGCTGGGCATCAAGCAAACCATTTATCGCCTCGCCGACGACTCGCGCGTTACGGCCGCGCTGCTGAAGGCGGCCGAAAACGGCAAGCACGTGTCGGTGCTGTTCGAGGTGAAGGCGCGCTTCGATGAGGAGCGCAATATCCGGGAAGGCGCGCGGCTCGAAAAGGCCGGCTGCTTCGTGATTTACGGGGTCAGCAAGTTCAAGACCCACACCAAGATGCTCATGATTATCCGCCGCGAAGGCGAGAAAGTGACGCGCTACGTGCACCTGGGCACCGGCAACTACAACGAGCAGACCTCGCGCATCTACACCGACGTCAGCCTGCTGACCACCGATGAAGTGTACGGCCACGACGTGTCGGAATTCTTCAATGTGATAACCGGCCACAGCCAGCCCGACGAGTACGAGTACCTGATTACGGCCCCCAAAGACATGCGCCAGCAGTTGGTGCACCTGGTGCGCGAGGAGGTGAAGAACGCCAAGAAAGGCCTGCCCAGCGGCATCGTGATGAAGATGAACTCGCTGGAAGACAAGGAGATGATTGATGAGTTCTACAAAGCCAGCAAGGCCGGCGTACCCATCCGGTTTATCGTGCGCGGCATCTGCTGCCTGCGGCCGGGCCGGGCGGGCCTGAGCGACAACATTGAGGTGCGCAGCATCGTGGGCGACTACCTGGAGCACGCCCGGCTGTTCTATTTCCACCAGGCCGGCAGCCCGAAAGTGTACGCCGGCTCGGCCGATTTGATGGTGCGCTCCTTCGAGCGGCGGCTGGAGGCGCTGTTTCTGCTGGCCAACCCCCAGATCAAGCGCGAGGCCACCAACATCCTCTACTACAACCTGCTCGACAACCAGAACACCTACGTGATGCGCGAGGATGGCGCCTACGTGCGCCGCACGCCGGCCGAGGGCGAGCCGGTTTCCGACCTGCACAAGGAGTTCTACAACCGCAACTTCACGGTGATGCCCGAAACGGCGCTCTACGACGACTGGCTCTGCGTGGCCAACATTCAGGCGTCGTCGCAGGATGCCAACGGCCAGCCTAAAGAGGCTGTGGTCGTGGTTACATCGGAAATGCTGCCGCCAGCAGCCGACGAGGTGGTGGAAACCGACCCCGAGCGCCCCCAGCAGGAAGTGCCCATGAACGCCGGCACCAGCTACGACGCGCAGGAGGAAGCCGATTTGGCGTGAGGTGATTTGGTGAGAAAAGGAACGTCATTCTGAGCGCAGCGAAGAATCTCGCGTGCAATGGTAATCCTGTCGTCAGGAATTGTTTTGGCACGCGAGATTCTTCGCTGCGCTCAGAATGACGTTCCTTTTCTCACCAAATCACCGCTACTCTACCTCCGTGGGCCTGCTTTGGATGGTGGTTTGGGGGCCGCCGGGGCGGTGGTCGTCGCGGGCGCGAAGCTCCTCGAAGTGCTCCTCAAACAGGGCCTGGAGCATGCCGTCTTTGAGGCCGATATCGGGCACGAACATGTGCTGCACATCGGCCCACTCCATGGCCGAGAGGTAGATGTGGCCGGCCGGCACAATCACGTCGGCGCGGTCGGGGTTGAGCAGGGCCACGTTCACGCGCTCGTCCATGCTCATGCCCGTGATGCTGGCCAGCAACTCGGCGATGCGCTGGCGGCTCACGGGCTTGTCGAGGGCGGTGCCGGCCTGGGCCATGCTGTAGATTTTGTTGATGTTGCCGCCCGTGCCGATGGCCCGCGTGACGTGGTAGCGGCGGGCGTTTTCGCGCACCCAGTCTTCCATGCGCTGCCAGGTTTCGCGCATGGCCTCGGTGCTCAGGCCGGCTTCCTCCTGCTGCATCCGCCGGATGCTGCCCACCTCGAACGACTGCGAGGCCACTTTGCGGCGGTCGTGGTAGATGTTGAACTCGGTGCTGCCGCCGCCCACGTCGATGTGCAGGTAGTGCTTGTTGTCTTCGAGCAGGTGCTCGATTACCTGGTTGATGTAAGAGGCCTCGGCCTGCCCGTCAATCACGTTCACGCGCATGCCCAGCTCCCGCTCGATGCGGGCCGATACCTCGGGGCCGTTGAGGGCGGTGCGCATGGCCGAGGTGGCGCAGATGAGGTAGTGATTGGGCGCCACGTCGTGCACCTCCATCAGCAGGCGCAGCGCGTGCAGAAATTTGATGAACTTGGCCTGCTTGGCCTCCGAAATCCGGCCGGTGGCAAACACGTCTTCGCCCAGCCGCAGCGGGTAGCGGATGTACTCGACCCGCTTGAGCCGGTAGCGGTCTTCGTGGTGCAATACGGCCGAAATCTGACACCGCACGGCATTCGACCCAATATCAATAGCGGCAAGCTTGAGGAGAGGAAACTGCATAGGCAAATATAGAGTGATTTTGAGCTGTTAGCTGAGAGCTATCAGCTGTTAGCTCTTGTGCTTTAAGCCAAGGCGATGCTATAAAAGAACGTCATTCAGAGCATGCTGCGCTTAGAGCAGGGACGAAGAATCTCGCGTGCCATGCTAACTCTATCGTCAGGATTACCGTGGCACGCGAGATTCTTCGTCCCTGCTCTAAGCGCAGCATGCTCTGAATGACGTTCTACCTTGGCAACTGGCAACAGACTATTTATCAATCCGGAAGCCCAAGCCGAACTGAAGGAGGTTGTTTTCGACGGACTTCTGGTAGGAAACCGAGAAGGCCAGTTGCTCGGAAACCGGGGCGATGTAGAGGCCCGCGCCGTAGCCCTGGTGCCAGCCGCCGGGCGAGGCGCCGTTCAGGTACACACGGCCCCGGTCGTAGAAGCCGAACAGGCCGTAGGAGAAGGGCAGAAATGAATTCTTGGATTTGCCCAGCGCCAGCCGCAGCTCGGTGTTGAGGTAGAGGCTGGCGTCGCCGCTGAAACGGTTGCGGTAGTAGCCGCGCAGGCCTTCGCGCAAGCCCAGGCTGGTGAATTTGTAGAACGGAATGTCGTCGTTGTTGCCGTAGTTTTTGGCGCCGCCGCCTTTCACTACCAGCGTTACCGGAATCAGCAGGCGGGCCGTGCCGTAGTACTGGGCAAAGCCCTGAGTCAGACCGAAATTGCCCTTGGCCCCGTTGAGCTGGTGGTAAGAATCGTGCTGCACGAGCAGGCGGATGCCGCGCCGGGCAAATGCGGTCCGGTCGCGTAAATCCAGATCGAGCAGCGCATTCAGGCCCACCAGGCGCTGGAAGCTGGTGTTAGGCAGTTGGTCGGAGGGCAGGCCGGGGGTGGTAGGCAGCGTGCCCAGGTAGCTGTCGGCCGCGAAGTCGTTGTTGTAGTATTCGTAGCTCGGGCCCACGCGCAACACGCTGCGCTCAAAAAAGCTGCGCTCCAGAAAGCCGCTCACCTGAATGCCCTTGTAGCGGGCTTTATAGAACTTGTCGTCGTAGCGGTCCTGGCTGATTTCGGTGTTGTTGCCCAGGCCGAAGAAGTTGTAGTACGGAAAGTAGCTGCCGTAGCTGAAGGCGGCGCCGGCATCGACCTTGCCGATGGCGTAGCGGTGGCGGGTGCTGGCCGTGAACTGGCGCTGGCCACCGGTGCTGCCTTCGAGCAGGAAATCGTAGCGGTTTTTGTAGCCTGGCTTGCGGAAACCCTGCGTGAGGAAGCCCACGCCCGCGCTGGCCGCAAAGCCGTCGTTGCGGTTGTAGCCCAGCCCGATGGTGGGCCGGTAGGAGTTGAATTCGAACTGCTCGCGGTCGTAGGAATTCACGCCGGGCTTGGTTGAGGTGCGGTTGTCGGCCTCGGAGCCCAGCTGCATCTCGGTAGACGGCACGTCGTACACCTTGGTAAGTGTGCGCAGGCCCCGCACCCGCGAGTTGTCGGCTATCTGGTCTTTGCCCGCTCCGCCGATGATGCGCACCAGAATGCTGTTTTTGGCCTCGCCGGTTACCGTGAACACGTCGCGCCCATCGAGCCCGTACAGGCTGATTTCGTCGGTTTCTTCGGGCTGAAAGGTGCGGTCGAACAGGGCCGGGCCGTTGGGCTCGTTGCCCCCACTGGCCCGGTCGAACATCTGCACGCGCACCGTGCCATCGGCCAGCCGCTTCACTTGGAATACCTCACCCTTATTGGAGCCCACCACATCCACGCGCTGGGCCAGCAGCAAATAGTAGCGGTCCAGCGCCTGGGGCAGCTCCTGAATGCGGGCCTTGAGCTTGCGGTTGATGTCATCGCCCGATAGGCTTTTGAGTTCGGGTGGCAGCGTGGCGGTAGCCTCGTCGATGGCGGCCGGGGTGATATTGGCCTGCAGATACCGGGCAATTTCCTGCCACTGCTGGCGGTTCAGGCTCTGCAGCAGGAACCGGTCGAGGTGGCGGGCGGGCCAGTTCAGGCTCTTCATATCGCCAAACTTACTCTGGAAATCCTCGATGCTGCCCACGGCCCACTCGCGGTTGGCTAAGTAGGTCAGCGCCCCGTTCCAGAGGGTAAAGGCCTGGTCCCGGTCGCGCGGAATGGGCTTGTAGAGGGCATTTTTGCCGTTGTCGTACTCGGCCCACTTCCAGTTGTCCTCGTGTTTGCCGAAGTCGGCCACCAGCATATCGAAGGCCCGGGCCCGGCCCAGCGCCACGGCATCCACGCGGTTGTCGTTGTCTTTATAAAGCTGGCGGAAAAAGCTGAACGAGCGGCGGATATTGTCGGCATTGGCGAAGCCCAGCAGGTTGGGCTTGGGGTCCTTGGGGCGCTCCTCCAGCGTGCCGAGCAGGCCGGCATAATCGTCGCGGTAGGGGCCCAGTTGCTGGTTATCGGGCAGCACGAACAGCCGGGGCCGGGCGTGCAGAATATCGGTTTTATCGAGCAGCGAGCTAATAACCAGCGCCGAGTAGGGGTGGGCCGTGGGCGTAATGTCGCGCAGCACGTCGGCCGCAAACGAGCGCCGCAGCTCGGGCGGCAGAATCTTGGTCACGTCCTTGTCCACCGACCGAAACACGTACTCCGACGAGTCGGCGGCAATCAGCTTGAGCGAGGTCGTCTGGCGCCCGCCGCCGCGCCCGAACGGCCGCAGTCCACCAAATTCGGTGTTTAGGTTGAGCGTGCGCACCTGCACCGGCTGGGTCCAGGAGGTGCGGTACACCGGCCCCAGCCAAAAGCGCGACGACTTGCTGCCGCCGTACTGGGCGCCGGCCGGCAGCGTCTGCACGGCCACAAAGGGCACATCGGGCTTGGGGTCGGCCACGCCTGCGGGGGCCGAGGGGCACTCGGGAATGAAGCTGTTCACCGGCACGCCCGGCAGGCGCGGCTCCTGGCAGGCGCTCTGGAAAAGCGTGCCCGCGTAAGCCAGCCGCACGGTGTCGCCGGCCTTATCGAAGGTGTAAAATGTGGTTTTTACGGTGCCGTCGGCGTAATATTCCAGCGCCGAAAAACCCTGCTCGGCCTCGTTGAACTGCGATTCGCGGTTGCTGGCTACGTGCCGGGCTTTGGTAAACGAGCCCGAAACCAGGTGGTAGCTGCCCTGGAAAGGCGTAAGCTGCAGGCTGTAGTCGTGGGCCGAAGCATACACGGCGCCGGGGTGGTCGCGCAACGTGTTCAGCATCTCTTTCTGATACTGCTGGTAGCGCGGGTTGGCCATATCGCGCGGCGAGCCCACATTCTGGTGGTAGGCGGCGCTGATGGCCCCGGCCACCGGCGGCCACAGGTAGCGGCCCAGCGGCAGGTTGCCGCCGTACTCGCCGTTGCTGACGACCGGCTGGTGGCCCACCAGCAGCACGTTGCGGTCCTTGGTGTCGTCGAGCACATCTTGCAACTGCTCGCGGAATTCCTCCTGGGTCAGGGTTTTGCAGTCGGTGTCGGGTGCTTCGGGCTTGTTGTAGGGATGGGTGAACCAGGGCGAGTTGAGGGCTACCAGCCGCACCTGGGGCGCCACATCAAGCACGTAGGGGCCGGGGCAGCCGTTTTCGGGAATGAAGGTGTGCTCGCCGTTGTGCTTGCTGATGTACTTTTCAAGCCGCCGCACCCGCTTCAGGCCGTCGGGGCCCGAGTTGTCCCAGTCCTTGTCGCCGGGCACAAAAAACAGCTTGCCGTTGGGCAGACCCTTCACCAAGGAAATCAGCGCGTCAATCCGCTCAGTCTGGCCGCTGCGGCTGGAATCCTGCTTGCTGCCCAGACCTTCGGGCGCCACTACATCGCCCAAATGCACTACCGTAAAGGGGCCGGTTTGCCCTTCCAGTGTGCGGCGCAACGCCTGCAGATGGCGGGCCGGCAGCTCGGTGCCGGCCGTGTTGCCGAGCAGGTAAACCGTGTGGGCCGGGGCCGTAGTCGTCGTCTGGGCGAAGACTGACAGGGAAACCGTGAGGCCCAACCCCGTCAGTAGCGGGCGCGCGTAGCTGAATGTCATAGAAGAAACGATGTAGGGTCTTCTTCTACGGCCCGGCCCGGTTTCCGATTTAATCCGGCTTTAATTTTTTATAGCGGTGGGCATCTCAGGCCACGCGCACCCGGCGCCGCACGGCGGCCTGCACCAGCAGCAGCAGCGCGCAGGGCAGCACCACCCATTTCACCTCACTGCGCAGCACGCGCGCACCCCATTCGCCCAGAAAGTTCTTAATGCCGATGGGCGAAACCGCAATCGGGCGGAATCCGAAAAAGTGCCGCTCGGCATCAAACGGACTGAAGAACGCCACGCCCAGCCCGCCGGTCGTCATGGCATCGAGCACGCCGTGCGAGGCGGTGGCCAGAAACAGCAGCACCCACAGCCGCCCGGGCGGCGGCGCGCCGGCCCGGCCACCCACCAGCAAAACCACCCCGGTAGCCATCACCAGGGCCGCCAGCAGCGAGTGGCTCAGCCCGCGGTGGCCCCACAGGCTGTCGTAGGCTACGTGCAATTTGAAGCCCACCACATCGGCATCAGGCAGAAAGGCGCAGGCGGCGGCCAGCAGCCAGTAGGGCCAGTAGCGCCGCTCGGGCAGCAGCAGCTTGGCCAGCGTGGCGCCCAGGACGCAGTGTCCGACTATTGAGGCCATATTAGGAGGCGGGAAGGGGTGAGTTGTAAGTGCTAAAATCGGGTGATTACGCTCCTTTATCGGCCAGCTGCTCCCGTAGCTCCTGCGCTACGCGGGGCAGGCCGGTGGTAGCGGGCTCGGTGATGAAGTGCAGGCGCGGGCGGTGCGCCACCGGCGGCCGGCCGGGGTCGATGATGTAGATGGGGGCGGTGCGCGGCACGTAATCGACCAGGCCGGCGGCGGGGTACACCTGCAGCGAAGTGCCCACCACCAGCAGCGCATCGGCGGTGGCTACCTCTTCCATGGCCACTTCCATCATCGGCACGGCCTCGCCAAACCACACGATGTTGGGCCGCAGCTGATGGCCCCGTTCGCAGTTGTCGCCCAACTCGATACGGTTGCCGTGCATGGGGTACACCAGCTCCTCATGGCGCGAGCTGCGACTCTCGAACAGCTTGCCGTGCAGGTGCAGTACCCGCGACGAGCCGGCCCGCTCGTGCAAATCGTCCACATTCTGGGTAATCACCACCACCTCAAACTGGTCTTCCAGCGCCGCCAAAGCCCGGTGGCCGGCGTTGGGCTGGGCGGCCCGGGCGGCGGCGCGGCGCTGGTTGTAGAACTCCAGCACCAAGGCCGGGTTTTTGGCCCAGCCTTCAGGCGTGGCCACGTCCTCGATGCGGTGGTTTTCCCAGAGTCCATCGGAGGCCCGAAACGTGGCCAGCCCGCTTTCGGCCGAAATGCCGGCGCCGGTTAAGGCTACAATCTTCTTCATACTGAATACTGGTAGATGGAAAGTGCAGGAAAGGCCATTGGAGCTGCTATAATTTCAGGCAAGGTGGCTTCATCAGCCTACTCGAAACGGCCCAGCTCGGTGCTTCGGAACGTCCATTCGGGCGTGCCCACGCGCGCCTGTGCCGGGTCGAGGTAGAACCAGGCGCCCAGGCCGGTATCGTCGTAGAGGTTGGTGAGCACGTGCATCTGCTGGGCGGGCATGTAGCTCTGGGCCAGCAGCACCACTCGGCGGCCGGTGCCGGGCTGCGTGGCCACATCGAGCACCAGCACGGCGTGGCCCGGCGAGCCGCCCCGAATCAGCACGTCGCCGGCCTGCACCTGCGCCAGCGGCGTGGGTTGCAGCTCCTTGCTCAGCGAGAGGGTGCCGGCGTAGGTGAAAATCTGGTCGAGGTAGCGGCGGAAGTTGGCGTGGCTGGGCGCCTCGGCGGGCCGGGTGGCGGGTAGCACGGCGTCGCCCTTCACCTTAAATCCGCGGCCCGAATACCAGTCCCGAAAACCAATATCGTCGCCGCTGGTGAGGTGGAAGTGCACCTGATCGGGGTTCTGGCTGAACAGGTACTCGGCCCGTAGCCGGATAACGGCATCGGCGCACTGCTGCAGGTCGCGCTGGCCCACGTCGATGTCGAGCACGGCCGCGTGCACGTCCTGGCGGTCTTTGGGCTGGCCGTTGTAGAGCTTTACGGGCGTGCCGGCCGGCAGCAGCGGCAGGTAGCGCAGCCACTCGCCAAACGAGCCGGCCGTCACTGCCACCCGCTTATAGCCGGCCGGCGGCGCAAACCGGGCCGCCACCGTCTGGCCGGCCCGGTAGCGGCCGGCTGGCAGCCAGGCGTACACGCCGGGGGCCGGCGGAGCAAGGGGTGCCGGTACATCGGCCTCGGCTACAAGTGGCTGCCCGGCGGGCAATTCGCCGGCTACCGAATCGGTGCCGGGGCTGGTGCAGCTCAGTAACAAAGGCAACAGCAGTAAAGGGCTTGCTCGCAAGGCGCAGGGTTTGGGGAGGTGAAAAATGAAAACGCGCCCGCAGATTAGTTATTTGACGGCTCAACCACAAAAAAAAGCTCCGGCCAGTTACGGCCGGAGCTTTGCAGAAGTGCGGGCCAGCTTAAACCGCCGCCCGAAAAAGACAGACTACCTTAAAGCTTATTCAGCCTTTTTGGTGGGCTTTTTTGCCGCTGGTTTCTTGGCCGCCGCAGTGCCGGCCGCCTTCTTGGCCGGGGCCTTTTTCTTGGCAGCGGGCTTCTTGGCAGCCGGTTTCTTCTTGGCTGGCGTGTCCGTCTTTTCCTCCGTCGAAGGGGCGGCTTTCTTGGCGAAACGGCCACCGCGAGCAGGCTTGTCGGGGGTGGCCTCGGCCAGTTCCAGGCAACGCTCCAGTGTCAGCTCGGTGGGCTCCTCGCCCTTCGGAATCTTCACGTTCTTCTTGCCCGCCACGATGTAGGGCCCAAAACGACCGTTGAGCACCTGGATATCGTGGTTTTCGGGGAAGGCCTTGATGAGCCGCTCGGCGTCGGCCTTACGCTTGGCCTCAATCAACTCCACGGCCTCCTCGCCCGTGATGGTGTGCGGGTCCTGGTCCTTGCGGAGCGAGTAAAACTTGCTGTCGTGGCGGATGTAAGGGCCGAAACGACCGAGAGCGGCCGTCATGCTCTTGTCCTCAAACTCGCCCACCACCCGCGGCAGCCGGAACAGGTCGAGGGCTTCCTCAATGGTCAGGCTCTCGATGAACTGGCCTTTGCGCAGGCTGGCGTACACCGGCTTCTCGTCTTCGGGGGCGCCTTCGAGCGGCTCGATCTGCACGTAGGGGCCGTAGCGGCCCAGGCGGGCGGTCAGCTTCTGGCCCGTTTCGGGGTGCAGGCCGATTTCGCGGGTCGAGCCCAGCGTGCTGCGCTCAATCTCCTCGCCCAGCTCCACGGTTTTGTGGAAGGGCGCGTAGAAGCCGCTCAGCATATCGGTCCAGTTGTCCAGCCCGTCGGCAATGCGGTCGAACTCGTCCTCCACTTTGGCCGTGAACTGGAAATCGACAATGGCCGGGAAGTGGTCGACCAGAAAGTCGGTTACCACCATGGCCACGTCGGTCGGGAACAGTTTGGCTTTGTCGGCGCCGTAGGTTTCGGTCTTGACCTCCGTTTTCACCTGCTCGCCGTCCAGCGTGAGCACATGAAACTTGCGCTCCTTGCCCTCGCGCGAGTCCTTTTCCACGTAGCCGCGCTTCTGAATGGTGCTGATGGTGGGGGCGTAAGTCGAAGGCCGGCCGATGCCCATTTCCTCCAGCTTTTTCACCAGCGAAGCCTCCGTGAAGCGGGCCGCCGGCGAGGCAAACCGCTCGGTGGCGCGCAGCTGCTGCAGCGGCAGCTGCTGGCCCACGCTCAGCGGCGGCAGACCGCGCGAGAACGATGATTCGGCTGGTTCGTCGGCGTCCTGCTCCTCCTCGTCCTTGCTCTCGGCATAGGCTTTCAGAAAGCCCTCGAAGGTGATAACCTCGCCGCTGGCCGTCATCGTAACGCCCGGCTGGGTGCTGATGCCGATGGTGGCCACGGTGCGCTCAATCACGGCATCAGCCATCTGCGAAGCCATGGCCCGCTTGCGGATGAGGTCGTAGAGGCGCTGCTCCTGCGAGTCGGCGCCGGCCTTGAGCAGCGTGAAGTCGGTGGGGCGGATGGCTTCGTGCGCCTCCTGGGCCGAGGCCGACTTGGTTTTGAAGTGGCGCGTGTGGGCGTACTCGGCGCCGTAGGCGTCGGTAATAGCGGTTTTGGCGGCCGCAATGGCGTCTTCCGACAGATTGAGCGAGTCGGTCCGCATGTAGCTGATGCGGCCGGCTTCGTAGAGCTTCTGGGCCACGCTCATCGTCTGGGCCACCGAGAAGCCGAGCTTGCGCGAGGCCTCCTGCTGCAGCGTGGAGGTGGTAAAGGGGGGCGCAGGCGTGCGCTTGCCGGGCTTCTGCTCCAGGTTCTCGATGCGGTAATCGGCGCCCACGCAGCGGGCCAGAAAGGCCTCGGCCTCGGCGCGGGTTTTGAAGCGGGTGGGCAACTCGGCTTCGAGCACTGCCCCCCGGCCGGCATCGAAACGGGCTACGACGCGGTAGGCCGAGCTAACCTTGAAGCCGCTGATTTCCCGCTCCCGGTCGACTACCAGCCGCACGGCCACGCTCTGCACCCGGCCAGCCGAGAGGCCGGCCTTCACTTTTTTCCACAGCACCGGGCTCAGCTCGAAGCCTACCAGCCGGTCGAGCACGCGGCGGGCCTGCTGGGCATTCACCAAATTCAGGTCGATTTCGCGCGGGTTTTCGATGGCCCGCAGAATGGCGCCCTTCGTGATTTCGCGGAACACGATGCGCCGCGTCTTCTCGCTGTTCAGGTTCAGCGTTTCGGCCAGGTGCCAGCTGATGGCCTCGCCCTCCCGGTCATCGTCACTGGCCAGCCAGACGGTTTCGGCTTCCTTGGCCAGCTTTTTCAACTGGCTGATAATCTCACGTTTATCGGCTGAAACCACGTAGGTGGGCTTGAAGCCGTTGGCAATATCAATAGCGTTGTTGTCTTTGGGCAGGTCCCGGACGTGGCCGAAGGACGAGCGCACGACGAAGTCTTTGCCGAGGTAGCCCTCGATGGTTTTGGCTTTGGCGGGCGATTCGACGATGACTAAATTTTTGACCATAGGGTGGGGGGGACGCGGAACGGGTATGACTAGGAAACGGGTGGGCCCGCGCAAAAGTTGAATTTCGCCGCAAAGATGCGGCAATAATCTGCCCCCATCCTAACTGCCTCCGCACAAGCCCACTGGCCGCACTCCTTATTATAGAGGAGCCGGGGCGGCTACGGTCGGGCGCCGGGCCGGGCTAGCCGGTTGGCCGCTAGTTAGTAAGCCCGGCTTCGGGGAGCGGGCGGGCCCGCCGTAGTATTTTTTGGCGGGATGATGCGGCCGGGTGCGGTCAAATCGGCAGTTCTGCTACCTTTGCTTACCAAGCAACCCTATCCCCGGTGGTTTCGTTTGCGCTCTGCCTGCGCCGCGCGCATCTGGTTACTTTTACTTCCTATGGCTTCAGCAAAGACGTCTCCCTCCACCCGTCCGGCCGCCGCTATGCCGGACTCGGCCACTGCCACGGCACCCGATACCGCCCCGCGCCCGGACCGTAGCAACCACACCCGCAAAAAAGGGGCGGAGGATTACCGGCATACCTCGGTGCAGAGCTCCGACTCCGACTACATCAACGACCAGCTCAACCGGGTGCTTTACGCCCTTGACGCCTTTAAGAAGGGCGATGTGAGCGTGCGGCTGACCAAGCAGAACGACGACATTTTTGCCGAAATTGCCGAGGCCTACAACTCGATGGTGGACATGATTGCCGGGGTAGGCGGCGAGGTGTCGCGCATCTCGAAAGTGGCCGGCGTGGAAGGCAACCTGAAGGCCCGCGCCTCGGTGGATAACGCGGCGGGCTTCTGGCGCGACATGATCAACAACATCAACGGCCTTGTGGACAGCATTGCCGTGCCGGTACTGGAAGTGGGCAAAGTACTCACCAACATCAGCCGCGGCAACCTCGACGAGACGTTCCAGATTCCGGTGTCGGGCGACTTCAAGGTGATGGCCGAAACCATCAACAAGACCATCGACAACCTCAACCTGTTTGCCGGCGAAGTAACCCGCGTGGCCCAGGAGGTGGGCACCGAAGGCAAGCTCGGCGGCCAGGCCTCCGTGCCCAACGTGGGCGGCGTGTGGAAAGACCTGACGGACAACGTGAACACGATGGCCAGCAACCTGACGAGTCAGGTGCGCGACATTGCCAACGTAGCCACCGCCGTAGCCCGCGGCGACCTGAGCCAGAAAATCACCGTCGATGTAAAAGGCGAGCTGCTGGATCTGAAGCAGAACCTCAACCAGATGGTGGACTCGCTGAACCTGTTTGCCGGCGAGGTAACCCGCGTGGCCCAGGAAGTAGGCACCGAGGGCAAGCTCGGCGGCCAGGCCTCGGTGCCCAACGTGGCTGGCACCTGGAAGGAGCTGACCGACAACGTGAACACAATGGCCAGCAACCTGACTAGTCAGGTGCGCGACATTGCCAACGTGGCCACCGCCGTGGCTAAAGGTGATTTGACGCAGAAGATGACCGTGGATGTGAAGGGCGAAATCCTGGAGCTCAAGGACATCCTCAACCAGATGGTGGACTCGCTCAACGTATTCGGCGACGAGGTAACCCGCGTGGCCCGCGAAGTAGGCACCGAAGGCAAGCTCGGCGGCCAGGCCTCCGTGCCCAACGTAGGTGGCACCTGGAAGGAGCTGACCGACAACGTGAACACGATGGCCAGCAACCTGACGAGTCAGGTGCGCGACATTGCCAACGTGGCCACGGCGGTGGCAAAAGGTGACCTGACGCAGAAGATGACCGTGGACGTGAAGGGCGAAATCTTGGAACTCAAGGACATCCTCAACCAGATGGTGGACTCGCTCAACGTGTTTGCCGGCGAGGTAACCCGCGTAGCCCGCGAGGTGGGTACAGAAGGTATCCTGGGTGGCCAGGCCAACGTGCCGAGCGTTTCGGGCACGTGGAAAGACCTGACCGACAACGTGAACACGATGGCCAGCAACCTGACGAGTCAGGTGCGCGACATTGCCAACGTGGCTACGGCCGTAGCCCGCGGGGATTTGAGCCAGAAAGTATCGGTTGATGTGAAGGGCGAGCTGTTCCAGCTCAAGGAAAACCTCAACCAGATGGTGGACTCGCTCAACACCTTCGGCGACGAAGTAACCCGCGTGGCCCGCGAGGTAGGCACCGAGGGCAAGCTCGGCGGCCAGGCCGTGGTGCCCAACGTGCGCGGCACCTGGAAAGACCTGACCGACAACGTAAATACCATGGCCGCCTCGCTCACGAGCCAGGTGCGCGACATTGCCAACGTAACCACCGCCGTAGCCCGCGGTGATTTGAGCCAGAAAGTATCGGTTGATGTGAAAGGCGAGTTGCTCGACCTCAAGGACAACATCAACCAGATGGTGGACTCGCTCAACGTGTTTGCCGGCGAAGTAACCCGCGTGGCCCAGGAAGTGGGCACCGAGGGTCGACTTGGCGGTCAGGCCAACGTGCCCAACGTGAGCGGCGTGTGGAAGCAGCTGACCGACAACGTAAACACCATGGCCGCCAACCTCACCACCCAGGTGCGGGGCCTCGTGAAAGTAGTAACGGCCGTTTCGCAGGGCGACCTGACCCAGACGCTGACCCTCGGCGCGCAGGGCGAAGTGGCCGACCTGGCCGATACCATCAACCGCATGGTGGACGACCTGAACCGTTTGGCCGTGGAAGTAAGCCGGGTAGCCAAGGTGGCCGGCGGCGAAGGCAAACTCGCCGAGCGGGCCACGGTAACGGGCGTATCCGGCTCGTGGAAAGAACTGGTCGACACGCTCAACGCCCTCATCGAATCCATTGCCTCGCCGGTGCTCGAAGTGAGCCGCGTGGTGCGGGCCATTTCGGAGGGCGACCTGCAGCAGCGGGCCGAAATTGAGACAACCGGCGACATCCGCGCCATGGCCGACGCCCTGAACCTGGCCGTTGATAACCTCAACGAGCTGCTGGGCGAAATCAACGAGTCGTCGCAGATTGTGGGCGAGTCGTCGGAGGAGATGGTGGAGAAGGGTCAGGCCATGAGCCAGGTAACGGCCGACGTGGCCCGCGCCATGCAGCAGATGGCCGAAGGCGCCCAGAACCAGGCCCTCAAAACCGACCAGGCCTTCAAGCTGATTGAGGAAATCATGCAGGCCACCAAGGAAACCGCTGGCAAAGCCGATGTGGGTATCAAGGCCGCGCAGCTGGGTGAGCAGACCTCGCAGCTGGGCCTGAAAACGGTGGCCGAAGTGGTAAAGAACATGGAGGAAATCAGCTCGGCCGCCGCCCAGACCTCGAAAACCATCGAAGTGCTGAGCACCCGTTCGGGCGAAATCAGCAAGTCGCTGGGCGTGATTACCGACATTGCCTCCCAGACCAACCTGCTGGCCCTGAACGCCGCCATCGAGGCCGCGCGGGCCGGTGAGGCCGGCCGTGGCTTTGCCGTGGTTGCCGAAGAAATCCGCAAGCTGGCCGAGGGCTCGCGCAAGTCGGCCAGCGAAATTGCCACGCTGGTAGAGGACGTTCGCAAGGACACCACCTCGGCCGCAACCGCCATCAGCACCATGGAAGGCCGGGTACTGAAGGGCAAGAACGCCACCTTCGAGGCCAGCTCGGCCTTTAAGAACATTGCTACCAGCAGCGGCGAAACCCTGCGCACCAGCCGCGATATTCTCACGGCCACCGAGATTCAGAAAACGAGTATCGGCGACGTGGTCAAGTACGTGGAGGAAGTGGTAGCCATTGCCGAACAGACGGCCTCGGGCACGCAGCAGGTGGCCGGTACCGCGAAGCAGCTCTCCACGAGCATGCAGGAGCTGACCACCAGCAGCCAGAACCTGACCGACATTGCCGACGACCTGCAACTGGGGCTTTCGGCCTTCCAGCTGATGGAATACCTCGAACCCGAGCCTGAGCCGGAACCCGAGCCCATCCGGCGCCGGATGGCCCGCCGCCCTGCCCCGGCAGCGGCACCGGTGGCCGCGCCGGTAGCGGTTGCGACATCGCGCCGCCCTGCCCGGGCGGCCGCGGCCCAGCCGCAGCCCGAACCCGAGCCGGCCCGCCGGCCGGTGCGTCGGGCCACCGCCACTAAGCTAGCTGCAGCTGCCGCCGAAACGCCCGCAGCCAAGCCGGCGGCTTCGGTGCGGCGCAAGTCGGCCCCCGCGGCAACTCCGGCAGCTACTGAGAAGCCAGCTGCGGCTAAAGGCAAAACGGCCAAGGGTAAAACCACCAAGAGCAAGTAGCCCTCGGCCACTTAAACCTGCCAGCCACTTAGTACCCGATACCCCACCGTTCGCATGCCCAATTCTGAGAAAGCCACCGCGCCCGACCCGCTTATTCAGCTAATCGTTTTCCGATTGGGGCAGGAGGAGTATGGCATCCGCATCGAGCAGGTGAAGGAAGTAACCCTGACGCCCGAAATTGCCCGCATGCCCAAAACGCCGTCGTTCGTGAAGGGTATTGCCAATCTGCGGGGCGATATCATTACCGTTGTCGATCTGGAGGAGCGGTTTCAGCTGCGGGAGGCGGCCGAGGTTGCCGAGGAAGCAGCGGCCCACACCTACACCATGGCCATCGAAGCCAAAGACTACACCATTGGCGTAGTCGTGCGCGAGGTGCCCCAGCCGCTGTCGGTGCCCCAGTCGGCCATCGAGCAAACGCCCGATTTCATTCAGGAAGCCAACATTCACGATAAATATATCGAGGGCATTGCCCGCGTGGGCGACCGGATTATTGTGGTGCTCGACATGCTGAAACTGCTTACACCCTCCGAAATCATGCAGCTGACGGCCCCGGCGGCATCTTAGCCCCCCGGTTGCCGTACAACGGGCCAAGCCGGCCACCGGGCGGCGCTACACCCACTCATTTCGCTTTTCTCTTTCCCATGAAAAACCGCATTCTCATCGTCGACGATTCGTTCTATATGCGGACGATGCTCAAGAATATGCTTACCGATGCCGGCTACGAAGTAGTCGGTGAAGCCGCCAACGGCCAGCAGGCCCTGGAAATGGCCATCGAAACCAAGCCCGACCTGATTACGCTCGACGTGATTCTGCCCGACAACACCGGCCTCGACGTGCTGCGCGGCATCCGCCAGGAGCAGCCCGATGTGAAGGTGGTGATGTGCTCGGCCGTCGGCCAGGAGGTCATCGTGAACGAAGCCCTCGAAAGCGGCGCCTCTGCCTACATCGTAAAGCCGTTTTCCGAGGAGAAAGTGCTCGAAATTGTGGGCAACGCCCTCCAATAGATAGGTACCAGTAGCCAGTTGTCGGTTGCCAGGGAAAGAACGTCATTCAGAGCGGAGCGAAGAATCTCACTTGAGTCGTTCATCCGTAATCGTTCAGCGAGTTCAGGCGAGATTCTTCGCTTCGCTCCGAATGACGTTCTTTCCCTGACAACTAACAACTGGTAACTGACAACTGACAACTGACTATCGTGTCGACTTCCCCAACCCCGCTTCCTGCCCTTGCCGAAGAGCCGCCCGCCCCCGTGCGCGGGCGGGCCGGCGGCGTGGGCGCCAACCAGTTGTGGCACGATGAGTAACCGGGAGCAGGAGTACCGCGAGCTTTTCATGGCCGAGGCGTTGGAATACTACGACGCCATGAGCCGCCACATCAGCGAGCTGGAGCGCAATCCGGCCGATGAGGAGGCGTTGCGCGAGCTGTTCCGGCTCATGCACAACCTCAAGTCGAACGCCCGGGCCATGGGCTACACCAGCATCGGCGAGGCGGCCCACCACATGGAAACCGTGTTCGGCCAGCTGCGCGACGGGCAGGCCACCTTCACCGGCAGCATGGTGCCGGTGCTGTTTGGCGGCATCGACACGCTGGGCGAGCTGATCCGGGCCGTGGGCGAGGAGCAGGCGCTGCCCGACGTGCAGCGCCTGCTCGACAACCTCGACCGCATCAGCCGGGGCGAGGAGCCCGACCTGGAAGGGGAGGAGGCCGACGACGACGAGGACGTCAGCCGCAAGCTGGAGCTTTCCGACCTCGTGTATATTCAGGTGCGCAAGCTCGACCACCTGATGAACCTGATGGGCGAGCTGATTATCGACCGGGACCGGATACTGACGCTGAGCCGCGAAATCGACCACCCGGCCCTCACGACGGCCGCCGCCCACTTCTCGCGCATTGCCGAAGAGCTGCAGTACAGCGTGATGGATGCCCGGCTGGTGGGCGTGGGCTCGTTGTTCAGCAAATTCCCGCGGGTGGTGCGCGACGTGGCCAGCACCGAAGGCAAGGAAGTGAACCTGACCCTGCAGGGCGAGGACATCCAGATCGACCGCAACATCCTGCAAATTATCACCGATGCGCTGCTTCACCTGGTGCGCAACGCCATCGGCCACGGCCTCGAAACGGCCGCCGAGCGCGAGGCGGCCGGCAAGCCCGCCCAGGGCCAGATAACGCTTTCGGCCCAGGCCGAGCGCGACGATGTGCTGGTGCAGGTGCAGGACGACGGCCGCGGCATCGACGTGGCCAGCGTGCGGCGCAAAGCTGTGGAGCGCGGCCTAGTAACGCGGGCTGCCGCCGCCCAGCTGCCCGATGCCGCCGTGCGCGCTTTCCTGTTCGAGCCCGGTTTCTCGATGGCCAAGGAGGTAACCGAAATTTCGGGTCGCGGCGTGGGCCTCGATGTGGTGAAGCTGGCCATCGACTCGCTCGGCGGCCAGCTGCGCGTCGATTCGGTGCTGGGCGAGGGCACCACCTTCACGCTGGTGCTGCCCACGTCCATTGCCGTGAAGGGCGCGTTGCTCTTCGAGCTCGACGAGCGCAGCTACGCCCTGCCGCTCATGCACACCGACTCGGTGGTGTCGCTGCTGCCCGACCGCTTCAGCGTGGTGGGCGGGGTGCTGCTCACGCGCCTGCAGGGCGAAAACGTGCCCGTAGTGTCGTTGCGCGAACTGCTACAGCTCGAAGGCGACCAGGTGCTGGCGCCGGCCCGCAAAGCCACGCTCCACGGCCGTCAGGATATCATCATTGTCAACTACAACAACCGCCGGCTCGGCCTGATCGTCGACCGGTTTCTGCGCCAGCAGGACATCGTGGTGAAAGCCATGAGCAAGCCGCTGGACACCATCGATTTGTTTGGCGGCGTGACGCTGCTCGGCAGCGGGCAGGTGTGCCTGGTGCTCGACGTGCCCGCCTTAACTCGTCTGTTTTTAGCCAAACGGCCGTAACTCTCGTATTGCAGTCTGGCCGGATGCCCTGGTGACCGGCCCTTTCACTTGATTTATATGGAATTGCACATGACGGAACTGGAGCGCGACATCATCCGCGAAATCCTGAACATCGGCCTGGCCCGCGCCGCCGACTCGTTCGCGGTGGTGGCCCAGGAGAAGGTGCTGCTCGAAGTGCCCAACCTCGACATTGTATCGGGGCGCAGCATTCTGGAAAAAGTAAGCGACCTGCAGGCCGGCCACGTGGTTATCCAGTCCGATATCCGGGGCGACTTCAACGGCACCACGCTCATGTTTTTCTCCGGCCAGCACGTGCAGCGCCTCTCGCGGGTGTGCCTGCGCATGCAAACCGCCGACTCCATCGACATCGACTCGATGCAGGAGTCGCTGCTGCTCGAAATCAGCAACATCATCACCGGGGCGCTGGTCACGCAGCTGGCCAACATCCTCAAGGCCCGCATCTACGGTGCGCCGCCCGCCCATCCGCAGGGCGACATGGACGCGGCCCTGCGCAGCCTGCTGCACGACCACCCGATGGTGCAGCCGCTCATTTTCTCGGTGATTACCCAGTTTTCGGACAAAGAAAATTCGGTGGAGCTGCCGCTGATGATCTTCTTCGACCGCGAAACGTTCGACAAAATCATCACCATCATCCGCACCTACGACTTTATGGGCGGCCAGCAATTCGGCGCCTAAGCCGCTGACCTGCCCCGGCTTATTGCCTACCGCAAAAAATCCGTTTCGTGATAAGCCGGCACGTTCCTTTACAGGAGGCGCGCCCGGGCTGTTGCGAAACGGATTTTTTGCGGTACTTCGGTTTCGTTCCGGTTTTCAACTCCTACGCTTTACCTCCAAGTCTCAACCCGATTTACCTATGGCTGACTCCGCCACTGCACTCGAACAAAAACTGGCCAACTTCGACCCTAATGCCCTCGGCGACGCCGCCGGCGGCCTGTTTGGCCTGCCCTTCACGCCCGAAGAGGCCCAGGTGGTTGTGGTGCCCGTGCCCTGGGAAGTAACCGTGTCGTACCGCGCCGGCACGGCCCAGGGCCCCGAAGCCATGCACACGGCCTCGCTGCAGGTCGACCTCTACGACCCCGACCTGCCCGAGGCCTGGCGCCTGGGCCTGGCCATGGAGGAGCCCGACGCCGCCATTGCGGCCGAAAGCGACGAGCTGCGCCCGCTGGCCGAGGCCTACATCGGCTGGCTCGAAGACGGCCAGCCCGACGAAGCCCGCGACCAGCATCTGCCCAATGCGGCCCGCATCAACGAGCGCGGGGCGGCGCTACGCGAGTGGCTCAAGGCCAAAACCGGCGCCCTGCTCGATGCCGGCAAAGGCGTGGTGGTGCTCGGCGGCGACCATAGCACGCCGCTGGGCTACCTGCACGCGCTGTCCGAGCGAAACGAGGAGTTCGGCATTCTGCAGATTGACGCCCACTGCGACCTGCGCCCCGCCTACGAAGGCTTCGAGTTTTCGCACGCCTCCATCATGCACAACGCCCTGCAACTGCCGCAGGTGAAGAAGTTGGTGCAGGTGGGCATCCGCGACTACTGCCAGCAGGAGGCCGATTTCATCGACCAGAGCAACGGCCGCGTGGCCCTGTTCGCCGACCGGTTCCTGAAGGCCGAAATGCTGGGCGGCAAGTCGTGGAAGAAGGAGTGCAAGAAAATCATTGCCCAGCTGCCGCAGAAGGTGTACCTGAGCTTCGATATCGACGGCCTCGACCCCAAGCTCTGCCCCGGCACCGGCACGCCCGTACCTGGTGGCCTTGAGTTCGAGCAGGCCGTGTACCTGCTGCGCCAGGTGGTGCGCTCGGGCCGCACCATCATCGGCTGCGACCTGAACGAGGTAGCGCCCGGCGACACCGAGTGGAACGCCATTGTGGGCGCCCGCCTGCTCTACCACATGGCCAACTGGATGGCCGTTTCGCAGGGGCGCCTGAAAGCCCGCACGGTGGAATAGTTGCCGGTGACGAGTATCCAGTTGCCAGTGAACGGCAAAAGCAGAACTGTCATTCTGAGCGGAGCGAAGAATCTCGCGTGCAGTAGTAATCCAAACGTCAGGATATACTGTGGCACGCGAGATTCTTCGCTCCGCTCAGAATGACAGTTCTGCTTTTGACAGTTCTGCTTTTGACAGTTCTGCTTTTGACAGTTCTGCTTTTGACAGTTCTGCTTTTGACAGTTCTGCTTTTGACAGTTCACCGGCAACTGACAACTGGATACCGGCAACGGAAAAAGGGCTGGCGCGTATTGTATTCAACTCCCTGAATACTGTACATCTCTCATTCAACGCCATTTTTTGCCTTATGAGCTTCATTCTCAAATTCATCCTCTCAGCCGTCGTTACGTACCTGCTGGCCACTTTCCTGCCCGGCGCCTACATCCGGGGCTTCACCGATGCCATGATTCTGGTGGTGGTGCTGGCCATTCTCAACGCGGTGGTTAAGCCTATTCTGCAGATTATCGGGCTGCCCATTACCATTCTCACGCTGGGCTTGTTTCTGTTCGTCATCAACGCGCTCATCATCATGCTGGCCAGCTACCTGATGGCCGGTTTCGAAATTGACGGCTTCTTCTCGGCGCTGCTCTTCAGCATCGTCCTTTCGCTGGCCACCTCAGTGGTCGATTTAGTGGTTGACTAAGTAGCAAAAAATAATAACCCACACGCAAAATGCCCCGCCGACAGCTGTCGACGGGGCATTTTGCGTGATACAAGCAGCCGGACTCAGCCTTTTTCGGGGGCGATGAAAGCGCCCTGCCGCCAGCGCCAGTAGCCCCAGCCGACGAGGCCCAGCAGCAGCGGCCAGCCATAGGCCAGTCCCACCAGCAGCAGTCCTACCAGGCGCCAGCCAAATTCCAGCCCGGCTACGAGGCGCGGACCGATGGCGGCAGCCGGGGTGAGGTCGGAGGCGGGGCGGAGCTGGAAATAGGTCAGCCGGAGTGTACCCAGAGCGGCCTGCTCGGTTAGGAGTTGGCTTACCGCGGCGGCGCGGTTGGCCACGGCCGTATCGGTGGCCGTGGCGGCGGTAGCTTGCTGTCGGGCCAGCTCGGCGGCAATATCGCGCGAGCTTATCTGCTTGCTCTGCACCCGGCCCAGGCGGCTTAAGCGCGACGTAAGGGCGAGAAACCGCGCCGACGGCACCCGAATGACCAGCATCTGCTGATGGCGGTCGGCGTCGGTGGTTTCGTTGGCGTCGGTCAGGTAGGCGCCGTACTGGCTGAGCAGCGTGTCGAGCCGGGCCGAAGCCTTCTCGAACTCGCTCACCTCCAGCTCCATGCTACCCTGATAGATTACCGGGTGGCCCGTGGCGCGCCACAGTCGCGCCAGCGGAACTTCGGAGCTTGCGGCCGGGCTGCCGGGCTCCGAAGTGCTGGCCGTAGCCGCTGCCGGAAAGGTTGCCACGGGCTCACTTTCAGCCACGGATTGGTCCTGATGATTGGGAGCCTGGGAGCAGGCGGCCAGCAACAGGGCCGGCAACAGCAGATGCGCGTAGTTTTTCATCGGAGTAGGAGTAAGGATGAAACTGACGAAAGCTTATTTCAGGCTTTGGGCCCGCCGACGACGCCAAGCCCGCCAGCCGGCCAGCACGGCCGCAGCCAGCAGCAGCAGCGGCCAGGCCGCCACGAAGCCCAGCACTAGGTCGGTGAGCAGCTCCCAGCCGCCGTAGAACGATTCGAGCAGCCGGCTGCCGAAGGAAAGCACGGGCGCGTCGGGCCGCCGCTGGCTGAGTTCCTGGTAGTAGGTGAGGGTGATGGTGGAGTAAGCTACCTCGTCGTTGAGGGCGCGCAGGCGGCTTTGGGTGGCCTCGATTTCCTCGCGGATTTCGCCTACTTTCTGCTCAATTTCGAGCAGATCGGACACTTTATTGGCTTTTTTCAGCAGCTCCAGGTACCGTTGCTCCAGCGCCCGCTTGGAAGCCAGCCGGGCCGTTATATCGGCGTGCTGGGCCGTTACGTCGTCGGTCGAAAGCTGCTTGGACTCGACGGTGCCGAACCGGCCCAACCCGGCCAGCAGGGCCTGGAAGCGGGCCGGTGCCACCCGGATTTTCATCTCGTGCCGCCACTCGCCATCCTCGCGCTCCTCCGACGCGCCTTCCACAAAAGCCCCGACGGCGCGGGTTAGGCTGTCCATGCGCTGGTTGGCGCGGGCCAGGTCGGCCACTTTCATGCGCACCGTGGCGTGGTACACCAGCTTACGGTTGACGGCCGGCGCGGCGGAAGCGGCTTGGCCAGCCGCCGGCTGGTCAGCCGACTCGTAGGCCTTGGCTTCCACTGCCGAAGGAGCCATGGGCGGCGGCGGTGGCGCCATCATAGCAGCGTCGCCGCCCACTTCGGCATCGGCCGTAACTTCGACGGACGGTTCGCCCATCGACGACTGGCTGTTGCCGCAACTCAGCAGCCCCAGCGTTAAACTCAGCCACAATAAAACCGGGATACGCATACGGCAGGATTTTTACGGGTTTCGACTGGACGAAGTAGGCTAACGCCTGCCCTTCATACCCGCCCTGCCGGAAGGTAACCTGCTGCCGGGCCGTTAAACACCGCCGCCCGGCCCCCACGAGTGGGAGCCGGGCGGCGGGGCTTTACGGAATTTGTCTAGCAGCTCTCGGCCAATCTACAGCCGCCGAATCTGGGCGCCGAGGGCGATAAGGCGCTGGTCGATGTGCTGGTAGCCGCGGTCAATCTGCTCCACGTTTTCAATCACGCTGCGGCCCTCGGCCGAGAGGGCGGCAATGAGCAGCGCCACGCCCGCCCGGATATCGGGCGAGGTCATGGTGATGCCGTGCAGGCGTTTCTGGTGGTTGAGGCCGATAACGGTGGCCCGGTGCGGGTCGCACAAAATCACCTGGGCGCCCATGTCGATGAGCTTATCGACGAAGAACAGCCGCGACTCAAACATCTTCTGATGAATAAGCACCGTGCCTTTGGCCTGGGTGGCCACTACCAGCACCACGCTCAGCAAATCGGGCGTGAAACCGGGCCAGGTGTGGTCGGAAATCGTGAGGATGCTGCCGTCGAGGTAGGTATCGATTTCGTAGTGCTGCTGCGCCGGAATATGAATATCGTCGCCCCGGAATTCGAGCCGGATGCCCAGCTTGCGGAACGTGTCGGGAATGAGGCCCAGCTCGGCAATCTGGCAGTCCTTGATGGTGATTTCGGAGCCCGTCATGGCCGCCAGACCAATAAAGGAGCCGATTTCAATCATGTCGGGCAGCATGCGGTGCTCGGTGCCGCCGAGCTGCTCCACGCCCTCGATGGTGAGCAGGTTGGAGCCGATACCGTTGATGTTGGCGCCCATGCGCACCAGCATCTTGCAGAGCTGCTGCAGATACGGCTCGCAGGCAGCATTGTAGATGGTGGTTACACCTTTAGCCAGCACGGCGGCCATCACAATGTTGGCCGTGCCCGTTACCGAAGCCTCGTCCAGCATCATGTAGGCGCCGGTCAGGCCATCTTCGGCCTTGATGCGGTAAAAATCCTTGCCTTCGAGCGTGAGTTTGCCGCCCAGCTTTTCGAGGCCCAGAAAGTGCGTATCCATGGGCCGGCGGCCGATTTTGTCGCCACCGGGCTTGGGCAGCTGGCAGCGCCCGAAGCGGGCCAGCATGGGTCCCAGAATCATCACCGAGCCCCGCAACGCCCCGGCCTGGGCTATGAACTCGGGCGTATCGAGGTAGGCCAGGTTCACGTTGTCGGCTTGAAAGCGGTAGGAGTCGGGCGACAGGCGGCCCACTTTCACGCCCAAATCGCGCAACAGCTCGATGAGCTTGTTCACGTCGCGGATGTCGGGCACATTGCTGATGGTAACCGGCTCCGGGGTCAGCAGCACGGCGCACAGAATCTGCAGGGCTTCGTTTTTGGCGCCCTGGGGCACAATTTCACCATGCAGCGGCTTACCGCCAATTACTTCAAAGGAGGCCATTTCTTGGGGAGCTTCAGGCTTCAAGCTACAGGCTGCAAGCTTTCACGAAGGAGAAAGTCTTGGTTAGCTATAAGCTAATGCTAAGGAATATAAATAGATGTTGCTGGTAAAGCTTGCGGCTTGTAGCTTGAAGCCTGCAGCTCAAACCAGACTACTGCGGGGGCTGCTGGGGCTCGTTGCGGTTTTTGCGGCCGCCGCGGCGCTGCTTGTCGCGCCGGTTGCCACCGCCGCCGCTGTTGCCGCCACTGCGCCGGTTGCCGCCGCCGTCGCGCTCCTGCCGGGGCTGAGGCACGATAAAGGGGGCCGGCCGGCCGCCGGTGCTCACGAACTCGAACAGGTTTTCGTTCTGCACCCGGTCGGGGTCGAGGCTGAGCTGGTTGTTCGACAGCTCGCGCAGGTGCTTGATGATGGTCAGGTCCTTGGCGTTTTCCTTGTTGTGAGAACGGTACAAAAACTTCATCGTGCGGCCGATGATGATGGCGGCCTGCTCGCGCTCCGTGGCATCTTCCAGCGTGAGGGCCTGGGCCACCAGCTGCTCCACGGCCTGCCCGTAGGCCCGGAACCTGGGGCCTTTGGCGGGGTAGGCGAGGCGCTTGGGCGGCCCTAAGTTCACCTGTGCGGCCAGCGCGAAGGGCGCGTCCACGTCCAGCTCGCCATCGGCCATTTCGAAGATGTGGTTCCAGACCTTGGCCTGGCTGTCGGGCTGGTCGCGCAGGGCGGGCTGCAGGCGAAAAATGAGCTGCACAATCTGCTGGGCGCGGCGGGTCCGCTCGTCGCGGTCCTCGATGCCGGCCAGCTGCTGCACGAGCTGAAAGGTGCTCTGGCCGTATTCGCGCTGGAGCAGCTCGTGTTTATGAAGAGAGGGGGGGAGGGTCATTATCAAAAATATGCGAAGGGTCAAATATACGCCAAAGCTCGTCCGGCTGGCGGCGCCGGTTGTACAAAAACAAGCCGGAAGAAGTTGGCGCGAAGCCACGGCGGCCGGCCGGCGGCGTTACGAGCTTCTAAAAGTAACGCAAAGCCGCCGAAGCCGGCCGAACCACCCATTAATGCACCCGCAGCTTAGCAAAACTTAGCAGCAGCGTTTTCTCACCCACTTCCTCGAACTGAATGATGGCTTTAGTGGAGCCCTGCACCGTTTCGAGGCTGGTAACTTTGCCAAAGCCGAACTTGGGGTGCTCCACGCGCTGGCCGGTTTGCAGGTTGCTCGTGTCGGAAGGCGTGAAGTCGGCGGGGGCCACATACTTGGTTGCGGCGTTCTTGCGGGGTGGGGGCGGCACCAGGTTCGAGCGGCGCTCAAACACGTGGCCGAACGGCGACTCGCCCGGGCCGGCACGGTCGGGTCCGGGGCCCGAGGAAAACTTGAAATCGACGTATTTGGGGTCAATTTCATCGAGGAAACGGCTTTTCTCGCAGCTGCGCAGGTTGCCCCACTGGTAGCGCGAGGTAGCGTAGCTCAGGGTCAGCTTCTTCTCGGCCCGCGTGATGGCCACGTAGAACAGCCGGCGCTCCTCCTCCAAATCGGCCCGCGAGGTAATCATCATCTGGCTCGGAAACAGGTTTTCCTCCAGGCCCACGATGTAGACGTTGCGAAACTCCAGGCCCTTGGCCGAGTGGATGGTCATCATGGTCACCTGCTCGCCCTCCTGGGCCGCGTCCTTGAGGTCCGAATCCGTCACCAGCGCAATGTCCTGCAGGAAGGAGCCGAGCGTTTTGTCCTCACGCTCGGGGTCCTCCACGAAGGCCTTGATGCCGTTGAGCAACTCCTGGATGTTCTCGTAGCGGCTCAGGCCCTCGATGCTCTTGTCGGCGTACAGCTCCTCAATCATGCCCGAGTTCTTGGCAATGAACTTGGCCGCCTCAAACGCATCCTCCTTGGCCGCCACGGCGGTGTAGGCCTTGATTTTCTCCGCGAAATCGACAATGGGGTTGGCCGTGCGGGTGGGCAGAAACTTATCGGCGTTGCTGACGACCTCCCAGATGGTGTGGTTACTTTCCTCGGCCGCGTTGATGAGCTTGGCCAGCGTCGTGTCGCCGATGCCGCGCTTGGGGTAGTTGATGACCCGGCGCAGGGCCTGCTCGTCGTTGGGATTCACCGTGAGGCGCAGGTAGGCCACCAAATCCTTGATTTCCTTGCGCTGATAAAAGCTCAGGCCGCCCACGATTTTGTAGCGGATGCCCAGCTTGCGCAGGGCTTCTTCCATGGCCCGGCTCTGGGCGTTGGTGCGGTAGAGAATGGCGAAGTTGTCGTAGGACAGATGCTGGTTCATCTTGTCCTCGTAGATGCTCTGGGCCACCAGCTTGCCTTCCTCATTGTCGGAAGAAGCCTTGAACACCTCAATCAGCGGGCCTTCCTCGTTGTCGGAAAACACGTCTTTGCGCAGCTGGGCCTGGTTGTTTTTGATAACCGAGTTGGCCGCTTTCACGATGTTCTGGGTCGAGCGGTAGTTCTGCTCCAGCTTGAACACCTGCAGCTCCGGGTAGTCCTTTTCGAAGTTGAGGATGTTCTGAATATCGGCGCCCCGGAAGGCGTAAATGCTCTGGGCATCATCACCCACCACGCAGATGTTGCGCTCCTTGGCCGCCAGCTTGCGGGCAATCAGGTACTGCGAGTAGTTGGTGTCCTGGTACTCGTCCACCATCACGTAGCGGAACATGTTCTGGTACTTGTTCAGCACGTCGGGGTGTTCCTTGAACAGCACGTTGGTCTGGTACAGCAGGTCGTCGAAGTCCATGGCCCCGGCCTTGAAGCAGCGGTTGGCGTACTGCTGGTAAATCACGCCCAGCTTGGGCCGCATAGCCGCCTCATCGTCCTGCTTGATAACCGGGTCGCTCAAGTACTGCTGCACCGAAATCAGCTTGTTTTTGGCCCCCGAAATCCGGCTCAGCACCATGTTGGGCTTGTACATCTTATCGTCCAGCTCCAGCTCCTTCAGAATCTGGCCAATCAGGGTTTTGGAGTCCTGGGTGTCGTAGATGGTGAACGAGCGGGGGTAGCCGATTTTGTCGGCCTCCGAGCGCAGAATGCGGGCAAACACGCTGTGAAACGTGCCCATCCACAGGTTTTTGGCCTCGGGGCCGACCACCTTCTCGATGCGGGCGCGCATCTCCTTGGCGGCCTTGTTGGTAAAGGTAAGGGCCAGGATATTGAACGGGTTGACCTTTTGTTCGAGCAGGTTGGCGATGCGGTAGGTGAGCACCCGGGTTTTGCCCGAGCCGGCGCCGGCAATAATCATGCAGGGCCCTTCAATCTGCATCACGGCAGCGGCCTGCGAGGGGTTGAGTAGCGCGTTATAATCGAGTCCCATATTCGGTAGTCAGCAGCGGAAAACTAAGCCGGTTGGCTTGTTAGCAAATGTACGGCTTTCGGGCGGGGGATGGAAATGCCGGGCGGCCGGCTTTTGCGGCTGCCCGGCGCGAAGTCCTGCCACAAGTCTTACCGCAAGCACTGCCAGAAGTCATGCCCGCCGTACCTTTGCCCCATGCAAGCCGCCCCATTTCCCCTCTCTATCCTGTGCCTGTCCGACAGCTGGGGCGGGCTGGAGCTGAACACGGCCCGGTTTGCCGGCTGGATGGTGGCTCGGGGCTGGCCGGTGCAGGTGATTACCCGCGCCAACTCGCCGCTGGCCGCCCGCGCCGCCGAGTTGGGCGCCACCGTAATCACGCTCGAAAACCCCTGGAAAGCTCTCGACGTGCCAGCGGCCGGCCGACTGGCCAAGGCGCTGCGCGACTTCGGGACGCGGGCGCTGCTCATCAGCCGCAACGGCGACCTGGGCCTGGCCGTGCTCTGCAAGCGGCTGTACCTGCGCAGGCTGCCGCTGGTGTATCAGCAGCACATGCAGCTGGGGCTGGCCAAGCGCGGGCTGGTACATACGTTGCGCTACCGGGCGCTGGCTGCCTGGCTGGCCCCGCTGCCCGGCCTGGCCCGGCAGGTGCTCGAAAAAACGCGCCTGAGTCCCTCAACACTGCACGTCGTGCCGTTGGGTGTCGAGCTGGAGAAGTTCGCCGACGCGCAACTGACCATCGCCGAAGCCCGCCGCCGCTTGCAGCTGGAGCTGCCCGCCGGCACCGTACTGCTGGGCCTTATCGGCCGCCTCGACGATGGCAAGGGGCAGGATTTCGTGCTGGAAGCCCTGCCGGCGCTGCGCCAACAGTTTCCGCAGCTGCACCTGTTGCTGGTGGGCGAGCCCACCCGCAATGAGGGCAGCACCTACGCCGACGCCCTGCAAACCCGCATTCAGGAGCTGGACCTGAGCGAAGTAGTGCATTTGCGCGGCTTCACGCTCCAGCCCGAAGTGGCCTACCGGACCCTCGATATTTCCATCACGGCTTCCGTAAGCGAAACCTACGGCATGGTGACCATTGAGGCCCTGGCGGCCGGTAAACCCGTGCTGGGCGCGGCGGCCGGCGGCACCCGCGAGCTGCTCGACGACGACCGCACCGGCCTGCTGTTCGAACTCCACAACCAGGCCTCCTTCGTGGCGGCCGTAGCGCGGCTGCTGCAGGAACCGGGTCTGATGGCGCGCTTGGGCGAGGCCGGACAGCAGGAGGCCCTGGCGACCTATTCGCACCACCGCCAATGCGAGCTGACGGAACAAATCCTCTGGTCGGTGGTGTAATTGCGGGTATCTTTGCAGCGAGAAACCAACCCAATGATTCAAATTCAGCACACGCTTATTTCCGACGACGTTCGGGACAATTTCTTCGTCTGCAACCTCGAAGCCTGCAAGGGCGCGTGTTGCGTAGAGGGCGACCTGGGCGCGCCCCTAGAGGCCGAGGAACTCGACATCCTCAACCAGGAATACGAAGCCATTAAGCCCTTCCTCACCGACGCCGGCCGCGCCGCCATCGAACAGCAGGGTCGCTACATCAAGGACTGGGAAGGCGACTTCAGCACTACTACTATCAACGACCGGGAGTGCGCCTACGCCCTCTACGACGAGCGGGGTATCCTCAAGTGCGGCATCGAGCAGGCCTATCTGGCCGGGGCCACCAGCTTCAAAAAGCCCATCAGCTGCCACCTGTACCCCATCCGCATCACGAAGTACGACGGTTTCGAGGCCCTCAACTACGATCGGTGGACCATCTGCTCGCCCGCCTGCTCGTTCGGGGCCAACCTGGGCGTGCGCATCTACCAGTTCCTCAAGGAGCCGCTGATCCGCAAGTACGGCGAGGGGTGGTACGGGGAGTTGGTGACGGAAATTGAGGGAGGGAGCACGCCCGGCTAATCTGGCAGCCTTAGCAGCGCCGGGCCTTCTTCCGGCCCGGTCTGCACATCCTCATAAATAGCGGCAACAGCCAATTTGACCTGCAAGGCGGTTATTTCCACCTCCTGCCCCAACTCCCGCACCGAGGACAATAGCCAGGTGTTGTCCTCATGGCGGGTGTAGCACTCCACCAGCTGCCGCCGCTGCGACACCAGCACGTAATGCTGCAGGGAGGGTAGCTGCTGGTACTGCTGAAATCTCCAGCCCCGGTCGCGGGCCTCGGTGGAGGCCGACAGGACTTCGACGATAAGCACCGGGTGATGCACGGTGCGCGGGTCATTATCGGTCGGGGCGCAACTCACCACTACATCGGGGTAGTTGTAGTGCTGGTTTTCGTCTACGGCCGTTCGCACATTCTCGGCAAAAACCGAGCAGCCCCGGCCCCGCAGCGCGCCCCGCAGGGCTACCACGCAGTTCTGGATCAGCATGTTGTGGCGTTTTGTGCCTCCGGCCATGTTTTCGGGCGAGTCCAGCGGGAAAATCTCACCGTGATAAAACTCGTGCCGGATGTCGGAGGTGTCTTCCAGCGCAAAGTACTCTTCCACGGTGTAGCGGCGGGCGTAGTCGGGTTGCGTGGGCATGGCTGGCGGGATGTGGATGGCACAACGGTTTCCTGTTACAAAAGAACGCCATTCAGCGCGAAGCGCTGAATGGCGTTCTTTTGTAAAGATGCTACGCAGCAGCCTACTGCAGCTGCGAGAAGTCGAATGAGTCTTCCAGGAACTTGGTGGTGAAGTCGCCGGCCAAGAACTGCTCGTTATCCATGAGGGCGAGGTGGAAGGGGATGGTCGTTTTCACGCCTTCCACTACGAACTCGCTCAGGGCGCGCTTCATCTTCACAATGGCCTCCTCACGGGTCTGGGCCACGGTGATGAGCTTGGCAATCATCGAGTCGTAGTTGGGCGGAATCTGGTAGCCCGCGTACACGTGCGTATCCACCCGCACACCGTGGCCGCCGGGGATGTGCAGCACCGAAATGCGGCCCGGCGAGGGGCGGAAGTTGTTGGCCGGGTCCTCGGCGTTGATGCGGCACTCCATGGCGTGCAGCTGCGGGAAGTAGTTGGCGCCCGAAATCGGGATGCCCGCCGCCACCTTGATCTGCTCCTTGATGAGGTCGTAGTTCACCACTTCCTCCGTCACGGGGTGCTCCACCTGAATGCGGGTATTCATCTCCATGAAGTAGAAGTCGCGGTTTTTGTCGACCAGAAACTCGATGGTGCCCACGCCCTCGTAGCCGATGGCCGACGCGCCGGCAATGGCCGCCGCACCCATCCGCTCGCGCAAATCGTCGGTCATGAAGGGCGAAGGGGCCTCCTCGACCAGCTTCTGGTGGCGACGCTGAATCGAGCAGTCGCGCTCCGAAAGGTGGCAGACGTGGCCGAACTGGTCGCCGCAAATCTGGATTTCGATGTGGCGGGGCTCCACCACAAACTTCTCCAAATACATACCGTCGTTGCCGAAGGCCGCCTTCGACTCGGTGCGGGCATCGGTCCAGGCTTTGTCGAACTCGTCTTCGGAGTGGATGATGCGCATGCCGCGCCCGCCGCCGCCGGCCGTGGCCTTGATGATGACCGGGTACTTGATTTCGGCGGCAATCTGCTTGCCCTGCTCCGCCGATTCGAGCAGGCCAACCGAGCCGGGCACAACGGGCACACCGGCTTCAATCATGGTGGCTTTGGCCGAGGCCTTGTCGCCCATGCGGTTGATCATGTCGGGCGAGGCGCCGATGAACTTGATGCCGTTTTCGTGGCACACACGCGAGAATTCGGCGTTTTCGCTCAGGAAACCGTAGCCCGGATGGATGGCGTCGGCGTTGGTGATTTCGGCCGCCGCAATCAGCTTCGGAATGCTCAGGTAGCTCTCGGTCGAGGGCGGCGGGCCGATGCACACGGCTTCATCGGCGAAGCGTACGTGCAGGCTTTCCTTGTCGGCCGTCGAGTACACGGCCACCGTTTTGATGCCCATTTCCTTGCAGGTCCGAATCACGCGCAGCGCAATTTCACCCCGATTCGCAATCAGTATTTTCTTGAACACAGCTTCTTTGGAATTATGAATTATGAATTATGAATTATGAATTACGAGTCAGTCCAGTTACTAAAAATGGCCAATTCATAATTCATAATTTAAAATTCATAATTCTAAACGGCTTCAATCAGAAACAGCGGCTGGTCGTACTCGACGGGCGAGGCGTTTTCTACCAGCGCCTTCACGATGCGGCCCGACTGCTCGGCTTCAATTTCGTTGAAGAGCTTCATGGCCTCGATGATGCAGATTACCTGGCCTTTCTCCACCATATCACCCACCTGCACGAAAGCCGGCGTTTCGGGGCTGCTGCTGCGGTAGAACGTGCCAATCATCGGCGACTTCAGGGGCGTGGCGCTGCTGGCGGCCGGCGCGGCGGCAGGCGCTTCGGCGGCGGCCGGAGCCGGGGCTGCTGCCGGAGCCGCCGCCTGAGGAGCGGCCGGCGCCGGAGCCGGGGCATGCGCCGCGGCCGGGGCGGCCATCGTCACGGTTTTGGTGCTGGGGTCGCGCTGCACCGAAATCTTAAACTCTTCGGTTTCGATGTTGACCTTGTTGAGGCCCGATTTGGCGATGAAATCAATCAGGTCCTGGAGTTCTTGGGCTTTCATGGCAGAGGGAGAAAGGCGTAGCCGGTGGAATGGTTTGCGTGCGTTACTTAACGCGCTCGACGTAGCTGTAGTCGGCGGTTTTAATCCGGATTTTGGTGTCGGTGTCCACGAACAGCGGCACTTGAATGCGCGCGCCCGTCTCGACGGTAGCGGGCTTGAGCGTGTTGGTGGCGGTGTCGCCCTTCAGGCCGGGCTCGGTGTAAGTCACCATCAGCTCCACGGTCGTGGGCAGCTCGGCCGTGAGGGGCTGCTCGGTTTCGGCGTGGAACAGGATGCCCACTTCCTGGCCTTCCTTCATCAGGTCGGCGAAGGGCACCATGGCCTCGGGCAGCACCACCTGCTCGAACGTGGCGTTGTCCATGAACGTGAAGCCGTAATCGTCCTTGAACAGGTACTGATGGGGGCGCTGCTCCACGCGGGCCGTTTCAATCTTTACCCCGGCATTGAAAGTGTTGTCGAGGGTGCGGCCGGTTTTGATGTTGCGCATTTTAGTGCGCACAAATGCCGGGCCCTTACCGGGCTTCACGTGCTGAAATTCGGTAATGACGTGCAGCTCGTTGTTGTAATTGATTACGAGCCCGTTGCGGAAATCTGCGGTGGTGGCCATTCTATGTTGAATTATGAATTTTCAATGTTGAATTAAGAATTAAAAAAACTCAGGAATTGGAATTTGGCCGGTAACAGCTACGTCGAAGGGTCAATTTAAAACTCCTCATTCAAAATTCTTAATTGCGCGAAGCGCCATCGTAAGCCCATTTAAGGTAGAGCGCGCCCCAGGTGAAACCGCCCCCGAAGGCGGCAATGATGAGGTTGTCGCCTTTGCGGAGCTGACTTTCGTAGTCGGCGAGGCAGAGCGGGATGGTGCCGTTGGTGGTGTTACCGTAGCGGTGGATGTTGAGCATCACCTTTTCGGGCCCGATGCCCACGCGGTGGGCCGTGGCGTCGATGATGCGCTTGTTGGCTTGGTGGGGCACGAGCCAGTCGATGGTTTCGGCCGTCAGGCCATTGCGCTCCGACACCTGGGCGGCCACATCGGCCATGTTTTTCACGGCGAACTTGAACACCGCGGCGCCTTCCTGGTGCACGTAATGCTCGCGGTTGGCCACGGTTTCCTGCGAGGGCGGGCGGCGCGAACCACCGGCTTTCTGGTGTAGGTACTGCTCGCCGTGCCCGTCGGAGTGCAGCTCCTGGTCGAGCAGGCCCAGGCCCTCGTGGTTGGGTTCGAGCAGCACGGCCCCGGCCCCGTCGCCGAAGATGATGCAGGTTGAGCGGTCGGTGTAGTCGATGATGCTCGACATTTTGTCGGCGCCCACTACTACCACTTTTTTATAGGTACCGGTGGCAATAAACTGCGCCCCGGTGGCCAGCGCGTACATAAAGCCCGAGCAGGCGGCCTGCATATCGAAGCTAAAGGCCTTGGTGGCGCCCACGGCCGCCGAAATGATGTTGGCCGTGGCCGGAAATACCAGGTCGGGTGTGGTCGTGGCGCAAATCAGCAGGTCGATGTCGGCGGCGGCCACGCCGGTTTTGGCCAGCAGGCTTTCCACGGCCTTCACGCCCATTACGGAGGTGCCCTGGTTCTCGCCCTTCAGAATATGCCGCTCTTTGATGCCAGTGCGGCTCAGAATCCATTCGTCGGTCGTGTCGACCAGGCCTTCAAGTTCCTGGTTGCTGAGCACGTAATCGGGCACGTAGGCACCCACCCCGGAAATGGCGGCGGTAATCTTCATGAGGGAAGTAAAGGAACAAACGAGGCAGCCGCAAAAAAACCGGCCCCCATCAGGGAAACCGGACGAAAGCCGAAATCAGGACTTGAAAGTAGCTTTAATTTGGTCGGCAATGCCGGCCGTGGCCATCTGGAAGCCCTGCAGCAGCATGTTACAGATGGCAGTGGGAGTGCTCACGCCGTGCCCGATGATGGCGTTGCCGTTGATGCCTAGAATAGGCGAACCACCGACGGCCTCGTAGTTGAACTGCTCGAAAAACGGGTCGCGGAAGTTGCGCTCAGCCACGGCATCATACACCGATTCGGCCATTTTCAGCAGCACGTTGCCCGTAAATCCGTCGCAGATAATTACGTCGGCTTTCTCGTTAAACAGGTCGCGGCCTTCGATATTGCCGATGAAGTTGATGTGCGGATTCACCTTGAGCAGTTGGTAGGCGGCCTGGGTGGTAGCCGTGCCCTTGCCTTCTTCCTCGCCCAGGTTCATCAAACCCACCTTCGGCTTGGCAATGCCCAGCACATATTGGGCATACAAAGCGCCCAACTCGCCGAACTGCTCCAGCATTTCGGGCTTGCAGTCGGCGTTGGCGCCCACATCGAGCATAATGCCGGTGCCGCCGTGCAGCTTGGGTACGAAGTTGGCAATGGCCGGGCGCAGCACGCCGGGCACCGCCTTCACGCTGAACATGGCACCCACGAGCATGGCCCCGGTGTTGCCGGCCGAGCAGAACGCTTCCACCTCGCGGGCGGCCAGCATGCGGTAGCCCACGGCAATGCTCGAATCCTGCTTGTGCTGGTAGGCTTTGGCCGGGTGCTCGCCCATCTCAATAATCTGCGAGGCGGGTTTGAGCACGAGGTCGGCGGCGGCCGCGCCGTGCGCGGTCAGCAGTGGCCGCACCGCTTCCTCCTGACCAATAAGCACAATCTGAGCCTTGCCTGCCAGCTGCTGAGCGGCCAGCACGGCCCCATCGACGGCGGCTTGGGGAGCGAAATCGCCTCCCATTGCGTCCAGGGCTATCTTCATGAAAGAAAAGTCAAAAGGGTCGGAAATTTTTGAGCCGAAAGCCATTATCAGGCTACCGGCTGAGAGCTGCCGGCGAATAAGTTTTCACAGCAGATGTGCATAGTTAAGCACAAATCCGAGAAAGCTACTTGCCGGGCGCTATCAGCTGGTAGCCCAATAATGGCTATCAGCTTAAAAAGAAACGCTATTCGTCGTCGGTGTCGAGGGGCGCGGCGGCCGAAACGGGGGCGTAGTCCTTGATGGCTACTTTGCCGTTCAGGTACAGGTCGCCGTCAACTACATAGGCTTTGTGGCGCAGGTGCAGCTCGCCGGTATTGGCGCAGAGGGTTACGGCTTTGGGGGTGAGCTTGTAGTGGCTGCGACGCTTGTCGCGGGTGGCGGAGGAGGTCCGGCGTTTAGGATGTGCCATTGTGCAAAAAAAGAAAAAAGAAAAAGTAAAAAGTAAGGGGCCGGCAGGCCGCTAATTCAGGTTTTTGAGCGCGTTCCAGCGCGGGTCGGAGTCGTCCTCATCGTCGTCGGCATCCTCGCCGCGGGTCGTGAAGATGAGCTTGGTTTTGGCGTCGGGCTCGTCGTCGGGCTCGTTCTGGAAGCGGGGGTGCAGCTTCTTCATGGGCAGGGCCAGGCCCACAAAATCGAACAGATGCTGGGCCAGCGGCAGCGTCTGCGTATCGGGCGTAATCTGCAGCACGTTGTCGTCGAGCTCCTTGCTTTCGTCGCCGAAGCGCACCAGCAACTGCTCGTGGGCCTGCACGTCCTGGTCGTAGTCGTCGAGGCTCCGGTCGCACACCTGGCGCACGGTGCCTTTCAGGTCGAAATCCACCGTGATGAGGCGCTCGGTTTTGGTCAGCGTCACGTCTACGTGCACATTGCCGTCGGGAATCAGCTCCTGCTCGAACTGCTCGAAAAAAGCCCGGTCGAGGTCGAACGCGAAGTGGTGCGTTTTATCGGCCAGGCGGGCCAGGTTGATGTTGTAGGGCGAGTCCTTCTTCACGGCAACAGGTAGAGGCAAGGAGGCAAAAGTAGGCACTTTTGCCCGGTATATCAGCGAATAGCGGAGGGGCGGGGTCAGGCGTTCTTCAAAATGAAATCGGATGGAATTCCGAGCCGTTCGTACAGGCGTTTGGCCAGATCGAGCGTAACGCGGCGCTTGCCGCTGAGGATCTGCGAGAGGCGGCCGGCGGGTACTTCGAGCAGCTCGGCCAGCTCTTTCTGCTTGAGCCGCATCTGCTGGCGCTTGAGCTCAATCATCTCGGCCAGCGAAGTAGGCAGGTTCGGAATCGGCAGCAAACCCAGCTTGCCCTCGTACACATCGAGGGCCGCAATCAGGGCCCGGAACTCGGTTTCCAGCGCCTCGTTGCCCTCCACGCCGGCCGCCGCCAGCGCATCGAGGCGGCGCAGGGCGGTACGGTAGTCAACGGGCGTTTGAAGCAGCATAGAACTAGGAGCAAGCAAAACGCCGGAGCCCAGTGGTTCCGGCGTTTCGTCTGCAAAGGTAAAGCGCAATTCTGAAACTGCAAACAATCTTTCGTTTTTGGAAAGAAAGTTTCGCAGTGGAAATGAGTAGGCTTACTCTCTTCTGCCTCTGTCGCGCGGGGCAGGACCGGGCACCAGGGGCACGATTTCGGCCTGCGCCTGGCGGTAGTTTACCAACTCGCAGGCCAGGTACAGCGCCTCGCGAAACGAGGTTTCGTCGGCCTTGAACTGGCCGGCCAGCCCGTAAGCGGTGCCGTGGTCGGGGGAAGTGCGCACCACCGGCAGGCCGGCCGTGTAGTTGACGCCCCGCTCGAAGGCCAGCGTTTTAAACGGAATCAGGCCCTGGTCGTGGTAAAGCGAAAGGGTGGCGTCGAACTGCTTGTACTGGCCGGTGCCGAAGTAGCCGTCGGCGGGGTAGGGGCCGAACACCAAGTGGCCGCTCTGGAGCAGCTGCTGGATAACGGGCGTTACGATGGCGGCTTCCTCGGTGCCGAGCAGCCCGTTTTCGCCGGCGTGGGGGTTGAGGCCCAGCACGGCCACCCGCGGCTTCTCGATGCCAAAATCGTTCCTGAGCGAAGCCAGCAGGATGCGTAGCTTGGCCAGCAATAGCTCCTTGGTGAGGCGGCTGGCTACGTCTTTGAGCGGAATGTGACCCGTGACGGTGGCCACCCGCAGGTCGTCGGCCACGAGCAGCATCAGGCTTTCTTTGGCCCCGAAGAAGGTGGTCAGGAACTCGGTGTGGCCGGGGAAGCGAAAGTCGTCGGCCTGGGTGTTTTCCTTGCTGATGGGCGCCGTCACGAGGCCGTCGAGCAGGCCGGCCTTCAGGTCGCGGGCGGCGGCGAGCAGGCTCTGGCGGGCGGCCGCACCGCTGGCTGCGCTGGGCTGGCCGGGCGTCAGCTGCACGTCGTCATCGTCCCAGCAACTCACGGCGTTGTGCTTGCCCAGGGCAATATCGGCCGCCTCGCGCACCTGCCGGAACCGCAGCGGCTCCAGGTTGGGGTCGGCGGGGAAGTCATCAAACAGCACAGTAGCCGTGCCGTAGACCACGGGCGTGCAGAATTTGAGCAGGCGCGGGTCGAGGAAGGTTTTGTAGATGACCTCGGGCCCGATGCCGGCCAAATCACCGACGGAAATACCAATTCGTGGGAGCATTCTTTTTGTAGAGCTTAGGTGTTAGGGCTTAGGCCGGATTGAGTATTTCGTTCTTACGCCGCACCCCGCCCCCGGCCCCCTCCCCTCCGGGAGAGGGGGAGCCAGACGCGAGAACTGTTCTGTCAGAACGCACCCCCTCTCCCGGAGGGGAGGGGGCCGGGGGAGGTGAAAAAATCGAGCAATTCGATGCTAGCCGGGCCAAACCTTTTTTTTTTTTGCCCCCGCAACCCCCCGACGCTGAGCTTGAGGGAGAAGCGGAAGACGGTGGGGGGGGGGGGGGGGGGGGGGGGGTGCGGCGCAAGGACCTTACGCCCGGCTCTTCAGGTACTCATACGTCAGTCGCACGGCGGTGCCGGTGCCGCCTTTGCCGCGGTACGAGTCGGAGGCAGTGAGGAAGGCGGGGCCGGCAATGTCGAAGTGCACCCAAGGGTAGCCATCGGTGTAGCGCTCCAGGAACTTGCCGGCCGAAATGGCGCCGGCTTCGGCCTTGCCCAGGTTGCTCATGTCGGCAATGGGGCTCTTGATGTGGTCGGCGTACTCGTCCCAAAGCGGAAACTCCACCAGCCGCTCGTGGGTGGTGTCGCCGGCCTTTTTGAGCTGGTGCATCACGTCCTCGTCGGCCGTGCCCATGTACACGATGCCCTCGATGCCAATGGCGCGGGCCGCCGAGCCGGTGAGCGTGGCGTAGTCCATCACCAGCTCGGGGTCGTATTTCTTGGCGAAGGCCAGCGCGTCGGCCAGAATCAGGCGGCCTTCGGCGTCGGTGTTGAGCACTTCCACGGTCAGGCCGCTGTACATCGTAATCACGTCGCCGGGGGCCAGGGCAGGGCCGCCGGGGCGGTTGTCGGTGGCCGGCACCAGCCCGATTACGTGCAGCGGCACCTTATTTTTGGCCAGCGCCGTGAGCACGCCCACTACCACGGCCGCGCCGCCCATGTCGCACTTCATCAGGTCCATGCTGTTGGGCGTGGGCTTGAGGCTGAGGCCGCCGGTGTCGAACACCACGCCCTTGCCTACCAGCACAATCGGCTTGGCGTTGGTGGCACCTTCGGGCTTATACTCCATGATGCTGAAGGTGGGCGGCTCGGGGCTGCCCTGGTTCACGGCCAGCAGCCCGCCCATGCGCAGGGCCTCAATGCGCACCAAGTCCAGCACTTCTACCCCGAAACCGGCCCGCTCGCCGGCCAGCTCGAACTGATGCGCCAGCTGGCTGGCGTTGAGGTGGCTATAGGGCTTATTAACCAGGTCGCGGGCCAGGTACACGCCCTCCAGCACCCCCGCCAGCTCGGCCACCTTCTCGGCCGACAAATCGGGGCCGACCAGCGTGAGTTTGGTGAGGGTGGGGGCGGCTTTGGATTTCTCATCAGTTTTATAGCCCGCGAACTGGTAGGCGGTCAGGGCCAGGCCTTCGGCCAGGGCCAGCGAGGCGCCGGCGGGCGTGAGGTTGCAGATGAACAGCTCCTGCACCTTATCGGCCTTGAGGCGGGCGTGCAGCTGGTGGCCGGCTTTGCGCAGCGCCTCCAGGCCCAGCGCGGGCGTTTTCTTGTCCTCGGCCACCACATAGTAGTGCTGGTGCGAGTACTGGTTGACGGCCACGAACTTCTCGTCGGCGGCCAGCTGGGCGGCCACGTACTGGCGGGCGGCCTCGGGCAAATCGGCGGCGGCGGTTACGGGCAACTCGGTGGTGCCGGCCGGCAGGATGAAGACCGTGCTGGCAATGGCGGGAAAGTCGGCGGCGTAGGCTAAGGTCAGGGACATGATGTTGGAGCTGTTAGCCAGCAGCTAGTAGCTGTTAGCTGTTGTTCGAATGAATACGGGCTTGCTACGGCAGGCAGGAAGCACCGGCCGAAACGAGTGGCCGCGGCGTATCTTTGGCCGTGAAGGTAAGTTTTTTAGAGAAGGAAAAGACCGTCATTCAGAGCGTAGCGAAGAATCTCGGCTGCTGACGTTGCGGCACCATTCTAATGTCAGCAGGCGAGATTCTTCGCTACGCTCTGAATGACAACCCTATCTCACTTCTCCTTTCTCAAATCTCACTTCTATAATCAATAATGGATTCCGTTAAAGCCAAAAAGCACCTCGGCCAGCACTTCCTCAACGACCCCAACATTGCGCGCAACATTGTGGAGGCCCTGCGCCTGCCGGGCGGCGTGCGGCACGTGCTCGAAATCGGGCCCGGCATGGGCGTGCTGACCCAGACGCTGCTCCAGCACCCGGAGTACGAAACGGCCGTAGTGGAAATCGACCGCGACTCGGTGGCCTATCTGCAGAAGCACTACCCCGCCCTGGAAGACCGGATTTATTCGCAGGATTTCCTGAAAATGGACCTCGCGGCGCTCTACGGCGCCCAGCCGCTGAGCATCATCGGCAACTTCCCCTACAACATCAGCAGCCAGATTTACTTCCAGATTCTGGCCCACCGCCAGCAGGTGCGCGAAAGCGTGGGCATGATCCAGAAGGAAGTGGCCGACCGCCTGGCCACCGGCCCCGGCTCGAAAACCTACGGCATCCTGAGCGTGCTGCTGCAGGCCTACTACGACATCGAGTACCTGTTCACGGTGCCGCCCCACGTGTTCAGCCCGCCGCCCAAGGTGCAGTCGGCCGCAATCCGCCTCACCCGCAACGCCACCGAGCAGCTGGCCTGCGACGAAAAACTATTCTTCCGGGTGGTAAAGCAGGCCTTCTCCACCCGCCGCAAAACCCTGCGCAACGCCCTCAAGCCCTTCGGTATGCCCGTTGAAGCCACCACCGACCCCGTGTTCGACCTGCGCGCCGAGCAGCTCAGCGTGGCCGACTTCGTGGATTTGACGAACCGCGTAGCGGCGAATAAGAGCGAGTAGAAGGAAGCTTAAACAGCCGTGCTCACCTCTTGTCTTTAAAATTCTGCACCGCATACACGAGGCCCAGCGTGAGGCCCTGGCTGTACTGCACGGCGCGGTCCTGGTCGTAATCGTAGAGCAGAATGCCGGTGAGGGCCACGTTGATGTAGCGGTTGACTTTGGCCGTGAGGTTGGCGTCGAGGCGGTGGTCGATGCGGCGCAGGGCCAGGTCGGAGCCGTAGTTGGCGAACAGCAGGTAGCGGGCCTTCAGGTTGATGTTGGTGGCAATGTCCTTGTCGAACTCGGCCAGCGCCTGCGCGGCCAGCACCTCAAAGCGGGTGGAATGGCCTAAGTCAACGCCGTAGGGCGTTTCGCCCAGCGCCCCCACAAACCGCTCGGGCCGGCCAACCACCGTCAGGCGCGGCGCGAAGGGCGAGAGGCGTAGTTTGAAGTAGCTGGTGGGATGGTACTCGAAGCCGTAGGCCGCCGTGAAATAGGCCGGCGCGAAAGTCGAGGACACCAGCTGGGCCTGCTGCTGGCCGTTGGCATCGTCGAAATACTTGTAGCCGGGCGCAAACTGGGTGAGCAGGTTCAGCGACACGAACGTGTCCCAGTGCGGACTCAGGGCACGGCCGTACTTGGTATCGAGGTAGATGCGGTCGAGGCTTTTGCGGAAGCCCTGGCCCTTGTTGGCCACGAAAGCATACAGTAAATCGGCCTGGTTGTCCCAGCTATGAACGCCGCGCCGGTAGTTGGCCTGGGCATTGAGCGAGGCGTTCAGGCCCAGCGAGCTGACGCCGCCCCCGCGCCAGTTGGACGAGAGCGTGGCTTCCTGAAAGTTCAGGGCTGCCTTAAAGCTTTTCTTCCACAGCGAATCGGGCGCCACCGGGCTTTCGGGCGCGGTTTGCGCCGCCGTCGGCAACGTAACACCGGCCGCCAGCAGCAGCGGCAGCAGAAGGGTAGCGGTTCGTTTCATGCGGGGCACGGGTTGGAGTAGGGCCGGTACTGGCGGGCTAAAGGTATTAAATGCGGCAGGCTCAACAATAGCCGCGGCCGCTGGTAATGGAGCCGCCTGGCGGGCGCGGGCCCTAACCTGCGCCGGCCGCCGTTGCGTTGGATAGCAATATCTTCGCCTCACCTTTCAGTAGCCCCCATCCTTAGCCGCCCACCATGTCCCTCTGCCTCGTCATCGACGATATGCACCCCAGCCTGCCCGAGTACCTGGCGCCGCTGGGCCTCACGCTGCACTACCGCCCCGACCTGACGGCCGCCGAAGTGCCCGCCGCCCTGGCCGCCCACCCCTACGAGGGGCTGATGGTGCGCTCCAAGCTGCGCATCACGCGCGAGCTGCTGGCCCACGGCCCGCAGCTGCGCTACGTGGCCCGCGCCGGCGCCGGAGTCGATAATGTGGATGAGCAGGCCCTGGCCGATGCGGGCATCACGCTGCTCAACGCCCCCGAAGGCAACCGCGACGCGGTGGGCGAGTACGCGGTGGGGCTGCTGCTGGCGCTGCTGCGCAACATTGTGCGGGCCGATGCCGAGGTGCGCGTCGGGCAGTGGCGCCGCGAGGCCAACCGGGGCGAGGAGCTGGGCGGCAAAACCGTGGGCCTGCTCGGCTACGGGCACATGGGCCGCGCCTTTGCCCGCCGCCTCAGCGCGTTCGGCTGCATTGTGCTGGCCCACGACCACGACCCCGCCTGCCTGCCCGACGAGAATGCCACGCTCGTGCCGCTGGCCGAGCTGCAGGCCCGGGCCGAAGTGCTGAGCCTGCACATTCCGTACTCGCCGGCCAACCACCATGTTGTCAACGAGGAGTTCCTGGCCGGTTTTGCCAACGCCATCTGGCTGCTGAACACGGCCCGCGGCGAAGTGCTCGACCACGCCGCGATGGTCAGCCGCCTGCGCACCGGCCAGGTGCGCGGTGCGGCCCTCGATGTGCTCGAAAACGAAAAACTGGCCGGCCTCAGCCCCGAGCAGCAGGCCCGCTTCGATTACCTGCGCACTGCGCCCAACGTCGTGCTGGCGCCCCACATTGGCGGCTGGAGCTTCCAGAGCTACGAGCGCATCAATGCGGTGCTGGCCCGCAAGCTGGCGGCGTTTCTGGGGGTGGGGGAGTGAGGAGGTGAGGAGGTGATAAGATTGTCATTCTGAGCGGAGCGCAGCGGAGTCGAAGAATCTCGCGTGCCACAGTAATTTCTGACGACCGGATTACCATTGCCCGCGAGATTCTTCGCGCTGCTCAGAATGACAGTTCTCTTTTGTTCGACTTCCCACCTCCTCACCTCCTCACCTCCTCACCCCATCACCTCCTCACCCCATCACCCCATTACCCTTTCCCCGATTTTCGTATATTTGCCTGCACCTACCAAGGGGAGAACGGCCAGCCACGCTGGCCGTTCTCCTTATTTTTTTGAGCTAATCCCACCCATGTCATGTCAACTGTCAACTACTACACGCCCGAAGGTCTGCAGAAGCTCAAAACCGAGCTCCAGGACCTCAAAATCCGGGGTCGGGCCAAGGCCGCCGACGACCTGCGCGAAGCCCGCGACAAGGGCGACCTGAGCGAAAACGCCGAGTACGACGCCGCCAAGGACGCGCAGGGCCTGCTGGAGCTCAAAATTGCCAAGCTGGAAGAGGTGCTGGGCAACGCCCGCCTGCTCGACGAAACCAACCTCGACCTGAGCAAAGTGCTCATTATGAGCAAAGTGAAGCTCAAAAACCTCAAGAACAACATGGTGCTCGACTACACGCTGGTAGCCGAGGAGGAGGCCAACCTGGCCGCCGGCAAAATCTCCGTGAAGTCGCCCATCGGCAAAGGCCTGCTGGGTAAGTCGGTGGGCGAAACGGCCGAAATAACGGTGCCCGCCGGCAAGCTGCAGTTCCAGGTACTCGAAATCAGCCGTTAAAGTGAAATGGCGAGGTGGTGAAATGGTGAGTAACCGTTTCGGCACTTTGATTTATTTGAAAAGGGCGGGGCTGCGGCTTCGCCCTTTTGCGTTTGGGCCCGTACTTTGGAGCGGCTACCGGGGCTGCCCGGCGTTGGGCGCGGCGGCAGCGCATCGTTGTTTTGCCCGCCTCCAGCCGTGCCGTCAGGCCTTTTGAGCGTCAACTCACCATTTCACCACCTCACCATTTCACCTCATGGCTTCCATTTTCTCGCGCATTGTGGCCGGCGAGCTGCCCGCTTACAAGGTGGCCGAAGACGAGCACCACCTGGCTTTTCTTGACATTACGCCGCTCGTGGAGGGGCACACGCTGGTTATTCCGAAGCGCGAAGTCGATTATATTTTCGATTTGCCGCCCGCCGAGCTGGCGGCGCTGCACCTGTTTGCCCAGCGCGTGGCGGCCGGCGTGCGGGCCGCGGTGCCTTGCAAGCGCGTGGGCGTGGCCGTTATCGGGCTCGAAGTGCCGCACGCCCACATCCACCTGATTCCGATGACCAAGGTGGCCGACATGAACTTCGCCAACCCCAAAATCAAGGTGGATGAGCGGCGCATGAACGAGCTGGCCGCCGCCATCGGGGCCCAGGTGCCGGCCGTGGTAACCGGCACGCCCGAGCTGCCCGCCGACCCGCGCGACACCAAAGGCGGCCGCGAAACCGTGGAAGCCTCCGAGCCCGACGCCTTCCAGGCCCCCGCCCCCGATGGCGCTGCCGCCCCCGACGACGCCACCCTGGAGCCCCTGCGCGAGATGACCAAAGGCCTGAGCTACGTCAGCGAAGCCGATGCGCCGCTGGAGGCCGTGAGCTTCGCGGCCCCGGCCGGCGGCCTCACCGATGAGGCCCTAGCCAAGCTGGCCGGCGTACCGGCCGGCACGCCCGTCGAGCGGCAGGAGCTGACCTATTTCCTGCGTAACCACACCGCCGACCAGGGCGTGACCGGCAGTGCCGAAAGCGCCAACCGCTTCAAGCAGCTGCAACTATTTATGAAGCAGGAGCTAAGCGGCACCCAGGTGTACCGCTTCGGCCAGGGCCCGCAGGTGCCGGTGCTGGTGCTCGGCGAGGGCGAAGGCGGCCGGCTGCAGGGCTTCAAAACGGTGCTCACCGAAACCTAATCGGCAGACTGGCAAGAACTACAAACGGCCTGTGGGCCTGAGTTACGCTCAGGCTCACAGGCCGTTTGTATACAACACAAGCCTTGAGCGCCGACGTTATTGGGGTAGCGGCGGCAGCGGCCCGGCGGGGGGCACGAGGGGCGCGGTGGCGGGCAGCTGCGGCTCAGTCTGGAACCGCTTGAGCAGGCCGTTTTCGCGCTCGAACACTCCCACCAGCACAATCAGGTAGGAGAGCAGCAGCGGCCCCATCACCAGGCCCAGGATGCCGAACAGCTCGACGCCCAGCACCACGCCGGCCAGCGTGATGAGCGGGTGAATGTCGCCCATGCGCTTGGCCAGCACGATGCGCAGCAGGTTGTCGATGTTGATAATGACGATGACGCCCACCAGCAAAATGCCCACGCCCTGGCCCACGTGGCCCTGCGCCAGTTTGAAGATGGCCGCCGGGCCCCACACCAGTGGCGTGCCCAGCACCGGAATAAAGGCCGTGAAAAAGGCCAGCGTGCCCCAAAAAAGCGCGTCCTCGACCCCGAAAATCCAGAGGGTGAGGCCCGTGAAGGCGGCCTGCACCAGCGCAATGAGCGCCTGGCCAAGCACGTTGGCATTCACCGTGTTGCGCAGCGAGTCGCCCAGCTCCTGCAGCGTGGCTTCGCGGAAGGGCAGGTAGCGGCGCAGGCCCCGCAGAAACGTTTCTTCCTGCACAAACATGAAGTAGAGCGTGAACAGCATCAGGCCGATGATGACGATGAAGTGCAGCAGCCCGCTGGCCAGCGACGGAATGCGCGTGCTCAGCCAGCCCACCACCTGCTCAATCAGGCCGCGCACGTTGTTTTCGGTGGTGAACTGGTAGCCGGTTTTCTGCTCTACCAGATGCAGCACGGTCATAATCTGGCTGGTATCTTGGGCGTAGAGGCGGATGCGGTTGACGAGCATCAGCACCAGCCCGGTGAAGGGCATGATGATGACGACCACCGCAAACACCAGCAGCAGGGCCGTTACGAGCTGCCGGTTCCAGTGGCGGCGGTGCACCAGGGCCGTAAACCAGGGCCGCAGCACCACGTACAGCACGCCCGCCCCCAGAAACGCCGTGATGTAGGAGCCCAGCCCCAGCAGAATCAGCCCGGCCAGGCCCACGAGGCACACAATCAGCAGCACGTACTGCTGGCGGGGCGTGTAGATGTTTTCGACGGACACTTTTTGGGAAATTATGGATTATGAATTATAAATTTTGAATTAGGGGCGTTGAGCATGGTGAAGGCCGGTTGCTTCGCGCCTCCTTGCCACTCCGCTCTGCCCTGTTCTATGATACGCTAAGCAAGCGCTTCACGCCACATTCCGGCAGTCCAATCCATAATTCAAAATTCAAAATTTATAATTCCCCGTTGTCTACCTGCGCCTCCAGCCGCTCCTGGGCGGCCAGGGGCAGGGCCGAGAGCAGGTCGAGGCCGGTAGCCGTTTCCAGCGCGTCGATGCTGGTGCGGTACTGGCTCCAGTCGGGGTTCACCTGCTGGCCGTTGGGCGTGTCGATGGCCAGCAGGCGGGCCTGGCCGGCCGCGATGCGCTGCAGGTCGTTGTCGCCCTCGGGCAGCAGCACCAGCACCTTCCAGATGCGGGCCGGCACGGTTACGCGGCCTTCGTCAATCGTGGCCTGGAAGCCTTTAACGCCGGTGCCGCCCTGCCCGTAGCTGCCCATGATGACGTAGGCCTCCTGGCCGCGCTGCACCTGGGCGCGGGTCCACTCTTCGAGGCCCGCCCAGGTGCGCTGGTTGTTGTTGGCAGCCTGCGGAATCATGTTGGTCATCAGGAAAGTGGCCGAGTTGTCGTCGAGGGTGCGGCGACGGTCGGCGCTGGGGCAGTTGTGGCCCCGGTCGAAGCCCGAGCCCGAGTAGGAGCGGGGCGACACGGCGTAGAATTGCCGGGGCAGGGCCGGGTCGGGCCGGAAATCGTCCTGGCGGGGTGCCTGGCCCATATCGGCGGCGCTCAGGTGCCAGCTTACCCAGGTGGGCGTGCCGCGGCGGGCACTGTAGCCCACCGCGTATTGGAGGCGCGTGAGCAGGTAGTTGTTGGGTGTGCTCAGCGAGGCCGTAGCGCCGCTGGGGTTGCCCAGGGCCAGGTTGAGGTCGGAGGAGCTGGGGGCCGAAGTGGTTTGGGCGCCTGGAGCCGGTGGGTTGGTTTGGGCCGGCGCCGGACTGGGCTGGCCCGCTACCGTGCCCGGCTGGTCCGCTCCGCTATCCGTGCCGGCCCCGCCTGAGCCGGTTTCGAGGCGGATATCATCAATATTGAGTCGGCCCGAGCCCGTATCGGTTTTGCGGATTTCGAGGCGCAGCGGGCGGGTGCTGCCGCCCTCGAAGGTGGCCGTGCGCAGCTCCGGGCCCTGGGTGCGCACGGCCGCCCCGATGCGGCGGTAGCTGCGGCCGCCGTCCTGGCTGCCCCACAGCTCCCAGGTGCTGGCCGCATCCTGGCCGTAGGCGGCCGCGCTGATGCGGATGCGCTGCACGCCGGCGGGCGCGTCGAAGGTCATGCCCAGGCGGCCACCCAGGCGCAGGCGGGCGGCGCGGGCGCCGTGCTTGTGGTCCTGGTCCGACGTGCCGATGAGGGCTTCGGTGAGCTGCCAGGGGCCCGTTTCGAGCGTTTCGGGGGCGGGGGCGTAGCTGCCTTTGCTGCCCGTTTCGAAGGTTTCGAGCAGGCCGGCCGCGGCGGGGGCCGGGGCGCTGGCGGCAATGGCCGGCGGGCCGGTGGGAGCCGGTTGGCGCAGGGTTTCGGCGGGCTGCTGCGAGCAGGCGGCGCTCAGCAGCAGCGAGAGCAGGGCGGGGGCGAGGCGAATCATGGGGCAATTTAGGCACAACCGGCAAGCTATCAGCCGGAGCCGGGCCACGGTGGTCCGCCGAACGGGCCGGGGGCCGGAACTCCCGCCCCTCGCCCCCCGATGCCCGTACAAGAAGCCAGCTTTCCACTTAACCCGGCCACCCCCGCCCATGCCCCGCCTGCAACGCCTGCTGCTCAGTTTGCTGTTCATTGTTACTGTGCCCGCCGTGCTGGCAACGCTGCTTTCCCTGCTCACGGCCCAGGTGTGGTGGCTGAAGCTGCTCGATTTTCCGCGCTTCCAGCTGTTGCTGCTGCACCTGGGGCTACTGCTGGCGCTGGCCGGGCTGCTGGGGCTGGGGCGGCGGCAGCGGCAGGCGGCCCGGCGCTGGGTGCTGGGGCTCAACGTGCTCGGGGCGGCCGGGCAGCTTTCCTTGCTGTTGCCCTACGCGCCCTTCATGTTTCGGGTGCTGCCCGATGCTACCGAGGCCCAGCTGGCCGATACCGGCGCCCGCCTGCGGGTGCTGGAGGCCAACGTGCTGCAAAAAAACACCCGCGCCGACCTGCTGCTGGCCCGCGTGGCGCAGCAGCAGCCCGACCTGCTGCTGGCCCTCGAAACCAACCAGCGTTGGGTAGATGCCCTGCGCCCGCTCCGGCAGCAGTACCCCTACTTCATCGAGCTGCCCTGGCCCAACACCTACGGCATGGTGCTGTACTCGCGCCGGCCGCTGCTGCACCCGCGGGTATATGCGTTCCAGGAACCCCATGTGCCCACCATCATCACCGATGTGCAACTGCCCAACGGGCGCACCGTGCGCCTGTACGCCGTGCACCCCACGCCGCCGGTGCCCAGCCGCCACCCCACCAGCCTCAGCCAGCCCAACCGCACCCTGTTGCAGGTGGGCCGGCACATTCAGCAGCACGCCGGCCCGGCCCTGGTGCTGGGCGACTTCAACGACGTGTCGTGGTCGAGGGCGACGCGCCTGTTCGAGGCCAGCGGCGAGCTGTACAACGTGCGTCGGGGGCGGGGCATGTTCAGCACCTTTGATGCCAACAGCGGCCTGTGGCGCTGGCCGCTCGACCACCTGTTTGCCACCAAGGAATTCCGGCTGGCCCGGCTGGAGCGGCTGCCCGCCATCGGCTCCGACCACTTCCCGCTGCTGGCCGAGGTGGTGCTGAGCGAGTAGGGGTGAGGGCGGCTGGGCGGCTGGCAGCAGGCACCGGGCGGGTTCTGGCGGGTTTTTTGCGCAGCGTCGCCGAGTCAACCTATTACCCACTTTAAGTGCCTGTTTATGCTACGCTCTGTACTCCTGTTAGCTGTTGGGCTGCTGCTCGGCGGCGCCCCGGCCTTCGCCCAAACGGCCGGTCTGCGCACCCAGCCCATCGATTTCGACAACACGCTGGTCGTAACGCTGCCCGACGAGGGGCAGGTGGCCTGGCAGCGGGCCGGCCGGCTGCTGGCCCGGCGCGGCTACCTGGTGCGCTTTGCCAGCCCCGAGCTGCTCACCATCAGCACCGAGCCGGTAAACAACTTTGCGCAGCACCTGATGGGCGTGTATCTGGTGGTGGATGGGCACGAGCTGCAGCTGCAGGGCTACATCCCGGCCGGCGACAACACAATTAACTGGCTGCACGTCATCGAATACGACAATGGCAAGGGCGTGAGCGGCCGCCGCTGGCAGGAGCTGGAGGAAATAGCCCGCCTGCTGGGCGGCCCGGTGCGCTACGCCCGCACCCCCACCCACTAGCTGCCCGGCCCGGCCCCGTTGCGGGCCCCGGCTTCCTGCCTTTTAGCGTCTATTCTGATGAAAAAACTATTGCTGCCGCTGCTGCTGCTGGCCGTCGGGCCGGCCTTGGCCCAACTACCCGCCCTGCACGCCACGCCCGAAAAAAACGACGATACCATTGTGCTCACCCTCACCGACGAGCCCCGCGTGGCCTGGCAGCGGGCCGCCGGCGTGCTGGCCGCTCGGGGCTACACCTTCCGCTACTCCGACGCCGACCTGCTCGCCCTCAGCACCGATTTCATCGATCTGAAATCCACTTCCATCATCGCTATTTTCGTGCAGGTGCAGGACAACCAGCTGTTGCTGCGCGGCCGCTGGATTACGGGCAGCGACCTGACCACCAATAGCAGGGCGGTACGGCGGGGCGGTTTTCTGGGCGGCACCAGCAGCGAGTGGCCCGAGCTGGAAGCCATTGCCCACCAGCTGGGCAGCACGGCGGGCTACTACGAGTCGGAGGCCGAATAGGGCAGCGAAGGGCCGTTCTGGCGGGGCACCTCACCCGCTGGCCCCCCCTCCGAAAAGCAAGCGGAGCAACTAGCTTGGAGTTTGCTGGAACCAGAGCCGCTACCACCAGCCTAAAAAGCAGGATTTGGTTCTCCCGCGCCTTTTTCGGAGAGCGGGGCAGGAAGCGGGGCGCAACGCCTGGCCAATAGGCGCGTGGGGTGTTCGGCAACACCCGGCGGGGTGTTGCCGAACACCCCGGCCGGACCAAATTAGCCCGGCCAAGGGGTGAAATGGCCCGGCACCGGACCAGATTGGCCCGGCCGGGGGGCAAAATGGCCCGGCCAGGGGGTAAAAAGGCCCGGCGCCGGACCAACTTGGCCCGGCCGGGGGGTAAAAAGGCCCGGCCCCGAACCAAATTGGCTCGGGGCCGGGCCTTTTTACCCCCCGGCCGGGCCATTGCACCGCCAACGCCGGCCGGCGGGCGGGTGGGCCGGAAAGAGAAAGGGCGACGGGCTACTTGCGGCTGGCGCTACCGTTGGGGCCGGAGCGGCCGGGGAAGCGCTGCCGGAGGTCGTCGTAGGCGGTTTGGGCGCCGGGCTGCCTTTTTTCGGCCATGAACTTGATGTTCTGGTAAATGCTCAGGGCCGAGGCATAGGCTTCGGAGCCGGCCAGCATCATGGTGGAGTCGAGTAGCTCGGTGAGCTGGGCCAGCTGCTGGTGCAGGGGCGTGAGCTGCTGCACGCCCTGCAAATCCTGCTTCAGGTCGGGCAGGCTCACGAAACCTGGGGCGAAGGCGGGAGTGGTGGTGGCGTAGTCGGCGGTTTTTTGCACGAAGGCCACGGTTTTGTCGGCCATGCGCAGCATCGAGCGGCGCTCGTCGGGGGTGAGGGCGTGCAGGTACTGCTCGAGGGCGGTACGGAAGGCGTCGAGGGCGGCCTGGGCCTGCTGGAGGGCGGTGGCCGGAATGTCCTGCGAAAACTGGTTGGGCATGGGAGAGAGAGTGAGAGGATGGAAGAAGAAGTCCGCTGGCCCCCCGCTGCACTGGTACGGCCGGGCTTAGCGGCCATAAGGTGCAACGAAATAGCGACTTAGCCAAGCCCCCACCCCCGCTTGTTATGGTCCGCGTTTGGCCTTGTCGTGGTACTCCTCTACTTGTCATCCTGCGCGCAGCGAAGGACCTATACAGAGGCTATTATCAGATAGTACCTGCTGTATAGGTCCTTCGCTCCGCTCAGGATGACAGGGTGGGGGCCTCGGCCACCGCGGCGTTGCCCCGCGCAACGCCGCGGCCCGACTTCCGTCCTTGCCGCGTACCTTGCCCGCTTAACCCCCGCTCATGAAACACCGCTACTTCCTGCCCGCCGCCCTGCTGCTGGCCGGCGCCGGCCTGCTGTCCGCCTGCGACTCGGGCACCAAGCCCGCCACCGGCACCGATGCTACCGCCGACGCCACCTTCGACGACTATAAGGCCCGCTTCATCGACTCGCTCTGGTACTACAACCCCGAGTGGGCCAGCAGCGCCGGCTACCACCGCTACGACTCGGTGCTGGTGGTGCCCTCGGCCGCCCGCCGCCAGACCGAGGCCCAGGCCATTGCGCGCCGGGCCCGGGAGATGCAGACGTTCGAGCTGGGCAAGCTGTCGGTAAACAACCAGACCGACTTCCGGCTGATGCAGAACTACCTGGCCTCGGCCCGCTTCTACGCCGACACGCTGCGCAGCTGGCAGTGGAACCCGGCCAACTACAACGTGGGCGGCGCGGTGGCCGAGCTGCTCAACGGCCGCTACGCCCCCCTCGACCGGCGTTTGCGCGCCATCAGCCACAAGCTTATCCAGAGCACCGACTACTACGAGGCCGCCAAGCAGAGCATCAGGCAGCCTACCCGCGAGCACACCAACCTGGCCATCCGCCAGAACCAGGGCGGCCTGAGCGTGTTTGGCCCCGCGCTGCTCGATTCGGTGGCTAAATCGGGGCTGAGCGAGGCCGAAAAGCAGGAGCTGCGCGGCCGCATCGGCACCACCAAGCTGGCCATGGAAGGCTACATCCGCTTTCTGCAAACCGAGGTGCTGCCGGCGAACAACTTCCGCAGCTTCCGCATCGGGCCCGAGCTGTTTGCCCGCAAGTTTGCCCTCGACATTCAGAGCAGCTACTCGGCCGATGAGGTGTACCAGAAGGCCCTCACGCACCGCCAGGAGCTGCTGGCCGACATGAAGGCCCGGGCCCTGCGCATCTACCCCAAGTACGTGCAGTACCAGGCCGTGCCGCAGGACACGCTGGCCATCGTGCGCGACGTGGTGGCGGCCCTCTCGCGCGAGCACGCTACGCCCCAGCGCTTCGTGGATGCCGTGCGCGAGCAGATGCCCGAGCTGGTGCGCTGGGTGAACGAGCACGATTTGCTGACCCAGGACCCCACCCAGCCGCTGGTGGTGCGCGAAACCCCGCTCTACATGCGCGGCAGCGGCGCCGGCGCCAGCGTATCGGCCCCCGGCCCCTACGACAAGGGCGCCGACACCTACTACAACGTGGACCCGATTGTGGGCTTGCCGGCCCCCCAGGCCGAAAGCTACCTGCGCGAGTACAACACCTACACGCTCCAGATTCTCAACATCCACGAGGCCATTCCGGGCCACTACACCCAGCTCGTGTACGCCAACCGCAGCCCCTCGCTCATCAAGTCCATTCTGGGCAACGGGGCCATGATTGAGGGCTGGGCCGTGTACGCCGAACGCATGATGCTGGAAAGCGGCTACGGTGGCAACACCGACGAGTTCTGGCTGATGTGGGACAAGTGGAACATGCGCGTGACCCTGAACGCCATCCTCGACCACGAGGTGCAGGCCGGCAGCATCACCGAAACCCAGGCCGTGGAAATGCTGCGCCGCGACGGGTTCCAGGAAGAAGCCGAAGCCCGCAACAAGTGGCTGCGCGCCACCCTGAGCCAGGTGCAGCTCAGCTCCTACTTCACCGGCTACACCGAAATCTACGACCTGCGCGAGGAGCTGAAGCAGAAAGAAGGCAAGGATTTCAACCTCAAAGCCTTCCACGAGCAGTTCCTCAGCTACGGCAGCGCCCCGGTCAAATACATCCGCGAGATGATGCTGGCCAAGGAAAAGAAGTAGGTAAGAGAGTAAAAAGAACGGTCATTCTGAGCGAAGGCGCAGCCGAAGTCGAAGAATCTCGCGTGCAGTGGTAACTCCTGACGACAGGGTTAGCATTGAGGTAGAGATTCTTCGACTTCGGCTGCGCCTTCGCTCAGAATGACATTCTTATACTTAACAACCTACCGTTTCTTCACTGGCGCGGCGCTGCCGGGGGCTACCACCTGCCCGTTCCTAAAGGTTTTGCGCTCCTTGACCGTCGTGCCGTCGGGCCCGAAGTAGAGCCAAAGGCCGGTTTCCTTGCCGTTGCGGAAGGCGCCGGTCATTTCGGGCGTGCCGTCTTCGCGCAGCAGGCGGTAGGGGCCGGTTTTGAGGCCGCGCACGTAGGTGGTTTCGGCCTGCAGCTTGCCCGAGGGGTAGAACGACTGGGCCAGGCCGGCGGCCTTGCCGTTCTCGTTCAGCAGCTTGCTTTGCAGCGTGCCGGTGGGGTAGTAGGTCAGTTGCTCGCCCCCGAGGCGGCCGTTCTGGTAGCTCTCCACCTGTTGCACCTGCTTGCCGCCGGGAAAGTACGTGCGCCACTGGCCCGCGGGCAGGTTGTTCTTGAACTGCTGCTCGCGCTGCAGGCTGCCGTCCTCGAAGTAGCCCGTGATTTTCCGGTCGCGGGCCTGGTTGCCGTATTCGGTCTTCTGCTTCAGTTTGCCCGACTCGTAGAAATCCTGCTGCGTGCCCACCAGCGTGCCCTGGCGGTAGGTCATGGTGGTTTTCACGGCGCCGTTTTCGTAGTAGGCTTTAGCGGGGCCGTCGAGGTTGTTGGTGCCGCCGGCCAGGGCGCGGGCCTGCTTGGTGAGGTCGTCGCCGAGCGGGTTTTTCACGGCCCGGCCCAGCAGCGGCGCGGCCACGTAGGTGCCCTCGGTCTGGAGCTGGCCCGAGCGGTAGTAGCTGCGGTAGCGGCCCCGGCCGGTCTGGTCGGCCAGCACTTCGCTTTCGAGCTGGCCGTTGTCGTAGTACGTTTTGTAGGGGCCGGCCAGCAGCCCGCGGCGGTAGGTGCCCTCGCTCTGGAGCTGGCCGTTTTCGTAGAAGGTGCGCACCGGTCCGTTGGCCTGCCCGTCGGCAAACGTAATTTCGGCCTTAGGCTTGCCCGAGTCGTACAGCTCGCGCACCAGGCCGCTGGGCTGGCCCTTGGTCAGCGTCGTTTCCAGCTTGATTTTGCCGTCGGGAAAGAAGTAGCGCAGCTCGCCGCTGGGCTCATCGTCGGCAAAGCTGCCTTCCTGGGCCAGCTTGCCGGTGTCGTAGTACGTTTTGAACGGGCCCTGGCGCACGCCGTCCTGGTAAGTTACCTCCAGCCGCCGCCCGCCGTTGGGGTGGAACTCCACGTAGGCCGAGTCGCGCTTGCCGGCCGTGTAGCGGGTCTGAGCTTCCAGCTTGCCGTTGTAGTAAAACCGCTTGTACGGCCCCTGCATCACGGTATCGGCCCCTACCAGCGCCGCAAACTTCTCCCTGGGGTGCACCCGTGTCGAGTCGAAGTAGGTAGTGAGCCGCCGCAGCTGCTGGGCCTGGGCGGCGGTGGCAGTGAACAGGACAAGGGTGGCAAACAGGATTCTCATAGCGACAAGAACGGGGGAAATGGCGAAGTAGTGCCTGACGGACCGCCGGGCAATCAAAAGCCCTGCCGCAAAACAAGCGGCAGGGCTCTCAACATCAGAACAAAGCTGACAGCTAGCAGCTAAAGGCTAACAGCTCAACAACTAGGCTTTCTCCAGCACGATGCTGCTGGCGCCGCCGCCGCCGTTGCAGATGCCGGTGACGCCGATTTTGCCGCCCTCGTTCTCCATTACAGCCAGTAGCGTCGTCACGATACGGGCGCCGGAAGCCCCCAGCGGGTGGCCCAGGCTCACGGCCCCGCCGTACACGTTCACCTTGTCGCCTTCCAGCTCCAGCAGCTTGTTGTTGGCCAGCGAAACCACCGAGAAAGCCTCGTTGATTTCGTAGAAATCCACATCCGAAGCAGCCAGACCAGCGTTTTTCAGCGCCTTCGGAATAGCCAGCGCGGGCGTGGTGGTGAACCACTCGGGGGCCTGCTCGGCATCGGCGAAGCCGCGCACAATGGCCAGCGGCTTGATGCCCAACTCGTCGGCCTTCTCGCGGCTCATCAGCAGCACGGCGGCGGCCCCGTCGTTGAGCGTCGAGGCGTTGGCGGCCGTTACGGTGCCTTCCTTGGTGAAGGCGGCCCGCAGCCCGGAGAACTTGGCGAAATCAGCCTTCAGGTACTCCTCGTCGTCGCTGATAACGGTTTCCTTGCCGCGCACGGTGATGGTGACGGGCACAATTTCGTCCTTCTTCTTGCCGGCCTTGGCGGCAGCGGCGCTGCGCTCGTAGCTCTGCTGGGCAAAGGCGTCCTGCTCCTCCCGCGTGATGCCGTAGTGAGCGGCCGTGGCGTCGGCGGCGTTGCCCATGGCGTAATCGTGGTAGGGGTCCCAGAGGCCGTCCTTCATCAGGCCGTCAATCATCTGGCCGTTGCCGTATTTGGCGCCGAAGCGGGCTTTGTCGAGGTAGTAGGGCACGTTGCTCATGCTTTCCATGCCGCCGGCCATCACCACGTCGGCCTGGCCCAGCATAATGGCCTGGGCGCCGTACATGATGGCCTTCGAACCCGAGGCGCACACCTTGTTCACGGTCGTGCACTCCACGGTGTCGGGCAGACCGGCCTTCTTGGCGGCCTGGCGGGCAGGCGCCTGGCCCAGGTTGGCCGAAATCACGTTGCCCATAATCACCTGCTGCACTTCTTTGCCATCCACGCCGGCCTTTTCCAGCGCGCCTTTAATGGCAATTGCGCCCAACTCCACGGCCGAAAGCGAGGCCAGGCTGCCGCCAAACGAGCCAATAGGAGTCCGCACGGCGGCTACGATTACTACTTCCTTGATTTGCATAAGTTGAATTAGGTGGGGTGAGATTAGAGCCTAAAGGTACGAAAGGCGATTTGGTGATTTGGCGGTTTGGTGAGTTTGACGTTCAGGCGGGCCCAACTACGCAACTGGGCCGTCAGGGCCCCGAAACGTCAAACTCACCATCTCACTATCTCACTATTTCACCACTACCACGCCGGCTTGGTTTTGTCGCGGGGGGTAGTGGCTTTGCGGGGGAGCTGCTGCAGGTACTGCTGCTCGGCGGTGCGGAGCGCCTCCAGCAGCTGGCGGGCCTGGCCGGGACTCAGGTTCATCTGCTGGAGGCGGGCGCGCTGGGTTTGCAGGTTGGCCTCGTCGGCGGCCGCGGCTTCGGTGCCGCCGCGCCGACTGGTGCCGCCGGGGGCTGCGGGGCCATTTGCCTCGTCGCTGAGGCCGCGTACGGTGCCGGGCTGGCTGCCGCGGGCCACGTCGCGCTCGGGCCCGCTGCCGGGCCGGAAGCCACCGCCGGCTGCCCCGCCCGCCGAAGCCGAAGGCTGGGACGGGTCGGATTGGCCGTCGGCATCGGGCTTGCGCTGCGGGGGGCTGCTCGGGTCGTTGGGCTGCGTGGGGTCGGGGCGCTGACCGGGGCTGTTGGGGCCGACCTGGGGCTTTGGCTGCTGCTCGCGCGGGCCCGCCTGCTGCTTCCGGGGGCTGCCGTCGGGGTTGGGCGGGGGCGGCGGGGCCGAGGTGCGGTCGGCCAGGAAACGGCGCAGCACCTCGTAGTTGTAGCGGGCGCCCGCGTTGCCGGCATCGGCCAGCAGCGCCTGCCGCAGCAGAGCCACGGCCGGCGCGTACTCGCCCCGGTCGGCGGCCAGCTCGGCCAGCTGCTGCAGGGCCACACTCCGGATTTTCTGGTCGGAGTTGGCCAGCAGATGGCCGTAGTAGGAGCGGGCCTCAGCCGGCCGGCCGGCCCGCAGCGTGGCGTGGCCCAGGTTCAGCCACAGCGCATCGTCGGTGCCGCCCAGCTCGATGGCGGCTTCGCGGTAGGCCAGGGCAGCCTCGGCATACTGGCGGTTGGCGTAGGCCCGGGCGCCCCGCTGCACGGCCGCATTCCGGTCGTGGATGCGGGTGAGGCTGCCCCAGAAACCGAGCAGCAGCAGGGTGGTCAGCAGCGTTTTCATGTCCGGATAACTTTCACGGTCAGCAGAATATCGAGCCCAATGAGCAGTAGGGCCAGGGCCAGCGGGTAGCGGTAGCGGTTGTCGGCCACGGCCACGGTGCGCACCTGCTGGGCCTGCCCCTCCAGCTGGTTGAGGGCCGAGAGCAGCTGCGGAAACTCGTTGCGCTGGTCGGTCAGCTCGAAATACTGGCCGCCGGTTTGCTCGGTCAGCCGGCGCAGCGGGGCCGGCACCAGCCGCGTTACGGCGTCGCGGCCGCGGGCGTCGCGCACGTAGCCCGGCCGGCCGTCGGCGCGCGGAATGCGGCTGCCCTCGGTGGTGCCCACGCCCACTGTGAACACGCGGGCGCCGGAGCGGGCCAGCACCCGCACCGTGCCTTCGAGGTTGTCGCCAAAATCTTCGCCGTCGGTGGCCAGCACCACGGCCGTAGCGCGGGGCGGCACGGGCGGCACGCCGGCCGAAGGGGCGCTGACTGGCGCGGCGGCCGGGGTCAGGCGGGCCAGTACCAGCTTAAGCGGGGGCACCAGGTCGGTGGTGCCCACCGGCAGCAGGTTGGTTTGCAGCGTGCTCAGAAAAAGCTGCAGCGCGTCTTGGTCGTAGGTGAGCGGGCACTGCACGTAGGCTTCGCCGGCAAACACGATGAGGCCCAGGCGGTCGGCGGGGAAGCGGCGCACGAGCGAGGCCAGTTCGGCCTGCAGCTTCTGGAGGCGCGAGGGGGCCACGTCGGGCGCGTTCATCGAGCGCGAAAGGTCGACGAGCAGCCACACGTCTTTGCCGGCCGTGCGCACCGGGTGCTGCGTGAGGCCGTAAGCGGGACCGAGCAAAGCGGCGCCCAACAGGCCGCCGTACAGCAGGCGCAGGGTTAGTTTCCAGCCCAGCCGGCCGCCGTGCTGGCCCAGCGGCGCGGCCAGCCGGCGGGTGCGGAGGGCGTAGCCGAGGTAAAAAATAAAAAAAAACACGGCCGCGGCCACCTCCGGCCAGCCCGGCAGATAGGCCCAGTTCAACGCCACGGTAACGGGTTCATGTTCACAATACAACCAGCCAAAAAAGGGCGGCACGGCGGCGGGCAAAAAGCGCCAAATAGCGGCCCGCACGCCCCAAACGCAGAGGCAAGATGGAAGTTATTTTTCGGAACAGGGTTTGAATCTCCATCCGGCTCGTATATTTGCACCACCTTTCAACCGGAAAGGACAACCCTTCGGGAGAGATGGGTGAGTGGCTGAAACCAGTAGTTTGCTAAACTGCCGTAGCTCTAAAGGCTACCGGGGGTTCGAATCCCCCTCTCTCCGCTTTGTTTGAATTAGTAATTGACAATTAGTAATTAATAAGTGCCCGAGCTGCCAACCGGTTTACGGGCACTCATTCTTAATTACTAATTATCAATTACTAATTATTTTTCGGGGTGTAGCGTAGCCCGGTATCGCGCCTGCTTTGGGAGCAGGAGGCCGCAGGTTCGAATCCTGCCACCCCGACCATCAATTAGCCGTCAGCCCGCCTCTGGGGCGGGCGGCTTTTTGTTTTTTAGCACCCGCAACTTAGCGCAACCCTCGTTTTTAAGTTACCTCAGACAACCTGCCTCGTTAGCTCAGCTGGATAGAGCACCTGCCTTCTAAGCAGGCGGTCACACGTTCGAATCGTGTACGGGGTACAGTGAGAAAAACCACTTAGCAGCTGTACTAAGTGGTTTTTTTTGTGACCCGCTTAGCCGCTTTGTAAGAAGTGCGACCAACGCAGCTGCTGCCCGGCTGCTCCTTACCTTTGCCCTCTATGAAACCGCCCCTTTTCCACCCCGGCCAGGAAGTTATCTGCACCAACGACGACTTTACCATGCTGCTGGTGCAGAATCCCAACATCCAGACGCCCAAGCGCGGGCCCATCTACACCGTGCGCGACATCTACGACACGCACAAGGGCTACGGCATTACGTTGCACGAAATCAACAACGCGGGCGTGGCGCCGGGCTTTCCGGAGGCCAACTTCCACGAGTCGCGCTTTGCCCCGGTGCCGCCGCTGGAGGAAGTTGATATTTCCGCCGCCATCGAGGAAACCGTAACGGCCTGATTTCGGGCCTGACTACCAGTTGCCGCCAACTGCCGCTGCGCTGGCCCGGCAACTGCGCCCATCCAATCATCTTTGCCCATCGCCTTTCTATGCTGACTCGCCGCCTGCTGCCGCTTTTTGCCTTTGGTGTGCTGACTTCGCTGAGCCTTTCGGCCCAAAACCTGACACTGGCCGGCCCGGGCGCGGCCACCCGCACCCTCACGGCCGCCGAGTGGGCCGCGCTGCCCCGGGTTACGCAAACGGCCAAGGACAAAACCGGCAAAAGCCACCGCTACGAAGGCGTGCCGCTGCCCGCGCTGCTTCAGCTGCTGCAGGCGCCCCAGGGCAAGGCCCTGCATGGCCCCGCCCTCAGCCAGGCCCTGCTGGTAACGGCCGCCGACGATTACCGCGTGGTAGTGGCCCTGCCCGAGCTCGACCCTACCTTCAACGACCAGACGGTGCTGCTGGCCGACCGTTGCGACGGCAAAGCCCTGCCCTCGGAAAGCGGGCCGTACCAGCTCATCATACCCCGCGAAAAGCGCCCGGCCCGCTGGGTGAAGCAGGTGCGCGAGCTGCGCGTAGTGGAAGTGAAGCCGTAAAAGCGTTTGCTCCTTCAACGGAGCCGGGCCAGCAACTCCTTGCTGGCTGTTCTCAGAATTGACCGCGCATCACCGCTTCAGCTCGGCCAGCAGCCAGGACCCGGTTTCCGGTCCGGCCACTTGCTCCACGAGTTGCACAAACCCTGGATTGGTGCTGGTTTTTTGGGCCGCAGTCGTAGCCAGAATGTTCAGGAATTGCTCGGTACCCACGCGGGTGCGCAACGCGTGCAGGATGCCGGTGCCCTTGTTGTACATCACGCGGCGGTGCATAGTAAACTCATATTTATAGCGGTCAAACCCCCAAATTGGTGGTTTATCAGTGGTAGTTTGCGCCAAACGGGCAAGTTCCTTTTGATAGCCTGCTTCGTCGCCGCTGGCCTCTAAGTAGAGTAGGCTGGAGTAAGTGGCAAAGGCCTCGTTGAGCCAGTCGGTTTCGTCGTGAAACGAGCCGTAGGCCCACCATCTATGGCTGATTTCGTGGGCTAGAATTAGCAGTTCATCTGTTTGCGCTACATCAAAATCGGAATAAGTGATGACGGTAGCGTCATCCAGGAGCCCGTAGGCCCCGCTATTATTGCCAGGAAGGAGTACGGTGAACTTATTAATCGGGGCCAGCCGCCCAATGGTACGGTTGTAAAAGGCCGTAATAACTTCCGCCTGCCGGAGGTTAACTGAATCGGTATGAGTCAGCGGGGCACCGGTCTTAACGAACGTGATGGGCGGCCCAGCGGCGGATACGGCTTGATAGAATTGTTGGGCTACGAGGACCGTGAGGTCGATGACGCTGGTGGTGCCTTTAAACGTGTAACGGCAGGGCTGCTGCCGGCTGGGTGGGCGGGTGCCGCGCACCTGATAGCCGGGCGGCACCTGCACCGTCAGTTGGTAGGGCAATATTTCGTACTCCTGATAGGGGCGAAAGGGTATCCATTCGCTTCGGGAGCTGAAAAGGACTGCCTGGTCGGTATAGTTACTCTGGCCGATTTCGCCGGTATACACCAACTCGATGTAGCGGCTGCGGCGTTGGTTTGGCGCATAGCGAACCTGAATCTGCTGGACAGAATCACGCACATATAGCACCGACGCAACGCGCTGCTGCACCGCCCGCGGAGCCTGCACCTGTTGCAGCTTATAGCGGCGGTTCAGGTTCAGCAGTACCACCGAGGTTGTGTCGGAAGCCGGCAAAGTGAAGCGGTAGCGGCAGGTGAAGGTGTGCGCTTCCGGCGCAACCTGGAGGGTAACCCGCACGCTGGGCGTGGCCAGAGCAGGGGAGGAGGCCGAAAGAGCCGTTAATAGCAGGAACAGCAGGAGGTATTTCACGGGATGGGGCGGAGGAGTTAGCATGGATTAGCCGAGAATTATAAGCAGGGGTGAAGATGCATGCGCCAAACATTTTTTCGTCGAGCCGGTTCTACAAGCCTACCCATTTAACCCCCATTCTCATGGTAAAAGTAGGATTGTTTGTACGTCTGGAAGCCAAGCCCGGCAAGGAGCAGGAAGTAGCTGATTTCCTGCGAGGGGGCCTAGCCCTGGTGGAGCAGGAGCCGGAAACTGCTACCTGGTACGGGGTGCAGATGGGCCCGACGACGTTCGGGATTTTCGACACGTTTGCCGAGGAAGCCGGCCGTAAAGCGCATTTGGGCGGCAAGGTTGCCGAAGCCCTGTTCGCCCAGGCCCCCGAGCTGTTCGCCTCCGCGCCAGCCGTGGAAATGCTTGATATCCTGGCTTCGAAAGGCGCCTAACCGCCCTTACGACTGCCGACGCTGCTGCCGCCTTCCGGTGCTGCTGCCCTCTGGGGCGGGCAGCCCGGAAGGCGGCTTTTTTTGATGCGGTACCGGCGGGCTGCGGGGGGCTGATGGTAGTTCAGAGGACCAGCCAGGGAGCCGGCCTTGGTAAAAGCGGCAAAATGCGGCCCCGAAGTATAACGCGCGGGCCGTTGCGGGCGTACAGCAAAAGCACGTGCCGGCCTTGTGCCGTCGCTTCCTTCACCACTTCTGCTCTTGTTTATGTCGCAACTACTTACCAGCACCCCGCACCGTGGCGGCCTGCCGGCTCCGGTGCCCACCGGCCCGGTGCGCCTGCACATCAACGGCCAGACCCAAACCCTGCAGCTCGCGCCCTGGACCAGCCTGCTCGACGCCCTGCGCGAGTACGCCCACCTCACGGGCACCAAAAAAGGCTGCGACCATGGCCAGTGCGGCGCCTGCACGGTGCTCGTCAACGGCCGCCGCATTAATAGCTGCCTCACGCTGGCCGTGATGCACGAAGACGACGACATCACGACCATCGAGGGCCTGGGCACGCCCGACCACCTCAGCCCGCTGCAGCAGGCCTTCGTCGACCACGACGCTTTCCAGTGCGGCTACTGCACGCCCGGCCAGATTTGCTCGGCCCAGGGCCTGCTCAACGAGTGCCGCGCCCACTCCGAAGCCGAAATCAAGGAGCTGATGAGCGGCAACCTTTGCCGCTGCGGCGCCTACACGGGCATCCTGAACGCGGTAAAGGAAGTCGTGGACAAACAGTAGTGAGTATCAGGTATTGAGTAGTGAGACAAAAGCATGCCTCACTACTCAAGAAACATACTCAGTACAAAATACTCACTACTTAATACTAAGAAATGTATCCCTTCACCTACTCCCGCGCTACTGATGTGGCCGATGCGGTGCGCGACAAGGCCGGCCACGGGGCCTCGGCCTATCTGGGCGGCGGCACCAACCTCATCGATTTGATGAAGTACAACGTCGAGCAGCCCGCGCATCTGGTTAATGTGGCCAAGCTGCCGCTTTCCAAAATCGAAGACCTGCCCGACGGCGGCCTGCGCCTCGGGGCCACGGCTACCAACGCCGATACGGCCTGGAACGAGCAGGTTAAGCAGCGCTACCCGATGCTGAACCAGGCGATTCTGGCGGGCGCCTCGCCCCAGTTGCGCAACGCGGCCACCAACGGCGGCAACCTCATGCAGCGCACCCGCTGCTACTATTTCTACGACATCGAAACGCCCTGCAACAAGCGGGAGCCGGGCTCGGGCTGCTCGGCCATCGGGGGCTACAACCGCATCCATGCCATTCTGGGGGCCAGCGAGGCCTGCATTGCCACCCACCCCTCGGATATGTGCGTGGCCCTGGCGGCGCTGGCGCCCACTGTGCGCGTGAGCGGGCCCAACGGCGAGCGGAGTATTGCTTTCGAGGACTTCCACCGCCTGCCCGGGGAGCTGCCCCAGTACGACAACACCCTGACTGAGGGGGAATTGGTTTTGTCGCTCGACCTACCCGAGAAAGGGTTTGCCAAGAACTTCACCTACCTCAAGCTCCGCGACCGGCACTCCTATGCCTTCGCCCTGGTAAGCGTGGCCGTGGGCCTGGAGCTGGACGGCGACACCATCACCGATGCCCGCCTGGCCTTGGGCGGCGTGGCCCACAAGCCTTGGCGCGACAAGTCGGCCGAGGAAATGCTGAAGGGCCAGCCCGCCACCGCCGAAACCTTCGGCCGCGTGGCCGCCCATGTGGTGGCCAACGCCGTGGGCCAGGGCTCCAACGATTTCAAGATTGAGCTGGCCCGCCGTGCCATCGTGCGGGCATTGCAGCAGGCCACCGAAGGCAAGCAGCAGGCGTCGGATGCTTTCTTGAATTCGAATCCGTAAGGCAGTAGCGCGAAGCTTCCACTTCGCGCGTCGTTGCTGAATTTCAAACGACCCCGTTCAACGATACGCGAAGCGGAAGCTTCGCGCTACATGCCCACGGCCCTTGTTGCCGCCGTGTTATCATACTACCAATCAGCCGAAAAGCTAACAGCAAGCAGCTACTAGCTAACAGCTCCAAAAATATATCCCATGACCCAGACCAACCATATCGGCAAGGGCGCCAACCGCGTCGACGGGCCGCTGAAAGTATCGGGCACGGCGCACTACGCGGGCGAATTCAACGTGCCCAACCTGGCCTACGGCTACGTGGTAAACAGCCCGATTGCCAAGGGCAAAGTGACCCGGGTGCACGCCGAAGAGGTGCTGGGCCTGCCGGGCGTGCTGGCCGTGTACTCGCACGAAAACGTGCCCCATCTGGCCTGGTTCGACCGCAGCTACAAGGACCTGCTGGCCCCCGGCGGCTCGCCCTTTCGGCCCCTGCACACGCCCGATATCACCTTCAACCAGCAGCCGGTGGCCCTGGTAGTGGCCGAAACCTTCGAGCTGGCCCGCTACGCCGCCGCCCTGCTGCGGGTGGACTACGAGCAGGAGCCGCACGAAACCAACCTCGGAACCAAGCGCACCGAGGGCTACCTGCCCGGCGGCGGCAAGCTGGGCTACGCGCCGCCACCCCCGCCGCGCGGCAACCCCGAAAAAGCCTGGAAAAACGCCACCCACAGCATCGAGGCCGAGTACGCCCACGGCGCCCAGCACCACAACCCCATGGAGCTGTTTGCCGCCACCGTGGAGTGGCTGGCCGACGACAAAATAACGGTCTACGACAAAACCCAGGGCGTTTTCAACGTGCAGCGCTACCTCACCGGCGTGTTCGGGCTCAGCAAGGACAACTGCCGGGTGGTGAACCAGTTTATGGGCGGCGGCTTCGGCTCAGGGCTGCGGCCCCAGTACTCGGTGTTTATGGCTACGCTGGCGGCGCTGGAGCTGAAACGCTCGGTGCGCGTCACGCTCACGCGCCAGCAGATGTTCAGCATCGGCCACCGGCCCAACACGCTGCAGCTGCTCAAGTTGGGCACCAACCCCGATGGCTCGCTGGCCGCCCTGCAACACCACGCCCTGCACGAAACTTCGCTGTTTGAGGATTACACCGAGAACGTGGTGAACTGGTCGGGCATGCAGTATAAGTGCGACAACGTGAAGCTGGGCTACCAGCTGGCCCAGCTCGACGTGTACTCGCCCCAGGATATGCGGGCGCCCGGCGCGGCCACCGGTAACGTGGGCATCGAGGTGGCCATGGACGAAATGGCCTACGCCGCCGGCCTCGACCCGCTCGAATTCCGCCTGCGCAACTACGCCGAGCGTGACCAGAACGTGGACAAGCCCTTTTCGAGCAAGAAGCTGCGCGAATGTTATCATGAGGGCGCCGCCAAATTCGGCTGGGACAAGCGGCCGCTGGAGCCGCGCTCCATGCGCAACGGCCACCTGCTCACCGGCTGGGGCATGGCCGGCGGCGTCTGGGACGCCATGCAGATGCCCTCGCGCGCCAGCGCCCGCCTCACGGCCGACGGCCGCCTGCTGGTACTCAGCGGCGCGGGCGAAAACGGGGCCGGCACCTACACCATCATGACCCAGATTGCGGCCGAAACCCTGGGCCTGCCCCTGGAAGCCGTGACCTTCGAGCTTGGCGACACCGACCAGCCCCAGGCCCCGCTGCAGGGCGGCTCCTGGACCGCCGCCTCGGTGGGCACGGCCGTGAAAAACGCCTGCGACGCGCTGGGCCAAAAGCTGCTCAAGCTGGCTCAAAAACAGAAAGACTCGCCCCTGCAAGGCGCCGACTACGACGAAGTAGAATTCGTGAACGGCCAACTGCGCCTGCGCCGCGACCCCGACCAGGCCGTAGTGCTGCGCGACGTGCTGCAGGCCAGCGGCGAAACCGAGGTGGAAGCCGACAGCACGGCCCTGCCCAACATGCTCAAGCAGAACGGCTACTCGCTGCACTCGCACAACGCGGTATTTGCCGAGGTGCAGGTGGATGAGGACCTGGGCACGGTGCGCGTGACGCGGGTGGTAAATGCCGTAGCCGCCGGCCGCATCCTCAACCGCAAAACCGCCCGCTCGCAGGTGCTGGGTGGGGTAGTCTGGGGCCTGGGCATGGCCCTGATGGAAGAGACCATCATGGACCACAAGTTCGGCCGCTACGTCAACCACAACTACGCCGAATACCACATCCCCGTCAACGCCGACATGCCCGATATCGACGTGCTCTTCATCCACGAGGAGGACGACATCGTGAACCCGCTGGGCGTGAAGGGCATCGGCGAAGTGGGCATGCTCGGCGTCACGGCCGCCATTGCCAACGCCGTCTTCCACGCCACCGGCAAGCGCGTCCGCGACCTGCCCATTATGCTCGACAAGCTGCTGTAACTTGAGCCGCTGATGTAACGCAAAACGCCCCGCAACTGGAAAGTCGCGGGGCTTTTTTGTGTAGGGTTGAGGGGCGACAAAAGAACGTCATGCTGACGCAGGAAGCATCTCGCGCGCTGACGTTGTTAGGTACAGCGCTTGGTTAGTCCTGATAGTCGATAATGGTGTATTGAATTTGTTCTTCCTGTAGATACAGTTTGAGTTCTTCAATGTCTTGCCACATATATGATGAGCCATGTTGACAAATATAGATGCCATCATCTTCAGTAATTATAGATAGATTAGGCATGACACCCGTGTTTTCTGCTGTTCTAAACTCTGTAAATTCTTTGTCATAAGCTAAACGGTTTCTATCAAAGTATTTATGCTTCTGTAAGAAGTTTCTGATATTACTCAGTTGTTCTGCTGTGCAAAAGGTCGATATTTTGTATTCAAAACCCATATAGCGCACTTGTAAAGTGACTCATTGTAAAATAATGTTTGATTTCCCCAACTTAAGCGCAGCTACCGCCTGCTCCCGACTTACCGTTGGAAAGTCGTCTAAAAACTCATCCAGCGGTACTCCAACCTCCAAATGGTCGAACAAGAATTCCACGGGCACCCAAGTACCGGCGAATACCGGCTGCCTGCTCAGGATGTCGGGGGTCAATGGTGATGAGGTCTTTGATGTCCATGAAGGGAAGATACGGAACTATGCCTGCAATGAGTCCGCAGCCTGCCCATCCTACCCGACAAGCTGCGGTAACCTGAGCCACCAAGGGGCAACGATTGGCCCTGCCTAACCTTTGCGGGTCGGCAGCAGTAAACCCAATACCCACTTTTCACCAAGCTAATATACTATGTCCGATTCCACTTCCTACGCCGCGGGCGAGGCGCTCAACGATGCCATCCAAGCCGTTACCGGCGACCTTACCGCCGCCCCGGCCACGGACCAGATTGACAGCTGGATTGGCCAGCTTAGCCTCAATGGCCCAGGTGCCCAGGGCAAAATTGCCCTGGAGCTACAGAACCTGAAAGACTACCTCAGCACCAACGACAGCGCTAACATCGCCCACACGCTCGACGCCCTGGGCCAGCTCACCACCAAAGCCGCCGACGAAGACGTGGACGAGGATATCAGCGGCAAACTGCGCCAGCTCGGCGCGGCCCTCACGGCCGCCAGCACCTCGCTACCCCGCTAACCCGGCGCTACGGCAGCGGCTGGTAATTTCCCCCGCTGCCCATCCTGCCCGAAAGCTGCTGTAACTTGAGCTGCTGAAGTAACGCAAAATGCCCCGCAACTGGAAAGTCGCGGGGCGGTTTTGTGTGGCTGAACGAGGGGAAAGAACGTTTTGATGACAACTTGCTGTATTAATCTGCATACATCAAGAAGTACCCCGTTCTTTCAAAGCTTTCGTACCATTTAAGTATCTGATTGATGCTTTTATCTGAAAGTAGTTCAGAAATAGGAGTTTCGTAGACCTTATAAGACCCAGCATTGCCACAGGTTTTGACTCTTAATTTGCTGTCGCGTAAATTGTGAATGCTAATCCATTCATCTTTTGATAAAATATTGTAATTCAGAATAGATATAGAATCTGAGAGTGTCTTAATGTGATTAATCAATTGTGTGTCTTTATTTTCACGTCGGGATAGTGTATTTTTGCTTTTGCGTATGTTTTTATTTAACTGACTGATTATATGATTTGATTTACTGCTACTGTATATCATTGCGTCGATTGCATACATTCTTGTTTGAATATTTGGATGCTTCATAAGATTTCTAATTAAGTCTATACGTTGGTGTTGTAAAAGTGTAATGACAGCCCCTCTTCTAATTGGTGGCATGCCTACTGTTGAATACTCACAAATGAATCCATATTCGTCGCCTGAGTCCACACCTACAAGCTTGTAATAAGCTCTTAAAATATTGTTGGGTTCATTCATGCTAAGTTTAAATTCATCCGGCAGAGATGGTAAGATGTCATTTGTGTAATTAAGCCATATCTTTTTATTAAAATATAAAATTTTATTCATAGGATATGCACTGCTGGAATCAGCGTAGTATTTTAGTATTACTCCTCTATAGCTTGTGATTCTGAATGAGGCGCCCTTTGTTCGGTCTGAATATTCATATATTATAAATAAATTATCACTAATTTCAGAAGCGCGGTGGTTATCAGTATAGATACTATACCTCTTAATAGACTCCCAATCAAGTTTGTCAAGTAGCACCGATGTGGATAGAGCGGTCGTGTCGTCGGTAGTATTCGGAAACTTGCTAAAGTCAACAAGTGCCTGAGAATAGGCAGGTGCAGAGAGAAGCATTGTAAGAAATAAAGATAAGAGCCGTTTCATATTTCGTTTAGGATTTTTATTGTTGGTCCTGTCGCAATATAGATAGTAGGACTAACCCGCCCACAGTAAGCCTCTTAAATGTTACCATTGGTCTGAATTTTGCTATCGTTCTTCGGTCCCAAGAATAACATCCCGCCCCCGCCCCAACAACCCCCACAGCCCCAGCAGCGGCCCCAGGGCCAGCGGGGCCAGCAGGTAGCGCGGGTCGAGCAGCGGAACCAGCCGGCTCGTGAGCTGGATGCTGGCGATGGTGAGGGCGAAACCCAGGCAGGTAACCAGCGTGAGGGCCGTGGCGCGGGTGGGGGCCGGGGCGCGGCTGGCTACCAGCGTCGAGAGCAGCGGCGAGTCGGCCACCACCACCAGCCCCCAGAACCCCAGAAACGCCAGCAGCAGCCCCGACGAGTCGCTGCCCAGCACCAGCGGCGACACCAGGCAACATGCGCCCGACAGCGCCAGGGCCCCGGCCGCCACCGGCCGCGGCCCGCGCCGCTGGGCCAGCAGCCCCGCGCCCACGCACCCCAGGCTGCCCACCCCAATAATGCCAAACGCCGCCAGCGGCCCACTGAAGCTGGCCGCCGCCGGGTGAGCCGCCCGCCAAGCCGTCAGCACCACCGGCACGAAGGCCCAGAACGTGTACAGCTCCCACATGTGCCCAAAGTAGCCCAGCGCCGCCGCCCGAAACTGCGGCTCGCGGAACCCCGCCAGCAGCGCCCCCGGCCGCAACCGCTGCCCGGCCCGGCGGAAGGGGCCATCGGGCACCAGCAGTACCAGCGCCAGTCCGCCCAGCGCCGCCAGCGCCGAGGTGCCAATGGTTACGGCCTGCCAGGGCAGCGGCCCCCCCGCGCCGCCGGTGCCGCCCAACTCGTTCAGGCCGCGCAACAGGTGCGGAAACGCCGTGCCCAGCACCAGCGCCCCCACCAGAAACCCCAGCGAGCGGCCCAGCCTGGCCTCGTAGTAGTCGGCGGCCAGCTTCATGCCCACCGGATAGATGCCGGCCAGGAAAAACCCGGTGAGCACCCGGGCCGCCAGCAGCCCTTCGGCCCCCAGGCCCGGCAGGTTGAGGGCCAAGTTGCAGCCCGCCGCCAGCAGCGCACTAATAAAAAACACCCGCGAGGGCGAAAATCGGTCGGCCACGGCCAGCAGCGCGAATACCAGCGTGCCGGCAATAAAGCCCAGCTGCACGGCGCTGGTCAGGGCCGCCCCGAAGCTGGCCGGCTGGCCCACGCGGGCCGCCAGCTCGGGGGCCACGGCGTTGCCGGCAAACCACAGCGAAGTGCAGCAGAACTGCGCCAGCACGATGGTGGGAAGAATACGGGACATGAGGGGCGGGAAACGGGTAGGGGGGGAGCCTGCAAAGTAGCCGTTTCGGCCGGGGTTTGCGAGAACGGGTAGGGGCGGGGCCCAGCCCCGCACCTTACGTCGTGACCAGCATAATTAGTCCGGGGCTACTGCTTCACCAGGGTGATATACTTATCGGGGCAGTCGGCGAAAACGGTGTAAGAGTTCATCGAGTTGCCGTAGTTCTGCAGGCTGATAGTGTCATTCTGCCAACTCGCCCCCACGCCCTCGGGCACGACCTCGCCGGGCTGCTGGGCCTCCCCTTCGTCGTTCAGGGGCCCATCGTAGCTAGCCCACTTGATGCCTTCCAGCGTGAGGTACACGGTGGGCGCTCCGGCAGTTAGCTCCACCGTAAGCTGGCCGCGCCTGGTTTTCTGGCCGATGGTCAGGGCATAAGTATACGCCTCGGGTTGGCCGGCAACGGTGAGCTGCATAGAGCACTCGGTGTTGCCGTCGGCCCGGTAAGTACCGTTGATCTGGTCGGCGGTAGGGGGAGCATCCAGAGGGGGCGGCGGTGGTGGGGGTGTTTCATCCGGGGTTGCTGGGGCAGTGGGTGCTGAAGTGCCAGCCTGGGGCTGAGATTCGCAGGCCGTCAGCAGCAGCGCCAGGGAGAAAATAGGCAATAAGCAGGCAAAGCGCATGGGAGGAAGCCGAAAAATGACAGTAAAGCAGCACCGGATGAGAGGAGTTCCGGCTACCGGAGTGTTGGGGCCGGGCAGTGGTTTGCTGGGGCGGCCGGAAGCTTGGGGCACGAATTACTCGTCAAGCCCCGCACCTCACCCGTTCAACGAGTGAAGCGGTAGGTATTCTACAGCAGCCGAATTACAAAATTCTTCAGCGGATTCTTCTTAATCAACGTTATCAGCTGCCCGTTCTGGTACTGATACTCATCCTCGCGGCCGGCGCGGGTGGCCTGGTAGCGGCCGGGCTTGCCGGGCTTCACCCCAAAAAAGTCGCCGAAGTACTCGGCAAAAGCCCGGGACTGGCCGGCCGGGGGCTCCGCGAAAAACATATCGGTGACGGTGTAGCGGATGGGCCGGGTTTCGGTGGCCCGGTAGCGGTGCTTGTACTGGTCGGCCACGATGTCGTAGTGGTCCTGCTTCCACTCGGTGCGCGAGCTGAAATTGCCCTGGTTGGTGCGCGCCTGCACCGTGGAGAGGCGCAACTGGCCGTCGGCGCGCACGTAGTTCGTTACCTTATAATAGATGACGAGGTGGTAGAACAGAAAATCCACCTGCACGTCGCTAATGAGGGTACTGATGGTTTCGGGACTCGCCGGTGTGGGCAGCTGGCGGGTGGCCGTCATGGTGCCCACCCGCAGGCCGGCCACCTCAATGGCGTAGCGCCGCGTTTCGGGCGTTTGGGCTTGGGTGAAGACGGGAAGGAGCAGGAGTAGCGAGAGGAATAGCTTCATGCAGACGCTGAAAAACGACTGTCATCCGGAGCTTGCGAAGGACTTTATCCCTTTTGGCTGGCTGTTTTCTCAAACCAGACGGGATAAGGTCCTTCGCAAGCTCAGGATGACAGGTGCTTGAATTACTGCTCGTTCAGGTTCCAGTTGTAGTCCAGGTAGCCAATCCTGGTGTTGTCGGAAATCTTGGTTTTGGCGTACTTGTTCACCCACTTCACCACCGACAGGCCGTTCTTGTTCCAGTCTTCCTTGTACCAGTTGAAGTAGTTGGAAAGCTGGGCGCTCTGGGGATTGATTTTGTTCTTGGTCGGGTCGTTGAGGAAGGCGCGGCCCTGCGCGTCGAGCTGCTGGCTGAGGCGGGCCGCGGTGTAGGCCTCGGGGCGCAGCGCCGGGCACGAGATGGAGGCGCACACCAGCGCAAAGTGAATCCGCGGGTCGTCGAACTTCTTGCGCAGGATGCCGTGCTCGATGTCGTCGAGGCTCATTTTGGTGCCGCCGATACTGAAAAACATCTTTTTCCACGGCTCCCCGATATCCTTGATGCTCTTCAGCGGGTAGTTATTCAGGATGAGCTTGATGGTGTAGGCGTTGTAGGCGTTGATCCAGAACGCCATCTGCTCGGCCTGCGGGTCAGCCGGTTTGGGCGGGTTCTGGCTGAGGCGGGCCAGGTAGGCGTCGAAGGCCTTTTCCTCGCTCTTGAAACCCTTGTAGTTCACGCGGCCCTGCGGGTTGACGTACTTTTTCAGCAGCCGGTCGAAGGCGCTGTGGTCGAAGCCCGCGGCTACGGCCGGGGCGGCTGGAGTGGCCGGGGCGGCAGCCAGCGCGGCCGGGGGCGCCGGGGTTTCGGGCGCCGAAGCGGCCGGGCCGTTGCAGGCCGTAGCCGCGAGGGTGGAGGCGCTGAGGGCCGTCAGGAGCAGGGTGCGGTAGAAAAGCATGCGGGAAATCAAGAGAGGAAAAGATGGGGCGCCGGGCGCGGGCCCTAAGCAGTTGAGGCATACGGACAAAAGCCCGACCGTGGCGACGCCCGGTGCAATAAACGCGCCGTACGGGCCGCCGGATTGCCCGCCCGCGCAAACTAACCGGCCCCGGTGCTACGTATCTGCCGGGCCAGCGTCCTTTCAGGGCCGCCGGAAATTCCGCACCTTGCGCCTCTGTTCAGCCTGCCATGCCCCCCGAGCTTAGCGTCATCATTCCCACCTACAACGAGGCTGCCCACATTGCCGGGCTGGTGCAGCAGCTGCGCCGGCACGCACCGTCGGCCGAGGCCGTGGAAATTCTGGTGGTGGATGCCGCCAGCCCCGATGGTACGGCGGCGCTGGCCGAGGCGGCCGGGGCCACCGTGCTGCCGGCCCCGCGCCCCGGCCGCGCCGCCCAGATGAACCACGGCGCCGCCCACGCCACCGGCCGCATCCTATACTTCGTGCACGCCGATGTCGGCATCTGCCCCGATTTCGTAGCCACCATCAGCCGGGCCGTAGCCGCGGGCCACCCGGCCGGCTGCTACCGCTTCCGCTTCGATTCCAGCCACCCGCTGCTGCGCCTCAACAGCTACGGCACCCGTTTCAAGGGCCTCATGAGCCGCGGCGGCGACCAGACGCTGTTCATCACCCGCGAGCTGTTCAGCCAGCTGGGCGGCTTCAACGAGCGGTTTGTGGTGATGGAGGACTTCGAAATCATCCAGCGCATCCGGCAGGTCGCCTCCTTCCACATCGTACCCGAAAGCGTGCTGGTGTCGGCCCGCAAGTACGAAGACAACGGCTGGCTGCGCGTGCAGCTGGCCAACCTCACGGCCTTCGCGCTCTACTTTCTGAAAGTGGAACCCGCCCGCATCTGCCGCACCTACAAAGCGCTGATAAACCACCGGTAGGGAAGGGTGAGGTAGATAAAAACGTCATTCAGAGCGCAGCGAAGAATCTTGCGGGCTGATGTGAAGCTAGCATTATAATGTCAGCCCGCGAGATTCTTCGCTGCGCTCTGAATGACGTTCTGTTATTTTACAACTACCCGTGCCCGATAGCCAAAAACCCTCAACCATAAACCGGCAACCAACCCTCGTCACCGGGGCCAATGGCTTCCTGGGGCGGCACCTGGTGGCCGAGCTACACCGCCGGGGCCAGCCGGTGCGGGCGCTGGTGCGGCCCGGCACCGCGCCGCCTTTCCCGGCCGGGTGGGGCGTGGGTTATGTGGAAGCCGACCTGAGCCAGCCCGCCACGCTGGCCGGGGCGGCCGCGGGCTGCGGGGCCATCATCCATGCGGCCGCGCTGGCCAGCGTGAACCCGGCCCGCAACCCGGCTTTGTGGGCTGTGAACGTGGAAGGCACCCGCGCCGTGCTGGCCGAGGCCCGCCGCGCCGACGTGGCGCGGCTGGTATACGTGGGCACGGCTAACGTTTTCGGCTTCGGAACACGGGAGAATCCAGGCGACGAAACCCGGCCCTACGCCGGCGCCCGCTACGGCCTCGACTACATGGACAGCAAGCGCGCCGCCACCGACCTCGTGCTGCAAGCCGTGGCCGACGAGCAGCTACCGGCCGTGCTGGTGCACCCCACCTTCATGCTAGGCCCCAACGATGCCAAACCCACCTCGGGCGCTTTGCTGCTGGAAATTGTCCGCGGCAAAGTGCCCGGCTACCCGCCCGGCGGCAAAAACTACGTGCACGTGCGCGACGTGGCCCAGGCCACCGTGAACGCGCTGAATCTAGGCAGGGTAGGAGAGTCGTACATCTTGGGCAACGAAAACCTGAGCTACCACGAAGCCTTTACCCTAATGGCCGATTTGCTGAACGTATCCGCCCCGCGCTGGCCCCTGCCGGCCGGCCTGGCCCAGCTCTACGGTCGGCTCTGCGACCTGCAAACCCGCCTCACCGGCCGGCCCGCTCGCCTGAACGCCGCCATGACGGCCGTGGCCAACGACGGCCACTACTTTGCGGTCGACAAAGCCCGGCGCGAGCTGGCCCTGCCCCAAACGCCGGTAGCGCAGGCCATTACGGAGGCCTTCGCCTGGTTTCAGGCTGAACAGTATATTTGACTTATGTGGAAAGAAAGTCCGGCCCCGGCCGTTTTTGTGCCTGCCCCCGCCGAACCGTCTTCCGCGCCCGTTTTGGTGGTGCCCGCGGCTAAAGGAGCCGCCGTAACCGAAGCCCAACCGGCCGATGAGCCAAACACCACGACTGCCGCCGCTCCAGGCCGCGTCCGGGCGCTGCCCACGGCCGGGCCGCTGGCCGGTAAGGTGGCCATCGTCACGGGCTCCGAGTCGGGTATCGGGCGCGAAACGGCGCGGGCGTTGGGAGCGGCCGGGGCCGCCGTGGTGCTCAACGGCCTGCGCCCCGAGCGCTTGGAGGCCACCCGCCGGCAGCTCGAAGCCGCCGGTGCCACCGTGGCCATCTGCCGGGCCGATATCACCGACTATGCCGCCTGCGAGGCACTGGTAGCCACGGCCGTGCAGGAGTTCGGCCGGCTTGATATTCTGGTCGCCAACGCCAGCATTTCGCAGCGCGCCTACTTCCTCGATATGGCCCCCGAAGTGTTCCGGCGGGTACTCGACAGCAACGTGTACGGGGCCGTGTTTCCGCTGAAAGCCGCCCTGCCGCACCTGCTCGAAAGCCATGGCAGCATCACGTTTATTTCCTCTATTTCGGCCCTGAACGGGATGCCCAGCGGCTCGGCCTACTGCGCCGGCAAGGCGGCCCTCACCAACCTGGCCCACACCCTGCGCCTGGAGCTCGATGGCACCGGCGTGCACTTCGGGGTGGTGCACATCGGCTTCACCGAAAACGACGACGACAAGCGCGTGCTCGACGCCGATGGCCAGCCCGTGCCCATTGCCTACCGCAAGCCCCGCTGGCAGAAAACCCAGGCCGAAGTGGCCGCCATCATCGTGCGCCACATCCGGCGGCGGCGGCAGCGCACCGTTATTTCGGCCTTGGGCTGGCTCATTGCCATCGTGCACACCAACTTCCCCCGCCTCGGCGACTGGGTGGTGCTGACCAGCATGCGCCGGCTGCGCAAGTTTTACGAGTGAGGTTAAACAGGACTTACGCAGCCGGGCAGTAGCGCGAAGCTTCCGCTTCGCGTGTCGTTGAACGACGTCCGTCATCAGTCAGCAACGACACGCGAAGCGGGAGCTTCGCGCTACTGCCTAATACCGCAAATCGGCGCCCGAGACGTGGTAGATAGGGTCTTCCAGAATGTTGACGTCGATGAGGGCGTCGGCGCGCCGAAGCAGGTGGCGGCAGTCGGGGCTGAGGTGGCGCAGATGCACAGTTTTGCCCAGGCGGTGGTAGCGTTCGGTAAGCTTGTTGAGGGCTTCGATGGCCGACATATCGGCCACCCGGCTCTCGGCGAAGTCGATGATGACCTGCTGCGGGTCGTCGGCCACGTCGAACTTCTCGCCAAAGGCCTGCACCGAGCCGAAAAACAGCGGGCCGAAGATTTCGTAGTGCTTCACGCCAGCCTCGTCGAGGTGCTTGCGGGCCCGGATGCGGCGGGCATTCTCCCAGGCAAACACCAGCGCCGCGATAATCACGCCGATGAGCACGGCCAGCGCCAGGTTGTGCAGCACCACCGTTACCAGCGTCACGGTCAGCATCACCACCAAATCGGCGACGGGCATGCGGCCGAAAGTGCGTAGCGAGGCCCACTCAAACGTGCCCACCGACACCATAATCATCAGCCCGGTGAGGGCGGCCATCGGCACGCGCTCAATCAGCGAAGCGCCAAACATGATGAACACCAGCAGCATCACGGCCGCCACCACGCCCGACAGCCGCGCCCGGGCCCCCGACGAAATATTGATGAGGCTCTGGCCAATCATGGCGCAGCCGCCCATACCCGAAAACAGGCCCGAGAGCATGTTGGCCGCGCCCTGGGCCACGCACTCCTTGTTGCCCCGGCCGCGGGTTTCGGTGATTTCGTCAATCAGGTTCAGCGTCAGCAAACTTTCAATCAAACCCACCCCGGCCACGATGGCGGCATAAGGGAAAATGAGGCCCAGCGTGGCGAAGGTGAACGGCACGGCCGGGATGTGGAACGGCGGGAAGCCGCCCTGAATCGAGGCAATGTCGCCCACGGTTTTGGTATTGATGCCCAGCCCGATAACCAGCGCCGACACCACCAGCAGGGCCGTGAGCGAGGCCGGCACCACCTTGGTGAGGCGCGGCAGCCCCACAATAATGGCAATGGTGAGGCCCACCAACCCCAGCATGGTGTAGAGCGCCGGCCCCGTCAGCCAGTGCAGCCCCCCATCGGCCCCGACGGCCTGAAACTGCACCAGCTGCGAGAGAAAGATGATGATGGCCAGCCCGTTGACAAAGCCGAACATCACCGACTGCGGCACCAGCCGGATAAACTTGCCCAGCTTCAGCACGCCCGCCAGCACCTGAATAGCGCCCGCCAGGATAACGGTGGCGAAAATGTACTCGACGCCGTGGGTTTTGGCCAGCGCCACCAGCACCACGGCCACGGCCCCGGTCGCCCCCGAAATCATGCCCGGCCGGCCGCCCAGCACCGACGTCACGAGGCCCATCACGAAGGCGGCGTACAGGCCCACCAGCGGCGGCACCCCGGCAATAATCGAAAACGCCACGGCCTCCGGAATCAGGGCCAGCGCCACCGTCAGGCCCGAGAGGATTTCGTTTTTGTAGTTGACTTTGTACTGCGTAAAGTAGTGCAGAACCTGTTGCATCGGCGGAAAGTGGGAGAGGAGCGGGGCCAAAAAGAAAAGCCGCCCACCCGGTTACGGAGCAGCGCGGCGGCAAATAAACAGCCCGGCGAAAAGTGAGAATCCGGCGGAAGTCCCGCCCGGGCAAAGGTAGGCATTGACGCCTGCTCCGCCGCCCCCGTTTTGGCCGGGTGCCCACCGCCTGTCGGCGCCGTTGCGGCAAGTCCGGAGGTCGGCAGGCGGGAAAACCGGGGTAAATACCCACGCGTTCTGTGGTTAATACGGCATCCCGGAGCTTGAAATGCGGGTATAAAAGAAGCGCCCTCCTCGGCCCGGTGCGGGCGGCAGGATGCGCTTTCAGTCACGAAATCAGCCTGAATGGAGAACGTAGACCTTTGGGGCGGCGTGGAATGCACCTGCCGACGCGTGGGCGACGCCTATTCCGACCAGCTGGCGCGCAGCGGCCACCGCCACCGCCTCGCCGACCTCGACCGTTTCGCCGAACTGGGCCTGCGCACGCTGCGCTACCCGGTGCTGTGGGAGCACGTGGCCCCCGACAGCCTGGAGCAGCCCGACTGGCGCTGGCCCGATGAGCGGCTGGCCCGCCTGCGCGAGCTGGGCATCGAGCCCATCGTGGGGCTGGTGCACCACGGCAGCGGCCCGCGCTACACGGCCCTCGACCAACCCAATTTCGCCCCCGAGCTGGCCCGCTACGCCGGGTTGGTGGCCGCGCGCTACCCCTGGGTGCGCTACTATACCCCCGTCAACGAACCCCTGACCACGGCCCGCTTCAGTGGCCTCTACGGCTTGTGGTACCCCCACGCCACCGCCGACGCGGCCTTCGTGCGCATGCTCTACAACCAAGTGCTGGCCACCCGGCAGGCCATGCAGGCCATCCGGCGCGTGAACCCGGCCGCCCAACTCGTGCAGACCGAGGACCTGGGCCAGGCGCATTGTACGCCCGCGCTGGCAGCCCGGGCCGAGTTTGAAAACCACCGGCGCTGGCTGACCTTCGATTTGCTGAACGGCACCGTAACGCCCGCCCACCCCCTGTGGAACTACCTGCGCGAGCACGGCCTGAGTGAAGCCGAGCTGACCGATTTGCAGGAAACCCCCTGCCCGCCCGATATTCTGGGCATCAACTACTACCTCACCAGCGAGCGGTTTTTAGATGACCGCCTGGCCCTGTACCCCGGCCTGGGCGCGGCCCCGGCTACGCCCGACCGGCCGGCCTACGTGAACGTGGAAGCCGTGCGCGTGCCCGACGCCCAGGCGGTAGGGCTGGCGGGGGTGCTGCAGGCGGCCTGGGCCCGCTACCGGCGGCCGCTGGCCGTAACCGAGCTGCACCTCAACTGCACCCGTGAGGAGCAAATGCGCTGGCTGCACCAGGGCTGGCAAACCGTCAATCGGCTGCGCGCCGCCGGCGTGGAGGTGCGCGGCTTCACGGTGTGGTCGTTGCTGGGGGCCTACGATTGGGACAACCTGCTGACCCAGGACGGGGCTTCTTACGAAAGCGGCGTGTTCGACCTACGCGGTGGGGCGCCCCGGCCCACCGCGCTGGCCCGCATGGTGCAGGGGCTCATCCGCCACGGCCACTACCAGCACCCGGTGCTGGCCGGGCGCGGCTGGTGGCAGCGGCCCCTGCGCTTTTATCCTGCCCATCAGCCGCCCGTACGGCAATCTGTTTCTGAGCCTGTTTCCGAGCCTGCTTTGGTATGATGAAACCAAACTCAACTACCACTGCCGCCCTGCCCGCCGATGTTCCGCCGCTACTCGTGGCGGGGGCCGCGGGCACGCTGGGCCGGGCGTTCCGGCTCGTGTGCCGGATTCGGGGCCTGCGAACCGTGTGCCTTGGCCGGGATGAGCTGGACATTACCAGCGCCGACTCCATTGGCCAGGCGTTGCGCCGCTACCAGCCCTGGGCCCTGGTGAATGCCGCCGGCTACGTGCGGGTAGATGCCGCCGAAACCGATGCGGCCCGCTGCTTCCGCGAAAACACGCTGGGCCCGCTGCTGCTGGCCCGCGCCTGCGCCGCCCAAAACCTGCCGCTGCTCACGTTTTCCTCCGATTTGGTATTCGACGGCCGGCAAACCCACCCTTACCTGGAAACCGACCCGGCCCGGCCGCTGAACGTATATGGCCACAGCAAGCTCCAGGCCGAGCAGGCCGTGCTCAGCCGGCACCCGCAGGCGCTGGTGGTGCGCACCAGTGCCTTTTTCGGGGCCTGGGACGAGCACAACTTCGTGCACCACGCCCTGAGTGCGGCCCGCCAGAACCGGCCCTTCGCCGCGGCCGACGACCTGCGGGTGTCGCCCACCTACGTGCCCGACCTCGTAAACACCGCCCTCGATTTGCTGCTCGATGCGGAACACGGCCGCTGGCACCTGGCCAACGCGGGCGCCTGCACTTGGGCCGAGCTGGCCCAGCAGGCCCTGCGCACCGCCGGCCTCGACCCCGCCCTGGTGCAGCCCCAACCCGCAGCCTCGTTTGGCTGGCCCGCCGCCCGGCCCAGCTTCAGCGTACTGGGCAGCCTGCGCGGCCAGCTGCTGCCCAGCCTCGAAAGCGGCCTGCACCGCTACCTGGCCGATGAACAGCTGCTGCATTCCGAGCCCCCGCCCGCGTACCTGCACGAAGCGCACGACGCGTAGGCAGAAAGTACGGCGTAGTCTGGGAAGAAGTCGGCTGCAATGGGTTATTTGCGGGGAGTTCGCGCTGGCGTTACCGTTTCAGGCCAGCCAAGCCGATTCCTCCGGCAAACCGCCTCCCGATCCTCTTTAGCCCTCAATATGTCCCTGCTGCCCGTTTCTCACCCCTTGCTCAAGCGTTTCGATAAGTATGCCACACCCGTGCTGGCCGTGCTGGGGCTGGGCCTGCTGCTGCTCGAAACCCGCAAGCCGCTGCGCCGCCGCACCCGGCCCCGTACCGAGCGGTGGGTGCGCAACGTGGTGCTGGCCGCCCCCTCGATGCCGGCCATGCGCCTCACGCTGCTGCCCGCCATGGTGGGCCTGGGCCAGCTGATGGCCCCCTACCGCCCGCCGCTTTCGCGCCTGCCCGAGCCCGCCCGGCTGCTGGCCGAAGTGCTGCTGCTCGATTACCTGGGCTACTCCTGGCACCGGCTGCTGCACTCGCCGCTGCTCTGGCGCCTGCACCGCGTCCACCACTCCGACCTCGACATGGACCTGACCACCGGCTGGCGCTTCCACTTCGGCGAGATGCTGGCCAGCATTCCGTACCGGGCCGGTATTGCGGCCCTGCTGGGCGTGCGCGGCTCCACGGCCCTGGGCTTCGAGGTGGTGTTTGAGGCCTGCACCGCTTTCCACCACAGCAACTGGGAGCTGCCCTACGAAGTGGAGCGCCGTTTGGCCCCGGTCATGGTCACGCCCCGCGCCCACGGCATCCACCACTCCATGGTCGACCGCGAAACGCAGAGCAACTTCGGCGTCGTGCTCACGCTCTGGGACCGGCTGCACCGCACGCTGCGCCTCAACGTACCCCAGCAGCAAATCACCATCGGCGTGCCCGCCTTCGCCGACCCCGCCGGCCAGACTGTAGCCCGCCTGCTGGCCATGCCCCTGGAGCCGCTTGATGAATGGGCATTACCGAACGGTGAGGTGCCCGAACACCCCGCGTACGCCGGGCCGCTTACGGCGCTGGCGAAGTAGGTTTCGGTGTCTGGTTACCAGATTTCAGGCTCCTCAGTGGCCGGCAACTGGTAACCCAGTACCTTTACCGGCGTAACAGGGCCTGATTTTTGGTATCCTGAACCGGCGGCCCCTGGCCGGCCCGATTCTATTTATGACGCACGAACAAACGCGGCTGGCCGACGCCAACGCCCTGACCGCTCCCTGGAAGAAATTCGGCCCCTACCTTGCCGAGCGGCAGTGGGGCACGGTCCGCGAAGATTACAGCCCCGACGGGCAGGCCTGGAGCTTTCTGCCCCACGACGAGGCCCGGAGCACCGCCTACCGCTGGGGCGAGGACGGCCTGGGCGGCCTCTCCGACGACGAGCAGCGCCTGTGCCTGGCCGTGGGCCTCTGGAATGGGCAGGACGAGCTGCTGAAAGAGCGCCTGTTCGGCCTCACGAACCCCGAGGGCAACCACGGCGAGGACGTGAAGGAGTTGTACTACTACCTCGACAGCACGCCCACGCACTCTTACATGCGGATGCTCTACAAGTATCCGCAGGCCGAATTCCCGTACGAGCAGCTGCGGCGCGAAAGTGCCGCCCGCACCCGCCAGGACCCCGAATTTGAGCTGCTTGATACCGGCGTGTTCGACCAGCAGCGCTACTTCGACGTGTTCATCGAGTACGCCAAAGCCGGGCCCGACGACGTGCTGCTGCGCATTACGGCCCACAACCGCGGCCCCGAAGCGGCGCCGCTGCACGTGCTGCCCCAGCTGTGGTTTCGCAACACCTGGAGCTGGGGCTACCCCGGCCAGGAGGCGCGGCCGGTGCTGGCCGCCCACGCCCCCGGCACCGCGCTGGCCGCCCACCCCACCATGGGCCAGTACTTCTGCTACTGCGACCAGCCCGAAGCGGAGCTGCTGTTCTGCGACAACGACACCAACTACCACCGCACCGGCAGCCTGGCCGACTACCACAACCCCGGCCGCTACTTCAAAGACGGCATCAACGATTACGTGGTAGGCGGCGACCCTACGGCCGTGAATCCGGCCCGCCGGGGCACCAAAATGGCCGCCCATTACCAGTTCGAGGTGCAGGCCGGCGAGTCGGTTACCGTGCAGGTGCGCCTGTCGCAGAAGGAGCTGGCCCAGCCATTTGCCGATTTCGGGGCCCTGGTGGAGGCCCGGCGGCAGGAGGCCGATGCGTTCTACGCCGAAATTCAGCAGGACCTGCCCGACAACCCCGACGCCCGCAACGTGCAGCGCCAGGCCTTCGCGGGCATGCTCTGGAGCAAGCAGTTCTACTACTACGACGTGGCCCAGTGGCTCGATGGCGACCCGGCCCTGCCGCGGCCGCCGGCTACCCGCCGCAACAAGGGCCGCAACCACAACTGGCGCCACCTGCGCAACCACGACGTCATTTCGATGCCCGATACCTGGGAATACCCCTGGTATGCGGCCTGGGATTTGGCCTTCCACTGCATTCCGCTGGCCATGGTGGACAGCGAATTCGCTAAAAACCAGCTCCGGCTGCTGTGCCGCGACTGGTACATGCACCCCAACGGCCAGCTGCCGGCCTACGAGTGGCACCTGTCGGACGTGAACCCGCCGGTGCACGCCTGGGCCACCTGGCGGGTGTACCAGATGGACAAAAAGCGCAACGGCCACGGCGACCCGGCTTTTCTGGAAGCCATGTTCCACAAGCTGGTGCTCAACTTTACCTGGTGGGTGAACCGCAAGGATAAAAGCGAGCGGAACGTGTTCGAGGGCGGTTTTCTGGGCCTCGACAACATCGGCGTGTTCGATAGGAGCGCCCCGCTGCCCACCGGCGGCCACATCGAGCAGTCGGACGGCACGAGCTGGATGGCCATGTTCGCGCTCAACCTCATGCGCATTGCCATGGAACTGGCCCGCACCAACTCGGTGTACCAGGAAATGGCGGGCAAATTCTTCGAGCACTTCCTTTATATCGCCGACGCCATGACCCGCGGCGGCGACGGCCAGTTCAATCTCTGGGACGAGGAAGACCAGTTTTACTACGACGTGCTGCACACGCCCGATGGCGCCCGCACCATGCTCAAGGTGCGCTCCATCGTGGGCTTGATTCCACTGTTTGCCGTGGAAGTTATTGACGAGCAGCTACTCAGCAACCTGCCTGATTTCACGGAGCGGGCCCGCTGGCTGCTCGAAAACCGCCCTCACCTGGCCCTGCTCGTGTCGCGCTGGCGCGAGAAGGGCCCCGGCACGGGCCAGGGCGCCCGGCACCTACTGAGTTTGCTGCGCCGCTCGCGCCTGCGGGCCCTGCTGCACCGCATGCTCGACGAAACCGAGTTCCTCTCCGACTACGGCATCCGATCCTTATCGCGCGACCATCTGGCCAACCCCTACGTGTACCACACGCCCGAAACCGACTTCACGGTGCAGTACGTGCCCGGCGAGGCCGAAAGCAGCATGTTCGGGGGCAACAGCAACTGGCGCGGCCCCATCTGGTTTCCCATCAACTACCTCATCATCGAGTCGTTGCAGCGTTTTTACGCCTACTACGGCGACGCCTTCCAGGTCGAGTACCCAACGGGCTCGGGCAATATGCACACGCTCCAGCAGATTGCCGAGGCCCTGTCGGAGCGCCTGACGCGGCTGTTTCTGCGCAACGAGCACGGCCTGCGCCCGGCCTTCAACGGCGACGAGTTGCTCCAGACCGACCCGCACTTCAAAGACCACCTGCTCTTCCACGAGTACTTCCACGGCGACACCGGCCGCGGCCTCGGCGCCAGCCACCAAACCGGCTGGACCGGCCTCGTCGTGCGCCTGCTGCGCTACCAGGGGTATGAGTAGGGTGGGTTAAGGGAAGAACATCTGTCATCCTGAGCAGCGCGAAGGACCTATACAGAAGGCAACATCAGACGTTAGCCTCTGTATAGGTCCTTCGCGCTGCTCAGGATGACAGATGTGCTGGTTTCAGCAGCTTAAATCCGACTCTTTATCAGCTTGACCACCTGCTCGTTTTCGCCTTCTTTGGCGGCGGCCAGCACATCTTTGCCGTCTTTATCCTTGGCTTTAGGGTTGGCGCCGTTGGCCAGCAGGAATTCTACCACGTCGAGGCTGCCGTTGGCGGCGGCGGCCATCAGCGGGGTCATCTGGAAGGAGTCGGTTTTATCCACCTGCGCCTTGTTTTTGAGCAGCGCCTTCACCACGTCGAGGTGGCCGTTGCCGGCGGCAATTACCAGAAAGGTAGTGGGGAAGCCGGGCATCATTTCCACCGGCGCATTGGGGTCGGTGCCGGTGGCCAGCAGGGCGTCCACCTCGGCCGGATTATTTTTGACTACGGCGGCGTACACCTTCTGGGGCGGGGCGCTCTGGGCCCGGGCCAGCAAAGTAGTAGTCAGAAATAGCGTAAAAACGAGAAGAAGTTTTTTCATTCCGGAAAGGTGGGTGAAGTGGAAGAAAACGAGCCGGAAGATACGGTTTTGGCTGAAAAATCCGCGCACTTGCCATTTGCCGGCTGCGGCCGGTTCTGGCCGTCATCCGCTTAAAATTCAATTCCGGCTACACCACCGTGGCCGCATCGGCCGCGGGTTCGGCGTGGGCGGCGGCCCGCCCGAATTGCTGGGCCATGATGCTGGCCAGCACGATTTGCAGGGCGTGGTAGAGCATGAGCGGCAGTAGCAGCGCCCCGGTGGCAGCCGTGCCCGGAAACAGCAGGCTGGCAAACACGCTGCCGTGCACCAGGCTTTTCTTGGAGCCGCAGAAAATGGCCGTGGTGCGGTCGGGGGCCGGGAAGCCCAGCAGGCGGCTGGCGCCGGCCACCAGCCCGAACACCGCGAAATACAGCCCCACCATGCCCACGCCCAGCAGCGCCACCGTGGCCGGCGCGTAGCTACGGAACACGCCCCCGGCAAACGACTCGCAGAACGAGGTAAACACGATGCTCAGGATAACTACCTGGTCGAGCACCCGCAAACGGGCCTTTTGGCGCCCGGCCCACTCGCCGAACCGCGGGTTGAGCAGCATGCCGGCGCCCACGGGCAGCACCACCTGCCAGGCGAGGCTCAGCACCAGTCCGGCCAGGCCCGCGGTGCCCTCGCCGCCGGGGTGCAGCACGGCCCGCACCCACAGCGGCGTCAGGGCAATGCCCAGCAGGGCGCTCAGGCTGGCGTTGAAAATGGCAGCCGGCACGTTGCCGCGGCCCATGCTCACCATCACCACCGACGTGGAAACCGTGCTCGGCAGCACGCACAGAAAGAAAATGCTCGGCCATAGCAGCTGCCCCTGTGCGCCGCCAAACAACGGCCGTACCGCCAGCGCCAGCAGCGGAAACAGCAGAAACGTGGTGGCCTGCACCACCAAATGCAGCCGCCAGTTGCGGGTACCATTGCGCAGGCTGCTCAGGCTCAGCTTGAGTCCGTACAGAAAGAAAACCAGCGCCACGCCCCCGGTATTGAGTGCGTCCCAGGGCAGGGGGCTGGCCGGGCTGCCCAGTTCGGGCACCACATAAGCCAGGCCCACAACGGCCGCCAGCGCCGGCAGAAACCAGTCGAGCAGGCCGGCGCGGCGCAGGAAGGCTACCAGGCGGTTTTCGGCAGGGGGCGGGGGAGGAGTGGTGGTAGTAGTTGGCATAACAGCCGCAAAGCTAGCCGTGCCGGCCTGAATTGGGGTGGCAGAAAGTAATTGTAGCGCGAAACGGATTTTCGCGCTACCACGGCACCGCTACGCTACCAGCTGCTTCGCCTGTTTTTTGCGGGCCTTTTTCAGGCGGTTGAGCCACAGAATGGTACCGGTGATGGGGAAGGTGAAGCCCAGCAGGCAGGCCACGAGGCTGACGACTTTGCCCGGCCAGTCCCAGATGGCGCCCGTGTGCACCGGCTTGAACAGGCCCCGCGCCCGTTGGCCCAGGCTGCGCTGCTCGTAGGTTTGGGCGCCCACCACCTGGCCGCTGTATTGGTCGAGGTAGGTTTCGTCGGTGGCGTTTTCGTAGGAGGCGCCGGGCCGCAGGGTGGCCAGCTTTAGGCTGGCCGTCGAGTCCTTGGGCAGTTGCAGGGTGTAGAAGGCCGACTGCGGGGCCAGTTCGCGGGCGCGCATCAGGGCCGCATCGGCCGAGAAGCCGACGGTGCCCGGTGCGGCGATTGGGGCTACTGAAACCGGCGGCTCGGGGCGCTCCATGCTGGAGTTGGTCACGGCGTAGATACCCTTGTTAAACCACTCGAACGACCACGCCAGGCCCGTAAAGGCAAATACGAACAGCAGCAGCGAGGCATAGAAGCCCAGCACGATGTGCAAATCGTGGTTGAGGCGCTTCCAGCTGCCGTCCCACTTCACGTTCAGGCGCTGGCGCACGGCCTGGCGCGAGACCGGCCACCACAGCACCAGCCCGGTGCCGATGATAAGCAGGAACATAATGGTGCTCACGCCTACCACCAGCTTGCCAATCTCGCCGCCTACCATGCCGCGGTGCAGGGCCATCATGGTATAGAAGAAGGTGTCGCGGTAGTTCAGCTCGCCCGTAACGGCCGCCGTGTAGGGGTTCACGAATACCGTGGGGCCGCGGCCGCCCCCTTTTCCTTCTTTGCCACCCTTCTTCTCACCGCCTTTGCCGCCCTTTTTCTCGCCGCCTTTCGCTGCTTTCCCCTCAGCTGGCTGAGCAGTTTTGGCGGCTGCCTGCTTGCCGCCCTCGGGGCTGCCGGCCAGGCTGAACTCCACGGTGCGGGTGGGGTCGGCGTACACTTTCAGGCCGGTGATGCGGGCGCCGGGCTTGGCAGCCTGCACGGCGGCCGTCAGCTGGCTCAAGGGCTGGCGAACGGCTGCATCGGCAGCGGGGGGCGGCGTCACGAAGTAGCGCTCTGGGTGCCAGGCCTGCTCCAGTTCCTTTTCAAATACCAGCACGCCGCCCGTAAAGCACACGATGGCAATAACCAGCCCCGACGCCAGGCTCAGGTACAGATGAATGTTGCGGAAAAAGATTTTCATCGAAGTCAAAACAAGAAGGGGACAACAGCTAACCGGGCTGGAAGGGCCGAAAACCCGGAAGGCCGCCGGTTGCAGCCAGCGTCTTCCGGGTTTCAGTATCCACATTTATTCACTCACTCACTTATTCACTGAGTCACTTCTTGGCCTACAGCCGGTAGCTGATCGTGGTCAGGAACTGGCGGGGGGCAATGGGGTTCACGCTGTTGTCGTCGTGCACGTTGTAGCTGAGCTGGTTGAGCAGGTTCGAGAGCTTGACCCGCAGCGAGAGGCGGTCGAGCGAGTAACCCACCGAGGCGTCGAGCTGGGCGTAATCGGGCAGCTCAATCAGGCGGTACTGGTCGTTTACTACGTTGTTACGGGCGCTGCGGCCGGCCTGCCGCTCGCCGATGTAGAGGGCGGTCAGGCCCGCGTTCAGGCCCCGCAGCGGGCCCTGCTCGAAGGTGTAGAAGGCCGTAGCGTTGGCCGTGTGGTTGGGGTTGTAGCGCAGCAGGCTACCCACGGTGTACACGTTGCTTTTCGTGTAGGTGGTGCGGTTGTAGCTGTAGCCGGCCAGCACCGTCCAGCCGTTCAGGGGCTTGCTCTGCACATCCAGCTCGATGCCCCGGCTGGTTACCTCGCCGGCCAGCTCCTTGGCCGCCGGGAAGGCGGAATTGTAGTTGGCGGCATCGGCCAGAATCGTCTGGGCCAGGTTACCGTTCACAATCTGATAAGCCGTCAGGTTGGCCGACAGCCGGCCGTCGAGCAGCTCCTTTTTCACGCCCAGCTCATACTGGTCGACGAGGGTGGGAACCAAGGCTTTGCCGGTGTTATCGGTGCCCGTATTCAGGTTGAAGGAATTGGAATAAGAAGCAAACAGCGCCATGGTTTTCAGCGGCTGATACACCAGGCCCACGCGGGGCGAGAAGGCGTCGTCGCTGCTTTTGGTCAGCTCCCCGAGCTTGCCATCCTTGTAGGTGAGCTGCTGGCTGCCGGTTTCCTGGTAGCTGTAGCGCACGCCGGCCAGCAGTTTCAGGTTATCAGTAATGCTGATCAGATCCTGCACGTACACGCCAACCCGGCGGATGGGCGAGAAGGTGCGGGTGTTGCGGCTGAAATCGGGCTGGCTGGTACGGGCATTGAAGCGGCCGGGCTCGAACACGTTGATGGAGTCGTAGTTGGCTACGCGGTTATAGGCCACGTTCACCGTGTTGTACTTGTCGGCATCGGCCCCCACCAGCAGCGTGTGGCGCAGTAAACCGGTGCGGAACTGGCCCGTGACGTCGAGCTGGCCCAGGAAGTAATCTTCGCTGATATCGGTGGCCTGCAGGCTGCGCACCAGGTTGCCGTAGAGGGCGGGGCTGCCGGTCAGGATTTTGTTGGGCTCGCCTTTCTTGTTCAGGCCGGCGAACACGTCCACGCTGTCGCGGATGGTGGTGGGGCGGGCGGCCGAGCGCAGGTTGCTGCTGAAGCCCTGGTAGGCGGCCACGCCGCGCAGCTGCCAGTTCTCGGTCAGGCGGTGCGTGAGGGTGGCGGTGGCCGATTTCTGCTGGGTGCCGATGTTGGCCCAGTTGGTGTTCAGCGTGCGGCTGCGGGGCACATCGGCAATGCGGTAGTTGATGGCGCCGAGGCCGAAATCGGGCGTGCGGTTGTCGTTGAGGTAGTCGCCTTCGAGCAGGAAATCAGTTTTGGCACCCACTTTGAAGAGCAGCGAGGGGTTCACGTAAAACCGCTCCCCCTTCACCCCGTCGCGGAAGCTGCGGCTGTTTTCGTAGGTCGTGTTCACCCGGAAGGCCACGTGCTCGCTGCCATTCACGGCCCCGTACACATCAAGCATGGGCTTGTAGAAATCGTAGCTGCCCGCGCGCAGGCCCACCGAGCCGCCCGACTCGAAGCGGGGCTTTTTGGTGACCAGGTTCAGCACGCCGCCGGCCGCCACGTTGCCGTAGAGGATGGCCGTGCTGCCCTTGAGCACCTCCAGCCGCTCCAGCGAGCTGGTTTCGGGCAGAATGCTGTTGTTGTAGCGCACCCCGTTCTTAAAGGTGTTGCTGCTGCCGAACGAGAAGCCGCGACCCGAAATTTCCTGCTGGTAACCGCCCGTGTTGCCCGACACGTACACGCCGCTCACGTTGGCCAGCGCGTCGCTCAGGCGGACCACCTGCTGCTGCTCCAGCACCTGGCGCTCCACCGTAAACGTGCTCTGGGGCAAATCGAGCGGGGCAATGGGCATCTTGCCCACGGCCACCGGCCGCTCGTTCAGGCTGCGGCTGCCGTTGATGGTCACTTCCTGCAGGGCCTGGCTGCCGGCTACCAGCGTGAAGGCGGGCAGCGTAGTGGTCTGGCCGGCCGTAACGTGCACTGCCAGCTCCTGCAACTCGTAGCCCAGGCTGCTGACGGCCAGCTGGTAGTCGCCCTCGGGGGCCGTCAGCCGGAACCGGCCGCTGGCATCGGTGGCCGTGCCATGGTAGGTGCCCTTCAGCGCCACCGAAACGCCTTCCACCGGCCGGCCCTGCTCGTCGCGCACCTGCCCGTTCAGCCGGCCTTTCTGGGCCGTGTCATCCTCGGGGCCGTTGGTGGCTACCGGCCGATAGGCGGGCGCAACAGCGGCATTGACGGTAAGGGCGGGCAGGCTTAGCAGCAACAGCAGCGGTAGGGAGCGGGACATTTAGCGAAAAGCAGTGTGCTTGTTTAGATTGATTTAAAACAATGCAAAGCTCCGCTCTATCTGGAAGAAATCAAAATAGGTCTTTAGAAAAAATCTAAGCTATCTGTATAGGTCTGGTAGTAAGACGATTAAAAGTGAAGTCTGGATTAGCTTCGGATACATCTCTACAGCCTGGCAGGCAATCAAAAGTTGCTACGGCTATCTGGTAACCCCGTGAAACTAAGAAAGCCCGGCTTAGCCGGGCTTTCTATTGAGATGAAAACGGAGCTTGTAACTACGCCGTAGCCAGGGCCGGCCGGGTGGCGCCAGCTGATGCGGGCAGCGCGAAGGCGTCGGCCAGCAGCTCGTAGGAGCGGAGCCGGTCGTCGTAGTCGTGGGTGATGGTGACGGCCACCACTTCGTTCACGCCGTAGCTGGCGGCCAAGGCTTCAATTTCGGCCTTCACCTTGTCGGGTGTGCCGCTGATGATGCGCTGGTGGTGGTAGGCCAGCCGCGCCTGCATGTCGGGCGAGAGGGCGGCCACATTCACCGTTTCGGCCGCTTCGATGGGCGTAAACTGGCCGGTTTCGAGTTTGAGCATTTGCAGCGCCAGGTTGTCGGCCAGCAGTTGGGCGCGGCCGGCCGTATCGGCACACACCACAAAAATGGCCACGTTGGCCTGGGGCGCGGCCAGCTCGGGCGAGGGCCGGAACCGCTCCCGGTACATCTCCACCATCTTCGGGCCGCCGTTGGGGTTGATGAAGTGGGCAAAGCTGAAGGCCGCCCCAACGTGGGCCGCGAACAGGCCACTCTGGCCGCTGGAGCTCAGCAGCCACATTTCGGGCACCGTATCGGCGAAAGGCGCGGCTTTTACCTTGGCATGGATGGTATCAGCCACTACGTCATCGCGCAGGAAAGCGCGCAAATCCATCAACTGCTCGGCAAAGTCCTGGTCGGAGAACGTGTTGTGGGGGTTGAGGGCGTGGGCCGTAATGCGGTCGGTGCCAGGGGCGCGGCCGATGCCCAAATCGATGCGGCCGGGGTACAGGGTTTCGAGCAGGCGGAAGTTTTCGGCCACTTTCAGGGCCGAATAGTGGGGCAGCATCACGCCGCCCGAACCCAGGCGGATGCGGCTGGTTTCGGCCCCCAACCGGCCTAGCAGCACCTCGGGCGCCGAGCCGGCCAGCGTGCGGGTGTTGTGGTGCTCGCTCACCCAGAAGCGGGTGAAGCCCAGCCGGTCGGTGAGGCGGGCCAGCTCCACGGTGTGCTGCAGCGCCTCGCGCGGCGTGCGCCCCGCCGGTACCGGCGACTGGTCGAGGACGCTGAGCTGGATGTTATTTTCGGTATGCATAAGTAGTAGCAGTCAGTGATGAAGCTACTATAACAGCGGTTGGCGGCAAGTAGTTTGGGGACATAAGAACTGGGGTGACCACCTGTCATCCTGAGCATAGCGAAGGACCTTATTACGTTGGAACGAGCCGTTATTACGACCGTGCAAACGTGATAAGGTCCTTCGCTACGCTCAGCATGGCAGGTGGTCACCCCAGTCCCTGAGTCCCCAGGTCCCTTACTCTACCATCGGCGGCCCTTCTTCGTTGGTTTTGCGCAGCGGCAACTCGGGCACGAACAGCGTCATCACGAAGCCGGCCGCCACCAGCAGCAGCGTAACCAGGTACACGTGCGAAATGGCGCTCGAAAAAGCCGCTTTCAGCTCGGGCGAGGCCGCCATACCATCGGGCACCGCCACCGGCGACTCGCTCACGGGCGCCGCCTGCGACTGGGCCGCCGTGGTGGCCACGCCGCCGGCCGGACCGGCCGCGGGCAGCACGCTACTCAAACCCAGGCTCAGAATCACGCCCAGCACCGAGGCGGCAATGGCCCCGCCAATCTGCCGGAAAAACTGACTGGCCGAGGTGGCCTGCCCAATGAACTGCGGCTCGACGGCGTTCTGAATGGCCAACGTATAGAGCGGCATGCTCGGGCCCAGGCCCACGCCGCAAATCAGCAGGTACAGCAGCACCTGGCGGTAGCTGACGGTAGGCGGCATGGTGGCCAGCAGCAGCAGGCCGCCCATCAGCACCACCAGCCCGGCCAGCATCCAGCGCTTGTAGTGGCCGTAGCGCGACACCATCTGCCCGGCCAGCAACGAGCCCGTCACCACGCCCATCGACAGCGGAATCAGGCTGACGCCGGCGCTGGTGGCCGATTCGCCCAGCACGTTCACCATAAACAGCGGCTCGAAAATAATCAGGCCCAGAAAGGCCCCGCCCAACAGAAACAGGGCCGCGTTGGCCGTGCGGAACACCGGATTTTTGAACAGGCTGAACGCCAGAATGGGGTTGGGATGACTGAGGCTTCGGCGCACGAACAGCAGCAGCATCAGCACTGCGAAGCCCAGCAGACCGAGCGTAACGGGGTCGGTCCAGCCGTACTCGTTCTTGTTGAGCTGCAGGCCAATCACCAGCGGCCCGAGGCCCATAATCAGCAGCAGCATCGAGAGGTAGTCGAGCGGCTTGGGCTCGGTGCGGGGGCGCAGCGGCGGCATCTGGGTCAGGATAAACCACAGCGCCAGCGCGCCCAGCGGCAGGTTCACGTAGAACACCAGCCGCCAGCCCGCCACGCCCGGAATCAGGCCGGTGCCGTTGTCGGTGAGGAAGCCGCCTAGAAACGGCCCCAGCACCGAGGAGGTGCCGAACACGGCCCCCACGAAGCCCTGGTAGCGCCCACGTTCGGCGGGCGGAAACAGGTCGGCAATTACAATGAAGGCCATGGCAAACAGCCCCGCGCCGCCCAGCCCCTGAATGGCCCGGAACACGATAAGCTGCGTCATGCCGTCGCCGAGCAGGGGCAGCGTGCCGAACTCGCCGGCCAGCCCGCACAGCATCGAACCTATCAAAAACACGCTGACGGCCACAATTTCGATGGTGCGCCGCGAGTACGTGTCGGCCAGCTTGCCGTAGATGGGCACCAGCGCCGTGCTGGCCACCAGGTACGAAGTGGCCACCCAGGTAAACCGGTCGAGGCCGTTCAAATCCTGCACAATGCGCGGCAGGGCCGTGCTGACGATGGTTTGGTCGAGGGCGCCCAGGAACATGGCCAGCAGCACGCCGCCAAACGTGAGCATTTTCTGCCGTTGGGTAAGTTGTTCGGTCATAGCCCAACCTGTACGGCCTGGGCAGTTGTCAGTTGCCAGTGATGAGTTGTCAGTTGTCAGGGGTGAGTTGAAAAGAACTGTCATTCTGAGCGGAGCGAAGAATCTCGCGTGCCATGGTAACCCTGTCGTCGGGAATTACTGTGGCACGCGAGATTCTTCGTCCTTGCTCTAAGCGCAACATGCTCAGAATGACAGTTCTCTCAACTGGCAACTCATAAGTACCTTCGCGGCCCTATGCTGACTGCTACCACGCTTGCCCTGCTGTGTTTGTTCGCCTTTCTGGCCGGATTGATTGATGCCGTAGTGGGCGGGGGTGGACTGATTCAGCTGCCGGCGCTGCTGGTGCTGCTGCCGGGCGTGCCGGTTCCTACACTGCTGGGTACGGGCAAAGTATCGTCGCTGCTGGGCACGGTGGCGGCGCTGCGGCGCTATGCGGGGCAGGTGCCGCTGCGGTGGCGGGCGGTGGGTACGGCGGCGGCCGTGGCGGGCGTATTCTCGTTTCTGGGGGCGCGGGTCGTGAGTAAACTGCCCCAGGAGCTGCTGCCGCCGCTGGTGCTGGGTTTACTGGTGCTTATTGCCGCCTACACCTTCTGGCGCAAAGATTTTGGCAGCATCCACGCGCCCCGGCTGCCGGCCAGCCGCGAGCCGTACTACGGGGCCGCGCTGGGGCTGGTGCTGGGTTTTTACGACGGATTTTTCGGCCCCGGCATGGGTTCGTTTTTGCTGTTTGCCTTCGTGGGGTTGTTTGGCTACGATTTCCTCACGGCCTCGGCCTCGGCCAAACTCGTCAACGCCGTCACCAACCTCACGGCCTTGGGGTACTTCGGCTACACCGGCCAAATTCTGTGGATGGCCGCCCTGCCGATGGCCGCCAGCAACATCGTGGGCTCCACGCTCGGCGCCCACCTGGCCCTGCGCCACGGCACCGGCTTCGTGCGGGTGCTGTTCCTGCTGATGGTCAGCGCCTTTATTCTGAAGCTGGGCTGGCAGGTGTTTTTTGGCGGGTAGAGAAAAGAACGTCATTCAGAGCGAAGCGAAGAATCTCGCGTGCCAAAGTAGCCCCATGGTCAGGGTTTACTTTGGCACGCGAGATTCTTCGCTTCGCTCTGAATGACGTTCTTTCCCTAATCCCTAATCCCTAATCCCTAATCCCTAATCCTGCCCCGGCATCCCCGGTACCGGGTTGCCCTGATTGCCCTGGGAGCTGGGGATGCCCATCTTTTCCTCGCGCTTGCGCTGGTACTTATCGAATTGGGCGGGGCTGAGCACGGCTTTGAGTTGCGAAAGCCGGGCCTGGCCGATGTCCTCGATGACGCCGCCCATTTTGCGCACGTCCTGGCGGTAGGTGTGGCGGGCCGTTTCCACGCCGCGCACACTAATCAGGTTAATCTGGCCCACCTTGGCCATTTGCTGCGGGTTGAGGCCCAGCGCTTTCTGCATGTTGGCCGTGAGGGCCGTGGCGCGCTCGGCAATTTTGGCTTCGTCGAGCTGCGGGGCCGGAGTGGGCGCAGGCGCGGCCGCCGCGGGGCGAGGTTTAGCCGTGGGGGCTTTGGGGCGGGCCGCCGTTTGGGCCAGCAGGGTGGGGGCGGCCGTAAGGGTAAGCAGGCCGATGAGCAAAGAAGCTTTCATGCAAAAAGAAAATCGGGGCGAAAAGCAGCCGGCAGAAGGCGCCGGGCCGCAACTAGTAGTAAAGATGGTGCCAGTTTCGGCAAGCCGCTGCCTATAACGCCGGCCGGCGCGCTTATATTCCTCGGGGCAGCGCTAAAGATGCCGGCCTAAAAAAGCAACAGTCAGGTAATCCAGAACCGTAACCTTTCGGTTCCGAAATCCATACAGCCAAGGAGTCTTCTCTCCAATAGGCACTTCTATGAAAGCTGATACCCGAAACTCGCTGCTCGTGGCCGCCGCCGGTGCCGCCGGCCTGCTGGCCGCTACTTTTTACGCCAACCGCCGCGGCAATTTCGAGCTGGCCGGCCGCACCGTGCTGATTACCGGGGGCTCCAGGGGCCTGGGCCTCATTCTGGCCCGCCAGGCCGTGGCCGAAGGCGCCCGCGTAGCCATCTGCGCCCGCGACGCCGAGGAGCTCGAAGCCGCTCGCCGCGAGCTGGAAGCCGCCGGCTCCGAGCCAGTGCGCGCCTTCGTCTGCGACCTCACCCAGCCCGACGAAGTGCGCCAGCTGGTGGCCGACGTGGAGCAGCAGCTGGGCCCGATTGAGGTGCTGGTCAACAACGCCGGCATCATCACGGCCGGCCCGCTCGACAACATGGACGTGCGCGAGTTCGCGGACTCGATGGATACGCACTTCTGGGCGCCGCTGCACGCCATGCAGGCCGTGCTGCCCAGCATGCGCGACCGGGGCGAGGGCCGTATCCTCAACATCGCCTCGGTGGGTGGCAAAGTGGCCGTGCCGCACCTGGCGCCCTACTGCGCCAGCAAGTTCGCGCTGGTGGGCCTCTCGGAAAGCTTCCGGGCCGAGCTGTTGCAATATGGCGTACGCGTAACCACCGTGTGCCCCGGCCTGCTGCGCACCGGCAGCGCCCGCCACGCCATCGTGAAAGGCCGGCACCGCAAGGAATACGCCTGGTTTACGGTGGCCGACTCGCTGCCGGCCCTCTCTATGAACGCCGACAACGCCGCCCGCCGCATCTGGAACGCCTGCCGCCGCGGCGACGCCGAAATCATCCTCAGCCTGCCCGCCAAGCTGCTTTCGGGCCTGCACGGCCTGCTACCCGGCACCACCGCCAACCTGCTCGCCTGGGTCAACCAGGCCCTGCCCGCCCCCGAAACCAACCGCGGCGACGCCCGCCGCTTCGGCTACGAAAGCGAGTCGCCCATCACCCGCTCCTGGCTCACCACCCTCAATCAGAAAGCGGAAAAGAAGAACAACGAGGAGTTTGAGTAGAGGAGCTATTTGTCATCCTGAGCGCAGCGAAGGACCTATACAGAAGCCAATCAATGGATGTAGCTTCTGTATAGGTCCTTCGCTGCGCTCAGGATGACAGGCGGGTTCACAGCCGTTTACAAACTCGGCTCGGGCTGACACTTGGTGCAGAAGTAAGTAGCCCGGCCGCCCACGTATTTCTTCTCGATGCGGGTGCGCGGGTGGCGGGGGCAGAACTGGTGGGCATCGGTGCCGGGCGTGGCCGAGTCGTCCCACTCGCGGGCGTGGATGAGGAAGTTGGCCGGGAAGTTCCGGTAGTTGGCCTCGGCGGCAATGGCCGTGGTGAGTACCAGCTGGATGGCCGCGTGCAGACGTTTCACCTCGGCCGCCGTTACGGTATTGGCTACGCGCTCGGGGTGAATTTTGGCCTGAAATAGCACCTCATCCACAATCCAGTTGCCAAGGCCGGCCGTCAGGCGCTGGTCGAGCAGCAGGGGCTTGAGTAGTGTTTTGCGTTTGGCCAGCTTCTCGGTCAACTCGGCCACGGTCAGCTCCAGCGCATCGGGCCCCAGCATTTTGGCCTGTTGATATGCTGCAATGCTTTCGGCCAGCCGGATGCGGCCGAACTTGCGCGGGTCGATGAAGGCGGCGCGCAGGCCCGACTCCAGGTGCAGAGCCACGCGGGTGAAGCGGGGCGCATCGGGCGCATCGCGGTAGGCGCCCACGTCGCCGCTCATACCGAAGTGCAGCACCAGCACCCGGCCGTCGTCGAGTTGCAGAAAGCAGTTTTTGCCCAGCCGGCTGGTGCCCGTGATGGTGCGGCCCACCAGGGCCGGCCGCAGGGAATCTTCGGGCGTGCCCAGCACGTGGGCATCGAGCACTTCGAAAGCGGTAATCGTCTGGCCCACCACCAGCTCATCCAGGAAGCGGCGGTAGGTTTCAACCTCAGGTAATTCGGGCATTCGGCGGAGTTGCTAAGTTTATAATTTTGACTGGTTATAGGGACGGCGGCAAGCCATTTGTCTACAACCGAACAGCGCCCTTAACTTCCCAAGTCACAGCCGCAGTTCGCCCTCGACCACCACCACGCCCTGACCGCTGATGTGCACGGCTTCGATGGCTTCGGGCGGGCCCTGCACCGCCACGTGCACCGTGCCGGGGCGGCCCATCCAGTGGCCCTGCTCGGCAATAAAAGCGGGAGTGGCCAGGTGGCCATAGTGCCAGAGGTAGGCCGCCATGCCGCCGGTAGCCGAGCCAGTTACGGGGTCTTCTGGTAAGTCGGGCGGGGTGCAGAAGTGGCGGGCGAAGGTGGTGCCGGCGGGTGTGGCCCCTTCGAGGCAGAACAGGTGGGAGCTGAAGAAACCACTGGCTCGGCGGTAGGCATCCAGCGCCGCCGGGTCGGGCAGGTGGGCCCGCCGCAGGGTGGCCGCGTCGCGCAGCGGCACCATCAGCTGGGGCGTGCCGGTGCTCACGGTTTGCACTACGGCGCCGGGCAGCAGGTCGGCGGGCGTGAGGCCGAACAGGGGCAGCACCTCGGCCGGCGCGTGCAGCGGCCCAAATTCGGGCCGGCGCTGGGTCATGCGGATGAAGTGGGGCTGGCCGGCTTCGGCGGGCGAAACGCGAATGGCGACGGGGCCGTGCAGCAGCTCCAGGTGCAAATCGTGGGGCCGGCCGCCGGTGGGGCGGGGCAAGCGGCCGGTGTGCAGCAGGGCCGTGAGGGTGGCAATGGTGGGGTGGCCGGCCAGCGGAATTTCTTCGCCCGGTGTGAAGTAGCGCACCCCAAACTCGGCCACCGCCGAGCGGCGCACAAAGGCCGTTTCCGACTGGTTGAACTCGCGCGCCAGCCGCTGCATCTGCCCGACCGTCAGGTCGTCGGCATCGAGCACCACGGCGCAGGGGTTGCCGCCCAGGGCCACGTCGGTAAAGGCATCAACCAGCAGAAAGGGGTAAACCGGCATTAAATAGAGCGTTGAGTGAGTCCCAAAGATAAACGGCCGGCCTCCCGTCTGGGAAACCGGCCGTTTACTCTTGAAGGGGAATAATGGATAGGAAACAACAATGAAGAACGTCATTCAGAGTGCCGCGAAGAATCCCGCGGGCAATGGCAACCCTGTCGTCAGGAATTACTTTGGCCCGCGAGATTCTTCGCGGCGCTCTGAATGACGTTCCTTTTATCTCGTGGGTTCCGTACCGTTTCTCACTTCTCACTTCTCACTTCTCACTTCTCACTTCTCACTTCTCACTTCTCACCTACGACGGGTCGGTCAGCAACGCTACCTGGCGGCCGTTGGGGTCGTAGATTTCGCCCATCCGGCTGATGTAGAGGCGGCGCTGCTGGCCGTCGATGAGCACGTAGGGGTAGCTGAGGCTTTCGGAGCGGGTGAGGCGGCCCACCACTTCGGCCGTCTGGCCGGCACGGTCGAGGCGCACCACGCTCAGGCGGTTGGTTACGTAGAAATCAACCTCAGGCTTGGCCCGGAACGTGATTTTACCCAGCACACTCAGCGGCGCGGCGGTGCGGGCCGCCACCTGCCGCACGGGGGCCGGCTGGACGGAGGCCAGCATTGCCGGCTCGGCCGAAGGGGCGGCGCCGCGGGTGCTGGCCGCAATCTGCTGGCTGGCGCGCTGCCAGCCCTGGCCAATGGCCGTGAGGCGCGACTGGCGGCCGGGGTGGGTGCGGGAGGCCTGCTCGTCCGACACCACGGCCATGCCGGCCTGGGCCTGGGCGAGGCTGGCGCCCATCTTGCGCAGCACGAAGCCCGAAAACTCGTCGGCTTCCAGTTCATCGGTGGGGTTCGAGCCGCCGGCGCGCAGGGTGTGGCCGTTGAGGTGGTGACCCATTTCGTGGGCCAGAATGCTGATGCCGGCCCAGTCGGTGCGGCCAGCGCGGTTGACGGCGGCCACGAATTGGGGATTGTAGAGCAGGTAGCGCTGCCCGCCGTACACCACGGCAGCCGCGTTCTGCACCTCGGTAGTCGCCCGCAGCTGGAAGCGGGGCTTCAGGCCCACTACGTCGGTGATTTCGCGCAGCACGTCGCGCTGGCCACCGCTGCTTTGGGCCGAAACCGTACCGGCCAGCAGCAGGCCCCCGGTCAGCAAACCGACAAATCGGCGGAAAATACGAGAGGAAATAGTCATGAATAAGTCGGATAAAGTGCGTCGAAAACAATGCAACTACCTTGCCGGAACAGTGCTGGTAAGATGTTCTGGCAGCGCCGGCCGGTTGTCAGTAGAACGGCACCAGCCCCGAATTTATTCCGCTTTAAACCGAAAAAATGGGTGGAGCGGTATGTCTTATACGACTCCCATCAACTCAGGTGGCCTCGCCGGCGGTGCTGGCTATCAGGCGGGTGCTGCCGGGGGGCATGGGCGGGTGGCCGGCCACCGGGTGGTAGTGCTGGGCCAGCAGGTGCGACACATGCGGCAACTCGGGACCCTCGTGCAGCTGGCGCAAACTCACTTTGAGCTCGGCTTCCTCGCGGCCCACCCCGCGCTGGTGCTGGCGCAGATATTCCTCCCACGACTCCGACAGGAAGTACTCCATCAGCCGGTTAGGGTCGGCCAAATCGGCATACAGGCCCCAGCCGATAGCACCCTCGCGGCGGCGGATGCGGCCCAGCTGCTCCATGTAGTAGGTGAAAGCCTGCCGGTTTTCGGGGGCCACGCGGTAGGTGGTCGTGGTAATGACCGGGCCCTCGGCGGGGGCGGGCTCCTCGGCCAGCACGGGCTCGGGGCGCTGGCGGGTGGGGGTGTGGTCGAGGGCTTCGGGGGATGTCTGGAGCGAGTAGCGGCGGGCCAGCAGCAAGCTCAGCAGCAGCCAGCCCGCCGCGCCGGCCAGCGCCAGCGGCAAGCCCGCCCGCTCGGCCGCCGCGCCCCAGGCCACGCTGCCCAGGGCCATGCCGCCCTGAATGGTGAGCAGGTACAGGCTGATGGTGCGCGCCTGCACCCAGCGCGGCACCACCGTCTGCACGCCCACGCTGAACGAGTTGAGCACCAGCATCCAAGCCATGCCCACCAGCACCAGCGCCCCGTACAGCAGCCAGGGCGCATTCACGTAACCCAGGCCAAGCAGGCCGGCGGCAAACACGGTGGTAGCCAGCGCCACCCGGCCATCGATGCTCAGGCGGCGGTTGAGGCGCGGCAGCAGCACGGCCGCCAGCACTGCGCCCAGGCCCATGCAGGTGAGCAGCAGCGAGTAGAACGAGGTGGGCCGCATTAGCCGCTGGGCCACCACGGCTGGCATGAGCGCAAACAACGCGCTACCCCCGAACGTGAAAGCGGCCCCGCGCAGCAGAATCCGCTGGACCGGGGGCGCGAAGCGGGCGTAGCGCAGGCCGCCGCGCATGGCCATCACCAGCCGCTCGGCGGCCAGCGTGCTCACGGGCTGGGGCTCGCGCCGCCAGCTATACACCATATAGATAGTGCCCAGAAACGATAAGCCGTTGAGCAGAAACGCCGCCCCGGCCGAGAAATAGCCGATAACCAGCCCGCCCAGCGCCGGCCCCAACGCGCGCGCCAGGTTGAAGCTGACGCTGTTCAGGGCAATGGCCTGGGGCAAATCGGCGGGCGGCACTACCTCGGGCGTTACCGACTGCCACACCGGGTTATTGAGCGCCCCGCCCAACCCCAGCAGAAACGTGAGGCTCAGCAGCAGCCACGGCGACGAGAAGCCCCCGAAGGCCATGCCCGCCAGCAGCAGCGCCACTGCCGCCATCCAGGTTTGGGTGAGGATGAGCAGCTTGCGCCGGTCGAGCAAATCGGCCAGGGCCCCGGCGGGCAGGCTCAGCAGAAACACGGGCAGCGCCGAGGCCGTCTGGAGCAGGGCCACCAGCACGGGCGAGGTCGTCAGCTCGGTCATCAGCCCCACGGCGCCCACGTTCTGCATCCAGGTGCCCACGTTCGACACGAACGAAGCAATCCAGAGCATCCGGAAAATCGGAGTCTTCAGCGGCGTGAAAGGCGACGAGGAAGCCAAGCGGGGAAGTGGTGAGTGGTGAGGTGGTGAAATGGTGAGTTGATGGGCCGGGGGCCTGTCATGCTGAGCGGAGCCGGAGCCGAAGCATCTCTACTGCAATAAGGGCCCAAACGTTTGGTTACTATTGCCCGCGAGATGCTTCGACTTCGCTCAGTATGACCCGTTCTTATTGTCCGGCCGCGCCGCCCGAACGGCAACTCACCATTTCACCATCTCACCACCTCACCTTACAGCCGCACCCCAATCCCCGGCCCGAACAGGAAAAACATCTTGCCCTTGTTCACCAGGTAGCCGGCGCCCAGGTAGAGCGGGAAGGTGAGCTTGGCGTCGGAACGCGTGGGGTACACCGAGCCCAGCACCACGATGCCCAGGTCGCGGGAGGCGTTGGCGTTGGAGTTCAGGTTGAAGGCATTGAGGGCCACGAAGCCCGCGCCCACCTTGTAGGGCCGCAGCTTGTTGATTTTGTTAGGGTTGTAAAAACTCAGTTGGGCCAGCGTAGCCAGGCTGATGCCGCTGAAGGCCGTGTAGTTGTTGACTTCGCCGCCGCCGAGCTGCTTGGTGAGCAGGCCGGCCGGGAAGCTGATGTCGATATCGAACTTCACGCGGCGCTGCAGCACCAGCTCCAGCCGTTGCGTGAAACCGGGCTCCTGGTACTGGGCCTGGGTATGCTTCACGGTGATGATAATCTTGCTCCAGTCGTCGAGGTCGTAGCTTTTGCGGGCCGAAAGCAGGTTGTTGAGGCTGATGTTGCCCACCTGGCACTGCTTGTCCTGGTAGAAGGGGGCGCGCACCGAGCGGCCGTCGGGGCACACCACCACGTTGTCGATGGTGCGCATCTCAATCAGGTCGCCCTTGGCGTTCTGAGTCCGTATTTCGAAAGTGAGGTACTGCTTGCCGTAGAGCTGTTCGGGCGAGTCGATGGCGCCGGTGTTGAAGCTGAACACCACGTCGCGGATGGTGCGGTCGTAGAGGATGGGGCCGTTGAGGCGGGTGATGGGCCGCACGGCCTCGCCAAACGTTACGCCCACGAAATCGAGCGGGTGGGGCTTCTGGAACTCGCGCACCGCCAGCGCGTAGCCGGTGCTCTGGCCGGCGTTATCAATGGCGATGCGCTTCTTATCAATGCCCACCGGCACCTGCACCCGGTACACCACCGCCGACTCGGAGCGCACGCTCGAATCGGAGGGCACCACGCGCACATCCTCAAAATGAAAGCGGCCCCGCAGCAGCGCCACGCCTTCGAGGCGCACGTCTACGGTTTCGCCGGGGTTCACGGCGTTGGAGCTGGTCCAGTCGCCGCCGCGGTGGCGCACGCTCAGGCCGGTAATGGCGGTGGGGGGCGAGATGTTGAAGTTGGTGATGTACTTGGCCTGGTCGTTTTCCTTGATGTAGAGGTAGCTGTCGGCCTGGCGGTGGGTGTTGTACACGCGCAGCCAGCACAGCACCCGGTCGTTGGTCAGGTACTGGCGCGTGAACAGCTCGGCAATCAGCGCGCCGCCGGCTTCCTCCTGGTCTTCGATGCGGTAGGTGCGCTTGAGGTTGAAGGTGCGGCCGTTGTCGAGAATCAGCTCCACGCCCTTGCGGCGCGACTCCTCATCGAGCGTAATTTCCTTTTTATCGACGCTCAGAAAGCGCAGCCGCGAGCTTTTCACGGTGAACTCCTGGCGCAGCGGGGGCAGGGCAAAGGTTACGCGGCGGTTGCGGTCGGTGAGGAAGGGCTGCTCGGTCTGGGGCTGGAGCGTGAGCATCCGGCTGCCGGGGGCGTTGGGCAGCACGTGTAGCCGCAAAGTGCCTTTTTCGCGGTCGAGGCGGTAGTCGATGTCCTGGCCGCGGGTCCATTCGGGGCTCAGGCGGATGTTTTTCTCGTTGTTGCTGGTCAGCTCGAACACCTTTTCCTCGCCCACAAACAGCTCGGTATCGGCGGGCCGCAGCTCCAGCGTGGTGCGCGTTACGGGCAGCAGCTTCACCACCTGGGTGCGGGGCGCAAACCCGCCCGCTACGGCCGGCTGCTGAAAGGTCAGGCTCAGAAAGCGGGCGGTGGCCAGGTTGCGGAAGCGCAGCTTGGCCCGGTAATACTGCCCGCCGTCGATGGGCGTGAGCGAGTCGAGCAGCGTGAAATCGGCCGAGCGTTGCAGGTGCAGGGGGCCGGCGGCGGGGTCGAGCGAGGCCACCCGCAGCTCGGCCGCGTCGTCGCCGGGGCGGTAGTAGAAGTAGAGGTGGGGCTCGTCCTGCACCACGGCCGTGTTGCGGCTCAGGTAGAAGGTGGTGGTATCGAGGCGCAAACCCAGCTCGCGCAGCAGCGGCGGGGCCTGCTGGGCGCGGGCGCTCAGCGGCAAACTCAGCACCAGGCTCAATACTAGCAGCAGGGCGGGCAGCAGCTGGCCCGCCCGGCGAAATCCGGACAGATGAAACACGGCAACAACGGAAAAAGCGGCTCCCGACCCACCGGCAGCCAGTGCAAAGGTAGGCCCCCGGGCCAAGCAGTTGCACGACGCTGCCTTTTTTAACTGCAAAACCGGCGCAGCGGGCCCGAAAAACAAAAAGGCTTCCCGCGCAGTGCGGAAAGCCTTTTTAGCGTTGAAGTAGTCCGTAGGGGAATCGAACCCCTGTTGGTAGAATGAAAATCTACTGTCCTAACCCCTAGACGAACGGACCAGATACCAGCGGAAGCGTTTTTCCGTGTTGGTGGTGCAAAGATACGGGCCAAATACTACGGGGCAAGTGCGGCCCGCAAAAAAAGCGGCAAAAGCCGATAAGTGATACAGAATCAGCCGGATTATTTTGCGCTGAGTGGCCCTGGCGGCCCCCCGGCGGGGGCGGGCTGGTAACTTGCACCGGCCCGAAACGGTAAACGGAAGGGGCCGGCCGCCGGGCCGGCGGCGTTACACGCTCTTTCCCCCTGATCTTTTTTGCCCCGATTTATGATGAAGCATACCTATGATATGGGCCTGATTGGCAACTGCGCCTTTCTGGGCCTGATTGGCACCGACACGGCCGTGCGCTGGCTTTGCTGGCCCCGCTTCGACAGCAGCTTCGTGTTCGGCTCGCTGCTCGACGAGCAGAAGGGCGGCGAGTTCAGCATCCGGCCCGCAACGGAGGGCGGCTTCGAAAGCCGGCAGTACTACGCCGCCAACACCAACGTGCTCGTGACCGAAATCAGCACCGCCGAAGGCCGCTACCGTGTCACCGACTTTGCCCCGCGCTTTTCGCAGTACGAGCGGTACTACAAGCCGCTGATGTTTATCCGGAAGGTGGAGCCGCTGGAGGGCACGCCGCGGGTGCGGGTGGCCTGCCGGCCGGTGGCGGCCTACGGCGAGCAGCAACTCAGCCGCCGCCGCAGCTCCAACCACATTGCGTTTCTGGGCATGGAAGAGGAAATCCGCCTCACCACCAACCTGCCCCTGACCTACGTGCTCGACGAGGAAGCCTTTGGCCTCAACGAAACCAAATACCTGGTGCTCACCTACGGCGCCCCGCTCGAAGCGCCGCTGGAAAGCACCTGTGAGCGGTTTCTGCAAAGTACGCTCGGCTACTGGCGGCAGTGGGTGAAGAGCACCAGCATCAGCAACTTCCACCAGCCGGCCGTCATCCGCTCGGCGCTGGCCCTCAAAATGCACCAGTACGAAGACACCGGGGCCATTATTGCGGCCAGCACCACCAGCCTGCCCGAAGCGCCCGGCAGCACCCGCAACTGGGACTACCGCTACTGCTGGATGCGCGACACGTTCTACACGCTCACGGCCTTCAACAACATCGGCCACTTCGAGGAGCTGGAGCGCTATTTCCACTACATCGCCAACATTTCGAGCAGCATCCAGGACAAGTACCAGCCGCTGTATGGCATCAGCGGCACTTCGCAGCTCACCGAGCAGGAGCTGCCGCTGGCCGGCTACCTGGGCAACCAGCCCGTGCGCATCGGCAACGACGCCTACACCCACATCCAGAACGACGTGTACGGGCAGGTGCTGGTGGCGCTGCTGCCGCTGTACGTGGATGCGCGCTTCGTGAACCCCGAGCACCGCAACCCCGAAAAGCTAGTGTACGAGGCCCTGCGGCTGATTGAAACCACCATGGACCAGCCCGACGCCGGCCTCTGGGAGTTCCGCAACCTGGCCCAGCGCCACTGCTACACCTACCTGTTCCACTGGGCCGGCAGCCACGCCGCCTGCCACGTAGCGCGGGCGCTGGGCAACGCCGATATGGAGGCGCTGGCTTCGCGGCTCATGCAGGCCGCCGCCGACCGTATCGAGCAGTGCTACAGCCAGGAGCAGCAGGCCTATACCAACGCCATCGGCTCGCCCCACCTCGATGCCAGCACCATTCAGCTGATCATGATGGGCTACCTCGACCCGGCTTCCGAGCGGGCCGCCCGCCACCTCGAAGCCCTGGAGCGCGCCCTGAAAACGCCCGAAGGCCTATTCTACCGCTACCGCCACCCCGACGATTTCGGCACCCCCGAAACCACGTTCCTCATCTGCTCCTTCTGGTACGTGGAGGCGCTGGCCTGCGTGGGCCGGGTGCAGGAGGCCATTGCCGAGTTCGAGCACCTGCTCAACTACACCAACCACCTGGGCCTGCTGAGCGAAGATGTGGACGCCAAAACCGGCTCGCAGTGGGGCAACTTCCCCCAGGCCTACAGCCACGTGGGCCTCGTCAACGCCGCCTTCCGCATCGCCAAAAAGCTTGATAACCCGAGTTTTTTGTAGGGTTTAGGTGTTAGGGCTTAGAAAAAGAACGTCATTCTGAGCGGAGGCGTAAGCCGTAGTCGAAGAATCTCGCGTGCCAAAGTAATTCCTAACGTCAGGAGTTAGCACTGCAGTAGAGATTCTTCGACTACGGCTTGCGCCTCCGCTCAGAATGACGTTCTTTTTCTAAACCCTAACACCTAACACCTAAACCCTAACACCTACATCAACATCTCTCGCAGCAACTGGCGGACGTCGGTGGGGGAGTTGACGTGGTAGCGGGCCAGCGAGCGGGGGGCGGGGCCTACTTTGATAGTGTAGGCCTCGGGCGGCATCACGCGGAACGTGTCCTCGTCGGTGCGGTCGTCGCCGATGGCCAGCACGAAATCGGTGGGGTAGGTGGCCAGCCAGCGGGCCGCGGCGGTGCCTTTGTTGATGCCGGCCGTCTTGATTTCAATCACCTTATTGCCCTCCATCACCTGCAAATCGGCGTTGGCCGTGATGAAAGTGAGGTGGTTGAGCAGCTCGCGGGCCCGCATGTCGCCCAGCTCCACATCGGCCCGGCGGAAATGCCAGACCAGCGAAAAGTCCTTTTCCTCGATAAACGAGCCGGCCGTGCGGGCCACGTACAGGTCGAGGATGGTGCGGATTTCGTCTTTCCAGTCGTTGTTGAGGGCCTGAAACAGCTGCCAGTCTTCGCCCGCCGGTCGCAGCCACACGCCATGCTCGCAAATAAAATCGACCGGCAAATGGCCCAGCCAGCCCTCCAGCGTGGCCCGGTCGCGGCCGCTGATGATGACGACGCGGTTCTGCGGAATTTCGGTGAGCGCGCGCAGCAGCAGGCGCAGCTCCTGGTCGGGCCCCGCCTTTTGCGGGTCGTTGTGGAAGGGGCTGAGCGTGCCGTCGTAATCAAGCAGCAGCAGGCGGGTGGGGGCGGCGTGGTAGTCGCGCAGCAGTTGGGCGGTCAGGTCGGGGGTAAGCATATCGGTGTGGAGAGAGAGTTGCTCCTGCTTGGCATACGCCAGCCGGCTCATAAACAGGTCGGTCCAGGCAAACACGTCGTACTGGCGCACCAGCCGGCGCATGGCCCGCATACGGCGCGTTTGCTCATCCAGGGGCATGGTGAGGGCCTCGTGCAGGGCGGCGGTCAGCTGGTTGAGGTCGGTGGGGTTGATGATGAGCGCGTCGGACAGTTCGCGCGCCGCGCCGGCCCGCTCGCTCAGAATCAGCACACCCAGCTCGTCGTCCTTGCTGGCCACGAACTCCTTGGCCACCAGGTTCATGCCGTCGCGCATGGGCGTTACGAGGCCCACTTCGGCCAGGCGGTAGAGCGAGGCCAGCTCATCAAGCGGAAACGAGCGGTAGAAGTAGTGAATGGGCGTCCAGCGCATGGTGCGGTACGCGGCATTGATGCGGCCCACCAGCTCGTCGATTTCCTCCTTGAGAGCCGCGTACTGAGCCACCTGGTCGCGCGAGGGCACCACCACCATAATCAGGCTCACCTGCTCGCGCCATTCGGGGTGGCGCTGCAGCAGCAGCTCGAAAGCGCGCAGCCGCTCGGCAATGCCCTTCGAGTAGTCGAGCCGGTCGATGGAGAGCACCACCCGGATGTCGCCGAGCACTTGCCGGTAGCTGGCCTCGTGCTGCCGGGCCGCGTCGGACGCGGCCGCCTCGGCGTACCGCTCGTAGTCGATGCCCATCGGGAAAGTATCGACCAGCACGGTGCGCGGGCCGACTTCGAGACGGCCGTTGTGGGCCGTGAAACCCAGCAGGTGCGACACCGAGCTCAGAAAGTGGCGCATAAACCCGAAGGTGTGAAAGCCAATCAAATCGGCCCCGAGCACGCCGGCCACCAGCTCGCGGGCCCAGGGCAGCACCCGCACCAGCTCGTACGACGGAAACGGAATGTGCAGAAAGAAGCCGATGGTGGCCTGGGGCCGCGCCGCCCGCAGCATGGCCGGCAGCAGCAGCAGCTGGTAATCGTGCACCCAGATGGTGTCGTCGGGGCCGGTGAGGGCCAGCACGGTCTGGCAGAATTTCTCGTTCACGGCCACGTAGGCGGCCCAGTGCTCGGGCTCGTAGGTGGCGTACTGCGGGAAGTAGTGGAAAGTGGGCCAGAGCGTGGAGTTGCTGAAGCCCTCGTAGTAGTCGCGGATTTCGGCTTCGGTCAGAAACACGGGCTCCATGCTGTCGTGACGCAGCTGCTCGCGCACGTAGTCCTCCTCGGCGGCATCGGCCACAAACAGGCCCGGCCAGCCCACCCACACGTTGCCTTCCTGCCGGTAAATCGAGCCCAGGCCCGTGGCCAGCCCGCCTTCGCTGGGCTGAAACGTGAGCGAATCGTCGGTGCGCAGCACTTTGGTGGGCAGGCGGTTGGAAACGATAATAGTGCGGGACATCTGGTTAAAGCGAGTAGGTCTACCCCTTACGTTACGGCCAAAAAGCCCAAAAGATGAGTAGGACGTTTACTCGTTTCTGCTACCGGGCCTCCTGTACTACTGAAGCGTGCCGGCGTTTTATGGTGGAGTGCCGGCGGTGGTCGGGAAAGCGAAAAACCCCGCTCCGAATAGTTCGGAGCGGGGTTTCAGGTAAAAGCCAAAGCGCGGGGCCGGGAGTAGTCCGTAGGGGAATCGAACCCCTGTTGGTAGAATGAAAATCTACTGTCCTAACCCCTAGACGAACGGACCAGATAAAGGCGACCCTGCTGCGTTTTGGTGCTGCAAAGATAGGGGGGCAATTGAGCGGTGCAAGGCCCGGACTCGAAAAAAAGGGGCCGTACGCCCCAAATAGCTTGATTTTCAACTTGAAAAATTTTTGGAGCCGCCAGCCAACGGCCGGATAGCCGGTCCGCAGACGGCGGCCGATTTGGGTATCCGGGCCCAGCCCATTACCTTCGTTGCGTGATTTCACCCCGGCCCCACACGCCGATAAACTTCCCACTCCCCCTACTACTATGGCTAAAATTAAAGTTGCCATCAACGGCTTCGGGCGCATCGGCCGCCTCACGTTCAAGGCGCTGCTCCAGCGCGACAACGTGGAAGTCGTGGCAATCAACGACCTGACCGACAACAAGACCCTGGCCCACCTGCTCAAGTACGACTCCGTACACGGCCGTTTCCCGGGTACGGTTGAGTTCGACAACGACAGCCTGACCGTGAATGGCCAGCACATTGCCGCCCTCTCGGAGCGCGACCCCAAGCTGCTGCCCTGGGGCAAAATGGGCGTTGACATCGTGCTTGAGTCGACGGGCCGGTTCGTGGATGAGGCCGGTGCCGGTCAGCACATCACGGCTGGTGCCAAGAAGGTCGTTATTTCGGCGCCTGCCAAGGGCAACATCCCCACGGTGGTACTCGGCGTGAACGAGGACATCCTGACGGGCGACGAAACCATCATTTCGAACGCCAGCTGCACCACCAACTGCCTGGCCCCGATGGCCAAGGTGCTCAACGATACGTTCGGCATCGAGAAGGGCTTCATCACCACGGTGCACGCCTACACCTCCGACCAGAGCCTGCAGGATTCGCCCCACTCGGACCTGCGCCGCGCCCGCGCCGCCGCCCTGAGCATCATTCCCACCAGCACGGGTGCTGCCAAGGCCGTGGGCCTGGTGCTGCCCGAGCTGAAGGGTAAGCTCGACGGTATTGCCATGCGCGTGCCCGTTCCGGATGGCTCGACCACCGACCTGACCGTGCTGCTCAAGCGCGAGGCTACGGCCGAGGAAATCAACGCCGCCATCAAAAAGGCTGCCGACGGCGACATGAAGGGCATTCTGGAGTACAGCACCGACCCGCTGGTAAGTGCCGACATCGTGGGCAACCCCCACAGCTGCATCTTCGACTCGGAGCTGACTTCGGCCAACGGCACGCTGGTGAAAGTAGTGGGCTGGTACGACAACGAAGCCGGCTACAGCGCCCGCACCGCCGACCTCATCAAGAAGCTGGGCGACAAAATGTAAATTTTAAGCTGTCAGCTGAGAGCTTTTAGCTGTTAGCTTGACGTGCTAAAAGAACCATTTATAGAACGTCATTCAGAGCGAAGCGAAGAATCTCGTGTGCAGTCGTTGGAGAATACCCAATGATTGCATGCGAGATTCTTCGCTTCGCTCTGAATGACGTTCTTTTGTTGTCAGCTTATGCTTCTCCTACGGAAAGCTAACCGCTAAAGCTCTCAGCTAACAGTTCCCAAAAACATGCGTCTCTGCTTTATTCTCAATCCGACCTCGGGCACCAACCGGAGCCAGAACGTGGCGGCGCTGCTAACCGAGCACGCCACGGCGGCCGGGGTCGAGTTCGAGATAAAGCCCACCGAGTACGCCGGCCACGCCGAGCAGCTGGCCCGCGAGGCCGCCGCGGCCGGCTGCCGGGTGGTGGTGGCCGTGGGCGGCGACGGCACCGTGAACGAGGTGGCCCGGGGCCTGCTGGGCACCGGCGCGGCGCTGGGCATTGTGCCCCGCGGCTCGGGCAACGGCCTGGCCCGCCACCTGCATCTGCCGCTCGATTTGCCCGCCGCCGTGCGCCGCGCCTGCCGCCCCACCTTTCAGCGCATCGATGCCGGCCGCATCAACGGGCACTGGTTTTTCTGCACCGCCGGGCTGGGGTTTGATGCCCACGTGAGCCGCAAGTTTGCCCAGGCCGGCACCCGCGGGCTGGCCACCTACGTGAAAGTCGCCCTGCGCGAGTACCGCCACTACCGCCCCACGGCCGTGCAGCTGACGCTGGAAAACGAGGCCGTGCGCGACACCAACTGCTATGTGCTGGCCTTCGCCAACGCCGCCCAGTACGGCAACAACGCCTACATCGCGCCCCGCGCCAACATCCAGGACGGCCTGCTGGACCTGTGCCTGATTGACAGGCTTCCGTTCTGGCGGGCCATTCGGGTAGGGGTGGGGCTGGCCCTGGGCACGCTGCCTACCTCGGGCGGAGCTCAGTTCCACCGCAGCCAGCACATCCGCGTGCAGGCCGCCGCCCCTTTAGGTTTCCACGTCGATGGCGACTATGTGGCCGACGCCACCGACTTTGAGGTGCTGCTGGAGCCGCTGGCGCTGGAAGTGGCAGTGTAGCGCAGGAGGAGTGACTCGGTGAATGCGTGAATTTGGCTGTCATCCTGAGCGGAGCGAAGGACTTATACAGAGGCTAACATCAGACTATACCTTCTGTATAGGTCCTTCGCTCCGCTCAGGATGACAGTATCTTTGCTTCTCGTATCTCCATTCTCACTTATGAAAAACAACCGGCAGGGCGTGGTGTACTCCACCAACCCCGATTTCAGCTACAACGAGCCCGGCAACGAAACGGCCGCCACGCTGCCGCCCCAGCAGCAGCAGCTGCGCGTGCAGCTCGATAAAAAAGCCCGCGGGGGCAAGCAGGTAACGCTGATAACCGGCTTCGTGGGCCAGGAAGGCGACTTGCAGGAGCTGGGCAAGCTGCTCAAGAGCCGTTGCGGCGTGGGCGGCAGCGCCAAAGACGGCGAAATCCTCATCCAGGGCGACTTCCGCGACAAAGTGCTGGCCCTCCTGCTGGAGAAGGGCTACAAGGCGAAACGCAGCGGCTAAAAAAGCTGCCCGAGACCAACCATGCCGCCCGCCACGGCCGTACACTTTGTTTTTCTCCATCTTGCCCGCTACCGATGGCTGACACTGTACTTCCGAACGTTTCCAACGCGTACACCCAGGTCGAAGACGCGGTGGTGCACATTGTGCTGTGGCTGAAGCTGGGGGCCGAAGCCATCGGTGCCGGCATCATTGTGCTGGGTATTATCCTGGCGGGCGTGCTGTTTGCCAAAGCCCTGCTCCGGCGCCAGACGGCCGATTTCAACGCCATTCGGCTTACGCTGGCCCGCTACCTCGCGCTGGCGCTGGAGTTTCAGCTCGGGGCCGATATCCTGTCTACCACCATCGCCCCAAGTTGGGAGCAGATCGGCAAGCTCGGCGCCATTGCCGTCATCCGAACCGCCCTCAACTTCTTCCTCTCCCGCGAGATGAAGGACGAGCACCGCACCGCCGCCGAGCACCACATTCAGCGCAAAGCTCACCAGCAGGAGTAGGGTTTTTTTGGTGATGGAGGTATGAGGTGATAAGGGGAGTGTCATTCTGAGCGGAGCGAAGAATCTCGCGTGCCATGGTAACCCCGTCGTCAGGAATTACTGTGGCACGCGAGATTCTTCGCTGCGCTCTGAATGACGTTCATTGCCTCACGTCTCCCGCCCAAATAGTCAATGGGGCGCGAGCAACGGGCAACGCACTGGTAGCCGGGGCGGCGGCAGGGGCCGAACTTGCGCTTGCTAAAGGCTGGTTGGCCAACTCCTGTTACTTCACTCCGCACCTATGCTTTCTTCCTGCGTTTTATGGCGCTCCGGCCGCAGCCTGCTGCTGCTCCTGTTTCTGTGGACCACCGCCACGCTGGCCCGCGCCGAAGAGCAGCTCCAGTCGCCCGATAAGCAGCTGACGCTACGGGTAAACCTGACGGCCGACGGCACGCCCACCTACAGCCTCACCTATAAAGGCCGGGCAGTGCTTAAGCCCAGTCAGCTGGGTCTGGAACTCAAAGACACGCCCAGCCTCACCAACGGTTTCGTGCAGACCGACGCCGTGCGTAAAGCCATCGACGAGAGCTGGAACCCGGTGTGGGGCGAGGTGAAAACCATCCGCAACCACTACAACGAGCTGGCCCTCACGCTCACCCAGCCCGCCACCAAACGCACCATGCTGGTGCGGTTTCGGCTGTTCGATGACGGGCTGGGCTTCCGCTACGAGTTTCCGCGCCAGCCCGAGCTGGGCTATTTCGTGGTGAAGGAGGAGAAAACCCAGTTTGCCCTGGCCGGCGACCACAAGGCGTTCTGGCTGCCCGGCGACTACGACACCCAGGAGTACAGCACCGTCACCTCCCGGCTCTCGGAGGTGCGCGGGCTGATGAAGGCGGCCGTAACGCCTAATGCCTCGCAGACCACGTTTTCGCCCACCGGCCTGCAAACGCCGCTGATGCTCAAAAGCCAGGATGGGCTCTACATCAACATCCACGAGGCCGCGCTGATTGACTATTCGACCCTCTCGCTCGACCTCGACGACCAGACCTTCACGCTCAACGCCCACCTCACACCCGACGCCCAGGGCAACAAGGGCAACCTCCAGACGCCCAGCCTCTCGCCCTGGCGCACGGTTATCGTCTCCGACCGGGCCGCCGGCATCCTCGAATCCAAGCTGGTGCTCAACCTCAACGAGCCCACCAAATACACCGACACCAGCTGGATAAAGCCCATCAAGTACGTAGGCGTGTGGTGGGAGATGATTACGGGCAAAAGTTCGTGGTCGTACACCAACCAGGAAAACATCAAGCTCGACTCCATCGACTACGCCAAAGTGCAGCCCAACGGCACGCACGCCGCCAACACGGCCCACGTGAAGGAGTACATCGACTTCGCCGCGAAGCATAAAATCGACGCTGTGCTGGTCGAGGGCTGGAATACCGGCTGGGAAGACTGGTTCGGTAAGCACAAGGAGTACGTGTTCGATTTCGTAACCCCGTACCCCGATTTCGACATTGCCGAGCTCAACCGCTACGCCCACAGCAAGGGCGTGAAGCTCATCATGCACCACGAAACCAGCGGGGCCGTGCGCAACTACGAGCGCCACCTGGAAAAGGCGTACACGCTGATGAATAAGTACGGCTACGACGCCGTGAAAAGCGGCTACGTGGGCGACATTCTGCCGCTGGGCGAGTACCACTATGGCCAGTGGATGAACAACCACTACCTCTACGCCATCACCGAGGCCGCCAAGCACCGCATCATGGTGAATGCCCACGAGGCCGTGCGCCCCACAGGTCTGGCCCGCACCTACCCCAACCTCATCGGCAACGAGTCGGCCCGCGGCACCGAGTACGAGTCGTTCGGCGGCAACAACGCCGACCACACCACCATTCTGCCCTTCACCCGCCTCGTGGGTGGCCCGATGGACTACACGCCGGGTATCTTCCAGACCCGCATCAGCGCCTATAACCCGAAGAATAACTCGTTTGTGCACAGCACCCTAGCCCGGCAGCTGGCCCTGTACGTAACCATGTACAGCCCGCTGCAAATGGCCGCCGACCTGCCCGAAACCTACAACAAGTTCCTCGACGCCTTCCAGTTCATCGAAGACGTACCCGTGGACTGGGACGACACCCGCATCCTCGAAGCCGAGCCCGGCGACTACATCACCATTGCGCGGCTGCAAAAAGGCGGCAGCAACTGGTTTATCGGCAGCACCTGCGACGAGCAGGGCCGCACCAGCAACATCAGCTTCAGCTTCCTGCAGCCGGGCAAAAAGTACGAGGCCACCATCTACGCCGACGGCAAGGGCGCCCACTACGAAACCAACCCGCAGGCCTACGCCATCCGCAAAATCACCGTCACCAGCAAGAGCAAACTCAAGCAGTACTGCGCCCCCGGCGGCGGCTATGCCATTAGCATAGTGGCGAAGTAGAAGGGTTATGCATCAAAAATGGCCGTTGAACGCCCCGCTCGGGAGCTGTTCAACGGCCATTTCCTGTTCCTATAGGATTTGCGTGGAACGACCGTAGCCCGCAGTTCCCGCTTCGCGGGTCGTTGCTGACTACCAAACGACGTCGTTCAACGATACGCGAAGCGGGAGCTTCGCGCTACGGCCGTTCTGCGTGAGTCTGTTTCAACCCGCAATAAAACGCAGCGCCCGTTCTACGTCCTCCGGCGTATCAATGCCAATCGTTTCCAGCTCGGTTTCGGCCGTCTGGATGAGGTAGCCGGCTTCGAGCCAGCGGAGCTGTTCGAGGCTCTCGGCCAGCTCCAGGGGCGAAGGCGGGAGCTGGGTGAGGGCGCGCAATACCTCGGGGCGGTAGGCGTAGAGGCCGATGTGGCGCAGGTAACGGTGGTGGGCCAGCCACTCACTTTGTGGGTACTGGCGCTGGTAGGGCAGGGGATGGCGGCTGAAGTATAGCGCCCGGCCCCGGCTGTCAAGCACCACTTTGGGCAGGTGCGGGCTCAGCAGTTCCTCTTGGCTGACAACCGGCTTTACCAGCGTCCCGATTTGGGTTTCGGGGTTGGCAAACAAGGCCAGCAACGCGTTTATCTGATCGGGGTGAATGAATGGCTCGTCGCCCTGAATGTTCACGATGCAGTCGGCCTGCACGCCCAGCTGCTCGTAGGCGTCGCGCACCCGGTCGGTGCCGCTGGGATGGTCGGGGCTCGTGAGCACGGCCTCGCCGCCGAAGCCGCGCACGTGGGCCAGAATCCGTTCGTCGTCGGTGGCCACCACTACCCGCTGTAGGTTGGCCTGCCGGGCCTGGCGCACTACCCGTTCTATCATGGTCTGGCCGCCGAGGTCGATGAGCGGTTTGCCGGGCAGGCGGGTGGAGGCGTAGCGGGCGGGGATGATGCCGATGGCGAGCATAGGAGCGAAATGAGAAAGCCGAGGCGCAAGAAACGGCAAAACCGCGAACCACTGGCCACCACCAGCCGGGTGCCCGCTACATAAACGGCTTTTGGCCGATTGGACCGGTACTAAAGCCCGAATCCGTAACTTTAGGCAAAGTTTATGCGGCGGTGCCGGCTTCGGCCCACCTGCCCGCTTTGTGTACTGCTCCCCTATGTCCCGATTTTCGTTGCTGACCGCCGCCCTCGTCCTCTCCGGCCTTTCCGCGTGGGCGGCCCCCGCGCCGGTTGCCCCGCCCGATTCCATCGGGGTCGAGTACCGCAACAACAAGCTGCTCATTCGCCACCGCGTAACGGCCGGCGAAACCATTTACGGCCTCTCGCGCCGCTACAAAGTGCCCGTTGAAGACATCGTAGAAGCCAATTCGGGGCAGAAAGGCCAGCTCAATCTGGGCCAGATCGTGCTCATCCCGCGTACCCGGGTAGTGCTCACGCCCGCCCCGGCAACCCCGGCCAAAGCCGCGCCGGCGCCCGCCACGGCCACTGCTGCCGTGCGCGCCCTGCCTACCGACGCCAACGGCAACCGCGTATACAAAGTGGCCCCGGGCATGACGCTCTACGCCATTGCCCGCCGCTTCCAGACCACGCCCGCCGAACTGGCCCGCCTCAACGGCTTCGCGGCCGACCATAGTGTGCGGGTGGATGAAGTGGTGATTGTGGCCTCATCATCCGGTCCGGCCGGCCCACCCGCGCCCGTGGTGGCCCCCACGGCCCGCCCCACCGCCCGCGAAAAAGCTGTGGCCCGCGACGCTGAGCGCGACAAAGCCCGCGACGAAGCCACCTCGCCCGCCGTTACGCCCGAGCCTGCCGATGCCAAGCCCGAAGCCAAAGAGACCCCGGTCCGCGTCAGTGAAGCCGGCCGCCGCGTTACGGAAAGCGGCCTGGCCATGGTCATTCCCACCGACGCTTCGGATAAATACCTGGCTCTGCACAAAACGGCCGCCGTGGGCACCATCATGGAGGTGCGCAACATCATGAACGGCCAGGCCGTGTACGTGCGCGTCATCGGCCGCCTGCCCGACACCGGCGAAAACGACAAGGTGCTGCTGCGCCTCTCCAAGCGCGCCGTGCAGCGCCTCGCCACCCCCGACCAGCGCTTCCGCGTCGAAACCAGCTACGTGCCGTAAGGTGAGATGGTGATTTGGTGATTTGGTGCGTTTTATGTTCGAGGAGACGCATGGCACCATACCCGCCCATTTCACGCCGAAAGGCCTACCAGACCCTGGGGCGCCCGAACATCAAACTCACCAAATCACCACCTCACCAAATCACCTTATGAACCACGCCCAGGTGCGGGCGCTGCTCGACGAGAAGTACCGCCGCTACGACCAGCCCGGCTTTATTGCCCTCGACCCCATCAGTATCCCGCACCAGTTCTCGGCGCCCGCCGACGTGGAAATCAGTGCCCTGTTTGCGGCGGTGCTGGCCTGGGGGCGGCGGCCCACCATCATCAGCAAGTGCCGGGATTTGCTGGCGCGCATGGACAACGCGCCCCACCAGTTCATCACCCAGCACCACGACGACGACCTGAAACGGCTGCTGGGCTTCTGCCACCGCACCTTCTGCGACACCGACCTGCTGTATTTCGTGCACTGGCTGCGCTGGTACTACGGCCAGCACTCGTCGCTGGAAGATGCGTTTCTGCAAGGCAACACCCAAAAAGAGCGGCTGGAAAACTTCCACAACCTTTTCTTCAGCCTCGAAGATGTGCCCCAGCGCACCCGCAAGCACGTGGCCACGCCCGCCCGCGGCTCGGCCTGCAAGCGCCTGAACATGTACCTGCGCTGGATGGTGCGCGAGGATGAGCACGGCGTGGATTTCGGCCTCTGGACGCGCCTGTCGCCCGCCGACCTCATCTGCCCCTGCGACGTGCACGTGGAGCGCGTGGCCCGCCGCCTGGGTTTGCTGGAGCGCAAGCAACTCGATTGGCTGGCCGCCGAAGACCTCACGGCCCACCTGCGCACCTTCGACCCGCTCGACCCCGTGAAGTACGATTTCGCCCTGTTTGGGCTGGGGGTGGAAGGGGAGATGTAGGGCAACGGTTGCTTATTTGTCCGACCTTACAATCAGCCGAAGCGGTGTTTATATAATTTCAGCAAGTGTATAAATTTAATTAGATAATCATTTTATAATTGTTGAGCTTAATAGAATAAATAAACTCAACAATATATTGGCGTATGAAATATAAAAATTTTGGCCAAACGTTAATATATTAAACGCCAGCGTCAACGCATCGTATGAAAAGCTAGATATAATGGTTTTACCTTTTAGCTTTTCATACAATGACTATTAAAACCCTTCTTGTGGCCACGGGTGTGGCGCTAATGACTTTTGGCTGCAGCGAATCGAAGCAGGCCGTAACGGTAGGCAGCGAGCAACGCGGCCAGGACGTTGCTGGCGGGGCCGGCACTGCGGGCGCCCTCAATGCTACCGATGAGCCGGACTTCAGTAAGTACAAAACTTACTCCTGGGCTTCGCAGGTACAAGACGAGCAAAACAACACGTATTTCCTGAATGACTTGGTATTCAAAACAATGCTGCGCGATGCGGTGGCCCACGAAATGGCTTCTAAGGGCTACACCTACCAGCCCGGCACCGGCGACCTGGTGGTTAACTTCCGCGTGTTTGAGCAGCCGACCGAGTTGAAAACGACTGACAATCTAGGCCAGGGTTATTGGGGTACTACTGAGCCCTACTCCTATAACAGCCAGCGCCAGGGTGAGGTAAAACTCGACAAAGGCAGCATTTTAGTGCAAATGATTGACCGGCAAAAAGGCGAGGAAATATGGCAGGGATACGCTTCCGGATTAACCGACGGCAACGTATTTAATAAAGACAAGGATAGGATTTATCAGGCTGTCGGCGCCATTTTTAGTAAATATAATCACCGAGCTGATAAACTGTAAGGCCTACTTGATTTCATGCATATTGAAAAGCCGGTTTCTGCTTAACGGAAGCCGGCTTTCCTGCGTTCGGAGCACATTAGTACTACCTGCCAGCTCCTTGCTAAACCGCAGCCTAGGTTTTGCACTTCAATTGCCGCGCCTCCCATACCTGGGGTAGCAGCCAAAATAGTGGCGGCAACGAATCTTTCACGGCCGGTATCCTGTTTACCTTTACACTCCATTCCGATTTCCAAGACTACCCAATTTGATTCTTCCCCAGAATTTCGAGCAGAAAATTGGCTTTTCGCAATTGCGCGATATGCTAAACGAGTTGTGTTTAAGCGGCCTGGGCCGTCATTTTGTGAGCAAAATGAGCTTCCAGACGCAGGCCGAGCCACTGCAGAAGCTGCTGCTGCAAACCGACGAGTTCCGCCAGCTGCTCAACAGCGGCGCCGATTTCCCCGGCAGCCACTACCACGATGTGAACCAGTACCTGGTGCGGGCCAACCTACCAGGCTCCTACCTCGATGTGGCGGCGTTCTTCGCCATCAAGATGAGTCTGCGCACCATTCGTGAGGCGCTCCAGTTTTTCTCGCGGGCCGAGGACGACCTGTACCCCACGCTGCGCCTGCTGGGCATCGGCGTGCAGGTCGACCGCAACCTGCTGGCCGCCATCGACAAGGTGGTGGACGATGAGGGCCAGGTCCGCGACGATGCTTCGCCGCTGCTCCGCCAGCTGCGCCAGGAGCTGATTTCTAGGCAGATGCTGCTGCGCAAGCAGATTGCGGGCATTCTACGCCACGCCCGCCAGCAGGGCTGGGTGCCCGAGGGCGCCGAGCCCACCATCCGGGGTGGCCGGCTGGTGCTGCCGGTGGTGGCCGAGCATAAGCGCCGCGTCAAGGGCCTGATTCACGACGAGTCGGCCACGGGCCAGACGGTGTACATCGAGCCCGAGGCCGTGTTCGAGCTCAACAACGACATCAAGGACCTCGACAATGCCTACCAGCGCGAGCTGATGCGCATTCTCACCCAGCTCACGGCCCAGCTGCGCCCCCACATTCCGGATTTGCGCAAGGCCTACCAGTACCTGGGCCTCATCGACTTCATCCGGGCCAAGGCTCAGCTGGCCCGCCGCCTCGAAGCCACGCTGCCCGTGCTGCACCCGCAGCCGCTGCTGCGCTGGCAGCAGGTGCGCCACCCGCTGCTCTACCTCACCTTCCTGGCCCACGCCAAAAACGACCCCCGCGAAGTCGTGCCGCTCGATATTGAGCTGAACGCCGAGCAGCGCATCCTGCTGATTTCGGGGCCCAACGCCGGGGGTAAGTCGGTGAGCATGAAGACGGTGGGGCTGGTGCAGTACATGCTGCAGTGCGGGCTGCTCATTCCGGCCGGCGAGAAGTCGGAGGCCGGTATGTTCGATGATGTGTTCATCGACATTGGCGACGAGCAGAGCCTGGAAAACGACCTGAGTACCTACTCCTCGCACCTGCTGAACATGAAGCAGTTCGTGACGCTGGCCGGCAAGCGCAGCCTGGTGCTGATTGACGAATTCGGTACCGGCACCGAGCCCAGCCTGGGTGGGGCCATTGCCGAGGCCGTGCTGGAGCAGCTCAACCGCGCCCGCGCGTTCGGCGTCATCACCACGCACTACACCAACCTGAAAAACTACGCCGAGCGCACGCCCGGCATCGTGAACGGGGCCATGCGCTACGACCCCGACCAGCTCCAGCCGCTCTACCGCCTCGAAATCGGCAAGCCGGGCTCCTCGTTCGCCATCGAAATTGCCCGCAAAATCGGGTTGCCCAAGCAGCTCGTCGAGCGGGCCAGCCAGCTCGTGGGCAAGGATAAAATCCGCTACGACCAGCTGCTCGAAGGCCTCGAAAAGGAGAAAACCGAGTTGGAGCAGCGCACCGCCGAAGCCGCCAAAGCCGAGCGCCGCCTCAAAAAAGCCGCTCAGGAATACCAGGACCTCAAGCGCTACCTCGACGACACCACCCAGGAAACCCTGCGCACGGCCAAAGCCCAGGCCAAAACCCTGCTGCGCGACACCAACCAGCAAATCGAGGCCACCATCCAGGAAATCCGGCTGGGCCAGGCTGACAAGGAGCGCACCAAGGAGGCCCGCGGCAAGCTCGACACCTTCGTGCGCGAGAAGCTGCAGATTGAGCCCCCTAAGGCCCGCGCCACCCGCGAGCTGGCCGACGCCGCCACCCTCAAGCCCGGCGACAAAGTGGCGCTGCTGGGCCAGGAGGGCCACGGCGAAATCATGAGCGTGAAGGGCAAAACGGCCGAGGTATCGTTTGGCGGCATGAAAACCATCGTCAAGATCAGCCAGCTCGAAAAGCTCACGCGCTCCGAAATTCGGGAGCGGGAAAAAAAGGCGGCCCGCCTGGCTCCGGCCCAGTACGCGGGCTCCGGCTTCGACACCACCGGCCGCATGGCCAGCTTCAACCCCACGCTGGACCTGCGCGGCGAGCGGGCCGAGGACGCCCTCAACAAAATCCGCAGCTACGTCGATGATGCCATTATGCTGGGCATCCCGGAAATCAAAATCCTGCACGGCCGCGGCAACGGCGTGCTCCGCCAGATTGCCCGCGACTACCTGCACCAGACCCGCGAAGTAGCCAGCATCGCCGAAGAGCACGCCGACCGTGGCGGCGACGGCGTGACGATTGCGGTGCTGAAGTAAATCACAGATGATGCAGATGGTGCAGATGAAGAGGATTCGTTCTGCTACCACGGATTTAGGCGATAGTCTGAACTGCAAAACCGGATAACTGCTGCAAACGATGCAGAATGTGTGTTCTTTGCCAATTCGCAACGGCAGAACGAATCCTTTTTCATCTGCACCATCTGTGATTCCATCTGCAACATCTGTGATTATGCATCCGCGCAACCCCCACAACGGCCGCTACGATTTCGCCCAGCTTACGGCCGCCAGCCCCGCGCTGGCCGCCTTTGTAGTGCCCAACCCGGCCGGTGACAACAGCATCGACTTCGCCAACCCCGCCGCCGTAAAGGCCCTGAACCAGGCGCTGCTGCGGCAGCACTACGACGTGCAGCACTGGGACGTGCCGGCCGGTTACCTCTGCCCACCCATTCCCGGCCGCGCCGACTACCTGCACTACGCCGCCGACCTGCTGGCCACCGATAACGCGGGAGTAGTGCCGACCGATAAAGCCGTGCACGTGCTCGACATCGGCGTGGGCGCCAACTGCGTGTACCCCATCATCGGCAGCAAGGCCTACGGCTGGCGCTTCGTGGGCTCGGAAACTGATGCGGTAGCGCTGAAATCGGCCAGGGCGCTGGTGGCGGCCAACCCGGCGCTGGTGAACCGGGTGGAGCTGCGGGCGCAAAGCCACCCGGCTTTCGTGTTCGAGGACATCGTGAAGCCCCGCGAAGAGTTTGACCTAGTGGTGTGCAACCCGCCCTTCCACGCCTCGGCCGAGGAGGCCGCCAGCGGCAGCCGCCGCAAGGGCCGCAACCTCGGCTACGCCAAAGCAGCCGGTGCGCCGGTGCTCAACTTCGGGGGGCAAAACACCGAGCTGTGGTGCGAGGGGGGCGAAGAGGGATTCCTCAAGCGCATGGTGGCCCAAAGCGTGGCCGTGCGCGAGCGGGTGCTGTGGTTCAGCACACTCATCTCCAAAAAGGAAACCCTGCCCAGCATCTACCACTTTCTCAAGCTGGCCGGCTCGCCCGAAACCCGCACCATCGAGATGAAGCAGGGCCAGAAAATCAGCCGCCTCGTGGCCTGGACTTTCCAGACGCCCGAGCAGCGCCAGGAGTGGGCCGCACGGCGCTGGAAGGCACAATAAGTAACCTTCATTCTGCATTTGATGCAGGACTTATACCGCAAGTAAAAAGGCGGCTCCCGGTTTCGGGAGCCGCCTTTTCAATACAGCAAGCTGTAAACTATTGGGTGGCTACTCCACTACCACGCGGCTAACCTGGGTGGCTTCGGGCGTCACGATTTGCACCAGGTAGAGGCCGGCTTTCAGGCCCGAGGCGTCTACGCTCACGTCCTGGCCGTTGAGGGGCTTGGTCTGGTCGAGCACTACGCGGCCGGTGGCATCGCGCAGCACTACGCGGGCGGTGCGGGCGGCGTTGCTCTGCACCCGCAGGCGGAATTTGCCGCTGGTGGGGTTAGGGTACACCTGCACGCTGCTGCGCTGAATGGTGGCGTTTTTGGTGGCCAGCACCAGGTTGCACACCTGTACGCCGTTGTTCTGGTCGGCAATGCGCTGGGCAAACTCCTGGTAGTACTGGTTGACAATGCGCTCATCATGCACAATCAGCGTGTTCTCGTCGTTTTCGGTGTTGGCCGACAGGCTCCAGTTGTGCGAGCCCACGAACACCTGCGGGTCCGAGGTCGGGGCCGTGGCGTCGATGATGGCGTACTTGTGGTGCATAATGCCGGGCTGCTTGTCGATCATGATGCGCGGGCCGAGCACGGTTTTGATGTTGTCGAAAATATCCTGGGCGGCGCTGTTGGCCTGAATCGAGTTCATCACCATCTCCGAGCAGCCCGCCATGTTCTTGGCCTGAATCTGGGCAGCAATGGCGTTGCCGATATCCGTCTGGGTGAGCAGCATGGTGGCAATGTGCAGGTCGTGGTCGGCCGTTTTGATGGTCTCAATCAGGCGGCCGTTCACGTTGTCGGTGGGCGAGAACCACGATTCTACCTGCTTGCCGGCAATGTTGAAGTAGTGCGGCGTGTTGTCGGTTTTGCGCGAGCCGAACAGGGCCGTGGCCTGGGTGCCGGCGCCCCACATCTCGTTGAACTCGACGGTGTAGGTGCGGGCCAGCGACTGATCCTGGATGGCAATGGAGTTGTTGCGGTCGGTGCTGAGCTGGGCGGGCGTCCAGTTGGTCGAGCCGGTCCACACCCAGGGCTGCTTGGGCTCGGTGCTGTTGGCGTCAATCACCACAAACTTGTTGTGCATGATGTTCTGCACCGTCTGGCGGCCGATGCGCGGAATGGCCGCGTCGAGGCTGGCGATGCTGACGTTGGCGTTGTCGTTCTCGAAAATCACGCGCACGGCCACGCCGCGGGCCTTGGCGGCATTTACGGCCGCCACAATCGTGGGGCTGTTCCAGTTATAGATGGCAATGTCGAGCGTTTTCTGGGCCAGGCCGATGTAGCGGGCTACCGTGTCGGCCATGGTGCCGTTGGGCAGGTACAGGGCCTCGTTGCCGGGCAGGGCCAGCGCCGTATTCACGGGGTTGGTGAAGTAGGTGCGCATCTTGCCCGTCGAGAGCGACGCCGTAATCATGGGCACCACCCGCGACTCGGACAGGCCCACGTCGTTGGTACTGCTGGCCTTCACGTAGTAAATGGTGGCCGGCTGCAGGCCCGTGAGGGAGAGGCTGTGGCCGGTGGTGCTGGCGACATTATTCACGGCCGTAAACGGGCCGGCGGGGCTGGTGGCGTACTCCAGCTTGGTGCTGCCGGCGTTCAGGGTGGTGAAATTCACCGTGAAACTGGTAGTGGTAATGCTGGTGGGGTAGGGCGTGCCGAGCAGGTTGGGCGTGTTGCCCTGCTGGAAGTCGGCGTAGAGGCGCGGCAGCAGCTGGTAGCCGTCGGCCGAGCCGCCCGCGCCGGTGGGTGCTTTGGTGGCGTACTGGCTCATGATGCCCACCACGTCGAACTTGCCGGTGGGCGAGGGCTTGCCAATGAGGCCGTCGGGCCCGTTGGAGGCCTTGTTCACGTACATCACCGTGGCGGCGTTGCCGCTGATGCGGTAGGTGGTGCTGGTGAAGGCCGACACCGGCGCGCCCGAGGTAGTGGTGATGGTGGTGGCGTCGACCAGCTTCACCAGCTGGCCCTCATACTGCTCGGCGTAGGCCGCGGTGGCTCCGCTGGCCGGAAACTCGACCGGCTTGGGCACCGGCCGGTTGCCGGCAATCACTTCGAGCGAGCTGACCGGGTCGATTTCCAGCAGGCCGTTGTAGTCCTTCATGATGCCGGTTACCAGAATTGAGTCGCCGGGTACCAGTTCGGCAGTTTTGGTCGAGGAGTACACGGCAATGCCGCCGGTGCCGTCCTGCATGTAGCGGATGGCGCCCAGCTCGGAGCCGTTGGTGACGATGCCGCGCAGCGTAACGGTGGCGCCCGACGTGTTGTAGGCGGGGGCCTGCGCCCGGGCCGCCCCAATGGTAAGGGCGGTTTGCGCCTGCGCCGACTGCCAGGCAGCCGCGCTCAGCAGCAGGGCTAGCAAGGGTAATTTTTTCATCAAATGAAGAACAGAAATGGGTGGAAAAACGAAGTGATGCGCGGGCCGCGGAATAGCAAAGATCCTGATTTCAAGGACAAAAAACGAGGCGACCGGATGAAGTTTGCATGATGAAGCTGTTTAGGAAGTAGAAGATGGGGCAATTTTGCGCAGCAACAATACGGTGAAGGCCAACCAGTGCATGGCCAGCCAGTTTTGCAAGCTGGTTTCGTAGCGCACGAGCAGGGTCTTGAAGCCGTCAAGCCAGGCGTTGAGGCGCTCAATGACCAGGCGTCGGCGGTAGAGTTCGGGG
>NZ_KB907812.1 GCF_000382225.1 Hymenobacter aerophilus DSM 13606
CCAAGCCGTTGCCTTTTCCCACACGCCCTTGTCGCGCCAGCGGGCAAAGCGCACGTACACCCGGTGCCAGTGGCCAAACTGCGCCGGCAGGTCCCGCCAGGGAGCTCCCGTGCGGCCCAGCCAAAGCACCGCTTCGACAAATCCGCGCGTGTCGGCAGCGGTGACCCCGCAACTCCCGGCTTGCCCCGGTAACAAAGGAGATAACTCGGCCCACATCTTGTCCGTCAATAGCGTGCGGTCTGCATTCATAGTCGATCAACAACTCCGTAATTGAGAACAGTTCCTAGCACGCGGGATTCTTCGCTCTGCTCAGAATGAGACTGCGTTCTACCGCTTCACCTTGCTCGTCGGGTACTGCATATCGAGGCCGACGAGAGTATCGCGCAGCGTTTGGGCGACGACGTGGGCCTTGTACCAGTTCTGGTCGGCGGGCACGATGTGCCAGGGGCAGCTGGCGGGGCTGCAGTGGCGGAAAACGTCTTCGTAAGCGGCCCGATAGGCGGGCCGTTGACTGGCTTTCTTCTCGTCGCCGGCCTCGTATTTCCACTGCTTGGCGGGGTCGGTGATGCGCTCCTGCAGCCGCTCGCGCTGCTCCTCCTCCGATACGTGCAGGTAGAACTTGAGCACCGTGGTGCCGGCCTGCTGGAGCAGCTTCTCGAAGTTGTTGATGGCCGTAAAGCGCCGCCGGGCTTCGGCATCGTCGATCAGCCCATTGACCCGCGTAATGAGCACGTCTTCGTACTGCGAGCGGTTGAACACCTGAATCATACCCCGGGCGGGTGTCTGCTGATGGATGCGCCACAGAAAATCGTGGGCCAGCTCGGTTTCGGTGGGCTCCTTGAACGAGTACACCCGCACGCCCTGGGGGTTGATGCCGCTGAACACGCGCCGGATCAGACCGTCTTTGCCGCTGGCGTCCATGCCCTGCAGAATGACGAGCACGCTGTGGCGGCCCTCGGCGTACAGGCGGTCCTGCAGCTCAACCAGCTCCTGCCGGAGCTTTTTGTTGGCGCGCTTACCCGCCGCTTTGCGAATACTGGAGGGCGCGCGGGTGGGCAGTTGGGTGAGGTCGATGTCGATGTCGGCCATGAGTTTAGTATGGTGGAAGTGGTGTAATGCGGATTCGTCTGTCATCCTGAGCGGAGCGAAGGACCTATACAGAAGCTATTCTCTTTTGATATTACTCTCTGTATAGGTCCTTCGCTCCGCTCAGGATGACAGACGAATCCACATTTCCCCAATTAATACTATTTCCCCACCGTGCCCAGGGCGGCCAGCGTGAGCGGGCCTTCCGACACGTAGCGGTGCTGGGCGCTCAGGCCCACGTCCTGCAAATCCTGGAGCAGGCCGGCCCCCACGGCCTCGGTGGTAAAGGCTTCGGTGGTGGTTGAAATGAGGGTAACGGGCCGCTCGGGCAGGCCCACGAGCGTGGCGCGCCGGTCGATGTTGGGCGGGAAAACGGGCGCGTAGAGCAGCAACCGGTCGTAGCGGGTGCGGCCGCCGGCCAGCCAGCGGCAGGCGGCCGCCGCGCCGTGGCCGTAGCCGAGCACCGTTACGGGCACGTCGGGCGGACACTGGGCCAGCACGGCTTCCGATAGCTCGTCGAGGTAAGTGGTCAGGTCGGCCAGGTCGGGCAGCAGCGAATCGGGGGCAAACCAGGCGGCAACCGTGGCGGGCGTTTCGGTGGGGCCGGCCGGCAGGGCGTAGCGCGAAAGGCCTTCGGGCAACACCAGCAGCCGTTCGGGCGTATCAAAATTAACGAGCTGAGCCGCAAAATCGGCCAGCGGCTGGCTTTCGCCGTGCAGGCAGAACCACACGTGCTGGATATCGGCGCCCGGCTCGCCGAGGCTGATGTAGCGGGCCGTGCGGGCCGTAGAAATGGTTTGAAGCTCCATAGCGCGAAGGGGCTGAAGGTATCTGTTTGCCCCGTGTACGCAACTGCCGGGCTTTCCGCTGCCTGCGGGCGGGCACCCCTCCCGGAGGTGCCACCCGACACTATGGCCGGAACCCCGTAAAACAGCCTCTTCAACCGGACTTTATGGCACCCGCAGCGCCGTAGGGCGTTGCTTCGGAGCTTGGTACAGCTTTTGAATTAGCATCAGTACATCAATCGAAAGGACCCAATCCATGAACCTTATCAGCAAAGAATTTATCCGCAACATCGCGCCCCAGCTCGACCTGCTCAACACCCTGGGTGGCGGCATCGCGCAGGCTCGCCTGCGGGTTGATAAGCGCGAGAAGGGCGTCATAATCCGCGTGGCCCTTCCCTCGGTCAAACCGCAGAACTTCCACGTAGTGCTCAACGAAAACACGCTGACGGTGTACGCCGAGTTCCGGCACACGCCCGACGATAAGCTGGCCGCGCCGCTGTTCAGCCGCACGCTCAGCCTCCCCGGCGGCCTCAACGCCAGCCGCATCGACGCCGTGTTCGAGGGCGAGGAGTTGCTCGTGCGCATTCCGTACGCCGCCAACGACGAGCCGCGCGAAATCGACATCAGACAGCGCTAAGCCGCGCACTTTTCCATATCGCCGGGACCGACCGGCCCATGTCTCACCTGGCCACTGCCTTCGCAGTGGCTTTTTTCATGGCCTTTGTTTTCGGTTTTCGTTGAAGAACTGAAGCCTGAGAACCGAATCAGGAGAACAGCGGAACCAGCAGCACGAAGCTCACCAGCAGCGAGAGATAGAACCAGCCCATGAGCTGGCCGCGCAGGCGGCGCGGCAGCCGGTTGCTGAGCACTAGCACGGCCACCACCACCAGCGCCAGGTGGCCCAGCAGAAACACCACCGTTTTCACCCAGTTGCTCACAATCGTGTTTTCGGGCTGCAGCTGGTCGGCCATGCCCAGGCCCGAGGTGGCGTAGCGCAGCAGGTAATAGGCAGCCATTTCAAAAACCACGAACAGCGCCGCCCCCGCCAAAAACGCCAGCGGCCCGGATTTCTGCCTGATTTCTGCCATGCGGTGAGATGGTGAGATGGTGATATAGTGAGTTGGTGAGTTGATGTTCGGGAGCGGCCTGTCATCCTGAGCCTGCGAAGGACCTTATCTCGTGAAGGCGAATCGTTTTGCAATGGTGTGAGTGGAATAAGGTCCTTCGCAGGCTCAGGATGACAGCGCCAACAGGGGTCCCGAACAGCAACTCACTACCTCACCAAATCACCACCTCACCGCAGCTCCGCGGTGCGGGTTTCGATATAGAGCTCCTCGACTTTGGCGCGGGCCCAGGGCGTGCGGCGCAGGAAGGTGAGGCTGGATTTGATGCTCGGGTTCACGGCAAAGCAGTTGATGCGGATGCGGCGGTCCAGTTCGGGCCAGCCATAGGCCGCTACCAAATACTCCAGAATCTGGGCCAGCGTGATGCCGTGCAGCTCCCGAATCAGGTGGCCCGATTCGTCGCGGGCATCGTGGGCGGAGGGGCGGGGTGGCTGGGGCATGGGCAGGAGCGGTTGGGAAGCCGAAGGTGCGAAAAAACCGCCGTTTCTGCCCGGTTTGCGGGGCCTTTTCGGGGCTGGGGGCACCAACCAGCCGGGGGCGGGCGTTATCTTTGCTCACCTGCCGCCGGTTCTATGCCCCTTTCGCCCTCCTCATCGGCCCGCCCCCGCCCGCCGGCCCGCGCACCCCGCCCGGCCCGGCCGCGCAAGCCCGGGCGGCGGTGGCTGGGCTGGGCGCTGGCCGGGGTGTTGCTGCTGGGTCTGGTGGTTTATGGGCGCTACTCGGCGCAGTTCAACCGCTACGCCCGCCGGGCCTACGCCTCGCTGCGGGCCAACTCGCTCACGGGCCACGAAAAAACCCCTTTTCGCTCGGGCTACGCGGTGCATGGCATCGATGTATCGGCCTACCAGGGCCGCATCGACTGGCCGCTGGTGGCGCAAAACCAGGTGCGGTTTGCTTTCATTAAGGCCACCGAGGGCGGCACGCTGCGCGACCCACGCTTTAGCCGCAACTGGCGCGAGGCGCGGGCGGCGGGCGTGTTCCGCGGGGCCTACCACTACTTCCACCCCAACTCCGACGTCACCCGGCAGGCCGACCTGTTTACGCGCACCGTGCCGCTGGGCCCCGGCGACCTGCCCCCGGTGCTCGACGTGGAGCACGCCAACTTCCACGATGTGGCCCAGATGCGGCGCAACGTGGCGCTGTGGCTGCGGCTGGTGGAGCGGCACTACGGCGTGCGGCCCATTTTGTACTCGAACTACGGGTTTTACAAGCGCCATCTGGCGGGCCACTTTGATAAGTACCCGCTGTGGCTGGCGCACTACGAGGTGGATCAGCCGCGGCTGCCCGCCAGCCGCTGGATTATCTGGCAGCACTCCGACGAGTCGTACGTGCCGGGCATCCGCGGGCCGGTCGATTTCAACGTGTTTCAGGGTAGCTTTGAGCGGCTGCGGGCCCTGCGGATTCCGCCCAAACGGCCATAATGCGCTGGTTGCCGTATGCCGGAGCCACTAACCTGAACTGCTATGCGCTACTTTTTCCGACTTGCGGGCTGTTGCGGGGCCGGGCTGCTGCTGGCCGGTTGCGCGGGCAGCGGGGCCTTCACCGAATCGGGCAAGGCCTCGTACTACGCCGATAAATTCAACGGCCGGCGCACGGCCAGCGGCACGGTGTACCGACCCGGCCAGCTCACGGCGGCCCACAACACGCTGCCCTTCGGCACGCGGGTGCGCGTGACCAACCCGCGCAACCACCGCTCGGTGAAAGTGGTGGTAACCGACCGGGGCCCGCACGCCAAGGGCCGCATCATCGACCTGTCGAAGAAAGCGGCCCGCAAGATTGATATCATCGACGTCGGCGTGGCCCCGGTAACGCTCAAAGTTATTCGCAAAGCCCGCTAGCCAGGCGCGGCGCTACTCTCTACTCCTATGCGCATCCGTAAAAAAATCCGCTGGACGGCCCCCGCCGAAGCCGACCGTTTCACCCAGCTCAGCTCCTTTATCCGGGCCGCCGAAGACGAGGGCTGGAGCGAAGACGAAGTGCAGTTCGTCATCAACGAAATCGTGGAGGCGCCCAACGACGCCGAAGTAGCCCTCATTTTCCAGGACTACAGCCAACGAATTTGAGCTATTGGCTGATAGCTGTTAGCTGATAGCTTTGTTTATAGAATAAGGCAGGGCAGGTTCGGGTTTATCACCTGAACCTGCCCTGCCTTTCTTTTGCTTTCGGCTGACTTTCTAAAGATACCGACAGCACAGAAGCTAACAGCCAGCAGCTAAAGGCTAGAAGCTGAAAACTACCGCTTCTTCTTAGCCTTGGCTTTCTGCACCTGCAGCTGCAGGAGGCTGTCCTGCTCGGCCTTCATGGCGCGGGTGGTCATGCGGCCCGTCAGCGACATGTAGTCGCCTTCCTGCAGCCGGACGGTGGTGCCGTCGGCCATCATGATGGTGCCATCGGGCTGCACCTTGGTGCCGTTTACCAGGGCCGATTCGGCGCTGAGCGCGCCGGTGTGGGCGTTGCGGGTTTCGAGCACCTTGCCGTCCTTCATCAGGAAGCCGTCCTTCATGGTTTCGCCCTTGGATACCACGCGGGCTTTGGGCTGGGCACCGCGCCGAACGGGCGGAGTTTTGGTCTGGGCCTGGGCGGCCACGGTGCCGCCCAACAGCAGGGCGGCCACAAGGGTAATGAGAAGTTTCATAAGCGCAATGAACTGCTGAAGTGAAAAAAGCACCGGCCAAGGCCGGCAATGCCCCGGTAACCCGTAACGGCCCGGGTTCGTTCTAAAGTATTGTCCGGCCGGCTACCCACCAAATTCGGGCCGGCTTTTCTTTCGTCCTTCCACCCTACCCTTCCCGTGGATTACAAAGACTACTACAAGACGCTGGGCGTCGAAAAAACGGCCACGCAGGACCAGATAAAAAAGGCCTACCGCAAGCTGGCCCGCCAGTACCACCCCGACGTGAACCCCGATAACGCCGAGGCCGAGCAGAAGTTCAAGGAAGCCAACGAGGCCCACGAAGTGCTCAGCGACCCGGAGAAACGCCAGAAATACGACCAGCTCGGCGCCGACTACCAGCGCTACCAGCAAACCGGCGGCCGCCCCGGCGGTGGCGGCGGGGGCGGCTTCGACTGGTCGCAGTACGCGCAGGGTGGTGGCGGCGGCTTCGGCGGCGCGGGCGGCGGCGACCCGTTTGGCGGGGCCGATTTCTCCGACTTCTTCAGCTCGATGTTTGGGGGCATGGGTGGCGGCGGCGGTGGCGGCAGCCGCCCGCGGGCCGGCCAGGATTATCAGGCCGAGCTGGAGCTGACGCTGGAAGACGCCTACCGCGGCGGCCCGCGCACGCTCACCGTCAATGGCAAAAACCTGCGCATCACTATTCAGCCGGGCGTTGAGGACGGGCAGGTTATCCGGCTGCGCGACCAGGGGGGGCCGGGGCGCAGCGGCGGGCCGGCGGGTTCGCTCTACATCACGCTCCGCATTCAGCCCGACCCGCGCTACGCCCGCACCGGCAACGACCTGACGATGGACGTGCCCGTGGACCTGTACACGGCCCTGCTGGGCGGCGAGCAGACGGTGGAAACGCTGTCGGGCGCCGTCAAAATCAACATCAAGCCCGAAACCAAGAACGGCACCCGCCTGCGCCTGCGCGGCAAGGGCTTTCCGGTGTACCGCCAGAAAGACCAGTTCGGCGACCTGTACCTGCGCCTGTCCGTGAGCCTGCCCCAGCACCTGACGGAGCAGGAAAAAGAACTGTTCCGGCAGCTGGCCGACCTGCGCAACTAGCTTCGCCTAAGCTATTGGCTGCCAGCATTTAGCTGATAGCTTTTTGATCGAGAAACCAACCAGAACGAGAGCTGACAGCCAACTGCCAGTAGCTAACAGCTTACAAATTGAAACCTATGGAAGCGGCTATTATAACGATTACTTTCCGCGAGTGCGGGGTGCGCTATGGGCTGAGCGAGGCCCAGATGCGCGAGTTTGTGCAATTAGGGCTGTTGCACCCCGCCCCCGACGTGCCCGACGCCCTGCGCGAGGAGCCCGAGCACGTGGCCCGGGTGGCTCGCCTGCACCAGGAGCTGGGCCTAAACTCCGACAGCCTCGATGTGGTGCTGAATATGCACCGGCAGCTGGAGCAGCTGCAACAGGAGGTGCGCCGGCAGCGCGCCCGGGTGCGGCAGCTGGAAAACTTCCTGGGCGGCCGCGGTCCGCTGCTCGACCTGAACTGGTAAGCGCCTGTCCTGCTGGCTTATCGGGCGGCTCGTAGGCGGCGGGCCGACCGCTGGCTGCCAGCCGGCTAATAATCTCCAATAAATACAAACCAGTCCGCCATACCGGCAACTTTTTCCGGTTTGCCTAGTATAGAAACCCATTCTGCGTCCTTCCAGAATGTTCTCCCGTCACTTTTCCCCTCTCTATATGCTTCCACGCATCCCCCTTTCCAAGGTGCTGGCGTTGGGTATAACGGCCTGCACGCTGGCCCCCCAACTTTCCCAGGCCCAGACATCTGAACGCAAGACCAACCTGAGCGTGTACTACAACTGGCTGCAGTACCACGGCGACCTGGGGTCGGAGTGGTTCAAGCACGACAAGGTGGAGTACGGCATTGGTCTGACCGTGAGCCGCTACATCGCGCCCGGCCTCGACATCGGCCTCGACCTGAGCTACGGCGACATGAAGTTCTCGGCCGACTACCCCAAGAACAAGCAGTACCAGTACCGCCGCTTCGATGCCAACGTGGTGAACGTGGGCATTCCGATCAAGCTGAAGCTCAACAACGGCTGGGCCATCAAGGAGGACGCGTTCATCGCACCTTATCTGGTGGTGCAGCCCGGCGTGTTCTTCGCCAGCCCCGACCTGTATGATATCAACGACAGGGTGGTAAAGAACTCGGACGTGTACGCGTTCGATATTGCTGCCGCGGCCGGTATCAAGTTCAACTTCTCGCCCGCCGTGGGTCTGTTCATCCAGACCGGCCAGCACTACCCGCTCACCGACCGGGTGGACGGTATTGCGCAGAAGGGCAACATCAACGACCGGTACCTGCAGCATAAGCTGGGCCTGAGCTTCAACCTTGGCAAGATGGCCGATGAGGATGGCGACGGTGTATCGGACAAGAAGGATAAGTGCCCCGGCACCCCGGCCGGCGTGGCCGTGGACCTGAACGGCTGCCCGCTTGACGGCGACAAGGACGGCGTTCCGGATTACCTCGACAAGTGCCCGACCGAAGCTGGCGTAGCCGCCCTCGAAGGCTGCCCCGACCGCGACGGTGACGGCGTGCGCGACAGCGAAGACAAGTGCCCCGACACGCCCGGCAAAGCGGCCCTGCAGGGTTGCCCCGATGCCGACAACGACGGTGTAATTGATAGCGAAGACAAGTGCCCCGACACGCCGAGCGGCGTGCAGGTAGACGCCACGGGTTGCCCGCTTGATGGCGATGGTGACGGTGTGCCGGATTACCTCGACCGTTGCCCAACCCGTCCGGGCCCGGCCTCGAACAAAGGCTGCCCCGAGATGAAGGTGGAGGAGAAGAAGCGTCTGGAGGAAGCCACCAAGTTCATCCAGTTCGAGTTCAACAAGGCGGCCCTGAAGCCTTCGTCGTACCCAACGCTCGATGCCCTGTCGAAAATCATGCAGGACTACCCCGACTACTCCCTGAGCATTTCGGCCCACGCCGACAGCAAGGGTGCCGACGACTACAACCTGCGCCTGTCGGATGAGCGCGCCGCTTCGGCCCGTGCCTACATGCTCAGCAAAGGCGTATCGGCCGACCGGATCGTGTCGAAAGGCTACGGCGAGTCGAAGCCGATTGCCAGCAACAGCACCGATGCCGGCCGTGCCCTCAACCGTCGCGTCGAGTTCGATGTGTACCTGCCCGGCGACCCGAACCCCGCCGTTGAGAAGTATGGCCCGGCCCCCGAAATGACCGAGGCCCCGGCCGTAGCCCCCAAGGCTGCCCCGGTAAAGAAAGCCCCGGTTCGGAAGCCGGCCCCGCGCCGCAAGTAATTCCGGTTCCGGTAGATTGAAAAGCAGCCCGCTCGTCTGAGCGGGCTGCTTTTTTTATGGCCTTTGGTGAAGAATCCAGGGGCTGGTAGAAAATAAGATATGGAAGCCCTGCGCCGGGATTTCGGCAGCAAGGCGGATGATGGTATTGCTTTGATTATCAGCGCCGGCAGCGAGCAGAAACCCGCCGTGCAGGACTTTCTGCGCAAGTACAGCATCTCGCTGGCCAGCGCGGCCACCGTCACGGCTGATCAAACCATCAACCGCGACTATTACCGCAAGCTGGTGGATGGCCAGGGGCTGACCGACGCCGAAATCGGGGGCCGGCTGCTGATGATTGACAAGGTGGAGGTGACGGCCGAACAGTTGCGGGCGCTGCCGGCCGGCGCGGTGTCGGCGCTGTCGATTAGCAACTCGCCCATCCCTAAATATGGCGAGCGTGGCCGAAAGGGTATGATTTTCGTAATGACCAAGGACCGCGCAAAATAAACCGTCGTTTCCGGAGTTTATCCAGCGCCGCGGAGCCTTGTGCAACCGCGGCGCTGGCGTTGGTATCGTTGCGGTATATCCCTCATTTTTAGCCTTTCGTTATGTCTTTTTCGTTGTTAGTTGGCGCGGTGCTCGTAACGGCCGCCCTGAGTGTGGCCAATGTGGCCCGGGGCCAGGGCCAGCCGGCCGATGCGGCCGAAGCCCGCGTGGCTGCCGCGCCCAGCCTGTATTTTCTGGATGGGCAGCCCACCACCAAAAAGGCCATTGATGAGCTCAACCGCCGCACCATTGCCTCGGTGAACGTAGTGAAGGGCACCGAGGCCGTCCGGATTTTTGGGGAGGAGGCCACCGAGGGCGTGATGATTGTGGTAACCAAGCGCAACGTAAGCTCGGCGGCCGTGGCCGAGTTCAACCGCCGCTACGATATCCGACCCGTAGAAACGCCGGCCGTCTCGACGCCGCCAACGCCGCCCGTGCAGCACTAGCCGGGCAGCGGGCAGCCCGCGGCAGGTTGCGCCCCGAATTACCGTTCAGCGGAAAAGTCTCGTATAGAGAGCTTTCACCTTTTGAACGCCTATCTTATGTTCCGCTATCTTACGTTGGCCGCGCTGCTCACCGCCGGGGCCACCACGGCCGCTACGGCCCAGTCCACTCAACCCACTCAACCCACTCAAACTACTCCCCAGGTGGAAACCCGCTTGGCGCCCGCTGACACCACCAACCGCGTAGAAGGCATTTATGTGGCGCCCGGCATGACCGGCGCCCCCAAGCAGCAGGTAATGACCGATTACGACAACAACCCGCTGAAAAAGGCCACGCCCGCCAAGCGCAAATCATCGACGCTTTCGGCCGATGAGCCGCGCAAAACCACGCCCGCGCGCCGGCCTTAAACGGGCCACCGGCCAACGCCGGGCCCGCTAGGCGCGTATGGCAGCGGACCACCCGGTGTGCCGGGCCCACCAGACCCTGCCCGCATGACGACTGCCTCTGCCTCGCTCGCCGACTTCCTCGACCTCACCCACCGGCCTGATCTGGGCATTATTGCCGCCCGCTGGCTGCGGCCCACCACTTCGGGCGAGCTGCGGGCGGGCTACCAGCTGCTGCTGCGCCACGCCGGCAGCTGCAGCGCCTGCCACTGCTGGCTGATTGACGCCCGCCGCCGCGTGCGGGTTGATGCGGGCGACGTGCACTGGCTGACCGAGCAGTTCTACCCCACGCTGCGCCAGCACCTGGGCCACCACGTCTTCCTGGCTTTCCTGGTGGCCCCCTACCAACTCGACGACGTGCACGACGACACGCTGCCGCCCCTGCCCCACACCCACGGCGACTACTGCTCGGTGCACCAGTTCACCGATGAAGGTGAAGCTGTGCGCTGGCTTTGCTCGCGCCGCTAGGTGGCTGAAGCCCATTTTTGTATTATGAGAGGAATAGCAGATGTTATTACCTGCTATAGAACAATTTTTCGCCGGTTTTTCTGACCGTGCAAAAGATTCGTGGAAAGATGAATTTTTATAGTGCCTGCGTTTCGTTTACCTTCATTGTGAGTTAGCTACACTCTGATCGAGTTAGCTTAATCACTTTCCGCAGGCCCTTTCTTCCATCCTTTCCTTCTTCTCTATGTTCAAAACCCTACTTTTCCTGCTGCTGGCTTTTGCCATGATGCTGCAACCCGGCGCGGCCCGCGCCACCACGGTTGTAAGGGCCACGGCAACTAACGGTGCGGCGCTGCTGGCCCCGGCCGCCGATGCCGCCGCGACCGAAGCCGGTTTTTTCCGGCGCACACCCCGCAAGGGCCGCCCCAACTACATGCGCTATAAGGGCGACGCCCGCAAGAAGATGAAGAAGCTCGGGCCGGTGCGCCGCTGGAAGCTCCGCCGCAAGGCCCAGGCCAAGCGCCGCGCTCATGGTCCGAGCGTGAAGGCCGGGGCCCCAACCCGGGTTATAAAAAAATAGCTGGTCCGGCCAGTCTGCAAAAGCCGCTTCCTGAACAGGGAGCGGCTTTTTTGGCTTTTAGCCGCCCGCCGTATCGGCCAACCAAACCCGGTGGAGCGCGTTTAGCCAGCAGCGGCCGCCCCGAAACCAGCGGTGGCCCGCACCTGCTACGCCCGGCTCCGGGGCCCGGTAACGCTCTGGTCTGATGGACGCTTTGGGTGTTGCAGCCCGTGTTGCAGCCCGGACGGGGCAGGCCTTATATTAACTCTTCTTGATTGCATGACTGAAGTAATTGAAATCCGCCATTTGCGGGCCGACGACTATGAATCCTTTAACGCGGCCATGCGGCGCGCCTACCCCGAAATGGGCAGCTACTGGCCCGCCGAGTCGCTGGCGCGGCTGCGGGAGCTGTTTCCGGAGGGTCAGCTGGTGGTGACGCTGAACGGGGCCGTGGTGGCGGCAGCGCTGGCCATTATTGTAGTGCGCGCCAAGTACTCCGACGAGCACACCTACCGTCAGATTACCGGCGACTACACCTTCAGCACCCACGACCCCAACGGCGACACGCTCTACGGCATCGAGGTGTTTGTGGACCCCGAATACCGCGGGCGGCGGCTGGCGCGGCGGCTGTATGAGGCCCGCAAGGAGCTGTGCGAGCGGCTCAATTTGCAGGCCATTGCGTTTGGGGCCCGCATTGCCGGCTACCGCGAGTACAAGGAAACCATGACGCCCCGCGAGTACGTGCAGCAGGTAAAGCAGCGCGCCATCGTCGACCCGGCCCTCAACTTTCAGCTGGCCAACGACTTTCACCCGGTGCGCGTGATCCGGGGTTACCTGCCCGGCGACGAGGCCTCGGGCAACTACGCGCTGCTGATGCAGTGGGACAACATGCTGTACCACGAGCGGCCGGCCAGCGCCGTGGCGCCTAAAACGCAGGTGCGCCTGGGCCTGGTGCAGTGGCAGATGCGCCTCTACGATGGCCTCGAAGACCTGTTTCAGCAGGTGGAGTACTTTGTGGATGCGCTGGCCGCGTACCGGGCCGACTTCGCGCTGTTTCCGGAGCTGTTTCATGGGCCGCTGATGGCTGAAACCAACGAGCTGGCCGAAATCGACGCCATTCGCAAGCTCAGCCAGTTCTCGCCCGAAATCCTGCGCCGCTTTACGCAGCTGGCCGTGAAGTACCACATCAACATCATTACCGGCTCGATGCCCGAGCTGGGCGACGACGGGCAGCTGCTGAACGTGGGCTACCTGTGCCGCCGCAACGGCACGACCGAGCGCTACGAGAAAATCCATGTAACGCCCAACGAGGCCAAATACTGGGCCCTGAAGGGTGGCAACCGCCTCCAGACTTTCGATACCGACAGCGGCCGGGTGGGCGTGCTCATCTGCTACGATTCGGAGTTTCCGGAGCTGGCCCGCCTGCTGGCCGACCAGGGCATGGACATCCTGTTCGTACCCTTCCTGACCGACACCCAGACGGCCTACTCGCGGGTGCGGCACTGCGCTCAGGCGCGGGCCATCGAAAACGAGTGCTACGTGGCCATTGCCGGCTCGGTGGGCAACCTGCCCCGCGTGAAAAACATGGACATTCAGTACGCCCAGTCGGCCGTGCTCACGCCCTGCGACTTCTCGTTTCCCAACACCGGCGTCAAGAGCGAGGCCACGCCCAACACCGAAATGATTCTGGTAACCGACGTCGACCTGTCGATTCTCGATAAGCTGCGCCAGCAGGGCAGCGTGCAGAACCTGCGCAACCGCCGCCACGACGTGTACTCGCTCAGTTCGGCCGAGCTCATGCCCAAACACTAGGCAAGGACTCGGCCGGAAAGCGTCTGTCATCCTGAGCGTAGCGAAGGACCTATACAGAAGGTAACATCTAAAATTAGTATTGCTGTACAGGTCCTTCGCTCCGCTCAGGATGACAGCACTTCCTTCAGTTCCAAGCTCCTCACATCAACCGCCAATGCCCAACGCCACCGGCCCGGCGGCCGTAACAACCAGCGTGGGCGCTGTGCCCATCCTCACCTTAGCTCCTTCTTGCCATGTTTCGTTTCCTGACTGCCGCCGCTGTTCTATTGCTGGCCGGCCTGAGTGCCCCGCTCGCCACCCGCGCCCAGAACCGCCCGCTTACCACGCCCACCCGCTACCAGCCCACCGAGCGCATCAGCCCGGTGCCGGGGGTGGTGCTGCCCACGGGAGCGGGCCAGGGCAGCGCCCAGCCGCTGCCGGTGCCGGCCGTTGAGCCCAACGCCAAGCTGCCCATGCCCCAGGTGCAGTTCGGCCAGGTAAGCGCCGATTCGGTGCAGATGCAGCCGGCGCCAACTGTCCCCGAAAAACCTATACGCAAGCGGAAGCGCAGTTCGCGCATCCCCCGCCCGTAAGCGCGCCCAGCGCCAGCCCGGCGTAGCTTAAAAAAGGCGGCGCCCCGTCAGCCCCAAACCAGTGGAAAACCACTGCCCGGGGTTGTGGGGGCGCCGCCTGATCGTTTGGGGTGGTGGCCGGTTACTTTACTTTCACGGTACCATCGTCGGCATCCTGCTTTACTTTGTTGCCATCGGCGTCCTTTATCTTGATGTCGCCATCGGCCTGCTTCTTGATTTTGCTGCCGTCGTCGGCTTTGATGGTGGTGCCGGCCGGCAGGTCGGCGGCCTGTTCCATGGGGGTTTCGGGGGCGGGCGTGCTGGCGGGCGTTTCGGTGGTTTGCGAGCAGGCGCCGAGCAGCAGGGCAGTACTCAGCAGAAGCGACAGTCGTTGCATAACTAAAGGGAACGGGGAGAGAAAAGCCGGCAGCCCCGCGCGGGCGGCCCGGCTCCTGCATACGGAGCGGGCGGGCGCCATGTTGGCTTCGGGCCGGCGGGCGGCGTGGCGCCCCCGATTTGCCGGGTCGCCGCTTTCCGTAACTTTGTTTCCTAGCTCACTTACAATGCCCTCCGCTACCCCCGCCGAACTGCTCCAGCTTGCCTACCGCGCCGACCTCGACCTGCTGGTGGGCCGTTGGACCCACGAGCCCGACACGTCGCTGCTGCCCGCTGCTTACCAGCACCTGACCCGCGAGGCCCTGGCCAGCAACTGCCGCTACTGGCTGCAGGACATCCGTCGCCGCGTGGTGAACGACCCGCCCACCACCCGCTGGCTGCTGGCCGACTATTTCCCCGACATGGCCCGCCGCCTTGGTGGCCTGCGCGTGGCCTACCTCACCAGCCCCGCCCTGCTGGCTCACGTCATGGCCGACCCCGGCTTCAAGCCCCTGGAATACTACGCCGACAAACCCTACCAGGTGCATTTCTTCGGCGACGAGGGCGCGGCGGTCAGTTGGTTGAAAGAGGTGTAGAGACGCGACCCTTCGCGTCTCGGCGTTGCTGACGTTGTTTAGGTGAGCTGTTCAACCCCAAGACGCGATGGGTCGCGTCTCTACATCGTTCAAAATCAACTGATATGCTCACCCCCGAAGAAACCCGCCGCTACCGCCGCCACCTGCAGCTACCCGAAATCGGCGAGGCGGGCCAGTTACTGCTGAAGGCGGCGCGGGTGCTGGTGGTGGGCGCGGGCGGATTGGGCTGCCCGGTACTGCAGTACCTGGCCGCCGCCGGCGTGGGCACGCTGGGCATCATCGATGCCGATGTGGTGGAGGAGAGCAACCTGCACCGCCAGATCCTGTTCGGGCCCACCGACGTGGGGCGCCCCAAGGCCGCAGTGGCCGCCGAGGTGCTGGCGCGGCTGAACCCGCTGGTGGCAACCGAGGTGCACGCGCTGCGGCTCGATGTGGGCAACGTGCGGGCGCTGGTAGACGCCTACGACGTGGTGGTGGACGGCACCGACAACTTCGCCACCCGCTACCTGCTCAACGACGCCTGCGTGCTGCTGGGTAAGCCGCTCGTGTCTGGGGCCATCTACAAGTTCGAGGGGCAGGTGAGCGTGTTCAACTACCGGGGCGGGCCCACCTACCGCTGCCTGTTTCCGGTGCCGCCGGGGGTGGAGGAGTCCCCCAACTGCTCGGCTACCGGCGTGCTGGGGGTGCTGCCCGGCGTGGTGGGCACGGCCCAGGCCACCGAAACGCTCAAGGTGCTGCTGAACCTGGGCGAGGTGCTGAGTGGCCGGCTCTGGCTGTTCGACGCCCTCACGTTTGCCACGCGCACCCTGCGCTTTGCCCGCCGCCCCGAGCAGGCGGTCCTGCACCTGGGCACCGCCGACCCCGCCGCCTACGCCGAGCTGTGCCAGCCGGCCCTGCCCACCATCACGGCCGCCGAGCTGCGCCACGCCCTGGCCGGCCCCACCGCCCCGCTACTGCTCGACGTGCGCGAACCCCACGAGTACGGCGCCGGCCACCTGCCCAATGCCGTGTCGCTGCCCCTGAGCCAGCTGGAGGCCCGCGCCGCCGAGGTGCCTGCCACCGGCCCCGTGGTGGTATACTGCCAGGCCGGCACCCGCAGCGCCCAGGCCGTGGCCCGCCTGCAAGCCGGCCTGGGGTTGATGAACCTGCAAAGCCTCGAAGGCGGGATACAGGGATACGGGGAGGAGTTTTGAATTGGGCGGCGGGCAACGGCGCGTAAGCCCCAGCGGGGCGACATATCGGTAGTAAAACCCGGGAAGAAAGGTTGTAAAGCCCCAGCGGGGCGACACAACTGCCTCAACGATGGGTGTCGCCCCGCTGGGGCTTTAGCTCCGGTATCTCGGTTTCCTTCTACCGATATGCCGCCCCGCTGGGGCTTTGCTACCTTTCTTGCCGGGTTTTACTACCGATATGTCGCCCCGTTGGGGCTCATGCCGGGCGCCCCTGCTCCACCGGCATCCGGCCTGCGGCGAGGCTGGGGCCGGGGGTGCCCGGTGCCGCTGTATCTTGCGGCCCTTACGCCGTCCTTATGCCCCTCACGCCCACCCAACCCGAGCCAACCGCCCCGCTCGCCGCCCGCCCGCCCATCCGCTTCGACCGCAACGAGCTGGCCGGGGCTTTCGGCGACCTGGGCACCGACCTGCCCCTGCTCATCGGCGTAATTGCCGCCTCGGGCCTCGACAGCGCCGGGGTGCTCATCATGTTCGGGCTGATGCAGCTGTTTTCGGGCCTCTGGTACGGCATGCCCATGCCGGTGCAGCCCCTCAAGGCCTTCGCGGCGCTGGTTATTGCCCAGAAAATCCCCGGCCGCATCATCTTCGGGGGCGGGCTGGCGGTGGGCGTGGGCATGCTGCTGCTCTCGGTTACGGGCCTCATTGATGGGCTGGCCCGCCTCGTGCCCAAACCCGTTATCCGCGGCATCCAGTTCGGGCTGGCCTTGCAGCTTTCCACTCTCGCCCTCAAGCAGTACGTGCCCGCCGACGGCCTGGGGGGCTACGCGCTGGCCGCCGCGGCCTTTTTAGTGACGGTGGTGCTGCTGGGCAACCGCCGCTGGCCCGCCGCGCTGGTGGTGGTCAGCCTGGGCGTGCTTTACGGGCTGGTTTTCAAGCTCGATTTCAGCGCGGCCCAGCAAGCCCTGGGACTACGCCTGCCCACCTGGCACGTGCCGCAGATGGCCGACATCCTCACCGGCGCCGTGCTGCTGGCCCTGCCCCAGATTCCGCTGTCGCTCGGCAACTCGGTGCTGGCCACCCGCCAGGTGGTGCAGGACTACTTCCCCGAGCGGCCCGTTACGGTGCGCAAAATTAGCTTCACCTACTCGCTCATGAACCTGGTGAACCCGTTTCTGGGCGGTTTCCCGGTCTGCCACGGCTCGGGCGGCATGGTGGGCCACTACACCTTCGGGGGCCGCACCGGCGGTTCGGTGGTGATTTACGGCGGGTTGTTTCTGGTGCTGGGTTTGTTCTTCAGCCAAGGCTTTCAGCAGCTCGTGCAGGTGTTCCCGCTGCCCATTCTGGGGGTGCTGCTGTTCTTTGAGGCCCTCAGCCTGGCCGCCCTGCTCCGCGACATCAGCGCCGAGCGCGCCCACCTGCTGCTGGCTTTGCTCACCGGCATCCTCTGCGCCGGCCTGCCCTACGGCTATCTCGTCGGCCTCACCATCGGCACCACCTTGTACTACGCCATGCAGCGCGGCTGGGTAGGGCTGGGGAAGTAGGTTTGTTGAGTGGCAACGTCCACCCCACCCCCCGGCCCCCTCCCCTCCGGGAGAGGGGGTGCGTTCTGAGAGAACAGTTCTTGCGTCAGGCTCCCCCTCTCCCGGAGGGGAGGGGGCCGGGGGGTGGGGTGAACACACGAACTAATCCAGCTGGTGCGGGATGTGCTGGCGCTCGGGGTCGGTGGCGGGGCGGCCGAGGCGGTAGCTGACCGAGAGGACGAGGTTGTTTTTGGCGGCGGTACTCTGGGGGGTGAAGGTGCCGTTGCGGTTGTTGGCGGCGGTGTAGTTGGCCTGGTTCACCCAGCCCGCCTGCAGCGTCCAGTGCTCGTCGAGCTGGTAGCCGGCGCCGGCGTACACCCGGTTGCGCTCGAAGAACGGCCCGCGCGGATTGAAGAACACCTCGTCGTAGGCGCTCAGATACAGCGTGCGGGGCCCGATGCTGGGCTGGTTGAGCGGCAGCACGGCGTTGAAACGGTAGCGCATGCGGGTGCGGTAGTCGCGCTGGCCGGGGGGCGTGATGTCGTCGCGGAAGTGGTACCAGCGCTGCTCGAAACGGTAGCGGTGCTCCAGCTTGAGGCGGGCGGTAAACTGCGTGAGGGTGAGCTGCTGCCACAGCCGCCCCTCGGTGTTGAGCGGGCCGGCCTTCAGGTCGCGGTAGTCGGAAGTGGCGTAGCGGCCGCCGCCCAGCAGCGCCGAGAAATTCTTGGCCACCTCGTAGCTCACGCCGGCCTTCAGCTCGGAATAAAAGAAGCGACGCAGCATAGCGTCGGAGCGGGTTTGTACCTCGGCGTAGCCACCCCAGCCGCGGGGCCCGGCGGGCAGCACCACGGTGCCCACCAGCCAGGAGCCCCAGCGCCGGTCGGGCACGGCGTTGGTCTGGGCCCTGGCGGCAGTGCCGGTCAGCAGCGCACCAGCCAGCAGGGTGCGGGTAGTGGCTTTGGCAGAAAGAAGGGAAAGCCGGTTCATGCCCCGAAGGTAGCGGGCGGCGGCTACTTGCGAGACTATGGGGCCGGCCGCCGGGCGGTGGTCCGCTGCGCTGCGGGCTCACACACCCACGCTTCCGGCAACCGCACGGCCCCGCCCAGCCAAACTGGCCTACCCCCCAATCGTGCTCATCGACTCGAAATTGAGCTGGTGCAGGGGGCGCTGGCTTTCGGCCTCGAAGCCGTTGGCGGCGCGGTGGCGGAAGGCGTGGCTGAGGGCGGCCGTCAGCTCGTCGTCGGGGGCACCGTTGCGCAGCAGGGCCCGCAGGTCGAGCACGCCCTGGTCGTAGAGGCAGGTTTTGAGGCCGCCCTCGGCCGTGAGGCGCAGGCGGTTGCAGGTGCCGCAGAAGGTGCGCGAGTAGGCCGCAATAATGCCCAGCCGGCCCTGGTGGCCGGCCACGGTGTAGTGGCTGGCCGTGTCGCCGGGGCGGGTGGGCACGGGCACCAGCTCGCCCAGATTCAGGGCTAGATGCTGCCGGATGCGGTGGTGGTTCCAGGGCAGCGTGGCGGGCGTGGCCTCGTGGCTGCCGCCATTAAAGGGCATCTCCTCGATAAAGCGCACCTCCACGGGCAGCTCGCGGGTCAGCTTGGCCAGCGGCAGCAGGTCTTCGATGTTCTGCCCGTCCATCACCACGGCGTTTATCTTCACCCGAATATCAGCCGCCAACAGCGCGTACAGCGTGTCGAGCACCCGCGGCAGCTCGTCGCGGCGGGTGATGGCGGCGAAGCGGGCCCGGTCGAGCGTGTCGAGGCTGAGGTTGACGGTGCGCACGCCCAGGCGGGCCAGCGCGGGTACGTGGGGAGCCGTGAGTACGCCGTTGGTGGTCAGGCTGATTTCTTCGATGCCGGGCAGCTGACTCAGGCGCTCCATGAACGGCACCAGGTCGCGCCGCACGAACGGCTCGCCGCCGGTCAGGCGCACTTTGCGCACGCCCAGGCCGGCCAGCAGGCCCGTCAGGCGCAGCATTTCCTCGTAGCTGAGCAGCTCCTGCTTGGGCAGGTACTTGATGCCTTCTTCGGGCATGCAGTAGAAGCAGCGCAGGTTGCAACGGTCCGTCACAGCCAGGCGCAGGTACTCCAGGGGCCGGCCGTGGTTGTCGTAGAGCACCGGCCGCGGGGCCGCCGCACCAGCCGCGGGCAGATTAGAAGAGGCAGATGGAGCGGCGGTAACGGCCATGAGGAAGCGAAAAAAGGCGCGGGTATCAGAACAAACGTAACACCGGCGCCGTGGTTTGGGTTTGCTCTACGTACTATTGCCCCATCAGCCCGAAACGTTATGCACTTAAATATAGCCCTGTTTGGCATAGCCCGCGAAATTGTGGGCCAGCCAACGCTCGAAATAGATGTTGCCGCCGGACAGTCGGCCCGCGGCCTGCTGGCCGAGCTGCACGCCCGCTACCCCGCCCTGGCGAGTCTGAGCAGCCTGGCCGTGGCCGTCAACAACGAGTACGCCGCCGATGATGCACCCCTGCACGAGCGCGACGAAATAGCCCTGATTCCGCCCGTCAGCGGCGGGTGAGCCTTCAGCTGTGAGTTTTCAGTAAGCAGCACGTCATTCAGAGCGAAGCGAAGAATCTCGCGTGCTGACATTGAGCAGCTAGCTCAGCGACTTCACGCGAGATTCTTCGCTTCGCTCTGAATGACGTGCTTTTCCCCAGTCGTCCTATTATGATTCACATTGACCTCACCGACCAGCCCATTGACGTAGCCGCTGCCTTGCGCAGCGTGGAAGCCGATGGGGCCGGGGCCATCAACACGTTTATCGGCACGGTGCGCAACCAGAGCACCGGCCGCGCCGTGGTGCGCCTGGAGTACGAGGCCTACGACAGCATGGCGCTGCACCAGCTGCGCAAAGTAGCCGAACAGGCCCAGGAGAAATGGCCCATGCTGCAGGCCGTCACCGTCATTCACCGCAAAGGCACCCTGCACATCGGCGACGTGGCCGTGGTGGTGGCCGTGTCGACGCCGCACCGCGCCGAAAGCTTCGCCGCCTGCCAGTACATCATCGACACGCTCAAGCAAGTCGTCACCATCTGGAAAAAGGAATTCTACCTCGACGGCGACGTATGGGTGGCGGCGCATCCGTAGGACTCTGCGAGTCAATTATGGATTTTGAATTGGCCGTTAAACGGTGCTCTTACGGGACATTCAACGGCCAATTCAAAATCCATAATTCTTAATTCAAAATTGATTTCATCACCTGCTCCGCCTCCTCCGGGGTGTTCACGTTGCGCAGCTCGGCGGGGGCGGGCGGGGTCAGCAGCTCGATGTCGGAGTTGATGAGCGTTTTGCGCGGGCAGCTGTAGCCCAGGGCCAGAAAGCGCAGCAGCTGGCCGTAGCTGGCGGGCTCCCAGATGGTGATGAGCGGTTCGGGCCACTCGTTCTCGGGGCTCTGAAAGGTGGTGGCGAGGCGCCCGGGCTGACGGTTTTCCACGAGGTAGCCCAGCGTGGTTTCGGACAGCAGCGGCAGGTCGCAGGCTACTACCAGCCAGGCGGCGTTGGGGTCGAGGCGAAAGGCGGAGAGCAGGCCGCCGAGCGGGCCCAGGTCGAGGAACGAGTCGGGCAGCGGGCGCAGGCCGGCGTAGTCGAGCTCCTGAACCTGGTCGGGGCGGCAGGAAACGTGCACGTCGTGGCAGAAAGGCGCCAGCAGCTCGGCGGCGTAGGCGCGCTGCTGCTGCTGGCCGTGATAGGCGAGCTGGCCTTTGTCGTGGCCCATGCGCTGGCTGCGGCCGCCGGCCAGCACCAGGCCCCGCAGCGGCGGCGCGGCGGCGTGCCACTCGCGTAGCACCAGTTCGGCCAGCGCGACCGTATCGGCCAGCGGCAGCACCGGCACGGCGTTTCCGGCGGCTTCGGCTTGGGCGAGGTGGGCGCGCAGGTAGGCGGGCACTTCGGTTACGCCTTCGGGCAGCAGCAGGGCGCGCACGTCGGTCAGGCGGTCGAGCTTTTTGTCCAGCGGCTTGGCCTGGTCGAGGATGACCAGCTGCTGGCGGGCGCGGAAGTGGTTGCCGTTCACCAGCGCCAGGCTCTGGTGGGCCAGCAGCTCGGGCTGGCTGAACTTATCAAGCGGCCGGCGCACATCGAGGCGGGCGAAACTGATGTTGTCGGTCAGCTCGGCACTGGCGCCGGCGGCCAGCATGCCGGTTTCGGGAGCGGTACCGTTGCGTGCGGCGTCGGCCGCGGCGTGGTCGGCATCCACGTAGGCCACCCGCAGCGTGGAGGCCAGCAGCGGCAGCAGCCGGGCCGCCAGCTCCTTGATACGGCCGCAGGGCGCGCCCAGAATGGCCAGCTCGTGGCGGCCGAACTCGCCGAAATCGGGCCGGGCCAGCGCGGCGTGCTTGCGGCGCGAGGCCGCGCCTGCGGGGGCGGCCGGGTTGATAGCGGGGCCGGTGGCCGGGGTTGTTGGGTTAGGCTTCATGCTGAAAGTCGCTTTTGCCGCCGGTTTTGCTGAGCAGGCGGGTTTGCTCAATAACGATGTCGTGCGAGAGGGCCTTGCACATGTCGTAGATGGTGAGGGCCGCTACCGAGGCGCCGGTCAGGGCCTCCATTTCGACGCCGGTTTTGCCCGTTACGGTGGCCGTGCACTCAATCAGCACGGCCGTGGGGCCGTCGGGCTCAATGGTTACCCGGCAGTTGTCGAGGCCCAGCGGGTGGCACAGCGGAATCAGCTCGGAAGTGCGCTTGGCCCCCATGATGCCGGCCAGAATGGCGGTCTGGAACACGGGGCCCTTGCGCGTCGGCAGGTCGCCTTCCTTCACCAGGGCCATAATTTCGAGGCCGAGCACCACCCGGCTGCGGGCCACGGCCACGCGGCGGGTGGGCGTTTTGGCTCCCACGTCAACCATAGCGGGCTGGCCGGAAGCATCGAGGTGGGTGAGTTTAGCGGAATCGGGCATAGCGAAGGCTGGCAGGTGGAAACGAATAAACCGATAAGTTCGGTACTTGGCGGTTATAATTGCCACCGCCCCCCTGTCATCCTGAGTATTCCGCGAATTGAGCGGCGACGAAGGACCTATACAGAAGGTAATCTAAGGTTAGCATTGCTGTAAAGGTCCTTCGCAAGCTCAGGATGACAGCCTCTTTACGCCGGTCCCTGTCATCCCATCCGCCCATGATTTCCGTTGCTGAAGCCACCCGCCTCGTTGCCGCCACCACGCGCCCGCTGGGCACCGAGCTGCTGAATTTGCCGCTGGCCGCCGGCCGCATCCTGCGCGAAGATTTGCGGGCCGACCGCGACTTTCCGCCCTTCAACCGGGTGGCGATGGATGGCGTGGCGCTGCGCTACGATGCCCTGGCCGCCGGGCAGCGCGAGTTCTTCGTTGAAGCCACCCAGTTTGCCGGCCAGCCCCCGGTCGCTACTCCCGACCCGGCAGCGGCCGTTGAAATCATGACCGGCGCGGTGCTGCCCGCAGGCCTCGACACGGTGATTCGCTACGAGGACCTCACCTTCCGAACCGATGCGGCTGGCCACCGCCACGCCACCGTACAGGCCCTGCCGCCCCGCGCCGGCCACAACGTGCACACCCGCGCCGCCGACCGCCGGCAGGGCGACCTGCTGCTGCCCGCCGGCACCCGCCTGGAGCCCGCCGAAATGGCCGTGGCCGCCACCATCGGGGCCGCCACGGTGGCAGTGGCTCGCCGGCCGCGGCTGGCCGTCGTCAGCACCGGCGACGAGCTGGTGCCCATCAGCGAGCAGCCCGCCGCCCACCAAATCCGGCGCTCCAACGGCCTGATGCTGCAGGCCGCCGCCTGGCAGGCCGGCGCCGAGGCCGACAGTTTCCACTTCGACGACGACCCGGCCGCGCTGCGCGGGGGCCTGCCCGCGCTGCTGGCCGGTTACGATGCCGTGGTGATGAGCGGCGGCGTGTCGATGGGCAAGGCCGATTTTCTGCCCGAAATATTGCAGGAACTGGGCGTGACGCAGCTTTTCCACGGCGTGGCCCAGCGGCCGGGCAAGCCGTTCTGGTTCGGGGCGCAGGCCGGCGGGGCAGTGGTGTTCGCGCTGCCCGGCAACCCGGTGTCCACGTTCGTGAATTTCTACCGCTACGTGCAGCCCTGGCTGCGGGCCGGGCAGCAGCCCGCCGGCGCGGCTGGGGCCGTCGGTGGCCCGGTGCCGGCCGTGCTCACCGCGCCCGTCGAGTTCAAACCCACTCTCACCCATTTTCTGCTCGTAAGCCTGGAATCCGGCCCCGACGGCCGCTTGCTGGCCACGCCCGAGCGGGCTGGCGGCTCCGGCGATATGGCCAGCCTGCTCACCTCCAGTGGCTTTCTGGAGCTGCTCCCGGAGCTCAGCCAATTCCCCGAAGGCAGCGTGCTACCCGCGTGGCGGTTTCGGTGAGGTGGCGCATTGCCGTTCATTGTCATCCTGAGCTTGCGAAGGACCCATACAGAGGCTATTATCTGATGTTAGCTTTTGTATAGGTCCTTCGCAAGCTCAGGATGACAGCGAACGGGAAACTCACACATTTCACCACTTCTCTACTGCACCACCTCGAAATCGTGGCCGCAGTGGAAGCAGTGGCACTGGGGGTTGTCGGGGGCCATCAGCCAGAAGCGGAGCTTGACGAACAGGTTGTCGGCGGGGCCGGGCTCGTGGCGGCACACTACGTCGTGGTGGTGGCAGCGGGGGCAGCGGGTGGCGGCTGCGTCGGGGGCATCCGGGGCCGTTTCAGCCGCGGGGGCGTCATCGTCGGGGGCCACGGCGTACATGCGGGTTTGCTGGGGGTGCAGGGCTTCGCGGGCCGCTTCTACGTCGGGGGCGCGCACATAGAGGCCTACCTTGCCGAAGGCCGGGCCATAAGGGCGGCTCTCGTTGCTCAGAAAACACGGAATCCCGGCCGCATCGAGCCGGGTGCGGGCCAGGTGAGCGGCAATGGAATCGGTGAACGAGTCGAGCAGCACAATGGCCGCCGCTTCGGAAGGAACATCTGCCGACATAAAGCAAGGCGCGAAACAGGGAACCCACTAAACAACCGCGGCACCCGTTTGGGTGCCGCGAAAGGTACGAATTAGGAGCCGGCGGCCGGCTTACTTGAACAGGTCGAGGGCCTTGATAAACGTCTGCGACACGCCCCACAGCAGCGGGATGCCCACAAAGGCCCAGGCCAGGAACACAGACCCACCCGAACTCGGGGTTTCGGGCGCGGCGGAAGAAACAGGAGGCTGATTCATATGGATGGGAAGTGAAGTGGCGAAAGGTGAGAAAAGAACGTGTCATGCTGAGCGCAGCCGAAGCATCTCGCATGCTGACTCTGCCAAAGTGGCCCTTACGTCAGGGTTAGCGTTGCACGCGAGATGCTTCGACTTCGCTTTGCTGCGCTCAGCATGACACGTTCTTTCAGTAACAACTGGCAACCGGCAACTTAATGCCCGCCGGGCTCGGCGTCAACGGGGCCTTTTTCGTTGTACTTCTCGTTTACGGCCGTCACAGCGAAGTTGGCCAGCAGGCCCACTACCAGCAGGCCGGCCATGGTGTAGAACACCGTTTGGTAAGCGGCGGCGCCGGTAAAGCCCTCGGCCTTGCGGCTCTCGTGCAGGAAGTTGACGATGAGCGGCCCCAGCACCCCGGCCGTGCTCCAGGCCGTGAGCAGGCGGCCGTGGATGGCGCCCACCTGGTACTTGCCGAACAAATCAGAGAGGTAGGCCGGAGCCGTGGAGAAGCTGCCGCCGTACATGCTGATGATTACGCAGGCCGCGGCCACGTACAGCGCCAGCTGCAGGTTGTGGCCCAGCGTGGGAATAAGGGCATACAGCACGATGCCCAGCAGGAAATAGATGGCGTAGGTGGTTTTGCGGCCCATTTTGTCCGAAGCCGACGACCAGAAGAAGCGGCCCAGCAGGTTGAACAAACTCAGCAAACCCACAAAGCCCGCCGCCGCTGCCGCCGTTACGCCCCGGCCCGCGCCCAGGTATTTGTCCGAAAACGTGTCCTGAATCAAGGGAGAAGCCGTTTCGAGCACCCCGATGCCGGCCGTTACGTTGGTGAGCAGCACAATCCAGAGCAGCCAGAACTGCGGCGTTTTCAGGGCGTTGTCGGCCGACACGTTGCCGCTGGTAATCAGGGCGCTGTGCTGAGGGTTGGGCACGTAGTTTTCCGGCGCCCAGTCGTCGGCCGGCACCCGAATAGTCCAGACGCCGAACTGCATGAACAGCAGGTACACCACGCCCAGCGTGAGGAAGGTAGCCGCCACGCCCAGCGAGCCGGTGCCGCTGGCCTTGAAGTGGTCCATGAGGGCCACCGACAGCGGCGAGGCAATCATGGCGCCGCCCCCAAAGCCCATAATGGCCATGCCCGTGGCCACGCCCCGGCGGTCGGGGAACCACTTAATCAGCGTACTCACCGGCGAAATGTAGCCGATGCCCAGCCCGATTCCGCCCACTACGCCGTAGCCGAAATACACAATCCAGAGGTTGTGCAGATGCACGCCCAGGGCCGCAATAAAAAAGCCGCCGCTAAAGCACAGCGCCGAGGCCATCATGGCCTTGCGCGGCCCCACGCGCTCCAGCCACTTGCCAAATATGGCCGCCGAGAGGCCCAGCAGTACAATGGCAATCGAAAAAATAACGCCCAGCTGCGCGGGCGTCCAGTCGGCGGGGGCGGGGGCCGCGGGGTCGCCGCTGATGAGGGCGCCCAGCGGCTTCTTGAACACGCTGAAGGCGTAGGCCTGCCCGATGGCCAGGTGAATTGCCAGGGCGGCGGGCGGAATCAGCCAGCGGTTGTAGCCCGGCCCGGCCACAGTGCGGCTGCGGTCCAGTAACGATGCTTCTGCCATAAAAGAGGTGGTTTGGGAGTGGGAAGAACGAACGGTACCCTGCCTCTACGCCGACGCCCCCGGCGGGGTGCTACCAGCGTAGAGGTCAATAAGGTAGACGTCTGCTACGGGGTTTAGACCACTCCGGGCCAACTATTTTTTGGAAAATTGCTATAGCCGGCCACCAGCGCAGGTCCTGCCGCCTACTGTTCAGCGGGCCGCCGGCCCAGCCAGCCGCGCACACCTCTTGCCCGCGCCGACTTCAAAAAGTCCTGGATGCCGTCGGCTATGCGCCGGGCCATCTGCTGCTGTTGGGCGGGGTCGGAGAGGATTTTTTCGTCCTCGGGATTGGAAATAAAGGCCGTTTCCACCAGCGCGTTGGGGTAGTCGGTGGGGCCGTTGAGGGCGAAGTTGAAGTTGCCCACCAGCCCCCAGCCCGGCAGCCCGGTTTGCTGCATGCGGCCGTAGAGCGCCGCGGCCAGCGGCCGGAACGCCACGTAGCGGTAAAAGGCGCTGGTGCCGCGGGCCGCCGCGCTGCCCGCCGAGTTCACGTGCACGCTCACCAGCAGCGCCGGCCGCTGCCGCTGCAACAGTGCCACCCGCTGGGCCATATCCAGGCTTTCGTCGGCGGTGCGCGTGAGCACCACTTGGGCGCCCCGCCGCTCCAGTTCCTGCTGCAGCTGGCGCACAATGGCCAGGGTGAGGTCTTTTTCGCGGGCCCCGCCGGCGCCCACCGCCCCCACGTTGCTGCCGCCGTGGCCAGCATCGAGGGCCACGCGCAGGCCGCGTAGCTGCAGCCGGGCCGGCGGCCGGGACACCCGCACAACCAGCGTGTTCTGCTCGTAGCCGAGGTGGTAGCCCCAGCTCTGGCGGTGGCGCAGCGGCAGCACCAGCCGGAAAATATCGGCCTGCGGCTGCTCGTAGTACACGGCGCCCAGGGCCTGCAGGCCGGTTCGCTGGGTTATCCAGTTGGTGTTGGAAGTAGCCCCGAACACGTCAATCACCAGCCGGGTGGGGTTTTCCAGGATTTGCGAGCGGTAGGGCAGGCGCTGGCTGAGCGGTACGCGCACGTAATCGTAGGCCGAGTCGCCCTGCACGCTCCACGAGCCGGTGAGCGAGGCGGGCACGAAGCCGCCGGGCGGCAGCAGGCGGGCCCGCTCCAGCGGCAGCCAGGCGTAGTGGCCCTCGGCCAGCCGCACCCGGTACTGGCCCGCCACCCGGCCCACCACGTGCAGCACCACCAGCGAATCGAGGTAGCCCAGCTTGGCCCCGCCCAGCCGGTCGTCGCCGAGGCCGTAGTTGAGGTGGGCCAGCGTGGTGCGCGTAACGGCCAGCAGCGGCTGGTCGGGGCTGAGCAGGCGCACGGGCGCGGGCGTGGGCAGCGAGTCGCGGCGGCCGTCGGGCAGGCGCAGGTGTAGCCACAGCGGCCGGCCGGCGGCCCCGCCCAGCGTGTCGGCGGGCTGCACAACGTACGTTGCCTGGTACACGCCCCGCTTCCCGCCGGCCTGCGCAGGCGGCAGTTCTATAAGAGGGCGGCCGTTAAGAAAAGTGGCCCGGCCACCCGGCGCGCCCGTCAGGCGCACCTGCAGCGCATCGCCGGGGCTCAGCCACAACTCGCCGGCCGGCACCGTTTCGGCTTTCTGAATTAGGCGCTGGGCCCGGGCAGGGGCAGCCGGCAACTGCAGGGCGCAAATCAGCAGGGCCGCCCACCGGAGGGCCGCCGAGAAAGGTATGGTCTGCCGCATCATCACGAAGAAAAGAGGGTTCCGTGCGCCGCCCTGACAGGTGGCTACTTGTTCTTCACGGCCTGGCCCAGGTCTTTCACGTCGCGGCCGGTTTCGAGGGCCGTAAACTCGGTTTGCAGGGCCCGGATGTGCAGCTCGTCGCGCCCCTTGATATCGAGGCGCACGGCCCGGAATTGGGCGTTGAGGCGGCGGCTGACGGCCGTGGCGTAGTCCCAGTCGCGCTGGCTCCACTGCTTGCGGCGGGCGCGCACCTGCTGCATAAAGTGCACAAAGGCCGGCTCGATGGTGGCGGGTGTGAGGCTGCTGATGGTGGCGTAGGGCCCCAGCAGCTCGCCGGTGAGGGCCAGCTCGGCGGCGGGGTCGAGGGGCTGGCGGTTGCGGACGCGCGAAACGGAATCGAAGCGGGCGGCGCGGCGGCCGGCCACGCGCAGCTTGTCGGCGGCGCGCTCGGCCAGCGTGTCGAGCTTCTGGGTTTCGCGCTCCACCACCTCCTGCCGCTCGCGCGGAGTCGAGTCGCAGGCAGCAAGCAGGCCGGCGCAGGCCAGCAGCGAAAGCAAAACGGGCGTTTTCATGCCCCAAGGTAAAACCTATCGGGCAGACTGCGGCCCGGCTCTAGACCGGCAGGCCTACCGGCCGGCCAGGCGGAAGGTGAAGGGCACGTCGATTTTCGACACCACGGCGCGGCTGCCCAGGCGGGCCGGAATCCACTGGTCGGGGATGCTGCGGGCCACGCGCAGGGCTTCCTCGTCGCAGCCGGCGCCAATGCCGAGCAGCACCTGCTGGCTGAGCGCGCGCCCAAGCGTGTCAACGGTAATTGTGACGATGACGCGGCCCTGCACGTTTTTGGCTTCGGCGGTGGCCGGGTAGTTCAGGCGGCCCGTGTAAGTGGCCAGCTCGGCATCGCCGCCCACAAAGAAAATGGGGTGGCTCAGCCGCTCGCGGCCCCACTCCCCGCTGGCGGCGCGCACCGGATACAGCACGTCATCAAAGGGCCGAAAAAACACCAGCCGGCCGGCCGAGTGGTCGTATTTCTGGGTGATGACCTGCGAGCCGTCGCGGGTGGTGGCGTAGTATTCCCACACGCCCGTTTTCTCGCCCTTTTCCATCAGGCCGCTGCCGGTGGCCGTTTTGCGCAGCTTCTGGGCCGGGGCCGAAATCGACAGCAACAGGCCACAGGCCAGGCTGAAAAGGAACGCGTGTTTCATAGCAGAAGCGCTGGGCAGAACGGGAAGCCGAAAGGCGGTGGAGCCAGGAAAGCCCACCATTTCTTTAGTGCAAATTTAGACACCTTCAGCCGCCAGCCCAAGCCACGACCTGAAATACAGCACGAATCCTACTCAATAGCCTCTCCATCCAAGACGGGCCGCCTTGAACCAGCTGCTTCGCTCTTGGCTGCGCAGCCTATTTTTCACCGAATAGCACAAAGAAACGAACTACTCCAACTCCTCGCGCAACGTGCGCAACTGCGCCTGCAAACCGGGCCAGGCGGGGCACAACTGCTCGATGCGCTGCAGCACCCGCAATGCGCCGCGGGCGTCGCCGAGGGCCCGTAGCATGAGTGCCTGCCCCGAGAGGGCGCCGAAGTGGCGCGGCTCGCGGCGCAGCGTTTCGCGCACATCACGCAGGGCGGCCTTGTATTCGCCGCGCACAAAGTAAGCCGTGGCCCGCTTGTTCCAGCCCTCGGCATAGTCGGGGGCCGTTTCGATCAGGAAGGTGAACTCCTGAATGGCCAAACCGTAGTCGCCGGCCGAAAGGGCGCGGATGCCGGTTTCGAGGCGCTTGTCGAGCAACGGGTGGCCGGCCGCCAGCCAGATCTGCCAGATGCCATCCTGCAACGTCTCAATTTCGGCCGGCGCCGTGGCCTCGCGCAGGCGGCTGAACAGGTCGTCGAGCATGCGGTGATTTGGTGAAATGGTGAGTTGACGGTCAGGCCGCCTTGTTGGCGGCAAGTATAAAGAACGTCATTCAGAGCGAAGCGAAGAATCTCGCGTGCATTCGTTGAGCTACTACTACAACATCAGCCCGCGAGATTCTTCGCTTCGCTCTGAATGACGTTCAACTCCCTATTTCACCACTCACCAGTTCACCTTCCTAAAACAGCGCCGCGGCCACCTGGCGGATGCTGTCGGACTTGCCCATGCTGTAGTAGTGCAGGCAGGGCACGCCGTGGGCCATCAGCTCGCGGCTCTGGTTGATGCACCATTCCAGCCCGATCTGGCGGGCGGCGGCATTGTCGGGGGCCAGGTGCACGGCGTCGGCCAGGGCTTCGGGCAGGCTCAGGTAGAAGGAGCGCGGCAGCATGGTGAGCTGACTTTTGGTGGTGAGCGGCTTGAGGCCGGGGATGATGGGCACCGTAATGCCGGCTTCGCGGCAGCGCCGCTCGAAGGCAAAAAACTGCTCGTTGTCGAAGAACATCTGGGTCACGATGTACTCGGCGCCGCGGTCGACTTTGTGCTTGAGGTAGCGCAAATCGGCGCCACTGTTGGGCGACTCGAAGTGCTTTTCGGGGTAGCCGGCCGTGCCGATGCAGAAGCTGGTGGCCGAGGTATCATCCTGCTCCTGGTCGAGGTAGGCGCCCTTGTTGAGGTCGGCTACCTGCCCTATCAGGTCGCAGGCGTAGGAGTGGCCATCGGCCTCGGGCACGAAGCGGCCTTCGCTCTTGATGGGGTCGCCGCGCAAAGCCAGCACGTTGTCGATGCCCAGAAAGTGCAGGTCGATGAGGGCGTTTTCGGTTTCCTCCTTCGTGAAGCCCCCGCAAATCAGGTGGGGCACGGTATCGACGTCGAAGCGGTTTTTGATGGCCGCGCAGATGCCCACCGTGCCGGGCCGGCGGCGCACGGTTTTCTTTTCGAGCAGGCCGTTGGGATGCTGGTGGTACACGTACTCCTCGCGGTGGTACGTCACATCAATAAACGGCGGCCTGAACTCCAGCAGCGGCTCGATATTGGTGAAAAGCGTCTGGATGTTCTCGCCCTTTTTGGGCGGCAGCACCTCGAAGGAAAACAGGGTTTTGCCTTCGGCGCGGGACAGGTGTTCGGTTACTTTCATTGGGCTTGTGTTGTCGTGCTGGCGTGGCGCCTCACCCCCCGGCCCCCTCTCCGAAAAAGGAGAGGGGGAGCCTGACGAAGGTATTTTCACTGTTCAGGCTTGGGCAGGGCTAGTTGAGGGCGGCTTTGATTTCGCTCACCACGGATTCCAGTTGCTCGATGACTTGCTCATTGGGAAAGCGCAGAACCCGATAGCCAAGTTCTTCCAGCAAAGCCGTTCGGCCGGTATCGTAGTCCTGCTGGTCGGGTTCGTAGTGTCCTTTGCCGTCAACTTCCACAATCAGCTTGGCAGCGATGCTCACAAAATCAACGATGTAGCGGTCAATGCTATGCTGGCGACGGAACTTCGCTCCGGCTTGCCCACCACGTAAAGCCTGCCACAATAGCCGTTCGGCTTCCGTCGGTTCCTGTCGCATAGCGCGGCTCCTACCCTTCAGATTCAGCTTGCCATACTGCCGCTTGTCCGCCGTCAACGCCGAATCCTGCAAAGCCGCCTGCCCTCTGGAACCAGACGCTTGGCTCCCCCTCTCCTTTTTCGGAGAGGGGGCCGGGGGGTGAGGCGCCACGTTGCCCGGTGCAACAGGCGCCGGCTCGTAATTTAAATTCGGCATCAGCCAGCGCTCCAGCTCCGGCAGCGGCATGCCTTTGCGGTTGGCCAGGTCAGCCACTTGGTCTTGCCCCACCCGGCCGAGGCCGAAGTAGCGGGAGTCGGGGTGGGCGTAGTAGAGGCCGCTGACCGAAGAGGCGGGGTACATGGCCAGGTTTTCGGTGAGCTTGATGCCGGTGGTGTTCTCGGCGTCGAGCAGGTTGAAAAGGGTGATTTTCTCGGTGTGGTCGGGGCAGCCGGGGTAGCCGGGGGCGGGGCGCACGCCCTGGTATTTCTCCTGGATTAAGTCGTCGTTGGAGAGGCGCTCGGCCGGCGCGTAGCCCCAGAACTCCTCGCGCACCCGCTGGTGCAGCCGCTCGGCAAAGGCCTCGGCCAGGCGGTCGGCCAGGGCTTTGAGCAGGATGCTGCTGTAGTCGTCGTGCTCGGCGGCGTACTGTTCCAGCAGCTTCTCGATGCCGAAGCCGGCCGTTACCGCAAAGCCGCCGATGTAGTCGGCCCGGCCGGTTTGCTTGGGGGCCAGGAAGTCGGAAAAGGCCAGGTTGGGCACGCCGGCGGCCTTTTCGCTCTGCTGGCGCAGGGTGAAGAACTCGGCCTGCACCTGCTGGCGCGCGTCGTCCTGGTACACCTCAATCGTGTCGTAATCCACGGTGTTGGCGGGCCAGAAGCCGATGACGGCGCGGGCCGTGAGCAGCTTCTCGTCGATGATGCGGCGCAGCATCCGCTGGGCGTCCTGGAAAAGCTGGGTGGCGGCCTCGCCTACGGTGGGGTCGTCGAGCAGGCGCGGGTAGCGGCCCTTCAGCTCCCAGGTCTGGAAGAAGGGCGTCCAGTCGATGTATTCAGCCAGCTCGGCGAGGTCGTAGTCTTCCAGCACCTTGGTGCCCAAAAAGCTGGGCTTGGTGATGGGCGTGGTTTGCCAATCGGCTTTAAAGCCGTTTTCGCGGGCGGCTTCAATCGGGAGGTAGGTCTTTTCGCGCTGGCGGCCGGCGTAGTCGTGGCGGAGCTGGCGGTACTCGTCGTGGATGGCGCGGGCGTAGGTTTCGTGGGCCGAGCCGAGCAGGCTGGCGGCCACACCCACCGAGCGCGAGGCGTCGTTGACGTGCACGATGGGCCCGGAGTACTGGGGGGCGATTTTCACGGCCGCGTGCAGCCGCGAGGTGGTGGCGCCACCGATGAGCAGGGGCGTTTTCAGGCCGCGCTTTTCCATGGCCTGGGCCACGTACACCATCTCGTCGAGGCTGGGCGTAATCAGCCCGCTCAGACCAATCATATCGGCGCCCTGCCGCTGGGCTTCGTCTAAGATTCGTTCCAGCGGCACCATCACGCCCAAATCCACGATGTCGAAGTTGTTGCAGGCCAGCACCACACCCACGATGTTCTTGCCGATGTCGTGCACGTCGCCCTTCACGGTGGCGAGCAGGATTTTGCCGGCCGTCTGCCGGTCGCCCTGCTGCTTGTCGGCCAGCAGGTAGGGCTCCAGGTAGGCCACGGCCTTTTTCATCACCCGCGCCGATTTCACGACCTGGGGCAGGAACATCTTGCCGGCCCCAAACAGGTCGCCGACCACGCCCATGCCGGCCATCAGCGGCCCCTCAATCACCTCCAGCGGCCGGGCCAGTTCCTGCCGGGCGGCCTCCGTGTCCTCATCGATAAAGTCGGTAATACCCTTGATAAGGGCGTGGGCCAGCCGTTCCTGCACCGGCAAGTCGCGCCATTCGAGGCTGTTAGTTGTCAGTTGTTGGCTGTTAGCTTTCTGGCCCTTCACGGTTTCGGCGAATTCCAGCAGCCGCTCGGTGGCGTCGGGGCGACGGTTGAGCAGCACGTCTTCCACCAGATCCAGCAGTTCCTTGGGCACCTCGTCGTACACGGCCAGTTGGTTGGGGTTGACGATGCCCATATCCAGGCCGGCGCGGATGGCGTGGTAGAGGAAGGCGGCGTGCATGGCCTCGCGCACCACGTCGTTGCCCCTAAACGAGAAGCTGATGTTGCTGACGCCCCCGCTGGTGAGCGCACCCGGTAGGTGGGTTTTTATCCAGCGTACGGCCTCAATGAACTCCACGCCGTAGTTGCGGTGCTCCTCCAGGCCGGTGCCCACGATGAGGATGTTGGGGTCGAAAATGATGTCCTCAGCCGGAAAACCTATGCGCATGAGCAGGTCGTAGCTGCGCTGGCAGATGGCAATGCGCCGCTCCAGTGTGTCGGCCTGGCCATCCTCATCAAAGGCCATCACCACCATGGCGGCCCCGTACTGGCGCACGGTGCGGGCGCGTTGCAAGAATACCTCCTCGCCTTCTTTCAGGGATATTGAGTTGACGATGCTCTTACCCTGCACGCACTTGAGGCCGGCTTCCAGCACGCTCCACTTCGAAGAATCCAGCATCACCGGCACCCGCGAAATATCGGGCTCCGAGGCAATCAGGTTCAGAAACGAGGTCATGGCCAGCTCCGAATCGAGCATGCCCTCGTCCATGTTGATGTCGAGCACCTGAGCGCCACCTTCCACCTGCTCGCGGGCCACGGCCAGCGCCGCGTCGTAGTCGCCGGTGCGGATGAGGCGGGCGAAGGCGCGGCTGCCCGTCACGTTGCACCGCTCGCCCACGTTCACGAACAGGCTGTTTTTATCAATGTTGAACGGTTCGAGGCCGGCGAGGCGGGTGACCCCACCCCCCGGCCCCCTCCCCTCCGGGAGAGGGGGAGCCGAACGTGAACCCGTTGAACGCCCCCCCTCTCCCGGAGGGGAGGGGGCCGGGGGGTGGGGTGCACGGCGCGGCCCGTACCGCTCCGCCAGCTCGCTCAGCGCCGCGATGTGCTCGGGCGTGGTGCCGCAACAGCCGCCCACGATGGTTACCAGACCTTCCTTGAGGTAGTTTTCCACCACGTCGGCAAATTCGCGGGCCGACTCGTCGTAGCCGCCGAAAGCGTTGGGCAGGCCGGCGTTGGGGTAGGCCGAGATGTGGACGTCGGCCAGGCGGGCCAGCTCCTGCACGTAGGTCTGGAGCTGGTCGGCGCCGAGGGCGCAGTTGAGGCCCACGCTTAGCAGCGGCAGGTGGCGAATGGAGTTCCAGAAGGCCTCCACGGTCTGGCCGCTCAGGGTGCGGCCCGAGGCGTCGGTTATCGTGCCCGAAATCATAACGGGCACCACCCGGCCTCCCTCGTCAAAGAACTGCTGCACCGCGTACAGGGCGGCCTTGGCGTTGAGCGTATCGAAGATGGTTTCAATCAGCAACGCATCCACGCCCCCATCCACGAGGCCGCGCACCTGCTCGTGGTAGGCGGCGGCCAACTCGTCAAACGTCACGGCCCGGAAGCCGGGGCGGTTCACGTCGGGCGAGAGGGAGGCGGTGCGGTTGGTGGGCCCCACGGCCCCGGCCACGAAACGGGGCTTGTCGGGCGTGCGGGCCGAGTACTCGTCGGCGGCTTCGCGGGCCAGCCGCGCCGACTCGTAGTTGAGCTCGTACACTACGTGCTCCAGCCCGTAGTCGGCCTGGGCGATGGTGGTGCCCGAGAAGGTGTTGGTTTCCACCATGTCGGCCCCGGCGGCGAAGTACTCGGCGTGGATGCCTCGGATGATATCGGGGCGGGTGAGGCTGAGCAGGTCGTTGTTGCCGCGCAGGGGTTTGGGGTGGTCGGCGAAACGGGCTCCGCGGAAATCCTCCTCGGTCAGCGGGTGGCGCTGAATCATGGTGCCCATGGCCCCATCGAGCACGAGCACGCGCTGGCGCAGAATATCGTGGAGGGGCGAAGTAGCGGCGGAAACGGCGGCGGCGGGGACGGCAGCAATGGTCGGCATGGGCTCGGCTGGAAAAAGCGGCGGTACAAAGCCTATCCAGAAAGAGCCGGGCACGAGGCCGGTTCCGCACTTATCTTCTTCCAGACCGCCAGGCGGCTTGAAAAGGGAATTAGCACCTTGTTTGTGGCAGGTTGCTAAGACGTCATCGGGCCCAATCCCTCGGTCTTTCTGGATAAGTAACGGGGCGAAGATAGCGCCGAATGCCGGAAACGCCAAGGTAGGCGCGTGGCCTTTTGAGGCAAGTGGGTGTTCGCCGGGCCGGCGGGCTGCCGGGTCTGAGGATTTATGAACATTTTGCCGGGGCCTTTCGGTCTTTCTTTATCACTTGCTACCCGCCACCCATGCGCCTTGCTATCCGCCTTCTCCATTGGCTGCGGCCGGTCGCTTTGCTGCTGACCCTGCCAGCTGCGGCGCAGCAGCAGGCCGCCACACCCGGCACCGGGCTGCGGGGCCAGTATTTCGCCGGTCCGCGCTTCGAGCAGTTGGTTCTCACCCGCCAGGATGCGCAAATCGATTTCAACTGGACTAAAGATGAGCGAGGCAATTACTTTGTAGCTCCGGGGCCGGGCGTGCCGGGCGAGGGTTTCTCGGTGCGCTGGACGGGTTGGCTCTACGCGCCCATTACTGGTTTCTACCTGCTGCAAACTACCGCCGACGATGGCATGCGGGTATGGGTGGGCGGCCGGTCGGTCATCAATTCTTGGCGCGACCAAGCGGCCACCGCCGCTACCGGCCGGGTGCGGCTCGAAGCCGGCCGCTACTATCCGTTGCGCGTCGAATACTACCAGAAAGAGCGTGACTCGCGGGCCCGGCTGGCCTGGGTGCCGGCTGATGCTGCCACCGGCTCGCAGCCCATCCCGACCCGCTACCTGTACGCGGTGCTGCCGCCCACGGCCCGGCCCCTGCCACCCGCCCCGGTAGCAGCTAGGCCGGCCCGCGCCTCCCCTACCGGCGGCACCATTCGCGTAGTCAGGGGCGCGGCAACGGGGCCCGATATGGCGGTGCCACTGGCCCAAGGCACAGCCGTAAGCGGCCCAGTACCTGCCGGTTCGGGGCTGCGCGCCAGCTACTACGCCGGCCAGCCGGACGGCGCGGTGATACACCACCGCATCGAGCCGACAGTAAACGCCACTTGGCGCGGCGGTCCGCCCGCGCCGGGCGTACCGCCGCAGGGCTTTTCGGTGCGCTACACGGGCTATGTGCGGGCCCCGGAGACAGGCATTTATATTCTGCACGCCGAATGGGATGATGCCCACGATGTCAACCTAGCCAGCGCCGATATTCTGCGCATGACCAAGTACGAGCCTGAATACTTCGGCGTGGAAAAAGGCACCCCGATTCCGGTAGACGTAACGCAACGCTACGAGGCGGGCAAGTTTTACGCCGTGGATCTGGCGTATAAGGATGTGCGGGGCCGGGTGTCGCGGGCCGTTTTTTCGTGGCTTCGGCCCGATGAGCTAGGGCAGCCGGCCACCTATAACCGGGCCCGGGCGGCAGCCAAAAGCCGGAAGCCCGGGGTGGTGCCTCAGCAGTACCTATACCCCGAACTGCCCCCGCCGCCACCAATCGTAGCCGCCGCGCCGAAACCCACCCCACCGCCCCAGCCGGTTCCGAAACCCACGCCAAAGACAGCGGTGGTGGCCCGACGCTCGGGTCCGCGGCCCGCTACAACTCCCGTTTCCCGGCCCACGCCGCCAGATGCCGACCGCGGCGCCCGCCCGGTGCTGACCGAACTGGCCACGTTGCGCCGGGGTGCGGCCCTCACGCTGCCCAATCTGTACTTCAGCCAGAGCACCGCCGAGTTGCTGCCCGCCTCGCGGCCCGTGCTCGACGAGCTGGCCCAAACCCTGCGCCGGCAGCCCGCGCTGCGCCTGCAGGTGGTCGGCCACACCGATAACGTGGGCGACGCGGCCCGCAACCGGCTTTTGTCGCAGCAGCGGGCGCGGGTGGTGCGCCGCTACCTGGTGCAGCAGGGCATCGACTCGCTGCGCCTGACGGCCGTGGGCTACGGCGGGGCCTACCCGGTGGCCGATAATCGCAACCCCGAGCTGCGGCCCCGCAACCGCCGGGTGGAAGTGGTGGTGGTGCGGTAGCAACGGCAGCGGCAGTTGAGGGGTCAATTTGGGGTTTACCAAACGTGTCGGCCGGTTTCGCGTAAGATTCAGCACCACGCTGTTCCTTTCCACTCTACTTCTATGGCTACCAAAAAGACCTCCGCCCCCGCCCAGACATCTGCTTCCGCCGCCCAGCCCGCCAGCGACTCGGCCGCTACACCCGCCGCTAAAAAAGCCGCCCAGGCGGCCGATAAAGCGCCCAAGCCCGTGGACCACCCCACGGCCAAGGACATGAAAAAGCATGCCCAGAAGCTGCCCTATCCGGCCAAGCAGGCTGATATGGAGCTGCAGCCGGGCATGGCCTTCAGCACCTACCGGCCCGCCGGCAAGCTCCAGGATAAAGTGGCGCTGGTAACCGGCGCCGACTCGGGTATCGGGCGGGCCGTGGCCGTGGCCTTTGCCATGGAAGGCGCCCACGTGGCGGTGCTCTACAACGAAAACACCCAGGACGCCGAGGAAACCAAGCGTCTCGTGGAAGCCCAGAACCGCCAGTGCATCCTGCTGAAGCACGATGTGCGCCAGCCCGAGCAGTGCAAAGAGGCGGTGCGCCGCACCCGCGCCGAGCTGGGCGGCCTCAATATTCTGGTCAACAACGCCGCCTTCCAGATGGCGCAGCAGAAGTTCGAGGACATCCCGGAGGAGCAGATTCGCCGCTCCTTCGATACCAATATTCTGGGCTACATCTGGATGGCGCAGGCCGCCGTGCCGCACCTGCAAAAGCACGACTGCATCATCAACACCGGCAGCATTGTGGGCCTCACGGGTATTCCGATTCTGATTGACTACGCCAGCACCAAGGGCGCCATCCACGCCTTCACCAAGAGCCTGGCCCTGAGCCTGGGCGAGCGGGGCATTCGGGTGAATTGCGTGGTGCCGGGGCCGGTCTGGACGCCCAACATTCCGGGCACCATGCCCAAGGATGAAATCGAGAAGTTCGGCCACGAAGTCGCTCTGGCCCGTCCCGGCCAGCCCGAAGAACTGGCGCCCGCCTACGTGCTGCTGGCCTCGCAGGACGGCTCGTTCATGACCGGCTCGCTGGTGCAGGTAACCGGCGGCAAGCTCAGCACCGACGCGTAAGGTGAGGTGGTGAAATGGTGAGTTGGTGAGTTGATGTTTCGGGGGCCGGTCGGCGCAAACAGGGAGCCGGCACGAAAAGCCAGTAGACCAGGGCTGCCAAATGGCCGCCGCCGACCACTCGAAACACAACTGTACCTCTTGCCTGTTACGCTTCTGACTCCTGCTGGCTTCTCGGCCGCTTGCTTCATTCGCGCCACTCGCGCGACCAGGCCGCCAAAAGGTCCAACCCACCATCTCACCTCGAACCCCCTCACCTCATGCCCCATTACCCCGAAGGCACCGTCCGGGCCCTGCTGGAAACCGACCTCGTGACGCCCGCTACCCGGGCGGCGCTGGAGGAACGGCTGGAAGCGCCGCTTGCCTATGAGCCGCAGTTTTTCGATGCCGATACTTATCGGCTGCTGCAGGCCGTAGCCGCCCGTATTTTCCCGCAGCCCGAACGCCAAACGCCGATTTCGCTGGCTTCCGGGGTAGATGCGCGGCTGCTACGGGGCGACGCCGACGGCTGGCGCTACGACTCCATGCCACCCGACCGCGAGGCCTACCGACTCGGTTTGGGTGGCATCAACCAGGCGGCCCAGGCCCGGTTTCAGCAGGCGTTTACAGAACTGGATGAGGCCCGGCAGGACAGCATTATCGCGCTGCTGGCCGCCGCCGAAGCACCCGGCGAAAATTGGAGCCAGCTGCCCCAGGACCGCTTCTTTGAGGAAATGCTGGCCGAGCTGACCGAAATTTACTACGCCCACCCGCTGGCCCAGGAGGAAATCGGCTACGTAGGCATGGCCGATGTCCCCGGCTGGCAGCGCATCGGCCTGAATGAGCTGGAGCCCCGCGAACCGGAAGAACGGTGAAATGGTGAGGTGGTGAAATGGTGAGCTTGTTGTTCTGACTGCTCCTGTTACACCATCCGGGCTGGCTGCGCCACTCCAACATCAACTCACCATTTCACCACCTCACCATCTCACCGCTCATGCCCGACGAAGAAACGCTGGAAGAAGGCACCCTGACGCCTATTCAACCCGAAATACAGGACCCGCTGCTGCGCGAAATCCTCGAAGAAAACAGCCTGCAGGCCGACCCCAGCCGCGACCCGCTGGAACAGCCCGCCCCCCTGCCCGACCCCGATGAAATAGTAGACTGCCTCGTGATTGGCACCGGCGCGGGCGGTGCGCCCCTGCTGGCCCGGCTGGCGCAGGCCGGCCTGCGCGTGGTGGCCCTGGAGGCCGGCGCCCGCCACGACCCCAAAACCGAGTTTGCCACCGATGAGAAAGCCCAGAACTTCCTCTTCTGGAACGACGAGCGACTGTCGGCCGGCCAGAACCCGGTGGCGTTTGGCAAAAACAACTCGGGCATCGGCTACGGCGGCTCGACGCTGCACTACACCGCCTACACGCCCCGCGCCCACCGCGGCGACCTGACGCTGCACACCGAGTTCGGCCAGGGCGTCGACTGGCCTTTCGGCATTGAGGAGCTGGAGCCTTACTACGAGGAACTCGAGCACTTCCTGGGCATTTCGGGCCCTACGCCCTACCCCTGGGACCCCGGCCGCCGCAAGGGCTACCCGCTGGCCCCGCTGCCGCTTAATGGCGCCGCCCAACTCATGGAGCGGGCCTGCGCGCAGCTCGGCATCCGGACCTCGCCGGCGGCCAATGCGGCCCTCTCGGCGCGCTATTACCAGGAGGGCGTGGGCTGGCGCGAAGCCTGCACCAACCGCGGCTTCTGCCAGGCCGGCTGCAGCACCGGCGCCAAAGCCAGCATGGACGTTACGTTTCTGCCCCTGGCCGAGCAGTACGGCGCCGAAATCCGGACCGGGGCCTACGTAACCGAGATTGAGCGCGACGCCACGGGCCAGGTAACGGGCGTGGTGTACGAGCAGGGCGGGCGCACGGTGCGGCAGCGCTGTCGCAACCTGTTTCTGTGCGCCGGCGCCATCGAAACGCCCCGTCTGCTGCTGCTCAACGAGTTGGCGATGGGCAGCGGTCAGGTAGGTAAGCACTTCATGGCCCATGTGGGTATGCAGGTGTGGGGCACCTTCCCCGAGGACACCCGGCCCTACAAAGGCATTCCGGGCGGTTTGATTTCCGAGGACACCCACCGGCCCAAGGATGCCGATTTTGCCGGTGGCTACCTGCTGCAAAGCATTGGGGTAATGCCCGTTACCTTTGCCACCCAGATGGTGCGGCAGCGCAAGCTCTGGGGCCAGCAACTGCGCGACTACATGCGCAACTACAACCACATTGCCGGCATTAACGTGTTGGGCGACTGCCTGCCCCACACCGATAACTTTGTGGAGCTCAGCGACGAAAAGGACGCCCGCGGCGTGCCCAAGCCCCGCGTGCATTTCACGGCCCAGGAAAACGAGCAGCGCATGAACCGCCACGCCGAGCGCACGATGCGCCAGATCTGGGAAACCGCCGGCGCGCAGGACATCTGGGCTTTCGAGCGCTACGCCCACATCATCGGCACGGCCCGCATGGGCACCTCGGCCAATGAGGCGGTAGTGAATCCTGATGGCCGCGCCTTTGACGTGCCCAACCTCTACATCTGCGACAACTCGGTGTTCCCAAGCGCTCTGAGCGTCAATCCAGCCCTTACCATCATGGCCCTCAGCCTGCGCACCGCCGACAGATTCCTGGAAAATGCGAGGAAGTAAGCGCGTGCCAGCAGTTTGAACACTGCATCTACTGAGCCCCAATAGGTTGTAAGCTAGCTTAAGTGAACTACTGGGTAGCGGCCATCTACCATCAGGCCACGCCAGTCATTATGCAGAAACTCAACATCTAGAACCAGAAGGCCCCGAAGCTCAGCTTCGGGGCCTTCTGGTTTAGCGGAGGCCAGATATCAACTGGTTATAGTCAGTTCTCTACTTCAGCCAGAACAAATAGGCCGGAATCGGCACTGGACTTTTCCCACTATAGGAAAACAGCATTATTTCAGACGATACCAGCATTGAAAACCCGCTTGTATATCATCCACCCAGCTTTACAAAGTCATATTTATATTCCAAATGCTTCTATAAAACGAGTGTGCATTTTGTGTTTTTACAGGAATACTCCATTTTAATTATTTTTTTATACAAAAAACCCAGCCATATACTTGTCTTTCCGTATAGGGGACCAAATGCGTCAGGCTGATCCATGACGCATGTCCCTAATCTGGAAACTCTTTTGCCCCCTTTATCATGAAATCATCCCTATTCACTTTTGTCGGCCAAGCGCCGAGACACGCTTGGCAACGCTTATTGCCCCTGCTTGCCCTGTTTGTGGCTATGAGCACGAGCTTTACGGCCCGCGCTCAGCAGAACAGTAGCATTACTGGCTCGTCTATTTTTATAGATCGAGGTATAAATAGCCCTCAGGAAGGTAATGAAACCTATAATGGTCGTAATAATCCTAGCCCCGACTTTGATGGGGAGTATCTGGGTTCATTTAATGTCTCGGATTTCAATACAACCCTTTTACTGAATGGGGGCACTTTATCCACAACGCAAGCAGGGCCTGATGATATCCGGAGTGGCATCCTCTTTTATGAGGTGACTGATGAGAATGGTGACCCAACTAACGGACCCCAGATAATACGATTGGGCGCCCCGACCAACACTACTGGTGACAAGACGTTCTTAGCCGATATGGCGAACGAGAACCTGCTGGCTGGGAATGGTAGTGGGGGATTATTACCTCCTGGAGAATATTCTATAGCGGTATCTTTTAGAGCTAACGGTTTTAATACCACAACCAAAAAGACCTTCAGCAAACTTGACCCCGAGGGGGGGGGGAGCTACCAAGCTAGCTTCACTGTAATCGGCATTCGCCCCACCGAGCCACCAACATCTACTACCTGGACTGGTGGGGAGGATGACAACTGGTTTGACGCGCGCAACTGGACTAATGGTGTGCCCAATCCTGGCAAAGATGCTACGATTCCCGATTTCGGTTCAGGCTCGACGGTACAATACCCCAACATCTACAGTAATGCGGTTAAGCCGGCCAGCACGCGTGAAACCGTTATTCAGAATTCAGACGGTACGACCTCAGTCGTGGTAACCCCAGTGCCCGGTTACGACAACAGCAGTTCCGGTCCTGCCCAGACGCGCAACTTTACGATGCTGGGTAGCAGTCCTACCCAGCGCTCCATCAGCAGCCTGGTAGTAGGCCGTCTGGAGGTTTTTGGTGATTTCAACAACCAGCAGGACAGCTTCAAGCAGAGCGCCAATACCACTATTGCCTTCACCGGCGCCAACCAGACCATCAGTGGCTCAGTATCGGGCCTGGTGAATGTAGAAATTGACGGTAGCGGCATTAAGAGCCTGACCACCAACTTCACGGTTAAGGCGGGAGGTACGCTACGGTTCATCAAGGGTATTCTGGAAACCAATATTGCCTCCATCAACACGTCTTTTGTGCAGCTGGCGCCTTCCACCAACGTCAACAATACCGGTATTCCGGCAGGCCGTATTGAGGGTGAAAGCGAAACGTCCTTCCTGCGCGGCTACGTGAAAATCAGCGAAGTTGCCCGCGTTGGCCAGCCAGAGCCATTTGGTAACATCGGCCTTACCCTGACCTTTATTGGCAACGCGCCCGGCGTGGTAACGGTATTGCGCAACACGGCGACCAACTACGCCTCCGTTAATAATGGGGCTAACAGCCGACCTACTATCCGGCGCATTTTCGATGTGCTTCCCGGCAACGCCCAGAGTGAAACCGGCGGCCTGAACGCGACAATGCAATTTCGCTACCTCGACAACGAGCTAACCAACCTTATTCCGGGCAATCAGACCCTTGATGAAAACAAGCTAGCCCTGTTCGTTTCTACTTCCAACGGCGATATGTTTGGTCAGTTGGGTCGTGATGCCCTTAATAAAAGTGCCAACATCCTGACGAAAACCAATGTCACCACGTTCGGTATCTTCTCGCTCAGCGAGCTTACGGCACCGTTGCCCGTTACGCTCACGGCGTTTAATGCCAAGCGCATGGGCAACAACGCCGAAATTACCTGGGAAACGGTAGCCGAACTGAATAGCCGGGGCTACGAAGTGCAGGTTTCCAACGACGGCCGCAACTACCGGACGCTGGCCTCGGTGGCCAGCGCTAACCCCAACAGCAACCAACTGCAGCGCTACAGCTACACGGACACTGAAGCTGGTAAATCCGGCGTGCGCTACTACCGTTTGCGCCAGATCGACCTCGACGGCACCGACCACTACTTTGCCCCCAAAGCGGTGACGTTTGATGGTGGTGCGGCGCTGAGCAAGGCCGAAGTTCGGGCATTCCCGAACCCCTTTGGGCAGGTACTGACCCTGACGGCCAACACCAGCGCCGCCGGTCCGGCCCAGCTTACGGTAACCGACATGACGGGCCGCGTAGTAGGCCAGCACACGCTGCAGCTGGACGCCGGCGTAAACGACCTGAGCCTGCCGAATGCGGGCAGCCTGAAAAGTGGTATTTACCTGGTGCGGCTGCTGATGCCTTCGGGCGAAGCCAAAGTGCTGCGGGTAAGCAAGCAGTAACGGCCCAGCTAAGGCTGATTAACAGACATAAAGGGCGGCTCCGGAAGGGGCCGCCCTTTGCGTTTACCCACCCGGAAGTCAGCGTCGCCTCAGCCATTGACGCATGGCTTTCGTACAGCCGCTTACTATGCCCGACTCGCTCACATTTATCGGCCTGCACTACTGGGCCGGCGCCGGCCACGAGTTCGACCAGGTGGCCCGCCTGCTTTCCCCCGACTACCGCCTGCTGGCGCCCGATCTGGGAGGCTTTGGCGGCGCCCCGGCCCCGCCACACGGCTTTTCGGTAGCCGCCTACGCCGATGCGGTGGCCGGCTTCATCGAGGCCGAAAACCCTGGCCGCTACGTGCTGGTGGGCCACAGCATGGGCGGCAAGATTGCGCTGGAGCTGGCCGCCCGCCAACCCGCCGGGCTGGCAGGCGTGGTACTGCTGAGCCCCTCGCCCCCCGGCCCCGAACCCATGACCGACGAGGACCGGCAGGCCAGCCTGCAGGCCTGGGGAAAACCGGCGGAGGCCGAGAAAACCGTTCGCAAAATCACGGCCCGGCCCCTGCTGGCCGCTGCCACCCGGCAGATTGTAGCCGATAACCTGGCCAGTTCGCGGGCGGCCTGGGAAGCCTGGCTGCTACGCGGCAGCCGCGAGGATATCAGCGCCCGCATGGTACTCGTTGAGGTGCCCTGCGCACTGATTGCCGGCGACCAGGACGCCGTGCTTTCGCCTTCGGTACACGGCCTCGAAACGCTGCCGCTGCTGCCGCCCGATACGCCCTTGGAACTGATTGCCGGCGCCGGGCACCTGCTGCCCTACGAGGCGCCCGAGGAGGTAGCCGCGCTGTTGCGCCAATTTGCTCAGGAGCAAACCAAACGGTAAGCAGGAGGTTGTTTGAGCTGCCGGCCGGGCTTTAGGCGCCTTATGCCTGCCGTGCCCTGCCTCCACGCTACTCCCGCTTCTGCCTGTGCGCCACCCCGGTTTCCTAGCCCACCTGATTGTATCGGCCAAACGGCACTGGAATAATTACCTGACGGAAGCAGCAGGCATCTTTCTGTTCCTGTTTATGGCGGGCTTTATTACGACGGCCGTCAATCATCCCGACTGGTGGCTGGCCCGGCAGCTGGCGGGGCACGAGGTGCTGGGTCGCGCTGTTATCGGGCTGGTAGTGGGCCTGACGGTGGTGGTTATCGTGTACAGTCCGTGGGGCAAACGCTCGGGAGCCCACGTGAATCCGGCTGTCACGCTAGCCTTCTGGCAGTTGGGCAAGATCCGGCTCGCTGATGCCTGCTGGTACCTGCTGGCCCAGGTAGCCGGCGCGCTGCTGGCCGGGCAGGCACTGCTCGGGCTGCTGGGCCGCTACTTCGCGCATCCCAAAGTCGATTATGCACTGACGAAACCGGGCCCCGAAGGCATGGCAGTGGCCTTTGGGGCCGAGTTTCTGATTACGTTTATTATGGTGGCCGTGCTGTTTCTGGCCCTGCACACCCAGAGGCTCCAGAACCTGGCCGGCTGGCTGCTGGGGGCACTGCTGGCGCTGTACGTCGTCGTCGAAACGCCCTATTCTGGCATGAGCCTCAACCCGGCCCGCAGCCTGGGCTCGGCCGTGGCCGCCCACGATTACGGAGCATTGTGGGTGTATTGGGTGGCGCCCCCGCTGGCGGCCTGGCTGGCGGCGGTGCTATTCCAGCTGCTGTTCCGCGACTCGCCGCTCTCGGGCTCCAGTATTGCCGGCCCCGCCTCTAATTCCGGCGACCACACGGCCACCAATACCAGCGAGGAGCCCCCACAACACCCGGTAGAGTGAGGTGAGATGGTGATTCGGTGAAGTGGTGATTTGGTGAGATGGTGATTTGATGTTTTGGGGGCCTGTCATTCTGAGCAAAGCGAAGGACCTTATCCTGCTTGAACGACCGTCCCAACGACTCGTCTTGCCAGATAAGGTCCTTCGCTTTGCTCAGAATGACAGGCCCCCAAAACATCAACTCACCATTTCACCACCTCACCACTTCACCACTAGTCCAGGGCGCGGTTGCGGAAGAGCAGGAAGCCAATGTGGCCGAACACGGCAAACTGGTGCTGCGACTCGTCGTAGTGGATGAATTGCAACGACAGCGGGCCCACCGGCGACTGGTACACGAAACCGGTCATCAGCGTGAGATAGGGCCGGCTGATGCCGTTGACGCGCTCGGGCAGCAGCGGGTTATCCGCCTGCCGCTCCCAGGGCCGGATAAGCGTGTGGGCGTACACCTCGGAGCGCCACTCCAGCTTGGTCAGCACCTCCTTGATGTAGCGCAGGCCCACCGCCGCGAAGGCCGTGCCCCGGTAGTGGTCCAGAAACAGCGTGCGCGAGTCGGCTAGGGGCAGGAAGGCGGCCGAGGTAGTGAGCGAGGAGCGGTAGGTGGCAAACGGGCCCTGGGTGGTGGCCTGCACTTCGGTCAGGTAGCCCCAGGCGTGCACTTTGCGGCCCACCGAGTCCACCTTATTAAAGGTGAAATACTGCTCGTTGAACAAACTCAGCTTCAGCCACTGCTGGGTTTTGCGGCGCCCGTCCAGGGCCTGGCCGTACTCGGTTACGGCCGTGCTGCCGGGCGTGTAGCGCTCCTGGCCCCGCACCGCGCGTACGCCAAACTTCACGCGCCGGCCCGACACTGCGTACTGCCGCCGGTCGAGGGAGTTGCGCTCGAAATCCAGCGCCGCCGTGGCGCCCTGCAGGCGGTTCTGGTCGAGGGTGGCGTTGCTGCTGATTTCGTCGGTGTTGGCAAACTGGTCGCGGTTGGTAAACACGCCCCCGCTCAGCACGTAGCGGCTGCGGTAGTTGGGGCTGAAGCCCACCTGCAGCACCGTTTTCACGTCGCGCTGCTGAATCTGGGAGTTCTGGGCCCGCGACTTCAGCAGCGGGCTGGTGTCCTGGTAGTTGAAGTTGTTGAACGTGAATACCGGCTCGAAATACAGTGGCACGTTGCCCGGAATGCTCACCCGAAACGACGCCCGCGCCCCGTTATAAAAGCGCCCGATGGTGGCGTTGGCCTCCACGCTGTAGAGGTAGCGGTTGAGGTAGCGGTAGCCCACGCCCAGGTACAGGTTGCTCATCGAGCGGGTCGAGAGCACGCCACCCAGGTCGGCCGTGAGGTTGGAGTTCTGGCGCGCATCCACGCCCAGCACATAGCCCTGCTGCTTGGTATCGTAGCGGATACGCGGGTATACGTTGTTGAAAAAGTCGTTGCTCACCAGCCGGTAGTAGCCTTCCTCCACGTCGCCGGGCGTGTAGTAGTTCGAGCCGGAGCGCTGGAAAAAGCGGCGCACAAACTCCTGCTGCTCCTGGGGCAGGCCCTGCACGGTTATCTGCTTGAACTCGGTGCCGGGGGCCCGCTGCTGAAACGCCAGCCGCCGGGCCTGGAGCGCCAGCGTATCCTGGCGGCGCGGAATCTTGGTTTTCAGCTCGTCCATCTTGCGGTCGGCGGCCTGCACGCCCAGCTCAATCAGGCGCTTCACCTGGCCGAAATCGGCCGCCGTAATATCGGCCAGATCGGGCTGGATGAAGATGCCGTTGCGCCCCACCGACGACGTATCGGCCACGTTGGAGCCCAGAAACAGCAGCGTCGAGGTCAGCAGCTGGTCGTCGCGCTCCTTGGGGTACTTCTTGAAAGCCACGTCGCCCACGTTCACCCCAATCATAATATCAGGCTGAAACTCCTTGCGCATCACGTCGGTCGGGAAGTTATCCACCACGGCCCCGTCAAACAGGTAGCGGCCATCGGCCTGGCGGATGGGCCGGAAGGCCAGCGGGAAGGCCATGGAATTGCGCACGGCGTCGGAGAGCGAGCCGCTGCGCTGAATGACCTTTTCGCGGGTGAACACCTCGGTGGCCACGGCCCGGTAGGGCACCAGCAGGTTGTCGAAGTTGTAGTCGGCAATGGCGCCGGCCGGGGCCAGCATGGTGGCCAGCACGTAGTTAAGCGTCACGTCATTCACCAGCCGCGGCGTTACGTTGATGCGGAAGGCCGAGTCGATGGCCAGGCGCAGGTGCAGCGGGGCGGGCGTGGGGTCGGCATCGTAGTAGTTGAACACCTTGCCCTCCAGCGGCGCCCCCGACACCCAGGTCTGGAACTCGGGCCGCAGCACAATGCGCTCAATTTCGTCGGGCGAGTAGCCGGCGGCGTACATGGCCCCCACAATGGCGCCCATGCTGGTGCCCACGATGTAGTCAATCGGAATCTGGTTGCGCTCCAGCTGCCGCAGCACGCCCACGTGGGCCAGGCCCTTGGCGCCGCCGCCGCTCAGCACCAGGCCCACTTTCTGGGCCCGCACGGCACCCGGAAGCAATAGTGCCAGCAGGGCCAGCACGCAGTAAATTTTCCGCATATTTTTCGGTAGAAGTCCCCAGGAAGTCCGCTTCCTACGCAGCCCGCAGCAAGGAGTTATCCGGCCGGGCGCAGCATTGGCAGCCAACGGCTTCCGGTAGCTATTGGGGCTGCAAAGAACGGACATAGACGGTGAAATGGTGAGATAGTGAAATGGTGAGTTGACCGTCTGTCATCCTGAGCGCAGCGAAGGACCTATACGGAGGCTAATATCAAGTAATGCCTTCTATATAGGTCCTTCGCTGCGCTCAGGATGACAGACGGTCAACTCACCATTTCACTATCTCACCATCTCACCTTTAGTCCTCGTGGCCGGCGGCGGCGCGAACGGGCGCGGCTTCGAGCTGCTTGGCTTCGAGGGCTAGGCGCTGCTGCTCTTTTTCGGAGGGCGTGCGGGGCAGCTTGTCGAGGTCGGGCTGGCCGGCATCCACCCAGGCCGTGTACCAGAACGCGCCCGCCAGGCGCACGGCCAGCTTCATCTGGCGCTCTACCTGCCCGCTCAGGCGCTGGTGGTAGGCGCGGGCAAAATCGCGCGAGTACGTGCGCACCGTTACGTTGCCGCGCTGCTCGAAGCCGTACTTGCGGTCCTCCGAAAACTCAGCGCTCAGCTCCCGCTCAAACCGCAGCACCGAGTCGAGGGCGGCGTGCGAGCGGGCCACGGTGGCCCAGGCTACGTCAGTGGGCCGCTCCAGGTAGGGCGCGGGCCCGGTAAAGAAGTCGTAGCCGGTGCTCAGCAGCTCGGGCAGCCGGCTTTCCCAAAACCCATGAATGCCGCGTTGGCCCGTAAGCTGGCCATTGTAGTTGCGGGTGGTGTGCAGCGGCACGCAGGCATCGGCAATATAGTGGCCCAAGTCGGCCGACAGGTGCAGAATCCGGTCGGTGTCGCGGGCCTGGAACGCGGCCGTCAGCTGGCCCTTCATGCGCGTTATCTGCCAGGGCACAATGCCGTGGCGCTGGAGCGAATCCTCGCCGATCAGCGCTACCGCATCCGTGTACGAGCGGGGCAGCCGGTAGGCGGCCGAGTCGCCGTAGGCATCAAGGTCGAGGAAGTGGCGGGGCGCCTCGCCGGGCACCAGCGTGCGCCGCGAGTCGGGCCGGGTGGCGTTGGTGGTCAGGTAGTCGATGTTGGCCTTGTAGAAGCCCACCATTTCGGGCGGCAACGTGTACACGGCCAGCCGGTTGATGAGCCGGTGCGCGAAAAACCCCCAGGCCCGGGCCGGGGCCGGCACCAGCCAGAGCAGGAGCACAAAGGGAGCAAGGCGACGCATGAAGGAAGGTAAGCGTTTTTTGGGGCAAAAGAAACCCGCCTGTCATCCTGAGCGCAGCGAAGGACCTATACAGAAGCTATATCCATTGATTGGCTTCTGTATAGGTCCTTCGCTCTGCTCAGGATGACAGGCGGGTTTCTATTTGGCTTAAAACGCCTAGCTGATGCTCACGCGCACCTTTTTGGTGTACTCGCGCAGGGCCGTTTTGAAGTCGGATTTGTGGTCCTGCATGTGGTTGAGGATGAAGATAGCGGCAAACACGTGCGTCAGCTGCTCGCCTTCGTCCTCGCCTTCTACCTCGAAGGCGGGCGTCTGCTCCTCCAGTATCGCCTCTTCGGCGGCCATCAGGCTTTCCAGGGTCTGGGTTTCCACCAGGTGGCGGATAACGGGCATTTTCATGGCAACGGGCAGCTTAGTTGAGGCGGGAAATAAGCGAGGCGACGGCCTCTTCCTTGCTGGCGGCTACCGTGTCCACCAGCTCGCCGTTGCGGAACACGGCAAAGAACGGCAGGTTGGTTACGTTGGCCAGCTTGCGGGCCTCGGGGCTGTTCTCGGCATTCACGTCCAGAAATTTCACGTCCTCGTTGCCTTCGGCCTGGGCCAGGCGCTTGAACTTGGGCGAAAACAGGCGGCAGTTGCCGCACCAATCGGCGTAATACTTCACCACTACTTTCTCATTTTCCTGAAGCAGTTGCTGAAAATCGGCGTCGGTGGCTTTGATAACGGACATTACGAAGGGGTTTGGTGACAGTTAGCGGGTTTTCAGATAAGAATCATTCTTATCTGCCGGCAAAGGTAACGGTAAAAAGCCCCCGAAAGGTTCTCAAACTTGAATTTTGTGGTTGGCTGATTGCAGGCTGCGGCTTGGCTTCAGGTACTGCGGCCTCCCACCCAACCGGAACTCTGGCCCGCCGGCCGCGTTTAGCTTCTGCCTATCTGGCCTCATTACTTCTATGCCCCAGAACATCCTCTTTTTCGGCGACTCGCTTACGGCCGGTTACCAGCTGCCGGCCAGTGCTTCCTTTCCTTCGCGCATTCAGGAGAAAATCGACGCCCTTGGCCTGCCCTACAAGGCCCACAACTACGGCGTAAGCGGCGAAACCAGCGCCGGCGGCCGCCAGCGCCTGCCCACGGTACTGCCCCGCTTCCCCCAGCTCGACGTATTCGTGCTCGAACTCGGGGCCAACGACGGCCTGCGCGGCATTCCGGTGCGCGAAACCACCCAGAACCTGCAGTTCATCCTCGACGCGGTGCAGCACGCCCACCCCCAGGCCCGCCGCGTGCTGGTGGGCCTGGAGTTTCCGTTCGACCTGGGCCCGCTGGCCACGCTGGCCGGCGGCCGGCTCGGCCACTATGCCCAGGAGTTCAACGCCCTGTTCCGCCAGCTGGCCGACAAGAACGAGGTCGATTTTGTGCCCTTCCTGCTGCAGGGCGTCATCGGTCAGCGCCACCTCAACCTGCCCGACGGCGTGCACCCCAACGCCGAGGGCCAGAAACTGCTGGCCGATAACGTGTGGCAGGTGCTGGGGAAAGTGCTGGGGGCTTAGGCGTTAGGGCTTAGGGCTTCCGAGCCATATTCCTGCTATTTTTGCTTCCTGTCTATCCTCACAGTCTTTCCTGTATGAACCGTCCGTTTTATCGCCTTGGCGACTGGCGCCGCAACCTGTTCCTGCTCACGGCCGCGGCCAGCCTGGGCCTGGGCGTGCTGCCGGCCTGCTCCTCCAACGACAGCCGCCCCGAAGCCGCCGAAGCCTCCTGGGACAATGCCGCCACGGACTCCTACAGCCAGGGCGTCATCACCGAAATGACCGAGACGCAGCCGGGCGAGTGGAAAATTACGGCCGAGCGGCCGGCCGGCAAGGAAGAAGTAGCGGCCATTCTGCGGCACGCCGATGGCAAAGTTGACACCCTGCAGGGCCAGGCCCTGCAGCAGCAGATGCAGAACTACACCCGCCAGAACCCCGAAAACCGGGTGGCCGGCCGCGGCATGATGGACGTGCTTATGTGGAGTGGCATCGGCTACATGGCCGGCCGCTGGATGACGCCCAACGCCGGCGCCTACGCCTCGCCGGGTGTCATGCAGGGCAATAACGGCTGGCGCCAAACCATTACCCGGGAGCGCGAAAATGAGGGGCGGGGCTTTTATGGGCGGGGGTTTACGGGCGGCCGTAGCGGCGGCAACGCGGGCATCAGCGCCAGTTCCAGCGTGCAGCGCAACTCCCCGCGCGGCACGTTCCGCAGCTCGGCCCCCAGCAACAGCAGCCGCAGCACCTTCGGCAGTCGGGGCGGCTCGCGGGGCTTCGGCGGCTAACCGGCCAGCTTCTCTCCTGCTGACCGACTTTCACAGAACGGCTGTAGCGCGAAGCTTCCGCTTCGCGTGTCGTTGCTGACTGCCGCGCCATGTGCAACTGTTCAGCGATACGCGAAGCGGAAGCTTCGCGCTACAGCCGTTTCGCCAAAGCAATACACCCAAATTCAACCTTTCAGCCACTGCGTATGATTCGTTTGCTGCCGCTATCAGGCAATGTGGAGCCGGCCATCCGGGAGCTGGGCTGGGACTGGGCGGTGGAGGAAGCCTGCGCCGCCTACCTGGCGCCCGAGGCCCTGGCGGTATCGGAAGCCGAGGCCGAAACGCTGCTGCAGGCCGCCGATACGCTCTATGAGATGCTGGTGGAGTCCATCCCCGACCCGATTCCCGACGACTTTCTGCGCCAGCTGGGCATCCCGGCGAACCTGTGGGAAGCCGTGCGCCACAGCTGGAACGACGACCGGCACTGGCACCTCTACGGCCGCTTCGATTTGGCCGAAACGCCCGACGGCCCCAAGCTGGTCGAGTTCAACGCCGATACCGCCACCAGTATTCCCGAAACGGCCGTGGTGCAGTGGGCCTGCCTGATGGCCGCCGGCCGCCCCGCTCACGAGCGGCAGGCCAACGGCCTGTTCGAGGGCCTGGAAGCCCAGTTGCGCCACTGGCGCGAACTCAACCCCGACCTGGACCCGCACCTGCTGTTGGTACACCTGCCCGATAGCGCCGAGGACGAAACCAACTGCGCCGTGCTGGCCGAAGCGGCCCGTGCCGCCGGGTTCGGCACGGCCCACGTTTGCAGCGTGGACGCCATGCGCGTGTCGGTGCAGGGCGAAGAGCGCGGCGTTTGGGCCGAAGTGGAGCCGGATAAATGGCAGCGCTTCGATTTCCTGTTCAAGCTGGTGCCCTGGGAGCTGCTGGCCGACGAGGAGCCCGCCCTCACCGCCGACCTGACCCACCTGCTGCTCACCCGCGACGTCATCATCGCCAACCCCGCCTACACGCTGCTGTTCCAGAGCAAAGCCATCCTGGCCCACCTCTGGGACACGTTTCCGCACCACCCGCTGCTGGTAGAGGCCAGCCTGCGCAACCTGCCGGGCCACCACGTCCGCAAGCCCCTGTTCGGGCGCGAAGGCCAGAACCTGACCGAAATGGACGGCATCCGCACCCGCCAGCAGGAGCCCGGCGACTTCGGGCATCAGCCCCAGCTGCGCCAGCGCTGGCTAGCCTTTCCAACCGACACCCAGGGCCGCCGCTATCAGGCGGGCGTATTCTGGGCTGGCGAGGCCTGCGCCCTCAGCTACCGCCGCGACCCCGGCATCATCACCAACCTCTCCGAGTTCGTGCCGCACATCCTGACGGCGTAGGAGGCGACTCGCAGGTTTCTGTATGGGCTGTAGAGACGCGACCCATCGCGTCTCGGCGTTGAACGACCCACTGCAGCCTTAACAACATCAGCAACGAGGAGACGCGATGGGTCGCGTCTCTACAGCCCACTCTAAGCCACCAACCGGGTCCCGCAATGCTATGCGTGTAGCAGTGCGGGACCCTGTTTGGAAACCCTATCTAAGACCTAAAACCTAAGCTCCTAAGACCTCAAATTATACATCCGCTCATAATACTCCTTCGCCATGCGGCCCGACTCGAACTCGGGCTCTACGTCGCGCATGGCGGCTTTGCGCATGGCCAGGAACTTGGCGGGCTGGTCGTAGTAGAGCGGGATGATGGTGTTTTCGAGGGCGTCGAGGATGCCGGTGGCTTCGAAGTCGTCTTTCTCGTTTTCGGAGGCGTGCAGGTCGGCCAGGGGCAGCAGGAAGCTGTTTTCGCCATCGCGGGCGAATTCGGGAATCCAGCCGTCGGGGATGCTCAGGCTGATGCAGCCGTTCATGGCGGCCGTCATGCCGCTGGTGCCCGAGGCTTCGCGCGGGAAGCGCGGGGTATTCAGCCAGATATCGGAGCCCTTCTTCATGGCCGCCGACAGCCCCAGCTCGTAGCCCGTGAGCACGGCGCAGGTATCGAAGTTCCGGGTCTTTTCGATGAGGCTGTTGAAGACGGCAATGGCCCCGAAATCCTTGGGGTAAGGCTTGCCGGCCCAGATAACCTGGAGGGGCCGGCCGGTGTCGGTTACCAGCTTTTTAAACCGCTCGAAGTGGCGCAGAATTAAGTCGGCGCGCTTGTAGCCGGCGAAGCGGCGGGCCCACACCAGCGTGAGGGCATCGGGGTCGAGCAGCTTGCCGGTCTGGTCGGCCACGATATCGAACAGGCGCTTTTTCAGCTCCCGCTTGCGGGCCTGCAGGGCCGCGTCGTTGTTGGCTTCCAGGGCTTCGTGCAGCTTCTCGTCGCGCCAGTAGGTGCCATTCTGCGAGTTGGTAATGGCGATGATGGGGCTGATGCCGGCGTTGGTGCCCCACATGTCGTTGGCCACTTTGCCGTGCACTTTCGAAACGCCGTTGCTGATGCGGGCGAAGCGCAGGGCCGTGAGCGTGTAGTTCACCCGGTCGTTTTGCACGATGCCCAAATCGCGCACCTCACCCAGCGTCAGCTTGCCGAAAAACGACATCTTATAGAGCAGCTCCAGCGGGTGCTCCTCGTTGCCGGCCAGCTCGGGCGTGTGGGTCGTGAACACCAGGTGGTCGCGCACTTTCTGCTGGTCGCGGCCGAACTTCTCGTAGAGGTAGAACGCCAGCGGCAGGCCGTGGCCCTCGTTGAGGTGGTAGACTTCGGTTTTGCGGCCCAGCACGTCGAGCAGCTTGCCGCCGCCCACGCCCAGCAGGATGCTCTGGGCCACGCGGGCGGCCGTGTCGCCGTCGTAGAGGTGGTGGGAGATGGTGCGCGAGATGAAGTCGTTTTCCGGAATATCGGTGGTCAGGAAAAACATCGGGGCCGTGCCGAACGTCTCGGGGGCCAGGTACAGGGCGCGCACCTGCACCTGGGCATCGTGGATGGTGATGGGGAAGGTCAGGCCGGTGTCCTGCAGGAAGCTGTAGTGTTTGCGGTGGAACTCGGCCCGCATCGTTTGGTCCTCGTTGCGAGTCTGGTCGTAGTAGCCGTAGCTCCACAGAATGCTGATGCCGATGACGTTCTGCTTGAGCTCGTAGACCGAGCGCATATGCGAGCCGGCCAGAAAGCCCAGGCCGCCCGAGTAGGTTTTCAGGGCCTGATCGAGGGCGAATTCCATGGAGAAATACGCGGCCGGCGTGGCAAACTCGGGCGCGGGAGTGTAGTACGAAAGGTCGAAAGCCATAGGGGCAGCAGTTGCGGGGTGATGGAAAAAACCACGGGTCGGGCGGCGGCAGCGCCGGCCCAACGAACACCCAAAAAAACGAGAAAAGAACTGCCCGGCGCGCCGTCCTCCCGCCCAATCCGCCGAAATGCCAACAGGCCACCACTAAAAGCCAAGCAGGCACCAGCGCCCCGCGGCCAGGCCATGCCCAACGGCATCAGCAAGTTGGCTCCAGGATAGCGGCGAGAAACCAGGTTGCCGCGGCAGCTGGTCTCATGCCTCATTAACTGGCTGATCGGCACGCAGTAGCCAGTTGGGGCAAGGCAGCATGTACATTCGTCAACACATCATCATTTTGGGGCCCCGAAACAGTAGCGCGGCGGGTGAGTGAGGGCGTACTTTGTCTATTACGTTCCGCCTTCCCACCTTGCGTATGTTCGCTTCCCGATTCCTGGCCCTGCTGGCCGGCGCGCTGCTGGCCACGGCCGCCCCCACCCTGGCTGCCCCGGCCTCCGCTATTTCCGCCGCCCCCGCCGCAACGGCCGCCGCCAAAGCCGCGCCCATCCAGCGCATCGACCCCACGTTTTGGTGGGTGGGCATGAAAAACCCCAGGCTGCAGCTGCTGGTGCACGGCCCCGGCATCCGCGCGGCCACGGCCTCCCTCCGCCCCTACCCCGGCGTGCGCCTCGACAGCGTGCAGCAGCTCGTCAGCCCCAACTACCTGGTGTTGCACCTCACCATCGCCCCCGAAGCCCGCGCCGGCCGGCTCCAGTTCGATTTCAAAGGCCCCAAAAAGTTCAGCTACGCCTACGAGCTGAAACAGCGCACCACGCCCACCGACCCCAGCCAGGTGCAGGGCCTCACGCAGCAGGATTTCATCTACTTCCTGCTGCCCGACCGCTTTGCCAACGGCGACCCGAAAAACGACTACATCAAAGGCATGCGCGCCCCCAAAGTGGCCCGCGACTCGATGTACAGCCGCCACGGCGGCGACCTGGCCGGCGTTGAGCAGCACTTCGATTACTTTAAAACCCTGGGCGTGACGGCGCTGTGGCTGACGCCGGTAGTCGAAAACGACATGCCCAAAGCCAGCTACCACGGCTACGCCCTCACCGATTATTACAACCTCGACCGCCGCTACGGCACTACCGAGCAGTACCGGCAGTTTGTGCAGCGGGCCCACCAAAACGGCCTGAAAGTGGTGCACGACGTGGTGCTCAACCACATGGGCTCGAAGAACTACCTGTTCCTCGACCAGCCCGCCCCCGACTGGTTCAACCAGTGGCCGGGCTTCACGCGCAGCAACTACAACGCCTCCGCCCTCAACGACCCCTACGGCTCGCAGCTCGACCGCAAGCTCTACAATCAAGGCTGGTTCGACACCACCATGCCCGACGTGAACCAAGCCAACCCGCTGGTTTCTACCTACCTGATTCAGAACTTTTTGTGGTGGGTGGAATACACTGGCCTCGACGCCTACCGCATCGACACCTATCCGTATTCTGACCCCAAGTTTCTGATGGACTGGGGCCAGGCCATGCAGGAGGAGTTTCCGCGGCTGGCCTTGTTCGGCGAGGCCTGGGTGGGCAGCACGGCCCAGCAGGCCTTTTTCGCCCGCAACATCTTCCAGCCCGTCGATGGGTTCAAGGCCAACCTTCCGTCGGTGCTCGATTTCCAGTCGAGCTTCGCGCTGCACGATGCCCTGAAGTCGGGCAACATGCTCAAGCTCTACGAAGCCTTGCAGGGCGACTGGCTGTACGAGGACGCCTCACGCAACGTCACGTTCCTCGACAACCACGACGTAAGCCGCTTCTACTCGGTAATTGGCGAGGACTTCGCCCGCTACAAAATGGGCCTGGCCTGGCTCTTGACCACCCGCGGCATCCCGCAGCTCTACTACGGCACCGAGGTGCTGATGAAGAACTTCAGCAACCCCGACGGCCTGGTGCGCGCCGACTTCCCCGGCGGCTTCGCGGGCGACGCGCTCAACTACTTTAAAGCCCGTCCCGGCCAGCCGGGCGAGGCGTTTGAGTACGTGCGCAAGCTGGCCAACTACCGCAAGTCGCACGCGTTTCTGCACAGCGGTAAGCTGATGCAGTTTATCCCGCAGGACGGCGTGTACGTGTACTTCCGCTACGCCCCCGAGGGCACGGTGATGGTGGTGCTCAATGGAACTGACAAGCCCCGCACCCTCGACGGCGCCCGGTTCGTGGAGCGCACGGGCGGGTTTACCTCGGGCGTGGAAGTAACGACGGGGGCAGTGGTGCCGGATTTGAAGTCGTTTACCGTGCCGGGGCTGTCGGCGTGGGTGGTGGAATTGCGGTAGATTCGTTTTCGGTTGTTCTGGTGTTTTTAGCCCGCAGAGGGCGCAGTGTTTTCGCAGATGACGCAGTGTATGGACGAAAACAAGATATCCTTTGAGGTGCGGCGGGCTTCGTTTGCTATTCACACTGCACTGGGCCCGGGGCTGCTGGAGTCGGTGTACGAAACCGTGCTGACGCATGAGTTGCGCAAAATCGGGCTGCACGTACAAAATCAAGTAGCCCTGCCAGTTGTGTATGATGGGTTGCGGTTGGAAAACGGGTTTCGCCTGGACTTGTTGGTAGAAGGGAAAGTAGTAATCGAGTTAAAGTCGGTAGAGGTGCTTTTAGAAGTTCATCATAAGCAGTTGCTTACCTACCTGAAACTGTCCGGCCACAAACTCGGCCTGCTCATCAACTTCAACGTCCCGCTTATCAAGGAGGGAATATTCCGCAAAGTGAACGGCCTGTAAGAACACTGCGCCTTCTGCGAAAACACTGCGCCCTCTGCGGGCTAAAAACACCAGAACGATGAAACGCCTCCTCCTCCTGCTCGCCCTCGCCGCCTGCTCGCCCCAAAAACCCGCCATGCTCCCGCCCGACGATAACACCACCGAAGAAGCCCCCCAGGACCACAAGCTCGTCATCTACCAGCTGATGACGCGCCTGTTCGGCAACCAGACCGCCACCAACCAGCCCTACGGCACCGCCCAGCAGAACGGCGTCGGCAAGTTCAACGACATCAACGACCAGGCCCTGCAGGCCATCAAGCGCATGGGCGTCAGCCACGTGTGGTACACCGGCGTGCTCGACCACGCCACCATGACCGACTACGCCCAGCACGGCATTCCGGCCGACGATGCCGACGTGGTGAAAGGCCGCGCCGGCTCGCCCTACGCCATCAAGGACTACTACGATGTGGCCCCCGACCTGGCCGTAGACGTGCCCAACCGCCTGCGCGAGTTCGAGGCCCTGGTGCAGCGCACCCACAACAACGGCCTCAAAGTCATCATCGACTTCATTCCCAACCACGTAGCCCGCTCCTACAAGTCGGATGCCCGGCCGGCCGGCGTGGTCGACCTGGGCGAGCAGGACGATAATACCCAGGCTTTCAAGCCGAGCAACAACTTTTACTACCTGCCCGGCCAGCCCTTTGTAGTGCCCGCCGACTACAACCCGCTGGGCGGCCTGCCGGCCCCGCACAAGGATGGCAAGTACCAGGAAAACCCCGCCAAGGCCACCGGCAACGACGTTTTCTCGGCCGCACCCAGCGTCAACGACTGGTTTGAAACCATCAAGCTCAACTACGGCGTCGACTACCAGCACAACCGCCAGCCCCACTTCGACCCGATTCCGGATACGTGGCTGAAAATGCGCGACATCCTGGTGTACTGGGCCCGCAAGGACGTGGACGGGTTCCGCTGCGACATGGCCGAGATGGTGCCCGTCGAGTTCTGGGCCTGGGTGATTCCGGAGCTGAAAAAGGTGAAGCCCGGCCTGCTGTTCATCGGCGAGGCCTACGACGCCAAAACCTACCAGATGTACATCGAGCGCGGCGGCTTCGATTACCTCTATGACAAAGTGGGCCTCTACGACGGCCTGCGCCGCCTCACCCGCGACGAGGGCACGACCCGCGACATCACGCGGGTCTGGCGCGAGGAAAGCCGGGGCTTCGGGGGCCACATGCTGCGCTTTCTGGAAAACCACGACGAGCAGCGCATTGCCAGCCCCGACTTCGCCGGCAACCCCCGCGCCGCCCTGCCGGCCATGACGGTTTCGGCCACGCTGGGCACGGGCCCGGTCATGCTGTACTTCGGGCAGGACGTGGGCGAGCCGGGCCGCGGCGCCGAGGGCTTCTCGGGCGAGGACGGCCGCACCACCATTTTCGATTACTGGGGCGTGCCCGAGCACCAGAAATGGCTGAACGGCGGCAAGTTCGACGGCGGCCGGCTCAGCCCCGAGCAGAAGCAACTGCACGAGTTCTACGTGCGCCTGCTCACGCTCTCGGGCCAGCGCGAAGCCATCCGCCGGGGCCGCTTCTACGAGCTGCAAAGCACGCTGGCGGCCCAGAACCCCAACTACAACGCCGAGCGTGTGTACGCCTACCTGCGCTACACCGACCGTGAAACGCTGCTGGTCGTCGTCAACTTCAGCCCCAGCCAAACTTATACGCTCGACCTGAACCTGCCCGCGCCAGTGCGCGAGCGGCTGGGCCGGCCTGCTGACAAGGCGCTTAGCTACACCGATTTGTTGGCGCCGGCCGGCAGTGCGCAAAACGGCCAGGCCGTTACGCTGGCTCCGCAGAGCAGCCATATCTTTGAAATCAAGTAGTTAGTGCTTAAGTGTTAGGGCTTAGCGAGAACGTCATTCAGAGCGAAGCGAAGAATCTCGCGTGTTATTGTTGCGCGATTATCGTTCAACGGCAGCCGCGCGAGATTCTTCGCTTCGCTCTCAATGACAAACCCTTCTAAGCGCTAACATCTACGTTCTAAAGTCTAAGCCCTAATACCTACCCCCCAAACTCCCACCACATGGCTTCCCCCACCGCCACAGTTTCGGCCGATACCCGCGACAAGCCCCGCCTGAGTTTCTGGCAAATCTGGAACATGAGCTTCGGCTTTCTGGGTATCCAGTTCGGTTTCGCGCTGCAGAACAGCAACATGAGCCGGATTTTTGAAACCATGGGGGCCAAAACCGACGAAATTGCCTACCTGTGGCTGGCCGCGCCCATCACCGGCCTGCTGGTGCAGCCCATCATCGGCTACATCTCCGACCGCACCTGGAGCCCGCGCTGGGGGCGGCGGCGGCCGTTTTTCTTTATTGGCGCGCTGCTGGCCTCCATTTCGCTGGTCGTGATGCCCAACGTGTCGGCGTTGTGGATGGCGGCGGGCATGCTGTGGGTGCTCGATTCGAGCATCAACATCAGCATGGAGCCGTTCCGGGCGCTGGTAGGCGACGTGCTGCCCTCCGAGCAGCGCACCACCGGCTTCGCGGCCCAGACGTTTTTTATCGGCGTGGGCGCCATCGTGGGCTCGTCGCTGCCCTGGATATTTGCCAACTGGTTCGGGGTAGAAAATACGCCCCAGCCGGGCCAGATTTCGCTTTCGCTCAAGTACGCCTTCTACGTGGGCGGGCTGGTGTTCTTCCTGGCCGTGCTCTGGACCATCCTGCGCACCCGCGAGTATCCGCCCGAAAACCTGGCCGAGTTCGAGGCCGAAAAGCGGCGCACCGCCGGCCTGGTCAACGGTTTTAAGGAGTCGTTTCAGGGCATTTTCCACATGCCGCGCACTATGCGCCAGCTGGCCGTGGTGCAGTTCTTTTCGTGGTTTGCGCTGTTTTCGATGTGGATTTACACCACCCAGGCCGTCACGAGCCATATTTTCCATACCACCGACACCACCTCGGCGCTCTACAATAAGGGCGGCGACTGGGTGGGCGTGTGCTTCTCGATGTACAACGGCCTGTCGGCGGTGGTGGCGCTGCTGTTGCCCTGGGTGGCGGGGCGCACCAGCCGCCGCTTCACGCACATGCTGTGCCTGGTGCTGGGCGGGCTGGGGCTGATTTCCATCTACTTCGTGCAGGATTACCACTACCTGCTGGTGTCGATGGTGGGCGTGGGCATTGCCTGGGCCAGCATCCTGAGCGTGCCCTACGCCATGCTGGCCGGAGCGCTGCCGGCCAACAAAATGGGCTACTACATGGGCGTATTCAACTTTTTCATCGTGATTCCGCAGGGCGTGGCCGGCCTGGTACTGGGCCCGCTCACCAAGCACGTCTTCAACGAGCAGCCCATCTACACGCTCATACTAGGCGGCGCCTCCATGATTCTAGCCGGCCTGCTCACCCTGCGCGTCAACGACGCCGACGACGTGCGCCTAACCACCGCCGAGCCCACAGCCCTGGAAGGCGCCGCCTACGACACCCCGGTAGAACTCGACCCGCGGCTTTGAGGTGAGATGGTGATTTGGTGATTTGGTGATTTGGTGAGATGGTGAGTTGCCGTTTCGGGGGCCTGATTAACCTGTCATCCTGAGCATAGCGAAGGACCTTGTTCCGCAAAAACGAATCGTTGTTACGGTCGTTCCAGCGTGGTAAGGTCCTTCGCTGTGCTCAGGATGACAGGTTAATCAGGCCCCCGAAACGGCAACTCACCATTTCACCACCTCACCACTTCACCAACTCACCACCTCACCAAATCACCGCCCAAGCCATTCGTAGGCCGGGGTTTCTTCCACGAATACCCGGATTTCGAGGGCGCCGGGCTTGGTGTTCAGCTCCTGGAGGCGGGTGGTGAGCAGGTCGGCGTGGTAGGGGCTGGTGAAGTAGGCAATGCGGCAGGCCACGCCGGGCAGCGCCGCGTGCAGCTCCCGACGAAAATCGTCCAGAATCCAGTGCAGGTCGGCGGGGGTGGCCAGGCCGCGGCTGCGCAGGTCGATGAGCCAGCGGCCGGCCTGCCGGGGCTGGGCCACGCGCAACGCCTCCTGGTAGCCGGCGCGGTGCTCGGCCGAAGTGGCCGGCCGCGTCCCGCGCATAATCAGCAGCTGCAGGTCGGGGCGGTAGGAAACGAGAACGTAATCGGCAACGGGCATTGGCAGCAAAAGCAGACGGGCAACGCGGCAAAGGTACGGGCAGTGGGTTGGCGAATGCGGGAGGCGGTGAATAAGGGAGGCAGTCAATGAGCGAACCGGGCTGTGCAACTTCGGGGGTGCGGATTTGTCCTTGGCTGCGTATCTTCCGGCCGCAATCCATTCCACTTCATTCCCACCGATTTATGACGCGCAACCACTTGTTGCTATTGGGCCTCGGCGCCACGCTGTCGATTCAGCCCGCGCTGGCCCAGAAAAAAACCACTACCACCAAGGCCAAAACCACGGCTGCCCCGATGGTAGGCGGCGCCCGGCTGGTGGAGAAAGTCACCCAGAAGCCCGGCGAGCTGGTGATTCCCTACGAGAAGTACGTGCTGCCCAACGGCCTGACCGTGGTGGTAACCGAAGACCACTCCGACCCGCTGGTGCACGTGGACGTGACCTACCACGTAGGCTCGGCCCGCGAGCAGATCGGCAAGTCGGGTTTTGCTCACTTCTTCGAGCACATGATGTTCCAGGGCTCCGACAACGTGGGCGATGAGCAGCACTTCAAGCTCGTAACCGCCGCCGGCGGCACCCTGAACGGCTCGACCAACCGCGACCGGACCAACTACTACGAAACCGTGCCGAGCAACCAGCTCGAAACCGCGCTCTGGCTCGAAGCCGACCGCATGGGCTTTTTGCTCGATGCCGTAACGCAGCAAAAGTTTGAGGTGCAGCGCTCGACGGTGAAAAACGAGCGGGGCCAGAACTACGATAACCGCCCCTACGGCCTGGCCTCCGAGAACGTCTCGAAGACGCTCTACCCCTACGGCCACCCCTACAGCTGGCTCACCATCGGCTACCTCGAAGACCTCGACCGCTCCGATGTGAACGATTTGAAGAACTTCTTCATGCGCTGGTACGGCCCCAACAACGCTACCCTGACCGTGGGCGGCGACGTGAAGGCGGCCGATGTGGTGCGCCTAGCCAGCAAGTATTTCGGCTCTATTCCGAAGGGCCCGGCCGTGGCCGCCCAGAAGCTGCCCGCCCCGGTGCTGACCCAGGACCGCTACGTAAGCTACCAGGACAACATCCGCTTCCCGATGCTGCAGGTGGTGTTCCCGACCGTTCCCAGCGGCCACCCCGACGAGTACGCGCTCGACGCGCTGGCCGAAATTATTGGTCAGGGCAAGAACTCGCTGCTCTACAAGAACCTCATCAAAACCCAGCGCGCCGTGCAGGCCCAGGCCTATAACTCCAGTTCGGAGCTGGCCGGCGAATTCACGATGGTAGCCCTGCCCTTCCCCGGCAAAGGCCTCGACAGCCTCGAAATGCAGGTCCGCAGCTCGCTGGCCGAGTTTGAGCGCACCGGCGCCACCGCCGAGCAGGTAGCCCGCTTCAAGTCGAGCACCGAGGCGCAGGTGGTGAACGGGCTGGCCAGCGTGGCCGGCAAGGTGAGCCAGCTGGCCGCCAACCAGACCTACTTCGGCAACCCCAACCGCCTGCCCCTGGAGCTTAAGCAGCTGCGCGCCGTGACGCCGGCCGATGTGAACCGGGTATACAACCAGTACATCAAGGGCAAGCACGCCGTGGTGTTGAGCGTGGTGCCCAAGGGCGGCACTATTCCGCCGGTGAAGCCCGACAACTACACGGCTTCCAAGGAAGGCTACAAGGCACCCAACTACGGCTACGAAGGCCTCACCTACACCAAGCCCACCGACAACTTCGACCGCACCAAGCAGCCCAAGGCCGGCACCGCGCCCGCCGTGCAGGTGCCCGTGGTGTGGCAGAGCAAGCTCGATAACGGCCTGCGCCTGATGGGCAACCGCAACACCGAGATTCCGACCGCCACCATGCTGCTCACCATCCGGGGCGGCCGGCGCCTGGAGCAGCTCAACCGCAACCAGGCCGGCATTGCCTCGCTCACGGCGGCCATGATGAACGAGGGCACCGAGAAATACACCGCCGAGCAGTTCAGCTCGGAGCTCGACAAGCTCGGCAGCGCCATTCGGGTAGGTGCCGGCGACGACAACACGACCGTGTACGTGCAGACGCTGACCAAGAACCTGCCCGCCACCATGGCCCTGCTCGAGCAGCGCCTGCTGCACCCGCGCTTCGATGCGGCCGATTTCGCCCGCCTCAAGAAGCAGGCCCTGGAAAACATTGCCAACCAGGTAACCCAGCCGGTGCTCATCGCCAACAAAACCTTCGACCGGCTGGTGTACAACCCGGCCGACATCATGAGCGTGCCATCGAGCGGCACGGCCGCCACGGTGAGCAGCATCACGCTCGACGACGTGAAGAAGTTCTACCAGGACTACTACGCGCCCAACGTGAGCTACCTCGTGGCCACCGGCGACGTGGACCAGGCGACGCTGACCAAGCAACTGGGCTTCCTCAACAACTGGCAGCAGAAGCAGATCAGCCTGCCGGCCGGCGAAACGGCCGCCCAGCCCGACAAGACGCGCATTTACTTTGTGAACAAGGACGGCGCCGCGCAGTCGGAAATCCGGGTGGGCTACCTCTCGCCCCTCACCTACGACGCCACCGGCGACTACTACCGCGCCTACCTGAGCAACTACCTGCTCGGCGGCGCCTTCAACTCGCGCATCAACCTGAACCTGCGCGAAGACAAAGGCTACACCTACGGCGCCCGTTCGGGCTTCCAGGGCAGCCGCTACGCCGGTCCGTACACGGCCTCGGCCGGCGTGCGCGCCGATGCTACGGCCGCTTCGGTGAAGGAGTTTATGTCGGAAATCAAGAACTACCGCAACGGTATTACCGACGAGGAGCTGCAGTTCCTGCAGGCTTCGGTGGGCCAGAGCGACGCGCTGCGCTACGAAACCGGCCAGCAGAAAGCCGCTTTCCTGAGCCGCTTGGTGGAGTATGACCTGCCCCTCGACTACGTGAAGCAGCAGAGCGACATCCTCAAAAACCTGAAGAAGGAGGATGTGCAGGGTATTGCCCAGAAGTATCTGCCCGCCGACAACATGTACATCGTGGTAGTAGGCGACCGGACCAAGGCCTTCCCCGGCCTGACGGAGCTGGGCTACGAAGTGGTGGAACTCGACAACGACGGCAACCGCGTGTCGGCCGCTGCCACCTCCACGGCCACGCCCGACAGCGTAATGCCCACCCCCGACACCGAGAAGGTGAAAGTGGTGAACAAGAGCGCCAAAGGCAAAAAGGAGAAGAAGAAGTCCAAGCGCGACAAGGACAAAGACTAGTCCGTCGTCAGTCGCTAAGTAAAACGGCCCGGCTCGCACAGTGCGAGCCGGGCCGTTTGGCGTTTACCTCACCCCCCGGCCCCCTCTCCTCGGGGAGAGGGGGAGCCAGACGCAAAAACTGTTCTACCAGAACGCCCCCCCTCTCCCCGAGGAGAGGGGGCCGGGGGGTGAGCTCCTACAACTCCTTGCGCAGGCGGGCCACCGGGATGTTGAGCTGCTCGCGGTACTTGGCCACTGTGCGGCGGGCGATGTTGTAGCCGCGGGCGTTAAGCATTTTCTCCAGCTTGTCGTCGGAAAGCGGCTTTTTCTTCTGCTCGCCTTCTATGATTTCCTTGAGGATATACTTCACCTCGCGCGAGCTGGCGTCCTCGCCCGAGTCGGTGGCAATGCCTTCGGAGAAGAAGTATTTGAGCGGGTAGATGCCGAACTCCGTCTGCACCGCTTTCGAATTGGCCACCCGGCTCACCGTGCTGATGTCCATGCTGATTTCCTGGGCAATATCCTTCAGAATCATGGGGCGCAGCTTGCTTTCGTCGCCCTCTTCGAAGAACTCGCGCTGGTAGCGCACAATGGCGTCCATGGTGCGCAACAGCGTGTTCTGGCGCTGCCGGATGGCATCGATAAACCACTTGGCCGAGTCGAGCTTCTGCTTAACGAAGGTCACGGCCTCCTTCATTTTCTTGTCCTTTTTCGAAGCCTTGTCGTAGGCCCGGAACATCTCGGTGTAGGCCGGCGACACGCGCAGCTCGGGGGCGTTGCGGGTGTTGAGCGTGAGGTTGAACTGGCCGTTGTCGTGGCTGAGCAGGAAGTCGGGGATGATGTACTGGATTTTGCCGCCGCCCACCGGCCCGCTGCCGCCGGGCTTGGGGTTCAGCTTGAGAATGAGGCCGATGGCTTCCTTTATCTCTTCATCTTCGAGGTCGAGCTTCTGCTGAATGCGCTGGTAGTGCTTCTTGGTGAACTCCTCGTAGGTGTCCTGCAGGATGCGCTCGGCGTTTTCCACGGTTTCCTCCTGCGGACGGCGCTCCAGCTGCAATAGCAGGCACTCCTGCAGGTCGCGGGCCCCAATGCCGGCCGGGTCGAAGGTCTGCACCACGTGTAGTACGCCCTCGATTTCGGGCACGCTCACTTCCAGGTTCTGCGAGAAAGCCAGGTCGTTGGCAATGGCCGACAGGTCGCGCCGGATGTAGCCGTCGCCATCAATGGAGCCGATGAGCTGGCGGCCGATGGTTTGCTGGCGCTCATCGAGGCCCGAAAAGCCGAGCTGGCTGAGCAGGTTGTCCATGAGCGAGCCGCTGGTGTCGGCCAGCGGCATTTCGCGGCCGTCCTCGTCCTCGCCGGGGCCGTCGCCCTGCATTTTGTAGCCCGCAATTTCGTCGTCGTTGAGGTAGTCGCTCAGGTCGAGGTCGTCCGACTCCGAATTCGATTCGGGCGCCTCGGGCGCTTCTTCCTTCACGGGCAGTTCCACTTCGGGCTGCTCGTCGCGCTGGTCAGCGTCGTAGTCTTCGTCGAGCGTGTTGTCGGGGTTGTCGAGGGCGGCATCGGGGTCGTCGTAGTCGTCGTCCGCCTCATCGTCGTCGCCGCCGTCGAGGTCGTCGAACTCATCCTCGGGCTCGTCCTCGCCTTCTTCCAGCGCCGGGTTCACTTCCAGCTCCTCCTTGATGCGCGCCTCCAGCTCGGCCGTCGGAATCTGGAGCAGCTTGATAAATTGAATCTGTTGGGGGCTCAGCTTCTGCGAAAGAAGCTGCTTCATGTCCAGTCGTTGCATACGCTCGAAAACGGTACGCCCCGCCGGGTTTTCGGCATGGGGGTAGGTAAGCCAAATGTAGCCCTTCTGTACTTGAATCGGGAAGGAAAAGTTGGCCGGCAGCCCGAACCATTGCCCGACTGTAGCGCGAAGCTCCCGCTTCGCGCGTCGTTGAACGATGACCAGCGGCGCGGCTGTCAGCAACGATACGCGAAGCGGGAGCTTCGCGCTACATTTCTACCTTTACAGCCAACTTACGACTCCAACCATGTCTGACCTCCGAAAAACCAGCGTGCAGGACCTGCTGCGTAGCCAAGACCTCGACCGCGAGGTGCTGGTGAAAGGCTGGGTGCGCACCCGCCGCGGCAACAAATACGTGCAGTTCATCGCCCTCAACGACGGCTCGGGCTTCAACTCGATTCAGATAGTAGCCAACGCCGAGCAATTTCCGGAGGACAAGCTGCGGGCCGACGGCGTGGAGAACGGCGCCGCCATTGCCGTGCGCGGCAAGCTGGTGGCTTCGCAGGGTAAGGGCCAGGCCGTGGAAATTCAGGCCGACGAAATAACGGTGTATGGCTCGGCTGACACCAACGAATACCCGCTCCAGAAAAAGGGCCACTCGCTCGAATTCCTGCGCGGCATCGCGCATTTGCGCCCCCGCACCAACACGTTCGGGGCTATTCTGCGCATCCGGCACGCCATGGCCTTCGCGGTGCACCAGTACTTCAATGACCACGGCTTCTACTACGTGCACACGCCCATCGTTACGGGCTCCGATGCCGAGGGCGCGGGCCAGATGTTCCGCGTAACCACCCTGCCCGACCAAAACCCGCCCCTGACCGAAGACAAATCGGGCGTGGATTACGCGCAGGATTTTTTCGGCAAGCAAACCAACCTCACCGTATCGGGGCAGTTGGAGGCCGAGGTGGCCGCCATGGCCTTGGGCAAGGTGTACACCTTCGGCCCCACCTTCCGGGCCGAGAACTCCAACACCGCCCGCCACCTGGCCGAGTTCTGGATGATTGAGCCCGAAGTGGCCTTCAACGACCTGCAGGACAACATGGACCTGGCCGAGGACTTCCTCAAGAGCCTCGTGCGCTACGCCCTGGCGCACTGCCAAGACGACCTCAAGTTCCTCAACGAGCAGTACGACAAGGAACTGCTGACCCGCCTGCAGTTCGTGGTCGACAACGACTTCCAGCGCCTGACCTACACCGAGGCCGTGGAAATCTTGAAGAAGGCCAAGCAGAAGTTTGAGTTCCCTGTGGATTGGGGCACTGACCTGCAGAGCGAGCATGAGCGTTACCTCGTGGAAAAGCACTTCAAGAAGCCGGTTATCCTGACCGATTACCCCAAGGATATCAAGGCGTTCTACATGAAGCTCAACGACGACGGCCAGACCGTGCGCGCCATGGACGTGCTGTTCCCCGGCATCGGCGAAATCATCGGCGGCTCGCAGCGGGAGGAAAACCTGGGTAAGCTGAAGGACCGCATGGCCGCCATGCAGGTGCCCGAGCACGAGCTGTGGTGGTACCTGGAGTTGCGCCAGTACGGCACCGCGCCGCACGCCGGCTTCGGCCTGGGCTTCGAGCGCCTCATCCTCTTCATCACCGGCATGGCCAACATCCGCGACGTCATCCCCTTCCCCCGCTTCCCCGGCAGCGCGGAGTTTTAAACACTTACATTCTTGTTTGACAACAACGCCCGGCTACATTAGCTGGGCGTTGTTATCGACGCATTAGCCTTATCCGCTATGCCTCCCCGCCAGCAAATATTGAAGTGGTTGAGAAAAGCCATTGCAGGTGCGCTGGGTTGGAGCTGGGCGGGCAGTGTGAGCTTGCTTTTACTTAGCGCTTTCTCTTGGTTTGAGTTTACCAGACTCAAGTATGGACTATGGCTCGGAGTAACAGCCGTCTTACTTACGCTTACAGGTCTTGGTCCGCACTACTTCATTATTGATGTGCCGCTACTATTCAGCCGGCAAACATTTCATAAGTTCAGGTTGCGGTTTGAAAAAGCTGTAGGGCTGCTATTAAAGGCTGCGGCCGCATACTTTCTGATTTCTTTTTTATTGCTCTTCATTATTGGTTGGACCGCCTTCCTTCCGCTGCTTGCACCTATGTATGCTTACGATTGGTGGAAGCACCAAGACAGAGAGAACTCGCATCAAGTTATTTTTGAAGGTAAATGGGGCAACATACAGCTAAGGCCTGCACGACCTGAGTATGGATATCCGTCGCCTAGGCCCAACACGTTTATTGTTCGGCCACTGTCACCATTTATCAATATAGTTACCAAGTTGCCGCCTAACCAGCCTGATAATACTTGGAGGCGAATTAGACCCTACACACCATTAATTGAGCAATGGCAGGATACACTGCTATCTGAAAGCAGAGCCTATAAGTATGTGATTCCAAGATGACTATGGAGAAACCGCGGAGATTAAGTCGGTTTTGGCACTCTACTTAACAGTGATTCCGCAACTCCTTATCGTCCACGGCCAGCAGGTTATCCAAGCGTAGCTCGAAGCCGTCGGCGAGGCGGAGGCCTTCCCGCATCATCAACATAAAAAGCTACTAACTGTCAGCTAACCGCCCAAACCATATGCTCCTAGTGCTTCTGTTGTGGCTGTGGGTGGCGGGCGTGAGCTATGGACTGGGACGGATGCTGCTGGGTCGGCGACTGGCCGGTTCGCTGCCGCCCGAGTTGCTGCTGGCTGCCGGGCTGGCGGGCCTGAGTTGGGTGCTGGCGCTGCTGTCGTTTGGGGTGAGCATTGGGCCGGCCGTGCAGTGGAGCCTGAGTGCCACGGCGGCGGGCTATGGCCTGTGGTGCTGGCTGAAGGCCCCAACGGCGGCCCGGCAGATGTGGTGGGCGGGGGTGAAGTCCTCTTGGCGACGGTCAGGCTGGCTGAGCGTAGCGGCCGTAGTGCTGGTATTCGGGGCGCTGCTGCTGCTGCACGCCGCGCAGATGCCCATTCTATCGGACACCGGCCTGTACCACGCCCAAACGGTGCAGTGGCTGCAGACCTACCCGGTGGTGCCGGGCCTAGGCAACCTGCACGGCCGGCTGGCCTTCAACTCGCACCTGCACTTGCTGACGGCCTTTTTCAGCGCCCGCGCCGACAGCCCATGGGCCTCGATGGGGCAGCAGGCAGTGGGCAGTTTCTGGTTCGTGCTATTAATAAACTATGCCGCTCGGCAGCTGGCCCGCCCCCAATCGTCGGTGGTACTGGTTGTGTACGGCTGCGTGAGCCTGATTTACAGCTTCATTGTCTTTCGCCCCTGGATTTCGTCGCCCATGCCCGACAGCAGCGTGACTATCCTGACGCTACTGCTGCTGGGCTGGCTGCTGGAAAAACTACTGGCCCCCGGGGGCCCGGCTCCGCTCACCCGGGCCGAAGCGGGGCTGCTGCTGGCGCTGCTGACCACGGCCATCACTTACAAAGCTTCGGCCGGCTACCTGGCGCTGCCCCTGGGTTTCGCGCTTTGGCGGCTGCGGCCGGCCGGTTTGTCGGCGCCACGCCTGCTGGGACTGGCTGGGCTCGTGGGTGCCGGAGTGCTCCTGCCCTGGCTGGGGCGCAACATGGTGCTATCGGGCTACCCGGCCTACCCGATGGCCCCCTGGGCCGCTTTACCCTTCGACTGGACTGTACCCACCGCCCAAGCCGCGGCCGATCTGCTGGAAATCCGCCACTTTGCCCGCTGGCCCGAAGCCGATTGGGCCAGCGGGGGCCTGCAGCCAGCGGCGGTCTGGATACCCTTCTGGTGGCAGCAGCAAGCCCCGCACGACCGTTTTCTGGCCCTGGCCGTAGTCGGGCTAGCGGTTGGACTGGTGTTGGCGCAGCTGGTACACCGGGGGCGAAAGCTGCGAGATGCACAAGTATTCTTTTGGCTACTGCTGGGGTGTTGCGGAGGGTGGTTTGCAGCCGCACCGGCCTTCCGGTTTGGCTACGGCTACCTGATTGGGGCAGCAGCCATGGGGGCCGGGCTGCTGGCGGGTCAGCTGCCCGGCCGTGTCTGGCTACGGCGGGCAGTGCTGGGTGGGGCGCTAGTGTACGGGCTGAACGGCCTGCGCCACGAAATCACCCCATCTAACCTAGCCAACTGGCTGCGGCCGGCCCCGTACGCGGCGCTGCCTGTCACCACCACTCAGCTTGAAGGCCGGCCCGTTCGGCTGGGTATCCGTGGCACCGGCTTCCGCTGCAACAATGCCCCGCTGCCCTGCGCCGCCGGTTCCCTACCGCCCGATTTACACTGGCGCGGCCCCCATATCAGCCAGGGTTTTCGGCGCGGATTGGAGCATAAGAAGCCGCCGATAAACGATACAGCCTCTGCCACGGCAAACCAGCTGACTCAGCAGTAATTCCGCAGTTCCTTGTCATCCACGGCCAGCAGGTTATCCAGCCGCAGTTCGAAGCCGTCGGCCAGGCGCAGGTATTCCACTTTATCCTGGATATACAGGTCCTGGATGATGCCGTGGTAGGTGCTGGGCGGCGTGTCGGGTTCGGTACGATAGGTGAGCGTGCAGGGCTGGCCGGTGGTGGCGCGGGCCTCCAGCTCGTCGTAGAATGAGCAGTTGATGGGTTGGTAAGGGACGGGCATGAGGCGGGCGGATTGGTGAGTTGTGTTTGTACGCGCTGGCAGGGTTACAGGATGAAGTGTGCCGGGCCGCCGACCGGTTTTATAACCCGGCTCCGCTTCGGCGCGTTGGCATAAACACCCACCTGCTCCCGCCGCCATGCCTCCCGAAATCGACCTTGCCCCTGCCGACGCCCTCCGGAACGACGGCGAAATGCGCGCCTACCCTGCCACGCCCGATACCGAAGTGCTGCTGGTGCGCCGCCAGGGCCAGTACCAGGCGCTGGCCGCCCGCTGCCCGCACTACGGCGCCCCGCTCGAAAAGGGCCGCATCATCAACGACCAGCTCGTTTGCCCCTGGCACCACGCCTGCTTTCGGGTGGATGACGGCCACCTGTGCCAGCCCCCGGCCCTCGACGACCTGCCCACCTACCCCGTTCGCGTAGCCGACGGCCGAATCTGGGTGACGCTGCCCGCCCACCCCGCCGCGGCCGCCGACAGCCCCGACGCCACGCCCACGGCCCTGGTAGGCGGCACCCCGCCCGCCCCCGACCGCACTGCAACGGACGAACGCACCTTCGTGATTGTGGGCGCCGGAGCCGCCGGCCAGTTCGCGGCCCAGACGCTGCGCGCCGAAGGTTTTGGCGGCCGCATCGTGCTGGTCGGCGCCGACCCGGCCGCGCCCTACGACCGCACCAAGCTCAGCAAGGCCTTCTTGGCTGGTAAAGCTGATAAAAAGGCGCTACCACTGCGTCAGGCCAAGTTTTATGAGCAGCACCGCATTGAACTGCTGACGGATACCCGCGCCACCGGTCTGGATTTGCAGCAGCGCCAGCTGCAACTCGCCGGCCGCACCCCACTGACTTACGACAAGCTGCTGCTGGCCCCCGGCAGCCGGCCCAACACCCTGCCCCAGCTGCCCGGCCACGACCTTGGCGGCGTGCTACTCCTGCGCACCGTTCAGGATGCCGCAGCCATTCGGGAGGCGGCCGCCGATGCCGAGCACGTAGTTATTATCGGCAGCAGCTTTATCGGCATGGAAGCTGCCGCCAGCCTGGCCGCTGAAAACGAGGCGCAGGGAAAAAAGCGGCAGATTACCGTAGTAGCGCGGGATAAGGAGCCATTTGCAAAGGTGCTGGGGCCGGAAATCGGGGCGATGTTTCGCCACTTGCACACCAGCCATGGAGTGCAATTTGAGGCGGAAGCCGAAGTACAGGCGCTGGAAGGCGAAAATGGCCGCATAACGGCCGTGCGCTTAGCCTCGGGCCGGCGCCTACCCGCCGATGTAGTGGTGCTGGGCGTAGGTGTGCAACCGGCCACCGAATTTCTGGCCGAAGCTTTTAAGCTGGAAAAGGACGGCGGCCTGCGTGTGGATGCACATCTGCAGGCGGCCGAGCACGTGTACGCGGCCGGCGACGTGGCCCTGTTTCCGCAGGCCGCTGGCCCGGGCCGGCACCGCATCGAGCACTGGCGGCTGGCCCAGCAGCACGGCGCCTGCGCCGCCCGCAATATGCTGGGGCAAAAAGAGGCCTTTAGTGAGGTCCCCTTCTTCTGGACCCAGCAATTTGGCAAAAGCCTGCGCTACGCCGGCCACGCCACCGACTACGACGAAATCATCTTCCAGGGCCAAATAGACAAGCAGGATTTCCTGGCTCTCTACGTGCAGCAAAACCGCCTGGTAGCCGCCGCCGGCATGGGCCGCGACGATGATATGCTGGTGATTATGGAGCTGCTGCGCCGCAACCGGATGCCCACGCCGGCTGCTGCCCGGGGGGAAATCGAGTGGGCAGAACTGCTGTAGGCTAAGGGCAGGCTCCGCTTCTGCCGCCGAACAACCGGGAAGTTTAGCCTACCGGGCACAAACGGGGCGGTTCGGCTGTTATGCTCCATCCGACCGGGGCCCCAGCTGGGCTGCCGCCGAAACTGCCTGACTGAAAAGCTATTCGCATTAGCCATCGGGCCGCGTTTCGCTTACCTTTGCCGACTTATCCGCTCCGCTGCCGCATGGCCAAAAAATCGACTGCCGCTTCCGCTTCTTCTGCTACGAAAACTACCCCGGCTGCCAAGGCTAAACGGGCTGCCAAACCGGCTTCCCCAGCTGAAACCACCACCCAAACGCCCCCTGCCAAACCGGCCAAAACAGCCCGGACGGGTAAAACCACCAAGGCCAGCAAGCCCAGCGCCGGTACTGTTTCGGTAGCCGCGGCCGTGGCGGAGGGCAACGGGCACCACAGCACGGCCGCCGTGCAGGCGGTGCCGCGGGCTGAGGTGGTGAGCGAAACCATAGCTGAAAACCGCGCCCCCATCGGCGGGCAGCTGCTCGGGCCGGCCGATTTGGAAGCGCCCTACATTGAGGTGTACGGCGCCCGCGAGCACAACCTGAAGAACGTGTCGGTGCAGATTCCGCGGGGGCGGCTGGTGGTGTTTACCGGCATTTCGGGCTCGGGCAAGTCATCGTTGGCTTTCGATACGATTTACGCCGAGGGCCAGCGCCGCTACATGGAGACGTTTTCGGCCTACGCCCGCTCGTTTATGGGCGGGCTGGAGCGGCCCGATGTGGACAAAATCGAGGGCCTGTCGCCGGTTATCAGCATCGAGCAGAAAACCACCTCGCGCAACCCGCGCTCCACGGTGGGCACCATCACCGAGATTTACGACTTCCTGCGCCTGCTCTACGCTCGCACGGCCGAGGCCTTCAGCTACGCTACGGGCCAGAAGATGATCCGGCAGAGCGACGACCAGATTATCAACTACATCCTCAAAGAGTACGACGGTCGCAAGCTGGTAGTGCTGGCCCCCGTGGTGAAGGGCCGCAAGGGCCACTACCGCGAGCTGTTTCAGCAGGTGGCCAAGCTGGGCTTTACCAAGGTGCGGGTGGATGGCGAGCTGCTCGACCTGACGCCCAAAATGCAGGTCGACCGCTACAAAATCCACGACATCGAAATCGTGATTGATCGGCTGGTGGTGAAGGAGGACGACCGGTTCCGGCTTTCGGGCTCGGTGCAGAACGCCCTCACCCAGGGCAAGGGCACCATGCTCGTGCTCGACCCCGACACCAAAAAGAAGGACAACACCCAGTTCTTTTCGCGCTTCCTGATGGACCCGGCCACCGGCATTGCCTACGACGACCCGGCCCCCAACACGTTCAGCTTCAACTCGCCCTATGGCGCCTGCCCCACCTGCAACGGCCTGGGCCAGGTGCAGGAAATAACCGAGGAAACGGTCATGCCCGACCTCAAGCTGACCATCAGCCGCGGTGGCATCGCGCCGCTGGGCGACTACCGCGACATCTGGATTTTCCAGCAGCTGGGCCAGATTCTCAAGCGCAACAAGGCCAGCCTGAGCACTCCCCTGCACAAGCTGGCTCCCGAACTGCTCCAGCACCTGCTCTACGGCATATCCGAAGACGAAGCCGAGGACCCCAAGCTGCCCGGCTACGCCGAGCCATTTGAGGGCATCATCCCTTTTCTGCGCCGCCAGATGGACTCCGAGTCGGACAACATTCGGGAGTGGATTCAGCAGTACACCCAGGCCCAGGAGTGCCCCGAGTGCCACGGTTACCGCCTCAAAAAGGAGAGCCTGCATTTCAAAATCGACGGCAAGCACATCGGCGAGCTGTCGGTAATGGACCTCAACGAGCTGGCCGATTGGTTCGTGGGCCTGGAAGACCGCCTCTCGGAGCGCCAGAACCTGATTGCCCGCGAGCTGCTCAAGGAAATCCGCAAGCGCATCGGCTTCCTGCTCGAAGTGGGGCTGGATTACCTAAACCTGCACCGCTCGGTGCGCACGCTGAGCGGCGGCGAAAGCCAGCGCATCCGGCTCGCCACGCAAATCGGCACGCAACTAGTAGGCGTACTTTACATCATGGACGAGCCCAGCATCGGCCTGCACCAGCGCGACAACGAGCGGCTCATCAAGGCCCTGCAACACCTGCGCGATTTGGGCAACTCGGTGATAGTGGTGGAGCACGACAAGGACATGATTATGCACGCCGACCACGTGCTCGACATCGGCCCCGGCGCGGGCATCCACGGCGGCCACATCGTGGCTTCGGGCACGCCCACCGAAATCTTCGGCTCCGGCTCGCTCACCTCGCAATACCTGAGCGGCCAGAAGCACATCGAGTTGCGCAAGAAGAAGCGCAAGGGCGAAGGCAACGAGCTGGTGCTACGTGGGGCCAAGGGCCACAACCTCAAGAACGTGACGGCCAAAATCCCGCTGGGAAAGCTGGTGGCCGTGACGGGCGTGTCGGGCTCGGGCAAGTCCAGCCTCATTCACGACACGCTCTATCCCATTCTCAACCAGCACTTTTTCAAGGCCAAGCGCGAGCCGCTGGCTTATGGCAGCATCGAGGGGCTGGAGTTTATTGATAAGGTAATTGAGGTGGACCAGTCGCCGATTGGGCGCACGCCGCGCTCGAACCCGGCCACCTACACCGGCGTGTTCACCGAGATTCGCCAGCTGTTTGCCAACCTGCCCGAATCGAAAATCCGGGGCTACGGGCCCGGCCGGTTCTCGTTCAATGTGAAGGGCGGGCGCTGCGAAACCTGCGAGGGCGCCGGCATTCGCACCATCGAGATGAACTTCCTGCCCGACGTGCATGTGCCCTGCGAAACCTGCAAGGGCCGCCGCTACAACCGCGAAACGCTGGAGGTGCGCTTCAAGGGCAAGTCCATCACCGACGTGCTCGACATGACGGTGGAAAAGGCCGTGGAGTTCTTCGAGTTCCAGCCCCGCATCCTGCGCAAAATCCAGACCCTGCACGAAGTGGGCCTGGGCTACCTCACGCTGGGCCAGCAAGCCACCACACTGTCGGGCGGCGAGGCCCAGCGCGTGAAGCTAGCCACCGAGCTGAGCAAGAAGGACACCGGCAAAACGTTCTACATCCTCGACGAGCCCACCACCGGCCTGCACTTCGAAGACATCAACCACCTCGCCGACGTGCTGCACAAGCTCGCCGACAAGGGCAACACCGTCCTCATCATCGAGCACAACCTCGACCTGATTAAGGTAGCCGACTACCTCATCGACATCGGCCCCGAGGGCGGCGCGGCCGGCGGCACCATTGTGGCCCAGGGCACGCCCGAAGCCGTAGCCAAGGCCGGCAAGGGCCACACCGCCCGTTTCCTGGCCGAGGAGTTGCGCACGAGTCAGTACGCTTCGGCATAGCGGAGTTTCTGTTTCCTGGTTAGCTGAGGGCCGGTTACCGCAAGGTGGCCGGCTCTCCTGTTTCCCGGCTTGATCGACTGATAGCAATGGTGACAATTTTCGCTATTAGTTAGCAGGTTGGCAATAAACTGAACCCATTACTGCGTTATATACATGAGCGAGCACTCACTTTTAAATAAATTCTTATCGGCGAATATTTGAAAAGCCGATGATATTTGTCTAGTTTGAGCGCTTCCTTTCGATTCCACGCAATTTCCTGCCCTATGAAAGTTCTGGTTTTTCCTGCGCTGCTTGCTATTGCTATCATCACGGGCCCACCGAAGCCCGCCACCAGCGCCGCCAAAGCTGCACAGGTAGCTGCCGTAACGAATCCGTCTTCCTCGCCGGAAACCCCCGGCTCCGCAGCGGCCCCGCTGCCGAAAGCACCGCTCACTCAGTCGGCCTCGGCCAGATAAGCCAGCTTGAAGCCGCCCCTACCGGCAGCCCGTATCAACTGAAAAACCACACAAAAAAACCGCCGTGCAACTACGCACGGCGGTTTTTTTTTAATAGAATACAGCCGGTTAGGACTACATGTTGCCCATCGCGCCGGGCAGCTTCTTAGCCATTTCCAGGTGCTCCTGAATGGTAGGCAGCACTTTGGTAGCAAAGGCCTTCACGTCAGCATCGGTGCCGTTCTGGATTTCGCTCTGGAAAGCGTCCACCGTTTTCTGGTGGTCGGTTACCATCTGCTGTGCGTATTTCTGGGCAAACTGGTCGCCGCTGAGCTTTTCCATCTCGGCCTTGAGGGCCATGTGCTCGGCGTCCATTTCGGTGGATAGCATCACGTTCTTGCTCTTGGCAATCGGCTCCAGCTCGTTACCGGCCTTGGTGTGGTCGGTTACCATCATGCTGGCGAAATCCTTGGTGGCGCCGCTCACGCCTTTGTCCATGGCCAGCTTGCTGAGGCCCATTTCGTTGTGGCCGCCGGTGGCTACCATCTTCATAAAGTCGGCGTCCGACATCATGGGAGCCGCAGCATTATCGGCGTTCATCATGGTATCGTTGGCCATGCCATCGTTCATGGCCGTGGTATCGGTGGTCGTAGTCGTGGTAGTGTCGGTGGTGGGGTTGCAGGCCGTAGCGGCCAGAAGCACGCCGGCGCCAAGCACGGCCGAAAAAGAGAGTTTCATGGGTGGGTTGGGTTAGGTTGGAAATAAATTAGAGGCAAAAAGTAAGTATCGGGAAGGCAACTGGCCTAGCGGTTCATGCTGGAATCGGCAGCCATTGCCGAGTCGGCGTCGGCCGTTACGGTGGGGCCGGCGTTGTTGTCAATCACCACGGCGTCGGCTTTCACGCCGCCGTCGTTGGCGGCGTTATCCAGGTCGCTCACGGCTTCGCCGGCAGTGCCGTCGGTGCGGGTTTCGGTGTTGCAGCTGCTCAGGGCGAGCGTGGCCGCCAGGGCCAGGCAGGAAAATAAGGGCAATTTCATTGGTCTGGAATCTAGGAGAACGAATAAAGTAAGGGATTGGTCAGGGTTTCAGCTGGCTGCTCAGGCCGTCGGCGGCGCGCTTCAGGTCTTCCAGCGTGGTGAGCTGGGTGGTTCCGAGGGTGCGCAGGTCGGGGTCGTAGGCGTCGTCGCGCAGGCTTTCGTTGGTGTCGATGTCCTGCTTGAGCACATCGTTGAGCACGGTGGCAAAGCGCTGGTCGAAGGCCGCGCCGTTGAGGGCCGTCATCTCGCCCACCTGCTTGGCCTGGCTTTCGCCCAGGCCCGAAGGCAGCACCAGGTTTTTCTGCCGGGCCAGGTTTTTCAGCCCATCAAGCAGGGTGCCCGTCTGGTTGATAACGTTCTGGGCCACATACTTGGCATCGGCCGAAGTGGCTTTGCGCTGGGCAATCTGACTGATTTCCAGCAGCTCCATCTGGTGGCTGGCCGCTTCCACTATCAGGCCCGCATCTTGCACCTGGCGTTTGGTGATGTTCTGCTCGTTGATGCGCTTTTCGTTCTGAAATTTAGCATCGAATACGGGGTCGTTGTTGCTGGCTGAGCCCGAGCAGGCTGCCAGAGCAGGCAACAGGAGCAGGGCGTAGGCAGCGCGGGGAAGCAGCATCAGGTCAGCGGGTTGGCAAAGCGAAAGTATCTGCAACTATACGCGCTCCGCCGAATCGGGTTCGGCCGCGCTTAAGTAAAAAAAGTTCCCGGGGGCTTAAACTTTTCTGCCGGAGCGCATCTAACCCCCGAAAATCGGTTTCACAGTCCATCATTCACTTTTTGCTCACGTTCCCTCCCATGAAGCGTCCCACCTTCTACCTGTTGAGCATGGCCGCGCTGGCCGGCTCGACGCTGCTGCTGCCCGCCTGCGACAAAACCAACGACCCGCAGACGCCCGCCACCGCTACCGAACTATCGGCCCAGGACCAGAGCCTGGCCGAGGACGAAACCGCCGCCCTGGCCGACCTCACCGATGCCGCCGCCCCCGCCGATGCGGCCACCCCCAACAGCCCCGCCTTCGAATCCGACGATCTGGCCCGCCTCGCCGGCCGCTGCCTCACGCGCACCTACGACGCCGCCACGCGCACGCTCACTCTCGATTTCGGCACCACCAACTGCGTAGGCCCCAACGGCGTGGCCCGGCGCGGTAAAATCGTGACGGTTTTCAATGGCCCGCTGCGCGAGGCAGGTGCCACCCGCACCATCACGCTGGTTGATTATTACCGCAACGACCATCAGCACACCGGCACGCGCACCATCACCGGCCTCGGGGGCGGCTCCTGGAATCTGGTGGTGCAGAACGCCAGCATCAGCACGCCCGCCGGCACGCACTCCTGGACCGCCAGCCGCACCTACACCCGCACCGCCGGCCGGGGCACGCGCACCCTCACCGACGACGAGTACACGGTAACGGGCCAGACCAGCGGCACCAACCGCAAAGGCGTGAGCTACACGGCCACCATCGCCCAGCCGCTGCTCAAGAAATTCCAGCCCGGCTGCGCCCGCACGTTCGTGGCCGGCACGGTGAGCATCGAAACCGATAAGGACAAGCAGGCCCTGCTCAACTACGACCCCAGCGGCACCCAGGCCTGCGACAACCTGGCCTCCATCACCGTGAATGGCGTCACCCGCACCATCCGCGTCGGGGGCGGCATGTGAGCTTCTCAGTTTCCACCAAAAAAATGGGCTTCACTACCACCCTTGGGTTAGTGAGGTTCATTTTTTTAGGCACAACCTAATAAAAACGACTAATCAGCCACGTTTTTTATAAATAATATATTTAAATCAGCGCTTAAATGCGAAAATAATAATACATTGACTTATCATCTCACTCTTTCACATCCATTCTACTATGAAGAAAAACAGCTTCACTCACATCTTATCAGGCTTGGGCATGCTGGCACTAGCCAGTTGCTCGATTACACCTGAAGCAGCGGCCCCAATCACCGCTAAGCAATCGGCTAACAGTGTAGCACCTGAGTGCCCTGGCGGGGACTGCTCTGGCGGTGGTGGTGGAGGCGGCTCTACCTCACCCTGCGTAGCTCCGACCAGCAGCATTTCGGCTCGTATTAAAAGAGAAGCATTTCAATACGCTTATCAGATGAATTGGACGCCCGAAAATGTAATAATTGGTACACAGGGATGTAACGGCGTATATCCATTTAGCTTGGAGTTTATACGTAATAGAGATGGTAAGGCTCTCTGGGTTGGCGGCCGCTATAGTGGCGGTGTCATCGACATGGATTACATTCAGCCTTAGCAATCTGCCAATTCCTAAAAAAGCCCCGTAATACAAGTGTATTACGGGGCTTTCTTTAGGGGCGGGCCGCCGGAAGAAGGCCCTTTTACTTCCCCTTGAATTCGGGTTTGCGTTTCTCCAAAAAGGCCTGCACGCCCTCGCGGTAGTCGTCCGATTCGCCGGCAATCTGCTGGCAGTGGGCTTCGTAGTCGAGCATTTCGTCGAGCGTGGCGGTGGCGGCTTTGTTGAGCATCTGCTTGATGAGGCCGATGCTTTTGGTGGGCGCGGCGGCGTAGCGGGCGGCCAGGCCGTAGGCAGCCTCATCGAGCTGCTCGGGGGCCACTACCTGGTTCACGAGGCCCAGGCGCAGCGCCTCTTCAGCCGGCACCTTCGAGCCCAGCGTGCACAACTCGAACGCCTTGAGCGTGCCCACCAGGCGCGGCAGAAACCACGACGAACCCGAATCGGGCACCAGCCCGATGTTGATGAACACCTCAATCAGCGAGGCTTCCGACGAGGCCACAATGGCGTCGCAGGCCAGCACCAGCGAGCAACCGGCTCCGGCCGCCACGCCGTTGAGGCGGCACACAATGGGCTTGGGCAGCGCCCGCATGGCCCGGATGATGGGGTTGTAGCGCTTGTGCAGCGAGTCGTAGAAGGAGCGCGGCTGGCCCTCGGCGGCTTCGGCCTCGCGGCCCGCTTTCAAATCCTGACCCGAGCAAAAGGCCCGGCCGGCGCCCGTGAGCACCACGGCCCGCACGTTGGCGTCGCGGGCTACCTGCTTGAGGGCGTCCTGCAGCTCGTAGCTCTGGGCATCGTCGAAGGCATTGAAAACGTCGGGGCGGTTGAGCGTAATGGTGGCCACGCCATCGGGGCGCACTTCGTAGAGTAAGGACATTAGTGCAGTAGTAAGTTGGTAAGCAAAGAAACGTCATTCAGAGCGAAGCGAAGAATCTCGCGGGCTGATGTTGTGCCAGTATCCTACTGTCAGCCCGCGAGATTCTTCGCTGCGCTCTGAATGACGTTCTTTTTATCAGCTCACTTAACCCATCCGCAACAGCGCCTCGGCTACGTACAAATCCTCGGCCGTCGTGATTTTGAGGTTGCGGTAGTCGCCTTCTACTAAATGAATGGGGTGCAGGTCTTCCACCACGCTGGCGTCGTCGGTGAAGGTGTTGAGCTCGGGTAGCTGGTAGGCGCGGCGCAGCAGGGCCAGATCGAAGCACTGCGGGGTTTGCACGAGGCGCAGGCGGGCGCGATTGAGGGCGTAGCTGCCCTGCTGACTCAGGTTGCGCACCGAATCTTTGGGCACCACGGCCGCCACGGCCGCGCCGTGGTTGTAGGCCGCCGCGTACGTCGCCTCGATTACGGCGCGGGGCGTAAGGGGCCGCACGCCGTCGTGCACCGCTACCACGCCGTTTTCGCGCCCGGCCAGGTGCGCCAGCCCGGCCCGCACCGAGGCCCAGCGGCTGGCCCCGCCCACCACCAGCGCGTGCGGAATCTGCACCTCGTACTGCCGGCACAGCGCCTGCCAGGTGTCGAGCTGCCCGGCCGGCAACACCACCACCAGCTCGGTCACGCCCAGGACCGGCTCGGCAAAGCGGCGCAGCGTGTGCAGCAGCACCGGCTCGCCGGCCAGCTCCAGAAACTGCTTGGGCCGGTCGGCGCCCATGCGCGTGCCGCTACCGCCCGCCACGATGATGGCGTACCGCAGGAATTTCGAGGTTGGGGGATTTAAGGACGGAGGCTGGTTCATCATGTCAGGCAGTAGCGCAAGTAACAACGCCGCTCAAAGAAAACGCCGACAGCCGCTTTAGAAGAGGCTATCGGCGCAACTTGAAACAGCGGAAGGAAACCAGGGCTTGATTTTCAGGGCCCGATTTTCTTTCACCTAGATAATCAGCATGGCGTCGCCGTAGCTGAAGAAGCGGTATTTCTCCTTGATGGCCAGCTTGTAGGCCTCAATCAGCAGCTCGTGGCCGGCGAAGGCCGAGGCCATCATCATCAGCGTGCTTTCCGGGGTGTGGAAGTTGGTAAGCAGCGCGTTGGCGATTTTGAAATCGTAGGGCGGGAAGATGAACCGGTCGGTCCAGCCTTCGTTGGCTTTCAGGCGGGTGTGGGCCGAAACCGACGACTCCATGGCCCGCATGGCCGTGGTGCCGATAGCGCACACGCGCTTCTTGGCATCCAGCGCCTTGTTCACGACAACGGCCGTGGAGCCGGGCACCACGAAGTTTTCCGAGTCCATTTTGTGCTTGGTCAAATCCTCCACATCCACGGTGCGGAAGGTGCCCAGGCCGATGTGCAGCGTCACGGGCGCCACCTCAATACCCTTGATTTCCAGGCGCTTCATCACTTCCTTGGTGAAGTGCAGGCCGGCCGAAGGAGCGGCCACGGCGCCGATGTTGTCGGCGTAAATCGTCTGGTAACGCTCCTTGTCGGCCGCCTCGGTTTCGCGGGTGATGAACTCCTTTGGAATTGGGGTTTCGCCGAGGCTGTAGAGGGCCTTGTAGAAATCTTCGGGCGGGCCGTCGTAGAGGAACTTGATGGTGCGGCCGCGCGAGGTGGTGTTGTCGATGACCTCGGCCACCATGTCCGACTCGCCGAAGTAGAGCTTGTTGCCCACCCGGATTTTGCGGGCCGGATCCACCAGCACGTCCCAGAGGTGAATTTCGGTGTTCAGCTCGCGGAGCAGAAACACTTCGATCTGGGCGCCGGTTTTTTCCTTGTTGCCGTACATGCGGGCCGGAAACACCTTCGTGTCGTTGACCACAAACACGTCGCCTTCGTCGAAATACTCCAGAATGTCTTTAAACGAGCGGTGCTCGATCTTGCCACTATCCTTGTGCAGCACCATCAGGCGCGACTCGTCGCGGTTTTTGGCCGGGTGCTGGGCCACCAGATTCTCGGGCAAATCGAATTTGAACTCAGAAAGCTTCATGGGCCAGACAGGGCAATAGTTGGGGAAACTAGTAAAAAAATCGAGCCGCAAAAGTACGGATAATTGGCGGAATAATAGGTAATTTTCGCCCGGAACCTCTTAATTGCCCAACCTGTGCCCAGTAGGCAACAGGCCGGCCGCTAAGAAGAACCCCGCCCCGGAAAATGTTTGCGCCCGGCCGGTACTGGTTGCGGGCCACTCCGGCCGTTTCTCAACTCCTTCGCCTTATGAAAGCCATTCGCCTGACGCTTGAGAGTTTCCGCTTTGCCTGGGAGGCCCTCAAGGGGAATCTGCTGCGCACCATTTTGTCGCTGCTGGGCGTTACGGTGGGCATTTTCGCCATTATTGCCGTGTTTACGGTGGTCGATTCGCTCGAAAAGAACATCCGTAGCTCCATGAGCTTCGTGGGCGACAAGGTGATTTACGTGGATAAGTGGCCCTGGGTGTTCGAGCCGAATTTTGCCTGGTGGAAGTACTTCAACCGGCCCGTGCCCAGCGTGCGCGAATACCGGCTGCTGCAGAAGCAGTTGGGGCCCAACAACGCCGGCGTGGCCATTTTCGCCAACAAATCGGGCAACACCTTCAAGGCCGGTTCCAACAGCGTGAACGACGCCTTTATGCAGGGCGTGAGCTACGAATATCGCAACATTTCGGACGTGCCCGTGGCCGAGGGCCGCTACTTTACGCAGCAGGAAGTGGAGGGCGCCCGCAACGTGGCCATCATCGGGGCCGATATTGCCCGCGACCTATTCCCGGGTCGTTCGGCGCTGGGGCAGGAGTTTAAAACCCGCGGCCAGCGCTTCACGGTAATCGGCGTGATGGAGAAGGCCGGCAAAAGCCTGCTCGAAATCAAGAGCAACGACACCAACACGTTTATCCCGTTCGGCGCCTTCTCCAAGATGTTCGCCATCAACCCCGGCACCGGCAGCGGCGTGTCGGCCACCATCGGCATCAAGGGCCTCGACACCGACCCCGGCCTGCTCGATTTGGAGTATGAGGTGAAGGGCCTGATGCGTAATATCCGCGGCCTCAAACCCCGCGAAGACGACAACTTCGTGCTCAACCGCCCCGAAATGCTGGCCAGCGCCATTTCGGGCCTGTTCTCGATTCTGGGCGTGGCCGGCGGCGTTATCGGCTCGTTTGCCATGCTGGTGGGCGGCTTCGGCATTGCCAACATCATGTTCGTGTCGGTGAAGGAGCGCACCAACATCATCGGCATTCAGAAGTCGCTGGGGGCCAAAAACTACTTCATTCTCTTCCAGTTTCTGTTCGAGGCCGTGTTTCTGTGCCTGCTGGGCGGGGCGGCGGGCCTGCTGCTGGTGTGGTTTATCACGCTCATTCCGCAGGACTCGCTGCCACTGTTCATGAGCGGCGGCCGCATTGCGCTGGGCCTCACCGTGTCGGTGCTCATCGGCGTGGTGGCCGGCATCATCCCGGCCGTGCTGGCCGCCAACCTCGACCCCGTAATTGCTATTCGGGCCAAGTAGGTTTTGGGTGAGGATGTTAGGAGGCGAGCCGTCTGCCATTCTGAGCGGAGCGAAGAATCTCGCGTGCCAAAGTAATCCTGTCGTCAGGAGTTACCACTGCAGGCGAGATTCTTCGCTCCGCTCAGAATGACAGACGGCTCACCCCATCACCTCCTCACCCATCATCCACAAATTGCTATCTTGCGAACCGCTATGTGAGGTCGCCCCCCGGTTTGTGGGGGCGGCCTTCCTTTTTGCTTACCTTATTTACCGCTTCCTTTTTCCGGCGCAGCCTGCTCCGGTCCGGGCATACTTCCGGGCCCGGACCGGGCGGGCCCGCGCCTCATTTTTTTAAAATTCCCATGTCGAAACTCAAGAAAGAAAGCCGCACCAAAGTGGCCGAGCAGACGCTCAATGCCGGCAGCGGCCAGACCATCGTTCAGCCCAACGTCAACGACAACAAAGTAAAGACCATCAGCGACATCCGCGAGCAAACCCACGGCGAGCGGACGGTGCAGGTGGAAGACGAGCAGCGCATCCGCAAAGCCTTTGTGGACAAGGACTGGAACGAGATTAAGATTGCCGACTCGTGGCAGATTTTCAAGGTGATGGCCGAGTTCGTGGAGGGCTTCGAGAAGATGTCGAAAATCGGCCCCTGCGTGTCTATTTTCGGCTCGGCCCGCACCAAGGCCGACAACCCCTACTACAAGATGGCCGAGGAAATTGCGGCCAAGCTCGTGCGCCACGGCTACGGCGTAATTACGGGCGGCGGCCCCGGCATCATGGAGGCCGGCAACAAGGGCGCCCACTCCGAAGGCGGTAAGTCGGTGGGCCTCAACATCGAGCTGCCCTTCGAGCAGTTCAACAACATCTACATCGACCCCGACAAAATCATCAACTTCGACTACTTTTTCGTGCGCAAGGTGATGTTCGTGAAGTACGCGCAGGGCTTCATCGGCATGCCGGGCGGCTTCGGTACGCTTGATGAGCTGTTCGAGGCCATTACGCTTATCCAGACCAAGAAAATCGGCCGCTTCCCCATCGTGCTGGTGGGTACCAAGTACTGGCAGGGCATGTTCGACTGGATTCAGCAGGTGATGCTGGAAGACGAGCACAACATCTCGCCCGAGGACATGGACCTGGTACAGCTGGTGGACACGGCCGAGGACGCGGTGAAAATCATCGACGAGTTCTACGGTAAGTACCTGCTGTCGCCGAACTTCTAAATCACTGATTTTCGCTGATTAACGGTGATTACGCTGATTTTTTGACTGGTTGGTGCCGGTGATGTGCGGCTTTGCATTTGAGGCGAGCCGCTGGAACGACCGAACATTCTGGCTTTTCAGGGCTGCATAGAGCCGCTGCTTCGGCAGCGGCTTTTTTGTGCGTAGTTTGGCCGGCCTTTCCCCGCGTTGTGTTGTTATCTGGTTTATGCCGAATTCTGCTCCCGTTTCCTCTGCCGAAGCCCCCGAACTGGTGCGCGACTACGACTACCTGATTGTGGGCGGCGGCGCGGCGGGGCTGAGCCTGGCCTACCACCTCAGCCAGGAGCCCCGGCTGGCCGATAAGCGGGTGCTCATCATCGAGCCGGAGGCCAAAGACCAGAACGACCGCACCTGGTCGTTCTGGGCCGATGCGCCCACCCTTTTCGACGGTATTGTAGCCCACGAGTGGGCGAAACTGGCCTTTCGCAGCCCCACCTTCGAGCGGATACTGACCCCGGAGCGCTACCGCTACAAGATGATCCGGGGGCTGGATTTCTACCAGTTTGTGCAGCAGATGCTGACCGGTAATCCGCAGTTCACCTGGCTGACGGCGACGGTGCAGGAGTTGACCAGCACGGCCACCGGGGCGCGGGCCAGCACGCCCGAGGGCGAGTACTCGGCCCGCTACGCCTTCGACAGCCGCCCGCCCCGGCTAACCGAAATGCGCCGCCCCCACCACCGCTACCTGCTCCAGCACTTTGTAGGCTGGGAGGTGGAAACCGAGCACGACGCCTTCGACCCCACCACAGCCGAACTCATGGATTTTCGGGGCGAACAGGGGCAGGAAGTACGCTTTATGTACGTGCTGCCCTTCGGCCCGCGTCGGGCCCTTGTCGAGTACACGCTGTTTTCGGAAACGCCGCTGGCCAAGGCCGAATATGAGGTGGAGCTGCGCCGCTACCTGGCCGCGCTGCCCGGGGCCGGCAACTACCACATTACGGCCGAAGAAGTGGGCGCCATTCCGATGACCGACCACCCACTGCCCCTGCGGCAGGGCGCGCACGTGCTCAACCTGGGCACCCGGGCCGGCCGGGCCAAGCCCAGCAGCGGCTACGCCTTCAAGCGGATTCTGGCCCACTCGGCCCGCCTGACCGCGGCGCTGGCCGCCACTGGCCACCCGCCCCGCCACAGCACCGGCGACCAGTGGCAGTTCCGGCTGTTCGATACGCTGCTGCTCGACATTATGCAGCGCCGGGGCGAACAGATACGCGACATTTTCAGCCAGCTCTTCCAACGCAACCCCACCGACCGGGTATTCGATTTTCTGGATGAGCGCACCAGCTGGAAGGAGAATTTCCAGATTATGAACTCGGTTACCCCCTGGCCTTTTCTGCGCTCCGTCTGGCACGTGCTGCGGCGCCGGCCGGGGCAGCGGCAGTAGGGTCCGGCAGCCGTTTCAGGCGGTTACCGGTTGGCCACAGTGCCACTGGGCCGGGCTGAAATGCCTTGTTTAAGCTTAACAGTAACAGGTGTTTACCACGGCCCTATCCGGCCGGGGCCGATTGGGGTATTTTTTTAGGCGGCCGTTTTGCTGCACTCATCGCCCAAAATCCTGCTTCAAACGAATAATACTATTTATATCCAACCCCATCATCCATATTTGATACCTGAATTCTCATGCAGGCTTCGCTTTTCACCTGAATAGCTACCTGCTGGCTGGACATTACTACGCGCGCCGGATGAGAAGGGCAGTTGCCGGCGCGATACACCCTACATGCGAATGAAAACAACTTTTACTTCTACCCTGCTGGGAATTGGAGCGGCCTTCGCGGTGCTGCTGACGGCGGCGGCCAGCGGCTGCACGTACTCGAGCGGCGAAGAGCCTAACCCCTGCCCTACCACGGCCACCGAGGCCGTGAGCTACGCCAAGGATATTTCGCCCATTTTCGATGCCAACTGCCGCAGCTGCCACGGCGCCGGCGTGTACCAGACGATGGGCGGCGGCAACGACTACAGCAACTACCAGGGCATCAAGCGGCAGTCGGCTACCCTGCTGCTGGGCTCGGTGCAGCACGCGCCCGGCTTCGACCCCATGCCCAAGGGCGGCGACAAAATTGCCGTCTGCGACATTGCCAAAATCAAGGCCTGGATTGAGGCCGGCCAGCCCGATAACTAAGCGCGGGCAGTGACGTCTCCCCGCTCTTTCCTGCATTATGCCGCCGCCGTCTGCGGGCAGGTGCTGCGCGGGCCCCAGGGCCTGCTCGGTGCGCTGCTGCTGGTGCTGCTGGCCGCGGCGGCCCCCCACAGCCACGCGCAGGGGCGCTTCATGACCAAGGAGGGCCGGGTTACGTTCTTCTCGACCAGCATCATCGAGGACATTGAGGCCGTGAATAACGCCACGGCCGCCCTCGTCGATTTAACCACCAACCAGTTCGCCTTCTCGGTGCCCATCAAGCAGTTCACGTTCAAGCGCACCCTCATGCAGGAACACTTCAACGAGAACTACATGGAATCGGACAAATTTCCGCGGGCCACCTTCACCGGCCGGTTTGTGGATGCCAACCTGGCGGGCATATCGGCGCCGGGCAACCACACGGTGCGGGCCGAGGGCGACCTGACGCTGCACGGCGTCACGCACCGCATTAGTGTGCCGGCCACGCTCGAAATCAAGAACGGGCAGCTGCAGGCCTTCGCCAACTTCAACGTGGCGCCGGCCGATTACAACATTGAGATTCCGTTGCTCGTGCGCGAGAACATTGCCAAGGTCGTCCGCATCCGGGTGGTGCTGATTGCCGATCCGGTGGCGGGCTCCGGGGCAACCCGGGCCGCCAATTAAGAATTCATTTCGCAACCGCTTCTATATGAAAGCAATTTTATCCGTTTCGGGGCTCGGTCTGGGCCTGCTACTGGCTCCGGCCGCCTTCGCCCAAACCGGCGGCGACCTGCTGGGTCAGCTCGACTCGCAAACCACCAACCCCGAAAAGCGCGAGGTGGTAGCGGCCACGTTCAAGGCCACCCACATCATCAACTCGCAGTCGGTGGAAACGCCGGGCGAAGGCACGCTGGCCTTCCTGATTCAGCACCGCTTCGGCACGCTCAACAGCGGCGCCTATAACTTCTTCGGCCTCGACCAGGCCGTGCTGCGCCTGGGCTTCGAGTACGGCCTGACCGACCGGCTGACCATCGGCATCGGCCGCAGCTCGCAGGAGAAAACCTACGACGGCTCGGTGAAGTACCGCGCCATCCGCCAGACCACCGGCGCCGGAGCCATGCCCGTGTCGGTGACGCTGTTTGCATCATCGGCCATCAACACGCTCAAGTTCAACGAGCTGCCCGGCGAAAAGCAGCGCACCACGGCTTCGCGCATGACCTACGCCTACCAGGCCCTGATTGCGCGCAAGTTCAGCCCCAACCTGTCGGTGCAGCTCATGCCCACGCTCATCCACCGCAACTACGTGGCCACGCCGGGCGAGCAGAACGACGTGTACGCGCTGGGCGGCGGTTTGCGCCAGAAAATCACGAAGCGCACGGCCCTCACGGCCGACTACTACTACCTGTTTCCGGGCAACACGGCCGACAACTTCCGCAATGCGCTGGGGTTGGGGGTTGATCTGGAAACGGGCGGCCACATTTTCCAGCTGCACGTGACCAATTCGCTGGGCATGACGGAGAAATTCTTCGTGCCCGAAACCACCGGCAAGTTCTTCTCCGGCGACCTGTACTTCGGCTTCACGGTGGCCCGCAATTTCACGCTCAAACCGCAGATTTAAGCTTTTTCAGGATGACGACGCAACGTTTCCGCCGGGCGAAAGCCGGGCTGGCCGGGGGCTTAGTGCTGCTACTGCTGCTGGTTGTGTGGGGCAGCTGGCAGGAGCCCAGCCTGCACGAGTTCACGCCCGTTACCGAGTTTATAACGCTGGAGGCGCCGGGCCTGCAGCCGGGCCCGGCCGCCGAGCAGCTGCAGGCCCGGGCAATGGCGCTGCCGGGCGTAACGGCCTGCGCCCTGCGCCCCGAAAAGCAGCTGCTGACGCTGGCCTACCAACCGGCCGAACTCAGCGCCGAGCAGCTACAGCAGCTGCTGGCCTTGCGCCCGTTGCCCCAGCCCGCGCTGAGCGCCGCCGCCGAGGCCCGCCAGTGCCCCGTGCCGCCCGGCTACGTGCACGCCCTGGAGCGGGTGCGCTTCGCCTTCAACCTGCGCCGGCTGTTTGTGCGCCTGTAGCGCGGCGGGCGGGCAGTTTTCCCTATGCTTACTCTTTACTACTTACCCTTTCTCCTACCCGTTTCTTTCGTATGAAAAGAACCCTACTCGCGGCCAGCCTGCTGGCCAGCACCCTGCTGCTGGGTGCCTGCGGCAGCAAAGACGAAGCTGCTGCTCCAACCCTTTATGACCGACTGGGCAAAACCGAGGGCATTACCAACATCGTGGACGGCTTGGTGGCCAACATAGGGGCCGAAACGGCCGTGCCCAATTCGGCCATGCTCCGCTCGCACAAGCCCATGCTCGATGCCGTAAATGGCGTGAACGGTGCCGCCCCGACTGACCCCACCCGCCTGCAGCGGCTGCGCAACAACGTTATCGATCAGCTGGGCGAGGCCACCGGCGGCCCGGTTACCTACAAGGGCCTGAGCATGCTGACGGCGCACCGCGGTATGGCGGTTACGGCCACCGAGTTCAGCATATGGCGCCAGCAGCTGGAGGCCTCGCTCAACTCCAACAAGGTATCGGCCAACGACAAAGCCGAGCTGTACGTCATCATCGACAAGATGCATGACGACGTGGTGGGCCACTAACGGCGCCCACGCCGCGCCGGCCTTTTCGGAGCCAATTCCACGCTAACCCGCCTGCCCATGCTGCCTTCTGCCGACCCTACGCCCGCCCCCGCCGAAACCGGCACGGGCCCCATTGCCGAGCTGACGCAGGTGCTGGAGCAGTTGCGGCAGCAGGAGCTGCACCGCTTCAGCAAGCGGCTGCCGCCCGAGCAGGCCAACTCGCTCGACGAGCTGACGACGGCGTTGGTGCAGCGCGTGGTGCAGGGCCTGGCCCAGAAGCTCGGCACGGCTCGCCAGCAGGGCAACAGCACGCCGCTGCTGCAGGTGCTCACCACCCTCTTCGACCTGCAGGCGCAGCCCACCGAGTAGCCCACCGGCGCGAAAACGGCCCGACAACAGGTTTTTTATCCTCTTGAGAAAAGCCAGCTTCCGTTGCGGGGGCTGGCTTTATTCGTGCAGCCCTGCCGGCAGGCTCGCCTCGCTTTCCAGGTAGGCCCGCTCGGCCGCCACCAATTCCGCCGAAAGTGGCTGCAGCTGCGGGGCGGGGCGCGAGAGGTTGAGCAGGTAGCCGGGCAGCTCCGTCAGGTTGTCGAGGTCGTGGGTGATGCAGAGCACGGTTTTACCCTGCTGCGCCACCCACTCGTGCAGCAGCCCGAACACGCGGCGGCGGTAGTACACATCGAGCTGCTGGGTGGGCTCGTCGAGCAGGCACAGGGCCGCGTCCTGCAGCGCCAGTTGGGCCAGCCACACCAACTGCTGCTCGCCGCCCGACAGCAGCGTGAAGTCGCGGCCGGCGAGGTGGGCAGCACCCACGCGGGCCAGCGCCGCATCGGCCAGGGCGTAGTCGGCGGCCGAGTAGCCTGCCAGAAAGCGGTGGTGGCGGAAGCGGCCCATCACCACCAGCTCGCGCACGGGCAGCGAAAACTCGACGTTGGCCCGCTGGGGCAGGTGGGCCAGCAGCCCGGCCGCGGCCGGCCGGCGCACGGCGCGCAGGTTCTGCCCGTTCACGGCAATGGTACCTTCGTAGGGAATCTGGCCGGTGAGGGCGCGCAGCAGCGTGGTTTTGCCGCAGCCGTTGTGCCCGATTACGGCTACGAAGGCCGGCTGGGGCACCGTAAAACACAAATTGCGGAGCAGGACTCGTCGTCCGTACCCCGCAATCAGGTTTTCTATGGATAGTATTGAGTACTGAGACATGAGTAGTGAGACGCGGATGGCAGTGAGCCATCATCCTGAACAGTTCTAACTACTCAATACCAACTACCCAATACTAACTACTCCCTTAGTACTCGTCCTCGTTGAACATGAAGTCCTCTTTGGTCGGGTAGTCGGGCCACACTTCCTCAATGTTTTCGTAGGGCTGGCCGTCATCTTCGAGGGCCTGCAGGTTTTCTACCACCTCCATCGGGGCACCCGAGCGGATGGAGTAATCAATGAGCTCATCCTTGGTGGCGGGCCAGGGGGCATCTTCCAGATACGAAGCAAGTTCGAGAGTCCAGTACATAAGCGTGTGTGCTACTAAAGGGCAACTAAAAAAGTGGTCAAAAACGCGGAGCGCCCTCCGCAAAAACCCGGCCGATACGGTGGGCCTGCCAGAACGGTATCAGGACCGCGGCGCAAAGGTACGTCGGCGCAATTGCTGACGACAACGTAAATGCGCCGCGAAGGTTAAGGCCCGCCGCTTCGCCGGTGCGCCGGCTAGCGCCCGGCCGCCGCTTGGTACATGGTAATCAGGTCGTTCTTGGTTCTGATTTTTCGGTCGAAGGCCCTGATTTTCCCCTGCAGCAGGTTGCGGAATGTGTCGTTGGCGGGGCTAGGGCTGAGCTTGTCGAGGTTGTCGCGCAGCACCTGCCGCTCCTGCTCATCGAGGCGGACAAACTCGCGCAGGGCCTGCACCCGCAGCGTGGCCTCGGCGGCCGGCGCCGGGCTGGGCGCAGTGGGGTCGGCGGCCTGGCGCTTGCGCATGTAGTAGTCGAGGGCGCTCATTTCAAACACCTTATCGCAGGCCATGATAAACTGCTCCCACACCTGGTCCGACTCCTCGCCGCGCACCGGGCCCACCTGTTTCCAGGCCGCCTGCAGCTCTTTGGCGCGGGTTACAGCCTCGGGCATGGGCCGCTTCAGCAGCTCCTGGGCCTCGGCTACCAGGGCGCGCTTGCGGCGCAGGTTTTCCTCGCCGCTGCTGTTGTTGCCGCCCGCCGCGCCGCCACTGCCGGGCTGCTGGCGCTGGCTTTCGATGTGGGTTTTGAGGCGCTCGAAAAAGTGGTTGTGCGCCGCCCGGAAGCTCGTCCAGAGTTCGGTGGCCTGCTTGCGGGGCAGGTTGCCATCAAGCTCCTTCCAGGCCTGCTGCAGCAGTTTCAGCTTGCGGCTGGTTTCTTCGAACTCCGTGGAGTTTTTCAGGGCTTCCGAGCGCCGGATCAGGTCTTTGTACTGCTCCTGCGTGCGGTTGGTCATGGCCTTCTTCACGGCCATGTATTCCTTTTTGCGGGCGTAGAAAGCGTCGGCGGCGGTCTGGAAGCGCTTTTCCAGCTCGTCGGTCAGCTCCTTTTCCACCGGCCCGGTCTTGATCCAGGCCTGGCGCAGGTCCTTGAGCTGGTTGCTGCCTTCCTGCCAGTCGAGCGTGTTGTGCAGGGCCTCGGCCTGCTCGATGAGGCTGTGCTTGGTAGCCAGGTTTTTGGCCCGGTTCTGCCGCACGGTGGCCTGAATAGTTTCCTCGGCCGCGCTGAGCTGCGCGTGCAGCGCGGCAAAGTCGCCCAGCGCATCGTAGCTGCCGGCCTGCTCCTTCAGGTGCTGGGCCTTCATCAGAAACGAGCCCTTGTTGTCGGACTCCTGCATGTTGCGCAGCAGCTCCTCCACTTTGGCCTGGTAGCGGCCGAAACGCTGGGCAAAGTAGCGCAACGAGGCCTCGGCCGACTCCTTGACCCGGCCCACCGGCCGGGCCGGATAATCGAGCACGGGGCGCAGCCAGACCTGGTCGCCCTCCGTGTAGCCGTACTGCTGGGCCTGGGCCAGCAGCTGGTCGGGGGTGGATGCCGGTAATTCCATAATCGGATAGAAAACAACTAAGTGGGAAAGGAGAACTGGGAGCAGAACGAGGTACAAGTTTACGGCTTGTTGGCCAGATTCGCTGCCGGGGCCGGGGGCCGCTGGCCGGGGCGGAATGTTGGGGCGGGCTGCCTACCTTTGAGAAGCCGACAACACCGGCCAGCCGGCTTTCTGCCCGCGTCAGGCCATTTTTTTCCGCTTTATTTTCTTTCCATGAGCGACCAGCCCACCATTATCTTTTCGATGGCCGGGGTCACCAAGGTGTACCCGCCCCAGAAACAGGTTCTCAAAAATATCTACCTCTCGTTCTTCTACGGCGCCAAAATCGGCGTGCTCGGCCTCAACGGCTCGGGTAAGTCGAGCCTGCTGAAAATTATTGCCGGCGTCGACAAGCAGTTTCAGGGCGAAGTGGTGTTCTCGCCGGGCTACTCGGTGGGCTACCTGGAGCAGGAACCCCAGCTCGACCCCACCAAAACGGTGCTCGAAGTAGTGCAGGAAGGCGTGGCCGAAACCGTGGCGCTGCTGCAGGAATTCGAGGAAATCAACGAAGCCTTCGGCGGCGAAGACCCCGACTTCGACAAGCTGCTGGAGCGCCAGGGCACCGTGCAGGAGCGCCTCGACCAGCTCGACGCCTGGAACCTGGACAGCAAGCTGGAGCGGGCCATGGATGCGCTGCGCACCCCCGACGCCGACGCCATTATCGGCAACCTCTCGGGCGGCGAGAAGCGCCGGGTGGCGCTGTGCCGCCTGCTGCTGCAGGAGCCCGACGTGCTGCTGCTCGACGAACCCACCAACCACCTCGACGCCGAAAGCGTGCTGTGGCTGGAGCAGCATTTGCAGCAGTACAAAGGCACCGTCATTGCCGTCACGCACGACCGCTACTTCCTCGACAACGTGGCCGGCTGGATTCTGGAGCTGGACCGCGGCGAAGGCATTCCGTGGAAGGGCAACTACAGCTCGTGGCTGGAGCAGAAGGCCAACCGCCTGGCCAAGGAGGAGAAAACCGAGAGCAAGCGCCAGAAAACCCTGCAACGCGAGCTGGAATGGGTGCGCATGGCCCCCAAGGCCCGCCAAGCCAAGAGCAAGGCCCGCCTCGCCGGCTACGACAAAATGGTGAGCGAAGACTCCAAGGAAAAGGAGCAGAAGCTCGAACTCTTCATCCCCGACGGCCCCCGCCTGGGCGCCCAGGTGATTGAGGTGGACGGCCTGCGCAAGGCTTTTGGCGACAAGCTGCTGTTTGATAACCTGAGCTTCTCGCTGCCCCAGGGCGGCATCGTGGGCGTTATCGGGCCGAACGGCGCCGGTAAAACCACGCTGTTCCGCCTCATCACCGACCAGGTGCAGCCCGATGCCGGTACGTTCGTAGTCGGCCCCACGGTGCAAACCGCCTACGTGGATCAGCAGCACGACACGCTGGAGCCCAACAAGACGGTGTTCGAAACCATTTCGGGTGGTACCGAAACCATGTTGCTGGCCGGCCGGCCGGTGAATTCGCGGGCCTTTGTGAGCAACTTCAACTTCCGGGGCGGCGACCAGGAAAAGAAAGTCGGGAGCCTCTCGGGCGGCGAGCGGAACCGGGTGCACCTGGCCACCACGCTCAAGCAGGGTGCCAACCTGCTGCTGCTTGACGAACCAACCAACGACCTCGACGTGAATGCCATCCGGGCCCTGGAAGATGCGCTGGAGAACTTCGCCGGCTGCGCCGTCATCATCAGCCACGACCGATGGTTTCTGGACCGCTTGGCCACCCACATCCTGGCCTTCGAGGGCGACTCGGAAGTGGTCTGGTTCGAGGGCAACTTCTCCGACTACGAGGAAGCCAAGAAGAAGCGCCTCGGCGACGTGGAGCCCAAGCGCGTGCGCTACCGCAGCCTGGGGTAGCGGTTCGTAACCTCATGTCATCCTGAGCAGCGCGAAGGACCTATATAGAAGCTATCCATTGATATTAGCTCCTGTATAGGTCCTTCGCGCTGCTCAGGATGACAGTGGAGACCTAATATCAACCGCCAAAGCCCCCACCCGCCCATGACCTTTGCCGAATACGACCAGCTCGACGGCCTCGCCCAGGCCGACCTCGTACGCCAGGGCCAGCTGACGGCCGCCGACCTGTGCGCCGCCGCCGTGGCCCGCGCCGAAGCCGTGAACCCGCAAATTAATGCCGTGGTGCGGCCGCTGTATGAGGCGGCGGAGGCGCGGGCCGCGGCGGGGCTGCCGGCCGGGCCGTTCGGGGGCGTGCCGTTTCTGCTCAAGGATTTCGGGGCCCAGTACGCGGGTGTGCCGCACAGCTCCGGCAGCCGGGCGCTGCGGGGCTTCGTGCCCGCGCAGGATGCCGAGCTGGTGCGGCGCTGGCAGCAGGCAGGCCTCAACGTGCTGGGCAAAACCAACACGCCCGAGTTTGCGCTCATGGGCGTAACGGAACCAGCCTTGTTTGGCCCCACGCGCAACCCCTGGAACCTCGACCACACGCCCGGCGGCTCCAGCGGCGGGGCGGCGGCGGCCGTGGCAGCCGGCATAGCTCCCGTGGCCGGCGCCGGCGACGGGGGCGGCTCCATCCGGATTCCGGCGGCCTGCTGCGGGCTGTTCGGTCTCAAGCCCAGCCGGGGCCGCAACCCCACCGGCCCCGAGCAAGGCGAGAAGTGGCAGGGCGCGGCCGTGGAGCACGTGCTCAGCCGCTCGGTGCGCGACAGCGCGGCCCTGCTCGATGCCACCGCCGGCCCCGACCCGGGCGCGCCCTACTTTTTGCCCCCACCCGCCCGGCCCTACCTGGAGGAAGTGCGCCGCGAGCCCGGCCGGCTGCGCATCGGCTTCAGCTTGGGCCACCCGCTGGGCAAGCCCCTGCACCCCGAGTGCGCTACGGCCGTGCGCGAGGCCGCCGCGCTGCTCGAACGCCTGGGCCACGAGGTAGAATAAGTACCGCTGCCCTTCGACGGACAGGCCGTGGCGCGGGCGTTTCTGATGCTGTACTTCGGCGAAACCGGGGCCAGCCTGGCCGCGTTGGCGCAGCACCTGGGCCGCCCCGCCCGGCCCGCCGACGTGGAGCCCACCACTTGGCTGCTCGGCCTGCTGGGCCGCACCTACTCGGCCGCCGACTTCGCCGCCGCCCGCCACTCCTGGAACGACTGCGCCCGTAGCCTCGGCCGCTTCCACCAGACCTACGATTTGCTGCTCACGCCCACGCTGGCCGTGCCGCCGGTGCGCATCGGCGAGCTGCAGCCCAAGCCTACCGAGCAGCTGCTGCTGAAGCTGGTGAACACCTTCGGGCTGGGTGGGCTGATGCGCCGCTCGGGGCTGGTGGAACAGCTGGCCGAGCAAAGCCTGGAAAAGACGCCCTACACCCAGTTCGTCAACCTCACGGGCCAGCCCGCCATGTCGGTGCCGCTGCACTGGACCGCCGACGGCCTGCCCTGCGGCGTGCAGTTCGTGGCTCCGCTGGGGGCTGAAGACGTGCTGTTCCGGCTGGCCGGGCAGTTGGAACAGGCCCGGCCGTGGTTTGGGCGGCGGCCGGGGTTGTGAGTTGTTAGTGGCGGCTTATCAGCTATTATCCCTCACTGTGAGTAGCAAAACGAGCCAACTGCCGATTAATGCCTAATCTACTTCGGCACAAACCAGTGCAGGTAGCCACAGTTGTCGCACTCGTAACATACGGCCGTGGTGTCAAGCCATTCGGTGCCGAACAGGCTGGATGAGGCTTTGTTGAGTTGCGCTTTACGTCGCCAAAAACGGTCGTGCTGACAAATAACGCAGCGTAATACGTGGCCCTTTATTTCAACCCCGACGGGTTCTGGTGCATCAAATAACCCCATGTTGGCAGTGCTTTAACAGAACAGAGTAATCCAATTGCCCGCCTGCGTTGGTCGGGAGTGGTTGTAGAGACGCGACCCCTCGCGTCTCGGCGTTGAACAGTCGGCGCCGGAACAGTTACGAGCAACAACGTCAGCAACGCCGAGACGCGAAAGTTTGCGTCTCTACATTGTGCGCCGTCAACGCAAACCGTCCCCGCCGGCACGGGCATTGGGTCCCAAAGTAGCAGCCGCGGCCGGATATTCGTATGGGTTTGGAGCGCATTTGCTGCTTTCGCTGCCGAACCCTGCCGTATGCCTGCTTCCGAAACGCCCGTATCTGCTGCCGCTACCGAGCCAGACGCCGCGCCCGAATCGTCGTCTAAAACGGCTATTGTGGCCGCGTTGGGGGCCAACCTGGCCATTTCCGTGGTCAAGTTTGTGGCGGCGGGCTTCTCGGGTAGCTCGGCCATGGTGGCCGAGGGCATCCACTCGCTGGTTGATACGCTGAACGAGGTGCTGCTGCTGCTGGGCATCCGGCGCAGCCAGCGGCCGGCCAACGCCGCCCGGCCCTTCGGCTACGGCAAGGAGCTCTACTTCTGGGCCTTCGTGGTGTCCATCCTGATTTTCGGCATCGGCGGGGGCTTTTCCATCTACGAGGGCATCGAGCACCTGCGCCACCCGCCGGCCCTCAGCGACCCGACCTGGAACTATGTGGTGCTCATTCTGGCCCTGGTGCTCGATGGCGGCTCGTTCCTGCTGGCCCGGCGCACCTTCAACGCGCAGCGCGGCCGGCAGCCGTTCTGGCGGGCCTTCCGCGCCAGCAAGGACCCCGGCACCTTTGTGGTGCTGTTCGAGGATGCGGCCGACGTTATCGGACTGGTGCTGGCCTTTCTGGGCGTGTTTCTGAGCCACTACTTCCAGAACCCCTACTTCGACGGGGCCGCCTCGCTGCTCATCGGCCTGCTGCTGCTGGTGGTGGCGGGCCTGCTGCTGCGCCAGAACCACAGTTTGTTGCTGGGCGCCCCCGCCGCGCCCGTTGTACTGGCGCAGCTGCAGGAGCTGGCCCGCACCGACCCGGCCGTGCAGGCCGTGGCTTCGCCCCTCTCCACTTATCTCAGCCCCCACGAAATGCTGCTCGTCGTGCGCGTCACGTTCGAGCCCACCCTCTCCGGCCCCGAACTCACCCTGGCCGCCGCCCGCCTGCGCACCGCCCTCCGGCAAGCCCACCCCGACGTGCAGCACGTGTTCGTGGAGCCGGTGAGTGAGTTAAAAGATTGTGACGCAGGAAGCCTCCTGTCATCCTGAGCGCAGCGAAGGACCTATACAGAAGCTAACATCTGATAGTACCTTCTGTATAGTTCCTTCGCTGCGCTCAGGATGACAGCACCAAACCACTAAATCACCAAATCACCACTACGCCAGCAGCTCCTCGATGTCCTCCTTCGTCAGGTTTTTGATGACGGCTTCGTCGGTGGAAATCAGGTCGGTTACGAGCTGGATTTTTTTGCGCTGCAGGGCCAGGATTTTCTCCTCGACGGTGCCGCGGGTGATGAACTTGTAGGTGAACACCGTGCGCTGCTGGCCGATGCGGTGGGCGCGGTCTACTGCCTGGGCCTCCACGGCGGGGTTCCACCAGGGGTCGAGCAGGAACACGTAGTCGGCGGCCGTCAGGTTGAGGCCCACGCCGCCGGCTTTCAGGCTGATGAGAAACACGCGCAGCGCGGGCGTTTCCTGGAAGCGGTTTACCTCGGCGTGCCGGTCGCGGGTGTTGCCATCGAGGTAGGCGTAGGCAATCTGCCGCTCATCGAGGGCGGTGCGCACCAGGGCCAGGTGCTTCACGAACTGGCTAAACACGAGCACCTTGTGCCCCTCGGCCACCACGCTTTTTATCATCCGGATCACCTCGCGCAGCTTGCCCGATTCGTGGGCGTAGTTTTCGTCGGCCAGGCGGGGGTGGTTGGCAATCAGGCGCAGCTTGGTGAGGCCCTGCAGCAGCACGAACTGGGTGTTGGCCGAGCCGGTTTCCTCCAGGCTCTGCAGAATCAGGTTGCGGTAGTGGCTCTTGGTTTCCTCATAGAACTGCTGCTGCTCGTCGGTCATGGCGCAGTAGTCGAGGTTTTCAATCTTTTCGGGCAGCTCGGTGGCCACCTGGGCCTTGTGGCGGCGCAGGATGAAGGGCTTGATGAGCGCGTGCAGCCGGCGGCGCTTGTCCTCGTCCTGGTGCTTTTCGATGGGCTTGAGGAATTCCTTGCGGAAAAACGCCTGCGTGCCCAGCAGCCCGGGGTTGATAAACGACATCTGCGACCACAAATCCATGGTGCTGTTCTCGACGGGCGTGCCGGTCAGAATCAGGCGGTGGCGGGCCGGCAGCTGGCGCACGGCCTGCGAGGTGGTCGAGCCCGGGTTTTTGATGGCCTGCGACTCGTCGAGAATCACGTAGTCGAACTGGTAGGTTTTGAGCAGCTCGATGTCGAGGCGCACGATGCCGTAGCTGGTCAGCACCACGTCGTAATCGGCAAACTGGTCCACGTTTTTCTCGCGGTAGGTGCCCGTGTAGATGAGCAGGCGCAGGCCGGGCGCGAACTTAAACGCCTCGGTCATCCAGTTGTACACCAGCGAAGTAGGCATCACCAGCAGCGACGCCGCGCCGTGGGCCGCCGCCATTTCCTTGCGCCGCAGCAGCAGCGCCAGCGTCTGCACGGTGTTGTGGGTGAGCACGAAATCGTCGGTCACGTACAGCCGGTCGGGCGCATCTACGGCAATGCACTGGGCCGCCATCGTGCCAACCAACTCTACGGACTTTATGCCGCGGTAGGGCCGATACTTGGTTTTGGGCCGGTACAGCGCCACTTTTCGCCTCAGTCGGAACGGCACCACCGTGGGCGGCAAACTCAGCGTGAGCGTGTAGGCCAGCTGCCCGGTGCGCGTTTCGCCGCCGTAGGTGTAGGTGGGCACCTTGCTGCTGCGGCGCACCGTGCCGCCCAACGACTGCACCAGGAAAGTAACGCCCGCAATCAACTCGGCCGAAATTGAGGTAAACTGACACACGTCGCCGCTGGCCGACACGTAGCCGTCGGTATCCAGCAGGCCCTGCAGCACGGCCAGGCGGGTGGCCACGTCGTTCACCAGGTAGACCTCCGGGATAAACTTATCCGCCGAGCCGCGCCCTTTCAGGCCCAGCTGTCCGATGGTCTGCATCAGCTCGTTGGTCCAGCCCGCCGCGGCTTTCACCAGCGTGTAGTCGTAAGTGCCCGCGCGGTGGTGCATGGCGAGGGTGGGCGGCAGCGTGTCGGCCACGTAGTTCACAATGTCCGCGTCGGCTGTGGAAATGCTGATGCTATTCTGGCGGAAGCAGCCGTCGCCGAGTAGCAGGCCCAGCAGGTAGGGGTCGAGCGGCACGGGCTGGGGCGCAAAGTTCACCGGGGCCACCAGGGGCACAAACCATTTGGTGTTGCCGTGCCGGTCGTGCAGGTCGTGCTGCAGCGCCGCCAGCTCCTTTACCTGGTAGGGCTGCTGGCGGTACTTCTGCACCGGACTTTGCACGGACCACAGGTGCTCGGCGCAGCATTCGGCGGTGGCTCCGTCGGTAAACGTCACGCGGTAAATCGGCTTTTCACCCTGCGGAAACACGCCCGTAATGCGCGAGTGGCCGCCCTGCGAGTTGATGAGCACGTCGCCCACGCGGGCCTCGCCCATGGTTTTCCAGCCGGTGGGCGTCAGCAGACGGGCGTGCAGCGGCTGGGCTTTGCCCAGGCCCATATCGTCGGCCAGGCAGCCGCCAAACTGGTAGTTCTGCACGAAGTGGAGCCAGTCGTAGCCGGCTTTCTGGTAGGGGCGCAGCTCGCCGCGGAAGGTGGCGGGCACGGGCTGCTCGGCCACCATCTCGAACTCGCGCAGCTGCTCCAGCTTCCGGCTCATGAGCACGGTAGCGAGGTTGCCGCTCTGCAAATCGGCCACCAGCGACACGTGGTGCTTGCGCAGACTCAGGCCTTCGTTGTGCTCCTCAGCGAAGGCAAACAGCTCCAGGTACTGCGCAAACCACTCCTCCGGAATGATGGCAATCTGGCCGTTGGGCAGCCGGAACTCGGGGCGCTTGTTGAGAATGTAGGGCCGCAGCTTGATGAAGGGAATCTCAAACTCGCCGAAGCGCACCACGCCGTGCACATCAAACCAGTCGTTGGTTTCGGTGATGCCCACCTCCACCGAAACGGCCCCGATAAAGTAGTCCTTGCCCGACGAGCGGCCCTGTTTCACCGTGAAGCCGCGCTGGGTCAGCTCGTCGGCGTGGTCGTGCAGCCAGCGGAAGGCGGTGGCCTTGTCGAGCAGGGCGCGGCCGTTTTCCACCTCCAGGGCCCGGCTCAGCAGCTCGCGCACCACCTCGGCCTCCTGCTCGGCGTTGCGGATGAGGCGGTAGAACACGTAGTTATCGGCCTGCTTTTCCAGCTTCACGCACACCTTTTTGTCGTGGTCGGAGGGCACCGTGTGCGGGCCGTAGCGGAAGCTCAGGTCGAAGTGGATGTGGTTGGCGGGCGCCGCCGCCGGCGCGGCGGCCACGGCTGTAGCGGCGGCCGGCCGGCGGCCCGGGCGCGGGGCGGGCGCAACGGCCGTAGCCGCCGCGCCGGCCGCCGCTACCGGGGCATCGGAAAACGTGAGCTGGGGCCGGGCCACGTAGCGCTCCGAGCGGATATCGAAGCCGCGGGCGTGCACATCGAACGACTCGACCAGCGGGGCCACGAACTTGCGGAAGTAGCTGTCCTCGACCTGCCGCGGAATAACGATGAACTTCTTGCTTAGGAAGGGCTTGAGCTTCTTACCGTCGACCTCGTTGCGGAAATTGTGCAGCACGTCGCCCACCAGCAACCAGGCGGGCTGCTCGCACACAATTACCGCGTCTTTGTACTGGAAATCGAGCTTTTGTCCCTGGTACTGAATGGTGGGAAAGTAGTGCGTATTCTCCTCGTTGCGCCGGAAGTGGAACAGCACCGAGGCCGGCTCGGGGGCCAGGGAAATTTCGCGCCAGGTCGGCTCGCCGTCGCGGCCCATAATGAACACGCACTTGCCCGCCAGCCGGCTCAGAATCCGGCCCATGCGCGCCTGCACGTACTGGCAAATGGCGTCCTGCAGCGCCTTATCGCCCTTCTCAGGGTCGTATGCCTTCAGGAAGAAATCGGCCGGCGTGGTCTTCTTTTTAGGCCCGAACTCCTTGATAACCGCGTCCTGGCTTATCTGGTCGGTGAGGGCAACCAGCTCGAAGTCGGTGGCATCGAGGCCGGTGCCAAACTCGGCGGCGTTGCGGGCCGATACCGTTTGGTGCAGCAGCGTCAGCTGCCCCCGCTCGTTGCGCTGCACCACGTACGACTCGAACAGATAGCCCAGATATTCATGCTCCAGCAGCGAATAAACAATCTGAAACGGCTCAGTAGTTGAGACCTTCATGGTTAGACTTAGTAGGGGCAATGAAACCTAAACAGCCCGCTAAATAGGGTAATTTTAGCCAATAACGAAGGTCGACAGTAAAATAAAACCGGGCCGCCGTCGTTGCGGCGGCCCGGTTGGGCCAAAGCGGCAGGCCCGATGGCCGCCCCCGGGCAGCTACGCTACAGGTTGTCGCGCACGTCGAGGCGCGAGGCGTTGAGGGCCGGCCGGATGGAGACGGTGATGGTGATGATGATGATGGCAATGCCGGTGAGCACGATATCGGAGAGCTGCATTTTCACCGGGTAGGCGTCCACGACGCTCGTGGCCATGCCCATGCTCACAATATGGAACGTCTGCTGAATCCAGCAGATGCCCACCCCAATCACGAGGCCGGCAATGGCGCCCACCTGGGCCACAATGGCGCCCTCAAACAGGAAGATGTTGCGGATGGTGCGCTGGTCGGCGCCCATGGCCATGAGCACGGCCATATCCTTCTTCTTGTCAATCACCAGCATCGAGAGCGAGAAGAAGATGTTGATGCTGGCAATGAGCAGAATGAAGGCGAAGGTGATGAAAACGAACATCTTCTCGACCTTAATAGCCTTGAGCAACGACACGTGCTGCTCGTCGGAGTTGAGCACCTTAAAGGTGGGCCCGAGCCGTTCGCGCAGCGTTTTCTGCACCTGCTCAATGTCCTGGCCGTCTTTCACCTTCACTTCCAGGGCGGTGCGGCGGGTGCCGTAGCTGAGCAGGTCGCGGGCAAACTCCAGGGGCACGTAAATGTAGCTGTCGTCGATGCGCTGCTCAATGAGGAAAACGCCGCCGGCCAGAATATTTTTCTGGGTGAAATAGGCATCGGGGTCCATAGAAACCCGGAATTTGCCGGCCTTGGGGTAGAGCAGGCGCATGGGCGCGAAGCGGTTGTCGAGGGCGATGCTGAGCTCGTGCTGCACGCCGGCGCCCAGCAGCGCGTAGTCGCGGCCCTCGCGCTGCAAATCGGAGCTGCCGTCGACAATGGCCGAGTCGATGTTGCTCTGGTAGTGATAGTTGGCCGACACGCCCTTCATCTTCACCACCATCTGCCGGTCGCGGTACTGCAGCAGGGCGTTGTCCTCAATCACCTCGGTTACCAGCCGCACGCCGGGCGTGCGCTGCACGCGCACCAGCAGCGGGGCCGCCAGCTCAAACGATTTGCCCTGCACGGAAGTCACCACCAGATCGGGGTCGGATTTGCCGTAGAGGCTGCGCACCAGATCTTCGAGGCCGTTGAAGACAGAGAGCACGATAATGAGGGCCGTGGTGCCCACCGCCACCCCCACCATCGAGATGTTGGAAATGATGCTGATGATGTTGCGCTTTTTCTTGGAGGAAAAATAGCGCCGGGCAATGAGCAGCGGGACGTTCACGGGCGGGACGCGGCGGAGAAAACACGGGGGAAAGGGTTACGGGCGGCAACGGCCTTTCGCTTCTCTTGAGGCAAAGTTGAAAAAGTAAAACTACCGCCCCTAGCTGGCGCGGCGCATAAAATCTTCGAGGCGGCGCAGGCGCTCCTCATGGTCTTGGAACACAGTAGTCCGTACATCGCGCAAATCGGAACGGATGGCTCCCAGATGGTCGAGCACAGCGTTGGCGAAGTTGTTGAAGCCCGCTTCGCCTCGGTCAAGGCGGTCGAGAATACGCTCCTGGGTTTGCTGCATCTGCTCCTGGGTTTCCAGCATTTTCCCTTGTACAGCCAGAATATTATCCAGCGCGCGGCCTTGCTTGTCAAGCAGCACGCTGTGCTGTTGCAGTTGGATGAGCATTTCGGCAATTACCTCCGAGTAATCATTTTTGTCGGCCATAGCAGCGCAGTTGAGCGGGTTCTGCAGCCAAGATACGCCGCCGGGGCGGAAAGGTCTATTTCCAGGCCTTCACAATCAGGCCGGTGCCCGACTCGTGCCGGGTGCTGGCGTCGAGCCAGTTCAGCAGCAGGCAGAAGGGGAACGTGACGAGGTAGTAGAAGGGCAGCAGCAGGGAAAACCACTTCGAGGCGCCCAGCATCTGGATGGGGTACTTCATGCTCAGGCGCCACGAAATCTGGCCCGGCTCGCCGTAGCTGTAGCGGGCCTCGATGCGCTCAAACCCGGCCGCGCGCAGCTTCTGCTGGATTTCGTGGATGTTGTAGCCGTCGCGCACGTGTTCCTCAATAAAGCTGGTTTCGCCGTCGGAGTGCACGTCGGAGCCGCCCTGGTCGCTGGGGGTCGAGATGAGCAGCATGCCGCCATCCTTGAGCGAGGCGTGGATGTTTTTGAACACCTCCACATCTTCCAGAATGTGCTCCATCACATCCACCGAAAGCGCCAGGTCGAAGGTGTTGGGCTGCTGGTAAAGCACGAGGTCCTGCACGGCAAACTGGGCGTTTACGCGGCCAATCTGGCGGAAGAAGCGGTTGGAATCGGCCACCTGCTCCTCTTTTACGTCGACGGCCAGAATTTCCCACTTCGGGCTCTGGCCCGACAACCAGTAGGTGTACTGCCCGAAGCCCGAGCCGGCATCGAGGATGGCCAGCGGCTCCTGGCTACGGCCTTTGCCCCACTCGCGCAGTTCGCGGTGCACGTGCCAGGTGCGCAGCAGCAGCAGATCGAGCAGGTGGTAAAAAACCTGCCGCAGCCAGGGCGTGCGGTTGAACACGTCGCCGAGCGACTTTTTAATCGGGTCGTAATGCAAGAGGGGAACTAGTGAGATGGTGAAATGGGGAGTTGACGTTGGGCTAGCCAACTGGCGAAAGGAGGGGGCTGAACAGCTCGTTGGCCGATGAAAACTGGTTGAACGGCAACTCACCATTTCACCATTTCACCACCTCACTACTCCGCCGGGCCGCCAAACAGGCGCGGGCGCGGTCCGCCGGGGCGGGTGGCCGCGTCGGTGTCTTCGTTGGGGGTGGGCTCGGCGGGGGCGGGCGGAATCTCCAGGTCGCCGAACACGCGGTCCATCTGGGCAGCGTAGGCGGCCGAGTCGTCGAGGAAAAACACCAGCTCGGGCACGATGCGCAGCTGGCGGCGGATGCGCTTGGCCAGCGCCTGCCGGATGGCCTTGCCGTTGTCTTTCACCAGCACCAGCTGCTGCTCGCCCTGGCTGGCCTTGTCGGCCGCGCTGCCGATGTTGAGCACGCTCAGGTACACGCGGGCCACGCCCAGGTCGGGCGACACGCGCACCAGGCTGATGCCGGGCGGCAGGCCCGGAAACAGGTGCGGCAGCTCGCGCTGAAATACGGCCGCCAGCTCCTGCTGCAGCAGGCTGGCTACTTTTTGTTGTCGTTTGCTTTCCATAAGAATAGGCAAAGATACGAATTGAGGCCTTGAGGATTGGCGGCCCAGGCGGCTAAAAGGTTGAGGCGGGCGGCGGGCAAAGATATTGTCATCTTGAGCTTGCGAAGGACCTTATCACGCATAAACGGCCGCAACAACAACTCCTTCTTGCATGATAAGGCCCGTTGCTGCGCTCAGGATGACAGTATCTTTGCCCGTCATCCTGCCCCAGTCCCACAGTTCTCCGGACCTTCACCTTTCTGCCCTTTGCTGCAATTTTTCAAAAGCTCCCTGCCTACCCGCCTGCTGCTGCTGCTGCTGCTCGTGCTGGCGCTGCGGCTGCCGCTGCTCTGGTGGGGCCTGCCGCTGATGCCCACCGAACTGCGCGAAATGCTGCTGGGCGAGCGGCTGAACGAGGGCGCCCGCCTCTACCGCGACCTGTACGACAGCACTGCGCCGCTGGCCGCCGCCCTGGGCGGCTTGCTGGAGCTGGTGGGCGGCCGGCCGCTGTGGCTGTACCGGCTGCTGGCGCTGGCGCTATTGCTGTTTCAGGCCCTGCGCTTCAACTTCGTGCTCAACCGCGCCGATGCGCTGCCCGAGCGCGGCTACCTGGTGGCGCTGACCTACCTGCTGCTGGGCTCCGTCAGCACCGACCTCGACATTTTCTCGCCGCTGCTGCTGGGCCACACGTTTCTGCTGGCCGGATTCAGCGCCCTGCTGCCCACCTCGCGCGAGGGCTACGACAACCGCCGCCTGTTCCGGGCCGGTTTCCTGCTGGGTGTGGCGGCGCTGTGCTACCTGCCGCTGGCGCTGTTTCTGCTGCTGGGGCTGTTTGCCGTTATCATCTTTGCGGCCAACTCGTTTCGCAGCTTTCTGCTGCTGGTGTGCGGGTTTCTGTTTCCCTATGCGGTGGTGGGCTCGTTTTTCCTCTACACCGATTCGCTGGCGGGCTTCGTGCATTTTCACCTGCAGCCCACGCTCAGCGGCCTGGTAGCCGGCACCGATGGCCTGCCGCTGCCCGTGCAGCTGCGGCTGCTGGCGTTGCCGGGGCTGGTGCTGGTGCTGGGGTTGCTGCGCAGTTTGGTAAAGCCGCCGGGCCTCGTTTTTCAGGTGAAATTTCAGCAGCTGATGCTGGTGTGGGTGCTGGTGGCGGCCGCCGTGGCCGTGGCCGGCCGGGGCGTAGCGCCCGGCACGGCGGTGCTGCTGCTGCCCCCGGCGGCCTATTTCAGCCTCTATCTGTGGCAGAAACCCGCCCGCGCCTGGGTGCCCGAAGTGGGGCTGCTGCTGCTGATGGGCGCCGTGCTGCTGGTGCGCTACCGGGGCGTGTTCTTCCTCGATACGGCCCTGCAGCTGCCCCTGGAGTCCCGCTACGCCGTGCAGCCCGACCCGCGTACCCGGTTTCTGCAGGGCCAGCGGCTGCTCGTGCTCGGCCCCGGCCTGCGCCCCTACGCCCACAACCGCCTCGCCTCGCCCTACCTCGACTGGCGCCTGGCCCAGGTCGATTTCGGCCACCTCGACGAGTACGCCGCCGTGTTCCGGCTCGCTCGCCAGCTCGGCTCCAACCCGCCGCAGTACCTCATCGACCAGCGCAACCTGCTGCCCGAGCTGCGCTACAAGCTCCCGCAGGTGTTCGGCCGCTACCAGCCCACCAGCACCAAAGGCGTGTACCGGCTGGGGAAGTGAGAGGTGAGAACTTAGAAGTGAGAAGTGAGAAGTGAGAAGTGAGAAAAGGAACGTCATTCAGAGCGCAGCGAAGAATCTCGCGTGCTACCGTTGAACAATGACCGTTCAGCGTGTTCAGGCGAGATTCTTCGCTGCGCTCTGAATGACGTTCCTTTTCTCACTTCTCACTTCTAAGTTCTTACTTCTAAGCGCTACCGCCGGCCGCCGGCGGGGGCGGCGAAGCGCATGCGGTAGTCGGCATCTACATCGCCCTTGCTGATGCGGGCCAGCTTGCCCTTGAGCAGCTGCTTGCGCAGGCCCGAAGTGTAATCGGTGAACAGCACGCCTTCCAGGTGGTCGTACTCGTGCTGAATGACGCGGGCGGTGAGGCCCGAGAAGGTTTCCTCGTGTACCTGGCGCTGCTCGTCCTCGTAGCGCAGCCGGATAACCGGGCAGCGCGTCACCCGCTCGCGGATGCCGGGAATGCTCAGGCAGCCTTCCTCAAACGCCCACGGCTCGCCGGTTTCGCTCAGCATTTCGGGGTTGATGAAGGCGCGCTTGACGGGCGCCGCCGTGGGCTCGTCCACAATCGGGTTGCCGTCTTCGTCCTCGTCGAGCATGGGCGTCGAGTCGATGACGAACAGGCGGATGCTTTTGCCTACCTGCGGGGCGGCCAGGCCCACGCCGTGGGCGTGGTACATGGTTTCGTACATGTTGGCAACCAGCAACTCCAGCTCGGCGGCCGGAAAGTCGGCGGGCAGGCGTTTGGCGAGGGTTTTCAGAACCGGGTCGCCGAAGGCAACAATGGGGAAAATCATCGGGATTCGAGGTAAGATTGAAGGATAAGGGTGGCCGCCACCCTATCGACGGTGGCTTTGTCGCGGCGGTCCTTTTTGCCGAGGCCGCCGGCCAGCATGGCCGCGTGGGCCATGCGGGAGGTAAACCGCTCGTCGATTTCGTGCACCGGCACCTGCGGAAATTCCTTGCGCAGCCGGCGCACCAGGCCCACCACGGCGCTGGTGGCATCGGTGGCCTCGTTGCCGAGCGTGCGCGGCATGCCCACCACCAACGCCTCCAGCGGCTCGCGCTGGTGGTAGGCTTTCAGGTAGGCCAGCAGCTCCTGGCTATGGATGGTGGCCAGGGGGGTGGCAATGAGTTGGAGCGGGTCGGTGACGGCCAGTCCCACGCGCTTATGCCCGTAATCAATGGCCAGAACGCGCCCCATTGCATCGAAAAAAGAGTGTAGCGCGGCCCCACCACCCGGTGGGCGCCGCCCCGCAAAGGTACGACAGCCCGCCCGAACGGCCCGGCCCTAAGTGCCTGCAGGCCACAGGCACCAAACGGCCGCCGGGCGAGCAAACCCGGCGGTTCAGCGAAAAGTTTGATCGTTCTATAATTATATAAAAACCTTTGTACCGCCTAGTCGCTACCGTAGCTTCTGGTTAGGATAAAATACGTAAAAACGCTGGTTTATTGGCTTTGAATTATAAAAAATTGGATACTTATTGGAAAATGGAGATACCGCTATGTAAGGCGCCGTTTTCTTTGAAAAGTTTCAATAAGTTTGGAGAGTTGTTATCCGCCTACTAGTCGCTTATTGATTGAACACCTACTCGCTTAGCGCTTTATGACCTTTCAGCCCCAGCAGCCACCCCGGCCCGATTCGGAGCGCGGAGCCCGCAACTGGCGGTGGCAGGTGCGCCAGCCCTGGCTGCTGGGTTTGGTGCTGGCCTGCGGCGTGCTGATTGGTGCCAACCCTTTCCGGCCCTCGAGCCAGAACCCCGACCTGACGGCCCGCGGCTACCTCAAATTCAAGGAAATCCTCAGCTACATCGACCGCGACTACGTGGATTCGGTAAACGCCGAGGAGCTGTCGGATTACGCCATTACCCGCATGCTGGAGCGCCTCGACCCGCATTCGGTATTCATTCCGGCCAAGCAGCAGCAGCAGGCCTCCTCGTTTCTGCAAAGCGACTACGACGGCATCGGCGTCGAATTCAATCTGTTCCGCGACACCGTAACGGTGGTGGCGCCGCTCAGCGAAGGCCCCGCCGAACAGGCCGGCCTGCAGCCCGGCGACCGGATTCTGACCGTTGACGGGCTGGCCGTGTCGGGCGTACACTTCACGATGCAGGACTTGTTTGGTAAGCTGCGCGGCCCCCGTGGCAGCCGGGTGCAACTGCAGCTGCTGCGCCGGGGCCTGCCGCGCCCCATCAGCGTGGCCGTAACGCGCAACCGCATCCCCAATTCGTCGGTCGATGTGGCCTACATGGTGGACAACCAGACGGGCTACCTGAAAATCAGCCGCTTCGCCAGCGGCACCTACGACGAGTTCAAGGCTGCCCTGGGCGATTTGCGCCGCCAGGGCCTTTCGCGGCTCGTGCTGGATTTGCGCGGCAACCCCGGCGGCTACCTCGATAGGGCCACCAAAATTGCCGACGAGTTTATCGGCGGCACCCGCAAAATCGTGTACACCGAGGGCAAGGGCGACCAGTACGACACTCAGACCTACTCGCGGGTGGCCGGCGAGTTTGAGGATGGCACGCTGGTAGTGCTCGTGGATGAAGGCAGCGCCTCGGCCTCCGAAGTGCTGGCCGGCGCCCTGCAGGACCACGACCGGGCCCTGCTGGTGGGCCGCCGCACCTTCGGCAAGGGCCTGGTGCAGCAGCCCATCACGCTCAACGACGGCTCGGAGCTGCGCCTGACCATTGCCCGCTACTACACGCCCTCGGGCCGTAGCATTCAGAAATCGTACGGCCACGGTCTGGCCGAATACGAGCAGGAGCTGCAGAAGCGCGCCCGCAATGGCGAGTATTTCCACGCCGACAGCATCCACTTCGCCGACTCGTTGCGCTACCGCACGGCCCGCGGCCGGGTGGTGTACGGCGGCGGCGGCATCATGCCCGACCTGTTTGTGGCCCGCGACACCTCGGCGCAGTCGGGCTACTACCTGAAGCTGCAGAGCCTGAACCTGGTGCGCGAGTTCGCCCTGAGCTACTACCAGGACCACAAAACCGAGTTGGAGGCGCTGCGCTTCGAGCAGTTCGGCGAGCAGTTCCGCATCAGTGATGTGCAGTTGCAGCTACTGGCCACCCGCGCCATGCAGCACGGCCTACCCGCCGACGCGGCCGGTCTGCGCCGCTGCGCCCCGCTACTGCGCAGCCAGCTGAAGGCCCACATTGCCCGCAGCGCCTACGGCAAAACGGCCTATTTCCGCGTCCTCAACCACGACGACGCCGAAATGCAGCAGGCCCTGAGCGCCCTGCGCGAGCCCGGCAACACGGCCTTATTAGGTCTGGCGGGGCAGTAGCGCGAACTTTGTAGTTCGCGGCCCTGCGTCGCTCCATTCTATTGCAACGGCGCAGGGCCCCGAACTACAAAGTTCGCGCTACTGTTCGCGCTACTGCTCGTCCTGGAAGCGGAAACTGTGACCGACGCCGGGCAGGGGCTGGCCATCGGCTTCGGCGTAGGGGTAGATGAAATAATTGAGGGCCTGGCCTTGCTGGCGGGGGGCCAGGGCCAGGTCGCGGCCCTGGCTGAATTCGAGGCGGTTTTCGTCGTGGGCGCCGAAGAAGTAGTTGCGGCGGGCGGGGTTTTTGGCGGCCTCGGAGGCATCAATCGGCACCCAGCCGGTTTCGGGCGTGAAGAACTCGGCCCAGCAGTGGTAGCCCTTCACTTCGGCCGTGCCCCGTTCGGGCGGCAGCGGAAAGCCGATGCTGAAACGGGCCGGAATGCCCAGCGCCCGGCAGTAGCCGATGAACACGGCGTGGAAATCGGTGCAGTTGCCCCGGCGCGCGTCGCAGGCATAGTAGATGTCGCCGCGGCCCCAGCCCTGGCCGGTTTTGTCGTAGGCCACGGTGCTTACCACGTGCTCGTAGATGGCGCGGGCCTTTTCGAGGTCGGTGCGGGCACCGGCTTTGGTTACGACTTCCGTGGCCCAGAGGCGGATTTGGGGGTCGAGTGGCACAAGGTTGTCGGGGGCCAGCCAGCGGCGCAGGTTGGGGCCGGCCGGCTCGGGGGTGGGGCGCTGACCGGTGCTTAGCGGCAGGCTCAGGTGCTCGCGGCGGGTGGCCTCCAGGCTCATTTTCACCTCGAAGCCCTTGAGTTCCGCGCCCGTGGCCCGCAGGTGCAGGATGCGGTTGCCATATTCGCCGGTCTGGATAGTGTAGGGCACCGGGGCCGATACGCGCAGCTGCCGCACCTGCTGCGACTTATCGTCGTGGGGTACGGGCAGCCACAGCTCCACGGTACGGGTGCCGGCCGGGGCGGCGGGCACGGCCGCCGTGTACTCGAACCGGAAAGTGCGGCTGCGTGGCTCCGGGGCCGAGTTGGGGGCAGCAAGCAGGGCAAGCAGAGGCAGCAGAAACGAAAGCATAGCGGGTAGTAAAGCGCCGGCAAAGGTATTTGGTTCTCAGTGGTGAGCTGCCAGTTGCCAGAACGTCATTCAGAGCGCAGCGAAGAATCTCGCTTGAAATGACTGAACGGTTATTGTCGCAACCTCAGCACGCGAGATTCTTCGCTGCGCTCTGAATGACGTTCTGGCAACTGGTGACTCACAATTCACCCCTGGCCACTGAGAAACTTTGTACCTTCACGAACCCGGTATTTCCCACCCGAAAAACTCGTTCGCTATGCCTTTTTATCAGCGTTTAGGCCAGATTCCGCGCAAGCGGCACACCCAGTTCCGGCAGCCCGACGGCTCGCTCTACCACGAGCAGCTGGTGGGCACGCTGGGCTTTCATGGGGTGTCGTCGCTGCTGTATCACCGCCACGCGCCCACCGAAATTCAGCGGGTGGGCGAGGCCCGGCCGTTTGCGCCCAAGCTGCTCAAAGACCGGCCTTTATCTCCGGCTCACCTGCGCACACTGGCCCAGGTGAGCACCGGCGGCGACTACTTGGAAGCCCGCCAGACAATGCTCGGCAACTCCGACGTGACCATGAGCATCTGCAACCCCACGCAGCGGCGCATGGACTACTACTACAAAAACGCGCTGGCCGACGAGGTGATTTTCGTGCACGAAGGCCGCGGTGAGCTGTGGAGCCAGCTGGGCAAGCTGGCCTTCGAGCCGGGCGACTACCTCGTGATTCCGCGCACCATTATCCACCAGATGCACTTCGAGGAAGGGCCGGTGCGCCTGCTCATCATTGAGTCGTTCAGCCCCGTAGAAACTTGCCGGCGCTACCGCAACCATTTCGGGCAGCTGCTGGAGCACGCGCCCTACTGCGAGCGGGATTTCCGCGGGCCTTCGGAGCTGATTGAGGACGATGTGCGCGAGTCGGGCGAGTACGAGGTGCGGGTGCAGAAGGACGGGCAGCTACACTCGCTTATCTACGGCAACTCGCCGTTCGATGTGGTAGGCTGGGACGGCTACTTCTACCCCTACGCCACCAGCATCCACGACTTCGAGCCCATTACCGGCCGCATCCACCAGCCGCCGCCGGTGCACCAGCAGTTCGAGGGCAACAACTACGTTATCTGCTCCTTCGTGCCACGGCTGTTCGACTACCACCCGCTGGCCATTCCGGCCCCCTACAACCACTCCAACGTCGATTCCGACGAGGTGCTGTACTATGTGGCCGGCAACTTCATGTCGCGCCGCGGCGTCGATCTGGCCTCGTTCACCTGGCACCCCAGCGGCATCCCGCACGGGCCGCACCCCGGCACCGTGGAGGCCAGCATCGGCAAGAAGGAAACCCACGAGCTGGCCGTCATGCTCGACACCTTCCGGCCACTGTACCTCACCGAGGCCGCCCTGGCCTACGAGGACGAGAACTACCCGCTCAGCTGGCGACCCGAGGCGCACAACCCGCCCCGCTCGGCCGATATGATGGATTGAGCGGCCTGAACAGTTTATAAAGAAGGTCATGCTGAGCGAAGTCGAAGCATGACCGTTCTGTTATCTGGTTGCCTTGCCTCTTACTTCCCTACCGCCATCTTGAAAATGTGGTAGGGCTGGTCCTGCTGGCCGACGCCCTGGCTCCAGGTGGGCGTTTTGTGGATGGCCGAGTTGGTGACGTAGAGCGTGCGGCCATCGGCCGAGAAAGCGAAGGTGTCGGGCCACTCCAGGCGCGGGTCCTGCACCACGGTTTCGATTTTGCCGGCCGGCGTGCGGCGCTTGATGGAGTGGTCTTCGAAGGCGGTCAGGTAGAGGTTGTTTTGCGCGTCGAGAATCATCCCGTCGCAGGCCGGCACCTTGCCCAGGTCCTCAATCTGGGCCACTAGCTGCGCCTCGGTGAGGGCCGGATTACGTAGTGCTTCGGTTTTGATGCGGTAGAGCGCGTAGCTGGTCAGCGGCTTCCAGTACAGGTACTGCCGGTCGTGGCTCAGGGCAATGCCGTCGGCGTTGAACTGGCCCTGCTTGCCGGTGGGGTCGACGAGCAGCTTGCCATCGGCCTTGATGTTGAGCGTGGTGTCGCCGAGCATGGATTTGTGGCGGGCCAGCAGCTGCCGCGACTTACCGGTTTTCAGGTCGATAACCACCAAGCTGCCGATGCCCGACTCGGTGATGTAGGCGTACTGGGCCTCGGGGTCGACGCGCACATCGTTGAGGTAGGACTTGGTAGGCGCCACGCTGGCGGGCACGGCAATCTTCTGCACCACCTGGTTGGTAGCGGGGTCGATTTTGACCAGCTTGGGGCCGCCGGGCACCGTGCCCTTGATGCCGGGCGAGGCCGGGTCGAGCACCCACAGCATCCCGGCCGGGTCGGCGTATACGCTCTGGGGGCAAATCCAGTGTTTCTGGGGCTCGTTGCGCACGGTTTCGTCCCACTTGCACCACTCGGCGTCGGGGTAGGGCTTGAGGGTGTTGCCGGGACCGATTTCGGCAATCGGGGCCACGGGGTTGTTGTCCCAACGCGGGAAGTCGCCGAATACCCGGCCGTCGGGCAGCACGGCCACGCCCACAATCTGCGGCTCCCGGAACTGCGCCACCACCTGCAGCGGCGAATTGGCTGGCGCGACCGGCGCCGAAGTGCCGAGCGAGTCGGTGGATGGAGCGCCGGAATCGGTGCCGGCCGTGGGGCCGGAGGAAGGGCCGGAACAGGCCCCGAGGCAGCCCAGGACCAGCAAAACGGCAGCCCGGGCGGGGCCGGGGAACGGGGTGTGCAGCATAAACAAGCAGCGCAGTAGAGTAAGCAAATAAGCCGCCACAGCAACGGCCAACGGATTTCATACGTGGGGCGCCGCGGCAGGTTGAGCGGTCCAATGCAACCCGGCCAGGCCGGCTGCCGTATGAGCGGGCCGTTGTTTCGGGTGCCGCCAGCCAGCTGCCAGTCGGCCGCCGGTCGGCTACGTCGGGCCATTAGTCCGCTCACGGCCCGGAAAGGGGCCTTTATGGCCATATCAGAAAAAGCGCTTACCTTTGGCCCCTCCTAACCGAAACGGCATACTTAATACAATCAAATCAACGAATTGTATTATTTATTTCCGGTTTTAGCCCATAACTGACTGCTTTCGGTCTTTCGGCCGCAACCATAAAAAAGGAAACGCTGATTTTTTTCAAAAAACGTTTCTGCCCTTTTGCCGAGTCGGGCCGGCCGCCTATCCTCTCCAGGCCAAGTGAGAGTTCACCGACCCAATTGCCATGTCTATTGCGTTGTTCCTGCTGACTTTCCTCTTTCCTCCCCGCCCTGTTTCCTCGACGGCGCTGGCTCTGCCCTCCACCGTCGCCACCCTGACCCCCCGTCCGGTAGCCATTTCGCTGCCGGTGCTGCCTGCCAAGAAGGCACCCGAAACCCTGGCCTACAAAGTAACGGCCACCACCTACTGGCCCGAAGTGGGCCAAACCGATGACAACCCGATGGAAACCGCCGACGGCTCCATCATCCCCGAGCGCCACTCCAGCAAAACGCGCTGGCTGGCCGTTTCCCGCGACTTGCTCAGCAAGTGGGGCGGTCCGTTCAAGTTCGGCGAGAAAGTCCGCGTAACGGGCCTCGCCAACGGCCTCGACGGCGTCTATATCATCCATGACACCATGAACCGCCGCCACCGCCACTGCGTGGACGTGCTGGTGAACGAGCGGGAGTGCAAAAACGGCCTCGAAGGCCGCTGGACCGGCATCAAGCTCCAGAAATATGCCCCCGAGCCAGCCTGGCAGGCGGGCTGAGCTTAGAGCTTAGAGCTTAGAAAATACTTCTCAGGCCCTTTGGTGGCCGAATGAGTCGCTGCTTTTCTGTCATTTACTCTGTCCGATTTCAGCTTTCTTCCGGGTACTTTGCCAGGTGCCGGGGCTGATCGTGCGCGTCGTAGAGGTAGCTGAGCGGGCGGCTGGGGTCGGCCATGATACGGTCGAGCGGAATCTGCCAGCGCTTCCACATTTCCAGCAGCGACTGCGCGTAGGCACTGTTTTCCCAGGGGTTGAAGATGGCTCCGGTTACGTCGTCAATCAACGAATCCATGATGACCTCCCGGTCGCCGGGCTTCACGGTGCGGGCAAAATAGTCGGGCACCACGTTGAGCAGGTAGGCGGCGTAGTACACGCGGGCCTTGAACTCGGCCACCTGCACCGGGTGCAGCGGCCGGCGGGCATCGGCCTCCACGCGCCGCATGGCCTGCCCGATGATGCCGTTATCCACCAGACAGGCCACCAGCACGGTTTCATCGAGCTTGATGCTGAAAGCCAGCGTGCTTAGGTCGTCGTCGTACTCGAAGGGCAACTCGTCGTGGGCAGGGTCGGTTTCGAGCACGAACATGGAGGCGGGCACGAAGTCGTCGTAACTCATGGGCACGCGCAGGGCCTGCAGGGGCTGAAAGAACGCCTGGAAGCGGCGCAGCATCTGGGCGTTTTCGGCCAGCGGGTACTGCGGCACGGCCAGCGGGTCTTGCTGGTTGAGCAGCTCGGTGATGAGGATGCCGTAGAACATCTTGCCCAGCCACAGAAACAGCGTCTGCTCATCGAGCTCCCGAAACCCGCGCACCCCCTGCCGGCTAATGTCTTCAATATGCGCCTCCAGCGGCTCGACGTGCTGCGTGCGGCAGCGGGCGCAGCAGGCAATACGCAGCGCCGGATACGTCACAATGCGCAAATCGAGCAGCTTTATCTGCCGCTCGCGCAGCTGGTAGCGGTCCATGAGCCAGTCGGCAAAAACCGGCACCGTATCCTGGGGCGGCGTGGTGGGCGCGCCGCACAGAAAGCACGCGCCCGGCCCGAAGCGCATGCCTTCGAAGGGTTCGTAGAGCGTGAGGTCGGCGGCGGTAGGAGCAGGGTTGGGCATAAGATAAGCGGCAAACGAAAGCGCAAAGTTACGCCGACCCGCCGCTACTCAAGCCCGTTTGTCACCGCCTCGCCTGTTACGTACTTGACCTGTCATCCTGAGCGCAGCGAAGGACCTGTACAGAAGCTAACATCAGATATTAGCCTCTGTATAGGTCCTTCGCTGCGCTCAGGATGACAGGCGCGCTACTTCGAGAGCTGCGAGCCGAGCTTCATGAGCAGCTTACCGAGCTGGGCCAGCGGGGCGGCGTAGTTATTGGTGGTTTCCTCGGCTACTTTGCCGGTTTCGATGCCCAGTGAGGCCAGCGTTTCGGCCAGGTCGTGGGTTTTGGTGTCGGCCGACGACAGCTGCTCGCGGACCAGCTGCAGTTCCTGGGTTACTTTGGCCAGGCCGGCGCGCTCGGTGGCTTTGAGCACTTCAATCCAGCGGTCAATTTCGGTCAGGGCAGACTCGCCGGTTGGCGATTTGGTGCCGAGCAGGTTGAGCGTGTCGGTGAGCAGGGCCGAGTTTTGCTCGTCGGTAACGGTGAGCGGAACAGCGGGCGTGGGCTGGTTGGCGGGAGTGGCGGCGGTGGAGTCCATAAGAGGGAAGGTCGAAAGGGGGAAACGAATCAACGTAGCTAAACTACCCGGCTATACTTGCCCGCCGCCCGAAAAGTTGGCCCCGACGCCGCGCACGCGCTCCGGCGCCGCTTGGTGGGTTACCTTCCGGGCGGGCCGTTATTAACCCCCGTGCGGCCCGCTGCCGGGGCGCGTTTCTTTCCATTTGAAATTTTTCCGCCGATGAAAACCCTGTTCAAAACCCTGTTTGTAGCCGCCGCCGTTTCGTTCTCCGCCGCTTCCTGCACCGAGCAGGGCCAGGCCAACACCGAAGCCGCCGCCGAAAACGCCAGTGACGCCGCCACCATCGAAGCCAACAACGCCGCTGTAGCCACCGACGACGCCCTCGAAAACACGGGCCAGGTTATCGAAGCCACCGCCGACAAAGCCGCCGAAAACACCGAAGCGGCCGCCGACAAAGCCGCTGCCGAAACCAAAGCTGCCGCCGACAAAGCCGGCAACAAAATCGACCAGGCTACCGACAACGCCAAAGCCGAAATCCGCAATAATTAGGGCTTAGATGTTAGGGCTTAGGTTTTAGTTATTAGGACTTAGGGCCCGTCTGTCATCCTGAGCAAAGCGAAGGACCTTATTAGGTTAAAACGAGCCGTTGTTACGATGGTCGTTCTAACGTGATAAGGTCCTTCGCTTTGCTCAGGATGACAGACGGGCGCTAAGAAGCTGTTGAGTTAGCGGAGAACAGGATGTAGAGACGCGACCCATCGCGTCTCGGCGCTGAACGGCGGTGTAGGCTCAACATCAGCAACAGCAGCAACGCCAAGACGCGATGGGTCGCGTCTCTACATCCCCCTCATTCCTACGCCTTAATCTCCATTTCCGCTTCGTTGGCCAGCTCCAGCAGCACGGTGTAGTAGGGCTGGCCGGTGGTTTTCGAGCGAAGCCAACTGAAGAAGCTTAGGGCCTGCAGATCTTCCTGCTCCACCGACACGAACGACGGAATCTGGCCCAGGCGCTCAACAAAGGCGGGGCGGCGGGCGGTGGCGGGGTCATCAATCAGCTCGCCTACCAGCTGCAGGTAGTTCAGCACCGAAGCGTAGCCGCCCCCGCCGGGCCCAAACCGTTCCTTCAGCAGCCGCTCGATGGCCCGCAAGCGGTTGTGGGCCAAATCGGAGTTGCCCAGCTCGAACTGAATCAGCATTTCGCCCATGCTGCGGTTGATGACCCACTCGACGCCCATTTCCTGCTCGCAGTAGTGGTCGGTGCGCCCGATGGCCTGCAGCGTCTGGTTGGCTTTCTGAAACTGGCCTTCGGCGAAGTAGTGGAAGCCCAGGCCTAGCCGGGCCGTCAGCTCTTCGCGGGGGCTGAGCGGCAGGCGCAGCATCTGTTCGAGCAGCCCGATGCTGTCGGAGTTGCGGCGCAGGAAGGCGTAGTTGGCGGCCAGCAGAAACGTGTAGCGCGGCCACATGGCGGTGCGCAGCAGCCGCGGCCCGGCCTCCAGCAGCACCCGCAGCCGCTCCAGGTACTCCACCGATTCGGCAAAGCGGCGGGTGCGGTACAGGGCGTGGGCAATCATGAGCAGCAGCCCCAGCTGGGCCTCGCGGTGGGCCGCCTGGAAGCCGTGGCGCTTTTCCATCAGCTGGTAGCAGCGCATCACGAAGGGCGCAAACGAGGCGTAGTCGCGGCGCACGAGCATGGCGGCGCGGGTGATGGACATGAGCCGCAGCAGCAGCGCGGGGCGGCGGGCAAAGGCCTCCTGCAAATCGTACTCGCGCAGCACCTGCTGCAAAATATCATCGAACGACTCGGCGGCCCGGCCCTTCACGCGGGCCTGGCGCAGGCGCTGGCGGATGAGGCTGTCGGCAATGTTGGCCCGCTCCTCCTCGTCGGCGTCGCGCTTGTTGAGGTTGCGCTGGCGGATAATATCGTCGAGCGGGTCGGCGTGGGGGCTGTGGGCGCGGGCAATCTGGAGGTTGTACACGGCGTTGAGCTGCTCGTACTGCTCGTTCTGGCGGGCCAGCTTTTCGGCCTTGCGCAGCGTGCTCCAGGCCAGCCGCTCGATGCCGGCCTCGAACAGGTACTGGGCCAGCGTGAGCAGCCCGCGCACCGAGGCCGCCGCCGTGTGGTCCTGCTGGTGCTGGCGCAGCAGCAGAAAATCGAGCAGGTGGCGCAGCAGGCGCTTGCGCAGGGCGTAGTAGGCCACGGCGTTGGGCTCGTCGGGGTAGAGGCGGGCCAGCAGCTCGGGCGTGGTGTGCTCGCGGGGCTGGGCCAGCAGCTCGTAGAGGCGCACATCCATGCGGCCCTTCTGCTTGCGGCGCTGGCGCTGAATGAACTGCCGGAACTCCTTGTGGTCGTCGGGTGAGAAAGTAGCAAGCGTGGTACGCAGGTCGTCCATGAGCGGGCGGAGCTTCTAAAGTCTGAATAGAACACGATAAACCGCTGACTTATAGCTGGTTTTTTAGCAGGGTCCGGCTGGCAGCGGGTCTAAATATAGAACATCCTGGTTGCAACCGGATGCGGGTGGGGTGGCATCTTTCCGGAAAGATTCACCCTAAGCCCCACCGCTATGCTTCCACGCCTACTCAGCCTCCTGTTTCTGCTCCTGCTTTCGGCCGCTGGCGCCCGGGCGCAGGATGTGCTCACCCGCCAATCGGGCGAGGAAATCAACGTGAAAGTGGTGGAGATTACGCCCGTCAGCGTTACGTACCGCCGCACCGACAACCCCGACGGGCCGCTGATTACGGTGCGCAAGCTCGACGTGTTCATGATTCGCTACGCCAACGGCACGAAGGAAGTGTTTAATAGCGGCTACGGCCGGGCGCTGCCCGCCCCGGCCGGCCCGCTGCCCCAGCCGGGCCCCGCCGTACCCGGCGACGACCCGCTGCCCGAGCCCACCGTCAGCCTGAGCGGGCCGCGCATCGGCTTCACGGTGCTCACGGGCGGCGTGGTGGATAAGGCCAGGGAAGAATTTGGCCTCAATCCCTTCCTCACGCAGTTTGGCTGGCAGTTTGAAACCCGCATTTTCCGGCTTTCGTCGGGCACATCGGGGCTGTTTGAACTGGTGCCGCTGATTGGCGGGCTGGAGCAGGGCAAGTTTATCCCCAGCCTGAACGCGCTGATCGGCATTCGCGGGCCCAGGGGCTTCGAGTTCGGCCTGGGGCCCAACCTAACGCCCGCCAGCGCCGGTATTGCGCTGGCCGTGGGCACTTCCTTCAAGGTCGAGGACGTGAATTTCCCGGTGAACCTGGCTGTGGTGCCCGGCAACGGCGGCGTGCGCTTTAGCTTGCTGGTGGGCTTCAACCACCGCCGCCGCTAGGGGCACGGCCTTTCTACCACCTATTTCTACTGAAACGACGATGCGCTTTCTACCCATTCTGCCGCTGCTGCTGAGTTTGCTGCTGAGCGCCCCCCGCACCCAGGCCCAGCAGACGCCCGCCGCACCCGACTCCACCGCCCGGCCAGCCGCCAGCCCCGCTGTCGCCACCGATGTCATCGTGCTCACCAACGGCGACGAGGTGTCGGCTCAGGTACTGCGCATCACCCCCGAGCTGGTGCACTATCTAGCCCCAGCCGCCCCTACTGATACGCTGCAGCTGGCCGCCGCCGAGGTGTTTATGGTGCGCTTTGCCAACGGCACGCACGAAGTGCTGCGGCCGGTGCCCGCCACGCCCGCCACGCCCGCCACCAGCCTGGTGGGCCTGAGCACGGCGCAGCGCTACGAGCGGGGCCGGCAGGACAGCCGGAAATACTACCAGCCTGCCAAGGGCGTGTTCTGGGGCACGTTTGCCGGCACGGTGGCCGGCTACGGCTACGGCGGGCTGATTACGGGCGGCGCCATTGCCCTGACGCCCCCGCGCCGCCACAACCTGAACGCGCCCGAACCCGAGCTACTCAACGACCCCGCCTACTACGACGGCTACCGCCGGCAGGCCCAGAACCGCAAGCTGGGCAAAGCCGCCGCGGGCTTTGGGGTAGGCACCGGCGCAATCCTGGTTTTAACCGCGGCCACGTTTGCTATTCTGCTCACTTCGCTTACCCACATCTGACCTGCCGGGCGGGCGTTTTCAACCTTACGGCCGGGCTTCGCGTAAAGCGGGTATCTTCCACCCTAACCCTACGACCATGGACGTTAATAACAACGGCATCAACGACAACACCGAGCTGCGTGCCCGCGGCAACTGGAACGAAATCAAAGGCCAGGCCAAGCAGAAGTGGGGCAACCTCACCGACGACGATATGCACTACGACGAAGGCAAGCAGGACGAGTGGTTCGGCCGGCTGCAGGAGAAAACCGGCGAAACGATGGACGACATCAAGAACTGGTTCCAGCGTACCTTCTAGTTTGCCTGATTTCCGATAATCCCAACGGCCTGCTGCTTCGGTAGTGGGCCGTTGGAGTTAGCGGGCTTTTTATTTCCGCTTCCATAATGATTTTATCAATAATTCGTATAACTTTATCAACAGAGAAACAGCTGTTTTATGCTAACGCTACCGGAAGAACTACGCACCCTCGGTAGCCGCGCTTTGCTGGCGTTGCCCAAAACGGTTTTTCTCTGCTCGCGCGCTTACCCGGCCGCGGTTGAGCGCGACACTTACCTGTGGGCCATGGAGCAGCGGCAGCAGCACCGCTGCATTGCTTCGGGCTTCCACTCGCGGCTGGAGCAGACGGTATACCATTTCCTGCGCCAGCAGGCCGGGCAGCCCATCGTGTACGCGCTGGGCCGGGGCATTCAGCACAGTCTGGCCTTCGAAAACGAGGCCGAGCTGCGGGAGGGCAACCTGCTGTTCATTACGCCTTTCGAGCCGGAAGTAAGCGCCGTCAGCTTCGAAACGGCGGCCATCCGCAACCTGCTGCTGGCCGATCTGGCCGACGACTTCTTTATTCCCTACATGACGCCCGACGGCAACCTGGCGCAGCTGCTGGCCGATACCCTGGCCCGCAACAAGCCCCTGCTCACGCTCGACGTGCCCGGCAATGCCGCCCTGGCCCATCCTGGCGCCCGCATCTACCAGCCGGCCGGCCTGCTGGGCAGCAGCCGCGCCACCCCTTAACGCCCCGCTGCGTAAGAGGCCCACTGGTCGGGCTCGGGCCGACTGGCCGCCGGTAGTGCCGCCAGGCGCTGCCTTTGCTTAGCCGCGCCGTTGCGGCGGTTGCGGAGCGTGGCGCTTTCCTTTCTCCCAGACAGCTTTCCATGACCCTTCCTGATACGCTTTCAACTACACTACCGACCACCCCGCGCGCGGGAATCCGCACCCTGGCCCGCGTGGGCTTTGCCGCCAAAGGCGTGGTATACGGGCTGATGGGCGCGCTGGCGCTGCTGGCGGCTACCGGCCAGCAACAGGGGCAAACGGCCGACAAAAAGGAGGCCGTGCAGACGCTGCAAAGCCTGCCCGGCGGGCCGGTGCTGCTGGGCCTGATTGCGCTGGGGCTGCTGGCCTACATTGTGTGGCGCGTAGTGCAGGCCGTGCGCGACACCGAAGACAAGGGCACCGATGCGGCCGGCATTGCGCGGCGCGTGGGCTACGCCGCCAGCGGGCTGCTATACGCCAGCCTGGCCTGGTACGCCGCCCAACTGGCCCTCAGCGGCTCGGCCGACAGCAGTGGCAACGCCAGGCAAACCCTCACGGCCCGGGTGCTGGACTGGCCCGCCGGCGAGTGGCTGATTATGCTGGCAGGAGCGGCCACCATCGGCGTGGGTGTCTACCAGCTTTACCAGGCGTATTCCGGTCGGTTTCAAAAGAACATCCAAAGCAGCGACATTCCGGCCGGGCAGCAGAACACGGTGTACCGGCTGGGGCAGCTCGGCTACACGGCCCGCGGTATCGTGCTGGGCATCATCGGTTACTTCTTCATCCAGGCCGGCCGCCAGTCGCGCGCCTCGGCCGTCGGCAGCACCGACGAGGCCTTCGACCTGCTGGCCAGCATGGGGCCGCTGGTGCTGGGCGTGGTGGCGCTGGGGCTGCTGGCCTACGGCCTGTACATGCTGGTGCAGGCCAAATACCCGGTTCTGAAAGTGTAGGCTGGCTTTTGGTAGAAAGGCGAGCCTAGAGCCAATTCGAGGTTAGTGAATGATGTAGTGACGCGATGGGTCGCGTCTCAATCGTTGAACAGTCTCGCTGAACGGAATTGTTGTCACGGCTCCGGTCAACGTTGCCGTTCAACGATTGAGACGCGATGGGTCGCGTCTCTACAATCGTTCAGGCCGGTACCGCGCTAGTCGGCCACGTAGTCGGCCAGGTACTGGTACCGCTCGGTGAGCTGGCCGCCGCGGGCGATGGTGGCGCGCTCGATGACTTCGTCGGGGCCACCCTCGGCCAGCAGGTGGGGCAGCACGTGGGCGATAAGCTGACTGGCGAAGTCGCGCGAGGCATTGCGGGGCAGCTCGCAGGGCAGGTTGTCCACGGCCATCACCGTGAGGTGCTCGGGGGCCGAATAGGCGGGGTGCAGCTCGCCGGTGGCCGGGGCGTAGTCGTAGGCGGGCTCTTGGATGGTGGTGCTGCGGTGGGTGGTGGGGATGGAGCCCTCGATGTCGCAGGTGACGTCGGCAATGGTGTTGATGCGGAAATCGGGGCGGCGTACATCGGCCTCGGCAAACAGGCGCGGGGCCTGGGGATGCCAGTAGGCGCAGGCAATCAGCAGGTCGGTAACGGGCAGGAAGTTGCCGAACGTGCTTTCGTAGGCCTGGGGGTTGCGGTGAAAATCGGGCGTGTCCCAGACGCGGCCGTCGCGGCGGCGGTTGTAGTCGGAGGAGCGCAGCTGGGCGTACACCGGCTCGTTGAAATCGAGGTAGAGGTAGTCGTAGATGCTCACGCGGCGGATGCCCATCAGCTCCAGCACCTCAACCGCGCCCTGGGCCACGCGGCCCGAGCCCGTCACGGCTATCTTGATGGGCGGCAGCTTCTTCACCTTAAAAAACTCGTCCTGCATATCCTCCATATCCACGCACTCGTAGGCGGGCTTGAGGTTAAATAGGTCGTGCTTGCGGCCGTAGGTGAGCAGACCGTTGTAGGCGCCCACAATGCCGGCCCAGCGCCCAAACGCCACAATGCGCTGGCCCTGCTCGTCGGTGAGCACCTCGTAATCGACCAGCGTGATGTTGCGCCGGAGCACCTGGCGCAGCAGCTCGCGGTTGGCGGGCTGCTTTTTGATGGTGTGCGAGAAGAAGCAGTAGGTTTTGTTGGGCAGCAGTTCGGCCACCGGCACTTCCTTCACGCCCATCAGCACGTCGCAGTCGGCCACGCTGGGGCGCACCTCCAGGCCCAGCTCGCGGTACTCATCGTCGGAGAAAGCCCGGATTTCGCTCTGCTGGGCCACGATTTTCAGGCCTGGAAACTGGTCCTGGGCCTCGATGCACTTCTTGGGAGTGAGGGGGACGCGCTTATCGGGGGGCGTTTTGCCTTCGCGCAGCAGGCCAATGGTGAGGGTGGGCATAAGCTTGGGTGGGATGGAACAGGCCCTAAAGGTAGCTGTAGAGACGCGACCCATCGCGTCTCTACGTTGCTGATGTTGTATTACCACTCCCTGTAGACCCACCGCGTCTCTGCAATCGTTCGGGTGGACCGGCTAAACTTTTCCCTGATTCCTGGTTTAGGGGTGCCACCTTTTCGCGCTACCTTTGTTAGGCTCTTTGCGGAGCCTTTCCGTTGCCACCCTCACCACCCTTCTTATGTTGCTGAAGACCAAGCCCGCCGACGTGTTTGTGGACCGCCATAATGGTCCTGACGATGCCGGTGTTGCCGAAATGCTGCGCGTTGTCGGCGTCGAGTCGATTGACCAGCTCATCGACGAAACCGTGCCGGCGGCTATTCGCCTCAAAATGCCGCTGAACCTGCCCGCGGCCCTCACCGAGCGGGCGTTTCTGGCCAAGTTCAAGGGCATTGCCGAGAAGAACCGGCTGTTCAAGAACTACATCGGCCTAGGCTACCACCCCACCCAGCTGCCGGCCGTTATTCAGCGCAACATCCTCGAGAATCCGGGCTGGTATACCGCTTACACGCCCTACCAGGCCGAAATTGCCCAGGGCCGCCTCGAAGCCCTGATTAATTACCAGACGATGGTAATGGAGCTCACGGGCCTCGAAATTGCCAACGCCAGCCTGCTCGACGAAGGCACCGCCGCCGCCGAGACGCTGCACATGTTCCACTCGCTCAGCAAGAAGAAAGGCGCCAAGCGCTACTTCGTGTCGGAGCAGGTGCTGCCCCAGACCATCGACGTGCTGCGCACCCGCGCCACGCCGCTGGGCATTGAGCTGGTGATTGGTGACCACCGCACGGCCGACCTGAGCGACGAGTCGCTGTTCGGCGCCATTCTGCAGTACCCGGCCGCCGACGGCGCCGTGTACGACTACACCGATTTCATCACGAAAGCCCACGATAACGACCTGTTCGTGACCGTGGCGGCCGATTTGCTGGCCCTGACGCTGCTCACGCCTCCCGGCGAGATGGGCGCCGACGCCGTGGTGGGCAACTCCCAGCGCTTCGGCGTGCCGATGGGCTACGGCGGGCCCCACGCCGGTTTCCTGGCCACCCGCGACGCCTACAAGCGCGTAATTCCGGGCCGCATTATCGGCCAGAGCATTGATGCGGCCGGCAACAAGGCCTACCGCATGGCCCTGCAAACCCGCGAGCAGCACATCCGCCGCGAGAAGGCCACCAGCAACATCTGCACCGCGCAGGTGCTGCTGAGCGTGCTGGCCGGCATGTACGCCGTGTACCACGGCCCCCAGCGCATCCGGCAGTTTGCCAGCAACATCCACGTGCAGGCCCAGACGCTGGCCGGCGCGTTGGGCGAGCTGGGCCTGGAGCAGGGCAACGAGTTCTACTTCGACACACTGGATATTCAGCTGGAAAGCGCGGAGCTGCAGAGCGCCGTGAAAAAGGAGGCTGAGGCCGCCGGTATCAACTTCCGCTATTTTGGGGAGAACCAGGTGGGCATCTCGCTCAACCAGAACACCGAAATCGAGGACGTGCAGGGCATTGTGGCCGTGTTTGCCAAGGTGCTCGGCAAGGACGCCCCCAAAGTGGAGCTGCCCGGCGAAGCAGAGGTGAACTGGGCGGATGAACTGATTCGCAAGAGCGAGTACCTCACCCACCCCATCTTCAACACCCACCACTCCGAGCACGAGATGCTGCGCTACATGAAGCAGCTCGAAAACAAGGACCTGAGTTTGGCCCACTCGATGATTGCGCTCGGCTCGTGCACCATGAAGCTCAACGCCACGGCCGAAATGATTCCGGTTACCTGGCCCGAAATCGGCAACCTGCACCCGTTCGCGCCCCGCGAGCAGGCCCAGGGCTACGCCGAAATCTTCGCTGATTTGGAGAAGTGGCTGTGCGAGGTAACCGGCTTCGACGCCGTGAGCCTGCAGCCCAACTCGGGCGCCCAGGGCGAGTACGCCGGCCTGCTGGCCATCAAGGGCTACCACGATTCGCGCGGCGACCAGCACCGCAACGTGGCCCTGATTCCGGCGTCGGCCCACGGCACCAACCCGGCGTCGGCCGTTATGGCCGGCATGCAGGTGGTGGTGGTGAAGAGCACCGAGGACGGCAACATCGACGTGGCCGACCTCAAGGCCAAAGCCGCTCAGCACGCCGACAAGCTCAGCTGCCTGATGGTGACCTACCCCAGCACGCACGGCGTGTACGAGGAAACCATCATCGACATCTGCCAGACCATCCACGAGCACGGCGGCCGGGTGTACATGGACGGCGCCAACATGAACGCCCAGGTGGGCCTGACCTCGCCCGCCACCATCGGCGCCGACGTGTGCCACCTGAACCTGCACAAAACGTTCTGCATCCCGCACGGCGGCGGCGGCCCCGGCGTGGGCCCCATCGGCGTGGTGGCCGATCTGGCCCCCTTCCTGCCCGGCCACGTGCTGATTGACGCCGACGGCCGCACGGCCAGCGCGGTTTCGTCGGCGCCGTGGGGCTCGGCCAGCATTCTGCCCATCAGCTACGCCTACATCAACATGATGGGCGGCGAGGGCCTGACCGAAGCCACCCGCATCGCCATCCTGAACGCCAACTACCTGAAGGCGAGGCTGGAGGAGCACTACCCCGTGCTGTACACCGGCGCCAACGGCCGTTGCGCCCACGAGATGATTCTGGACTGCCGCCAGTTCAAGAAGGCCGGCATCGAGGTGGAAGACATTGCCAAGCGCCTGATGGACTACGGTTTCCACGCGCCCACCGTGAGCTTCCCGGTAGCCGGCACCCTGATGGTGGAGCCCACCGAATCGGAAAGCGTGGAGGAGCTGGACCGCTTCGTAGAGGCGATGGTGAAAATCCGGGAGGAAATCCGGGAGGTAGAGGAAGGCCGCGCCGATGCCAAGGACAACCTGCTCAAGCATGCCCCGCACACGGCGGCCACCGTGCTCGTGCACGACTGGACGCGGCCCTACTCGCGCGAGCAGGCCGTGTACCCCACCGAGCACGCCCGCGCCTACAAGTTCTGGCCCGCCGTCTCGCGCATCGACTCGGCCTACGGCGACCGGAACCTCATCTGCTCCTGCACCTCCATCGAAGAGTACGCAGACGCCGAAGAGCAGCTCGTGCAGGCCGATAAGGGCCCGTCGTACTAGGGTTAGGGCTTAGGCTGTACTGGAGAGGCCCCGCAACGGTTGTTGCGGGGCCTTTTTGTTTGAACTGTCCCGTCCGGCAATATGTTGACACTTTTCCAAAAGTTGTCATGAAAAACTCCTCTGAGCCGCGCGAGCGGCGTAGTCAACGCGACTACAGTTTGCCTTTTAAATTGGCCGTGGTGGGAGAAGTCGGCCGCGGTGAGTTGAGCTACAAACAAGCCCAGCGGCGCTACGGCATCCAAGGCCGCAGCACGGTCCTGACCTGGTGCCGACGCTATGCCACTCATTTCGTAACT
>NZ_KB907813.1 GCF_000382225.1 Hymenobacter aerophilus DSM 13606
CACGTAGGCCACGAGCCAGGCCTGGTCGTCGGCCGAGAGTAGGCGCGCAGGCCCCCCGCTAGCGGGTTTAGGAGCCAGCGAGCCGGTTTCCCGCTCACGTCGTAACAGGTCGCGCACGAACGAGCGGCTCACGCCGAAGCGTTGGGCGACCTGCGTCTGGCGAGCTTTCGGTTCGCGGCAGGCGGCGGCCACCCGGGTGCGTAAATCAAGCGAGTAAGGTTGCATAATAGGGCATACGGCTAGATACCCAGAAAGGCCTAACCGTTCACGAATCCGCTATATATAACCAATATTCTACAAAAGACTAACGCAAACACTGTTTGATCAAAGTTTATTTCCCTGGAATCTTCACCCCGCGCTCCTGAGCTACTTGCTGGGCCAGTTCGTAGCCGGCGTCGGCGTGGCGAAAGATACCCATACCGGGGTCGGTGGTGAGCACCCGTTTCAATCTTTCGGCTTTTTCTGGGGTGCCGGTGGCTACGATGACCATGCCCGAGTGGGTGGAGTTGCCAATGCCCACGCCGCCGCCGTTGTGCAGGCTCACCCAGTCGGCGCCCGAGGCGCAGTTGGCCAGCGCGTTGAGCAGGGGCCAGTCGGCCACGGCGTCGGAGCCGTCCTTCATGCCTTCGGTTTCGCGGTTGGGCGAGGCCACGGAGCCGCAGTCGAGGTGGTCGCGGCCGATAACGATGGGCGCCGACACTTCGCCCCGGGCCACGAGGTCGTTGATGACCAGGCCGAACTTTTCCCGCTCGCCGTAGCCCAGCCAGCACACGCGGGCCGGCAGCCCGATAAACGGCACCTTGGCCTGGGCTTTCGCTATCCAGCGGGCCAGCAGCTTGTCATCGGGGAAGGTTTCGAGCAGGGCGCGGTCGATGCGCAGAATGTCCTGGGGGTCGCCCGAAAGGGCCGCCCAGCGAAAGGGGCCTTTGCCCTCGCAGAACAGCGGCCGGATGTAGGCGGGCACGAACCCAGGGTACAGGAACTGGCCCTGCTCGTCGCGCACCTTCAGGCCGCCTTTTTCGGCCTGGCCGCGCAGGTTGTTGCCGTAGTCGAGGGCCACGGCGCCGGCCGTTTGCAGATCAATAATGGCCTGGCAGTGCTTCATGATGGAGGCCAGCGCCTGCCGCCGGAACTCCGCGGGGTCGTCTTTGCGCAGCTGCAGCACCACCTCAATGTCGCCTTCGGGAATGTAGTCGAGCAGGTCGTGGGCCGAGGTCTGGTCGGTGACGATATCGGCTTTGTAGCCGCGCTCCAGCAACTCGGGCAGCACCGTGGCGGCGTTGCCGGTCAGGCCGATGCTCCAGCCCTGGCGCTGCTGGCGGTACTGCTCGCACAGCTCCAGGGCGTGGTCGAGGTTGCGGGCCTGCTCGTCGAGGTAGCCTTCGCGCACCTTCTGCTTCACCCGCTCGTCAATGGGCTCGATTACCAGGCACACGCCGTCGTTCATGGTTACGGCCAGCGGCTGCGCGCCGCTCATGCCGCCCAGGCCGGCCGTTACGGTGACGGTGCCGGCCAGCGTGCCGCCGAAGTGGCGGTCGGCTACGGCGGCGAAGGTTTCGTAGGTGCCCTGCAGAATCCCCTGGGTGGCAATGTAAATCCAGGAGCCGGCCGTCATCTGCCCGTACATCATCAGGCCCAGCTTATCCAGCTCATCAAAGTACTCCTGGGTGCTCCAGGCGGGCACGAGGTTGGAGTTGGCGATGAGCACGCGCGGGGCGTGGGCCCAGGTTTTGAGCACGCCCACGGCCTTGCCGCTCTGCACCAGCATGGTTTCATCGGGCGCCAGGTTTTTGAGCGTGCGCACGATGGTCTGGTACTCCTTCCAGTTGCGGGCGGCGCGGCCGGCCCCGCCGTACACAATCAACTCGTCGTACACCAGGCTCACGGCCGGGTCAAGGTTGTTTTCCAGCATCCGCAGCGCGGCCTCGGCCTCCCAGGTTTTACAGCGCAGCTCGGAGCCGTGCCGGGCCCGCACCGTTTCCTCGGGCTGGTATTCGTAGTACATGGGCCGGCCCGGCTGGCTGCCGGTTTCGGCCGATTTAGAGGTGGCTTCGAGGTTGAGTTCGGGAGTCTGGAGGGCCGAATGGGGCATAGCGGAAGGGCGGCCGGGGAAAGGCAAGCCGCACCGGCAAGATATTATTTTTACCCCGGCTCTGCCCCTATCCGGCCCGGCACCACCCTGGAGGCCGCCGGCCCGCTACAGGCCGGCGGGCGGCGGGGTGCCATCCAGACGGCTTTGCAGCTGCGCCAGCTGCTGTTCGAGCGAGGCCACGCGCTCTTCGAGCAGGGCCGGGCGGCGCAGGTAGGTGCTGAAGCTGCCGTGGACTTCCCAGATTTCGAGGGCGTCGGGCAAGTGGAAATCCTGGGACGGGTAGTCGGGGTTGTCGGCGCGCAGGCGCAGCAGCTGGCCGGGCAGCTGCTCGTGCAGGCGGCGCACCAGCAGCCGGCTCGGCGTGAGCAGGGCGTACACGCGGCCGCTGTGCAGGCGGGGCAGCGCCTTATCGACGCGGCAGCAGAGCAGCACATCCTGGTGGCGCAGGGTGGGCGCCATATCGGGGCCGTTGAGGTCGAAGGCGCGGGTGGCGGGGCCCAGCTGGTGCGGAAACGTGAGCGGCGGCAGCGCATCGACAAAGGCCGTGTCGTGGTGGCGCACGATGTATTCGAGCAGCCGGGCCTGGGGCACGTAGGGCGTCAGCTGGGGCCGCTGGTCGGCCAGCGCCGTGGGGGCGGGCGCTTCGGCCGGGCTCGGGGCTGCTTGCTGGGGCTTGAAAATATCGAAGCGGTAGAGCTCGTTTATGGTCAGCTCTTTCGTTAGTAGCAGGTCCACTGACAGGCCAAAATGCTGAGCAATCTGCAGCAGGGTTTCCATCTTGGGCTCCGACCGTCCTTCCTCGTAAGCGCCCACACTGGGCCGGGCGAGGCCAAAAAGCTCGGCAAAAGCGGCCTGACTGAGCTTTTTGACGGTTCTTATCTTGCGGATGTTCTTGCCAACGTACGACATACTGGAAAAATATTTTCAGCTCAAACTTTGAGCATTCAGAAAACTTTGTTTACAATTGCATCGTAAAGCTACCACAATCCCGCCAGCCATTCAACCCCGCTGCTACTATTTTGAGCCGCAACTTATGCTTAGGCCTGCCGGGCCGGTTATCCGCCCGATTTGCCTAAGTTGTCCTCTTCATCCTCTCAGCCCTCCGCCTCTGCTATGACCTCTCCTCACTTTACCCTGTTGCGCACCTATCTGCTGGAGCTGGGCTTCGACATCCATCATCAGGACGAGGCCGCCGACCTGCTGGTGGTCAGCCGGCCCGAGCTGGGCATCCACAACCTGGTGCTGGGCTGCGGCGAGCCGCTGCTGATTATGGAGCAGTACCTGCTGGAGCTGCCCGCCCCCAACTGCGCCGTTTACCAGCGCCTGCTCCAGAAAAACCGCGACATCATCCACGGCGCCTTCGTGCTCGACGAGTCGGGCCTGAGGGTGATTTACCGCGACACGCTCCAGCTCGATTTCCTCGACCGCGCCGCCCTCGAAGCCGTGCTCAACTCGCTGGCCCTGGTGCTCAGCGAGTTTGGCGATGAGCTGATTGAGTTCTCCAAAGCAGGCGCTTAGTAGCCCCCCCGTCATCCTGAGCGTAGCGAAGGACCTATACAGAGGCTACTATTAATTGCTACCTTCTATATAGGTCCTTCGCTGCGCTCAGGATGACAGCAGTGTAATTCCCATCATCCCCTCCAAACCCCAACCGCCATGAATATCTTCAACCGCATCTTCAAAATCGGGCAGGCCGAAGCCCATTCGGCCGTCAATCAGCTCGAAGACCCCATCAAAATGACCGAGCAGGGCCTGCGCGACCTGCGCGAGGATCTCGACAAGGCTCTGCACGCGCTGGCCGAAGTGAAGGCGCTGGCCATCCGCAGCCGCAACGACGCCGAAACGGCCCGCAGCAAAGCCCTCGACTACGAGAACAAAGCCGTGCTGCTGCTGCAAAAGGCCCACCGCCAGGAGCTGGAACCCGCCGAGGCCGACCGCCTGGCCACCGAGTCGCTGACCCGGAAAACCCAGCACGAAACCCAGGCCACCCGCGCCAGCCAGGATCAGGAAAAGTTCGAGGCCTCGGCCAACACGCTCAACCAGAACGTGCAGCAGCTCAAGCAAACCATTTCGCAGTGGGACAACGAGCTGCGGACGCTGAAAGCCCGCGTGACGGTGAGCACGGCCACCAAAACCATCAACCAGCAAATGGCCCAGCTCGATTCGTCGGGCACGGTGAGTTTGCTGGAGCGCATGAAAGAGAAGATTGCCACCGAGGAGGCGCTGGCCGAATCGTATGGCCAGATTGCCCAGGAAAGCAAGTCGGTGGACCAGGAAATCGACAAAGCCCTGGGCGCCGACGGCAGCAGCCAGGCCTCGGCCGATTTGCTGGCGCTCAAGGCCCGGCTGGGCATGCAGAAGCAGCTGGGCAGTTCCGAATCATAAAGCCCGTTTTCAACAGAGCCATGACGACCCTCGAAAAGTTCTTATTCTACTTTGGTGTTGCGCTCATTCTGGGCTCGGCGTTGGCGCGGGTTTCCCACGTCATCGAGCTGGAACAGGCCTATTTTCTGATGCTGATAGGTGCGGCGCTCGAATTCAACGGCCAGAGCCGCTACAACCGCCGGCTGCGGCAGCGCATCGAGGAGCTGGAGGCCCAGTCGGGCCGCTAGCTGCCGCTACTTCCGCTCCTTGCTTCATCTTTCTTTATGATACGCTCTCCCAATCTATTCTTCGCCTTGGCTACCCTGTTGCTGCTGGCCAGTGCCGGCCTGCGCTTTATGGAGGGAGCAAATATGCGCTGGGCTCCGGCGCTGATGATTTTTGGGTTCTGCTTTCTGGCGGCGGGCTTTGCGCGCTACCGTCGCAACCAGCAGGAAAACGAGCAGAACCAGCCGTAGCTGCCCCGCAAAAATTACCGGCCCCTTTGGCCAGCCTCCCGATTCCCGTACCTTCCCGCCGCTAATGCCCTCCCGATGAAAGAACTGCTCCACGCGGCCGTTGCGCCGGCTAATCTGCTGCCCACGGGCGTGCTGGTATTCGTGCTGCTGTACTGGCTGACGGTAATGCTGGGCTTGCTCGACTTCAAGTCGCTGGACCTGGACGTGCACACCGACGCCGATGTGCATGCTGATGTGCACGCCGACGCCCACGCCGGGGCGCACGGGCACGCGGGCGAATCGGGAACGTCGTTTGTGAACTCGGTGCTGGGCTTTTTCAACCTGGGCCGGGTGCCGCTGATGGTGTTCGTGAGCTTCGTGGTGTTGCCCTGGTGGGTGGGCAGCATTCTGGCCAATTACTACCTGGGCAACGAAAGCCTGCTGGTGGGCGCGGTGCTGCTCGTGCCGCTGCTGCTGGGCAGTCTGCTGGTGGCCAAAGTGCTTACCACGCCTTTCGTGAGCCTGTTTGCGGCCATGGAAGTCGAGTCGGAAGGGGCCAACTCGCCGGTGGGCAAGGTGTGCACGCTGCTGCTGCCCGCCACCCACGAGCAGCTGGGCCAGGCCAGCGTCCGGCTCCGCAAGGGCGCCCCGCTGATGCTCAACGTGCGCGCCGCCTCGGCCAGCGCCGAGCTGCGCAAGGGCGACACGGCCCTCATCATCGACTACGACCAGCTGCACCGCTGCTACCTGGTTGAGCCGTTTGAGATGAACGTCTGACGAAATCGATTATTACTTATTCCCTATAGACCAATTACTACCGCTATGAAACAGGTTTTCCCATCTAAGGTGAGTTGGTGGCTGTTCGGGCCGATCATTGCCCTGTTGATTGGCTCCGGCATCTACGCCGCCCTGGAGCAATCGTGGCTGGAAGTCCTGACGATGATGCTGGTGCTGGGACTGTTTTACTGGCTGCTGCGCCGCACTTATTATGAGATTCAGCCCCAGCAGCAGCAGTTACGCATCGTGTCGGGGCCTTTTCGGTGGCGCGTGCCGGTGCCGGCCATCGTTTCGGTGTTGCCCACGCACAATCCGCTTAGCTCCCCGGCCCTCTCGCTCGACCGGCTCAAGATTCGCTACGGCAAGTACAACTCCATTATGATTTCGCCGGCCGACCGCGCCGGTTTCCTGGCCGCGCTGCTGCAACTAAACCCCGCCATCCGCCATGACTGAGCTGCTTCACTGGTTGCAAAATGCCCTGCGCTGGCTCGGCGACGCCCTGCTCGATGGCCTGCTGGCCGACTTCTTCAACTGGCTGGCCGATTGGCTGCTGTCGTGAGGGGCTGAAGAAAGCCCTGTCATCCTAAGTCCCCAATAATCCCTCCTTCTCCGAAACACTCCTACTTCCTACTTTCATGTTAGACCAACTCTCTTTGGTGGTGCTCGTCATCATCGCCGTTTTCGTGCTGGGCTTTATTGCCATTATCGCCCGCATGTACAAAAAAGCCGTGCAGGGCGAGGCCCTGGTGCGCACCGGCATGGGCGACACCAAGGTGTCGTTCAGCGGCATCATCGTGGTGCCCGTGCTCCACAAGCTGGAGGTGATGGACATCAAGCTCAAAACCATCATCATTCAGCGCGCCGGCTCCGAGGGGCTGGTTTGCAAAGACAACCTGCGGGCCGATGTGAAGGTGAACTTCTTCGTGCGGGTGAATAAAACCCACGACGACGTGATCAACGTGGCCCAGAGCATCGGCGCCCACCGCGCCTCCGACCCGCTGGCCCTGGAAAACCTGTTCGACGCCAAGTTTTCGGAGGCGCTGAAAACCGTGGGCAAGCACTTCGATTTTATTGAGCTCTACAACTCGCGCGAGCAGTTCAAGCAGCAAATCCTGGCCATCATCGGCACCGACCTCAACGGCTACGTGCTCGACGACTGCGCCATCGACTACCTGGAACAGACGCCCCTCACGGCCCTCAACCAGGACAACATCCTCGACGCTGAAGGCATCAAGAAGATTATCGCCCTGACTTCGGAGCAGAAAATCCAGGCCAACTCGATTGAGCGCGAGAAGCAGAAAACCATCAAGAAGCAGGACGTAGAGGCCCAGGAAACCATCCTGGAGCTGGAAAAGCAGCTGGTCGAAAACCAGGAAAAGCAGAAGCGCGAGGTGGCCAACATCCGGGCCCGCGAGAATGCCGAGTCGGCCAAGGTGCAGCAGGAGGAACTGCTGAAATCGGAGAAGGCCCGCATTGCCACCGAGGAGGAAGTGGGCATTGCCCAGCAGAACCGCGACCGGCAGGTGCTGGTGGCCGAGCGCAACAAGGAGCGCACCGACGCCGTGGAAACCGAGCGCGTGGCCCAGGCCAAAGCCCTCGAAATAAACGAGCGGGAGCGGATTGTGGCCCTGGCCCAAATCGAGAAGGAGAAGGCGCTGGAAGAAGAGAAGAAGAACATCCAGACTATTATCCGCGAGCGGATTACGGTAGAAAAAGCCACGGTGGTCGAGGAGGAGAAAATCAAGGATACCCGCGCCCAAGCCCTCTCCGAGCGCGATAAGCTGGTAGCCGTGACGGCCGCCAAGCAGCAGGCCGAAGCCGCCACGGTAAGCATGGTGAGCAGCGCCGATATGGAGAAGCAGGCCGCCGAGTTCCGCGCCAAGCAGGCCCTCATCGACGCCGAGGCCGAGAAGGCCGCCGCCGAGTTCAAGGCCCAGGCCATCCGCACGCTGGCCGAAGCCGAAGCCAGCAAGGAAGCCGCCATCGGTCTGGCCGAGGCCCAGGTGATGCAGGCCAAGGCCACGGCCCGCCAGAAGGAGGGCGAAGCTGAAGCCCAGGTGATGCAGTCGAAAGCGGTGGCCCGCCAGAAGGAAGGCGAGATGGAAGCCCAGGTGATGCAGGCCAAGGCGCAGGCCGAGGCCCAGGGCATTCAGGTGAAAGCCGGCGCCCAGGCCGAAGCCGACGAGAAGTTGGGCTTGGTAGCCGCCCGGGTAAACCGCGAAAAAGGCTTGGCCGACGCCGACATCATCCAGGCCAAGGCTGATGCCGACCAGAAAAAGGGCCTGGCCGAAGCCGCCGTATCGGAGCAGAAATACGCCGTGGAGGCCAAGGGCATCGAGGCCAAGGCCGACGCCATGCGCAAGCTCGACGGCGTAGGCAAAGACCACGAGGAATTCAAGCTGCGCCTCGACAAGGAGAAGTCCATCGAGCTGGCCCAAATCAGCATTCAGAAAGACATTGCCGCCTCCCAGGCCGAGGTTATCGGCGAGGCCCTCAAAGCCGCCAAAATCGACATCGTGGGCGGCGAAACCATGTTCTTCGACCAGATTATCGGCTCGATTACGAAAGGCAAAATGGTCGACCGCGCCGTGCACAATTCCGAAGTGCTGAGCACCGTGCAAAACACCTTCTTCGGCGAGGACGGCGGCGGCGACTTCAAAACCAACCTGCGCCGCTTCATCGACCAGTTCGGCCTGAACTCCGACGACCTAAAGAACCTGAGCGTCTCGGCGCTGCTGCTCAAGCTCATGAGCCAGGCCAACGACGACGCTACGCGAAGCACCATCAAGCAGCTTACCAGCACCGCTAAAGCGTTGGGCATTGGGGAGGCGCCGGTGCGGGGGTTGATGTAGCACCTCACCCCCCGGCCCCCTCTCCTCAGGGAGAGGGGGAGCCTGACGTCAGCACGAAATCCACCCTACTTCTTGTCTTGATACTCATGACAGCCAACGAGAATCTGGAGGACGAAGAACTACCCAAAAAGTCGTTTAACGACAATCGTCAGGCTCCCCCTCTCCCTGAGGAGAGGGGGCCGGGGGGTGAGGTGTCGGAAGTGCACGAGCCCTACCGCATGTACACCACCGACGCTAACCGCTGGAATTTCGCGCTCAAGGAAAACGCCCGCACCAACCGCAAGCAGCCTACCGAAGCCGAAAACCACCTCTGGCAGCAACTACGCAGTAATAAACTGGGCGTCCGGTTTCGTCGCCAACACGCCATTCTCAAGTTCATCGTGGATTTTGTGTGCCTGGAAACCGGGCTGGTAGTCGAAGTAGATGGCAGCGTCCACGCCGAAGCCGGCCAGGCCGAATACGACCGGGGCCGCACCCACGAATTAGAGCAGGCCGGCTACAGGATACTGCGGTTTACCAACGATGAAGTGCTGCACCAGACGGCGCATGTTTTGCAAACTATTTCAGCGCACTTAGCGGCGCGGCCATCTACCTAATCCTCACCCCACCCCCCGGCCCCCTCCCCTCCGGGAGAGGGGGAGCCTGACGCGAGTTCAAAAGGATTCGTTGAACGCACCCCCTCTCCCGGAGGGGAGGGGGCCGGGGGGTGGGGTCCGCCACATGGAACAACTCGAAACCGGCACCTACGAAATCCTGCGCAACCGCCTGCACGCCAGCAGCGACGAGCTGCGCCAGCGCCTGAACGTCCTCAATGCCGAGCGCAAGGAGGTATTTGGGGCCGTCGATACGCGGCTGATTGGCACCGGGCGCATTACCACCGAGTACAACTGCGTGGCCTGGGACCTGGTGCCCATTGGCAAGCAGTTCATTTTCGGCTACAACGTGGTGCTGGGCCTGAAGGCGGAGCCCGATTTAGCCGACGTATTTGGCGTGTACGCGTACCAGGACCACGACTTCCGGCCGCTGGGGCTGGAGCTGCTGGGGCACCCCACGTTTCTGGAGGAGTTCCGCAACCTGTACCGCTACTACAAGAACACCCAGTTCGTGAAGTTCGCCGTGCTGGGGCCGCACCTGTTCATGGTGTTCCGCATCGGCAAGGGCGCCTCGGATGTGAAGACGTTTAAGTGGCTCATGCAGGGCGAGACGCTGACGTATATCGACAACCGCTCCGACCACGAGTACACGTTTCCGCCCCAGCACGAGTTTGCCTGGCAGCGCGCCACCCGCGACATGCAGCGCGGCGGCAAGCACCCGCACATCAGCATCGAGGACAAGGTGTTTGTGGAAACCGTGGGCGGCGACCTCACCATCAAGGTGGAGAACAACACCGCCTCCGGCAAAGGCATCCTCAGCGAGCCGGTGGATGACAAGGACCAGACCCTCGACGACTCGGAAATCTACTACGCGGTGGTGGGCAACCTGGTACTGCTCAAAATCCGGCCCTACCAGGAGCAACAGTACCGCTACTTCATCTTCAACTACAAGCTCAAAAAGGCCCAGCGGCTCGATGCGCTGGCCGATGCCTGCGTGCTGCTGCCCGACGGCCAGGGCCTGATTTTCCCGCACGGCTTCTATTTGCAGACCGGCGACAACAAGCTGTTCGACAACGGCCTGCGCGACATGCTGTTCGAGAAGCGCCTGGCCTCGCCCAACGGGGAGGATTTCCTGTACGTGTTCTATAACAAGGAAAGCGGCCTGTACCTGCTGCTGAGCTACAACCGCATCGCCCAGCGCGTGGATAACCCCATCGTGTGCCACGGCTACGCGGTGTTTGAGAACGGGGAGCTGTGCTACTTCCGCACCGACGAGGAGCCCAAGAAGCACCACGCCGTGCAAATCTGGCAGACGCCCTTCACGGGGCCGGATTTCGAGCTGCCGGTTACCTCCGATTCTTACCTTTACAAGCTGGGCAACAAGGAGATTGTGCGGGCCATGAGCGAGGTGCAGGAGGTGCTGACGCTCACCGGCAAGGACGATTCCTACGCCGGCCTCTACGTCGACCTCATCCGCCAGACTACGGCCCTCACTGACGCCTACCACTGGCTGCGCGAGCCCGCCGCCCAGGACCTGGCCGCGCCGCTGGCCGACATCCGCCAGGCCGCCACGGCCGCCGTCGAGGAGTTCGAGAAGGTGCGCGCCATCCGCAAAAGCACCGCCGAGCAAACCCAGCAGGTGTTGGGCCAGGCCGCCGAGCTCACCGACCGCATCCGCCGCGAAGCCCCCGACGACGTGACGGGCTTCGTGCGGCTGCTGGGCGAGTTGCGGGCCGTGCGCGGGGCCGTGGTGGCGCTCAAGGAGCTGCGCTACGTGGAGCTGCCGGCCGTGGAAGAACAGGCCGCCGCCCTCGAAACGCTCAGCCAGGAAGTGGCCCAGCAGACAGTGGAATTCCTGCTGCGCGACGACGCACTGGCCCCCTACGAGCAGCGCGTGCAGGCTATATCCGATGGCGTGGAGCAGGTGGCCAAAACCGTGGAGGCCGACGAGCGGGAGCGCGAAACCACCGCCCTGGCCCAGGAGCTGGAGCTGCTGATTGAGGTGGTGAGCAACCTGCCCATCCCCGACCCCACCCAGACCACAGCCATCATCGACCGGATTTCGACGGTGTACGCCCGCTTCAACCAGATTCGGGCGGCGCTCAAGCGGCGGCGGCAGGCGCTGGCCGGCACCGAGGCCCAGGCCGAATTCACGGCCCAGCTCAAGCTGCTGGAGCAGGCCCTCACCAACTACCTCGACCTGGCCGACACGCCCGCCAAGTGCGACGAGTACCTCACCAAGCTCATGGTGCAGCTCGAAGAGCTGGAAGGCCGCTTCCCCGACTTCGACCAGTTTATCGAGCAACTCACCACCCGCCGCGAGCAGGTAGTCGAAGCCTTCGAGGCCAAGAAGGTGGCCCTGGTAGCCGCCCGCAACCAGCGCGCCTCGGCCCTGCTGCAAAGCGCCGAGCGCCTGCTGAAGGCCGTGCAGAGCCGCCTGGCCCGCCTCGAATCGGTGGCCGATATCGGGGGCTACTTCGCTTCGGATTTGATGGTGGAAAAGGTGCGCCAGACTGCCCGCGAGCTGCTGGAGCTGGGCGACCCGGTGAAGGCCGACGACGTGCAGAGCCGCCTGAAAACCCTGCGCGAAAACGCCGTGCGCCAGCTCCGCGACCGGGCCGACCTCTACGCCGACGGCGGCCAGACCATCAAGTTTGGCCCCTACGCCTTCACCGTGAACACCCAGCCGCTGGAGCTGACCGTGGTGCAGCGCGACGATGCCCTGTTCTACCACCTTACCGGCACCAATTTCTTCCAGCCCATTGAGGATGAAGCCCTGCTGGCCGCCCGTCCGGTCTGGGACCAGACGGTGGTATCGGAAAGCCCCGACGTGTACCGAGCCGAGTTCCTGGCCTGGCGCATCCTGCAAGCCGCCCACCACCCCACGCCCGCCGACCCCGAAGCCGGCCGTACCGCCGTGCTGAGCGTGCCCGAGCTGGCCCGCCTGAACGAGGCCGAGCTGCTGGCCTACGTGCAGCAGTTTATGGCCCCGCGCTTCGCCGAGGGCTACCTCAAGGGCGTGCACGACCACGACGCGGCCAGGTTGCTGGTGGCCCTGGTGCGCCTCACCCGCACCGCCGACCTGCTGCGCTACCCCGCCGACACGCGCACCGCCGCCGCCCTGTTCTGGCTCCGCTTCTGCGACCCCAAACAGCGCGCCCACTGGCAGCGCCAGCTGCAGGGCATCAGCACGCTGCTCCAGGTCTTCCCCGACTCGCGCCAGTTCGACGCCCTGCAAACCGAGCTGCAAACCGCCGTCGAGCAGTTCGCCCACCAAACCGGCCTTTTCACCCTAGATGAAGTGCAGGAAGCAGGGGAGTTTTTGTTTGCTTCGTTGATTAAAAATGAAGAATTGAACATTAAAAATGGGCTTCCTGCCGAGCTGATTGACCTTCCCGAGCCAGCCAAAGCCAAGAAGAAAGACGCTAAAAACCCACCCGATACCAACAACCAAAAACCAACAACCAAAAACGAATTCCCTATTTCCCAGGAGGCCGCCGACCTGTACCGCCAGTTCCGGCAGCAGCTCCAGGAGCGGCGCGCCGCCGAGCTGTTCGGGCAGTCGGTGGCCGCGCTGGCCGGGCAGCCGGTGGCGCAGTTTGCGCTGGTGCGGCAGTGGGTGCAGGCGGTGCACCTCACCCCCCCGGCCCCCCTCTCCTCGGGGAGAGGGGGGAGCCAGTCGTCAGCCGACGGCTCGGCCTCCGCCTCAAACAACGAAGAGCAAACAACCAAAACTGAAACTCCAAAAGAGTCCGACGATACCAATCGTCAGGCTCCCCCTCTCCCCGAGGAGAGGGGGCCGGGGGGTGAGGTGGCCCTGCTCCTGCTCACCGACGCCTTCGACGCCGCCCGCATCGTGCCCACGCCCACCCGCGAAACCCTCACCGGCTTCCAGGGCTCCCACCCGCGCCTCGACGGCACCAGCTACCACCTCGATTTCCCCGCCTTCCGCCGCCGGCTGCTCCGCTACGACCAGCGCACGGTGCCGCAGTTCGAGGCCTTCCAGGCGCTGAAGAAGCAACGGGTGGCCGAGGCTACGGCGGCCTTGCGGCTGGAGAGCTTCCGGCCCCGGGTGCTCACCTCGTTCGTGCGCAATCAGCTCATCGACCAGGTGTATCTGCCGCTGATTGGGGCCAACCTGGCCAAGCAGATTGGCACGGCCGGCGAGGGCAAACGCACCGACCTGATGGGCCTGCTGCTGCTGATTTCGCCCCCCGGCTACGGCAAAACCACCCTCATGGAGTACGTGGCCAACCGCCTGGGGCTCATCTTTATGAAAATCAACGGCCCGGCCATCGGCCACGCGGTCGTCAGCCTCGACCCGGCCCAGGCCCCCAACGCCGGGGCGCGGCAGGAGCTGGAAAAGCTGAATCTGGCCTTCGAGATGGGCGACAACGTGATGATTTACGTCGACGACATCCAGCACTGCCACCCCGAGTTTTTGCAGAAGTTCATCTCGCTCTGCGACGCCCAGCGCCAGATTGAGGGCGTGTACCGCGGCCGCCCCCGCACCTACGACTTCCGGGGCCGCAAGGTGGCCGTGGTGATGGCCGGCAACCCCTACACCGAAAGCGGCGACGTATTCCAGCTACCCGACATGCTGGCCAACCGCGCCGATATCTACAACCTGGGCGACATCCTCACGGCCGGCTCTGAGGCCGCTTTCCGCCTCTCCTACCTCGAAAACGCCCTCACCAGCCACCCCACCCTCGCCCGCCTGGCTACCCAAAGCCCCCAGGACGTACCCGTGCTGCTGCGCCTGGCCGAAGCCGGCTCGGCCGAGGGCCTCACCTTCGAGGGCAACCACTCGCCCGAAGAGCTGAACGAGTACGTGGCCGTGCTGCGCCAGCTACTGCGCCTGCGCGACGTGGTGGCCCGGGTAAACGCCGCCTACATCGCCAGCGCCGCCCAGGCCGACGCCTACCGCACCGAGCCGCCCTTCAAGCTCCAGGGCTCGTACCGCAACATGAACAAGCTGGCCGAAAAGGTGCGCCCCGTGATGAACGACCAGGAAATAACCGACCTGCTGGCCGCCCACTACGCCAGCGAGGCCCAAACCCTGACCAGCGCCACCGAGGCCAACCTGCTCAAGCTCCGCGAGCTGCTCGGCTGGCTCACCCCCGCCGAAACCGTCCGCTGGCAGGAAATCAAAGCCACCTACCAGGCCAACCTGCGCAACTCCGGCGCCGGCCAGCTCCTGCAGCTACTGGAAAAGCTGGAGGGCATTACGGGCGGTTTGAGTGGGATTCGGGAGGCGTTGCGGGGCGCGTAGTGCGGGGTAGTCGGGGTAAACCGCGTCCTTCCTGGGGTGTTTGGCCTGCTGCCCGGCCTCGGTTCTGGCCTAAAAAAAGCGCCGGCCTGATGGTCGGCGCTTTTTGCCTTTTGGGTAAGCCCGGGCGCCGCCAAAGCAGAACCGGGCAGGCGGTTGCGCTAGGCCTGGGGCCGGTGCTGCGTCAGCCAGGCAATGGCCGCCTGCTGCTGTCCGGTCGAAAAAACGCGGATCTGAAACGTGCCGGCCCAGCCCAGCAAGTGCCGCAACATGCCCATGGTGGCCAGGCGCACCAGCAGATTCTGGCTCGACAGGATGGCAGCGGCGCCAAAATCGAATTGCAGCCGGGCCCTGCTCAGCCAGTCGTACTTAAACCACACTTCCACTTCAACCGAGCTGGAGCTCATAAGCCCCTGATCTACCAGCAAACGGTCGATGCCCAGCTGCTGCCCAAGCTCCAGCAGCCGGTTTAGCACCTCCATAATGTCAGGGTCGGCCCGCTCGCCCGGGTGCCAGACCAGGCGCATGTAGTGGCCATGATTGACAATGTAGCCCGCGCTATTCTCGAAGCAACGCATAGAATTGGGCACAGGTGGGTGGATAAAGCGCTTTCGTTAATGCGTACGCAACAACCGCTTGCCACGGCCCAGCAGGAAGCGCACCACGGCCTGGCAGATGTGCCCCACGGAAGCCGGCACCAGCGTGAGCAACCCATGCCCCTGGCCGAAGGTAGGGTTCAGTTGGGTGAAATACACCGCATGCCGGTTAACAGCAGGGTTCCATAGCATACGCTGGCTGCTTTCGCGCGTTATCCAGCCCACCTGGCGCACCAGGGGCTGGCCGGCCGCCACGGGTGGCAGCTGGAAGCTTTCCGCCAGCTCGTCCAGCAACGCAGCTTTATCGTCGGGCGTGGGGTGCGTGTAGGCCGGCCACACGCGCGGGGCATACTTGGCGGCCAGCGCGTACGACGACGGGTACACCATGCAGGCAAAAAAAAAGCTTTCGTAGCGCAGCCCCGACAGGCTATGCAGCAGCATGCGGCCCATCGCCCGCAGTATCGTCAGGTCTTTGCCGCGGTAGGCCGGCAGCTTGCCGGTTTCCATCCGGAAGATTTGCCGACGCTTCCCGCCAATAACCCGCCGGAAGGTGTGCAGGGCCAGGTAGCCAATCAGCTCCCCCTGCTCGGAGTGCTGCAGGTATAGCCAGGTTCTCCAGGCCGTCGAATCCACCACGTAGTGGCGAAACGTGTGGTAATCGACCCCGGTAAATAGCTGGTCCTGCAGCGGATACAGCTGCTGGCTCAGCGCCTCCCGCTCCGCGGAAGTGAGTTGGTGAACGGCAATTTTTTGTGTGAGCATGAGGATAAAAAAAAGAGCAGGATGCATCACTGCGACCATCGCAGAGCCTGCACACTACTCCTTTTTCATTATCCTTATGGGCGCAACCCACTCCCCCTCGCTCTCCCAGCCCACACCACGCAACCCCGGCGCCGGCCAGCTCCTCCAGCTACTGGAGAAGCTGGCCGGCGCCGGGCGGGTTGAGGGGATTCGGAAGGTGTTGAAGAACAGTTGATGCAGTATGGACTTCGGGTTGCTTTCCGCTCTTGTTAGCGTCGTCTTCATGATTCTGGCTGGCCTCTGGCTATTTCGGGATGGTATGCGGCAGCTTGAGCTTAATCGTTACTTACAGACGCAGGGCGTCCTTATTCCAGCCCTCATCACAGAAGCAGAAATTATTAGAGAAATCAGCTACTTCAAAGTCACCTATCAGGATGAGCAGGAGCGTTCGTACAGCGCCGCTTTCTCTGTCAAGGGTTCTAATGATGAGTGTTTGTATTTAGCCGGTGCTGAAATCCCTGTTTATTATGACCCTCTGCACCCAGAGCGTGTGGTTTTAGCTACAACAGTAAATTCTTCCTGGGGTAATTATGAGAATATGTTGGGCGGAGCCAGCAGCTTTGTATTTGGCCTTTATCTCCTCTGGAAGCTGTGGCCTCAAACTACGTAAATAGTAAGAATCGTGATTTGAGTGGCTGATTCCGCATAAATTACTCAACCCGCAACACCACAAACCCGAACTCCTGCTGCTCCCCCAGAAACTCACGTAGCTGCGGCAGCCGGGCCAACAGGAACTCCGCAAGTCGGGCAACCGGCACCTGGGCATTCTGCACGGCTACCACGCGGGGCGGGAACCCCTCGGCCAGCACCAACCGCAGGAAATCCTCATCCTTGGTCAGCACATCGTAGCCGTGCTGCCGGGCGTAACGCCAGATGCTGGTGTCGGGGCTGCTATCCAGGCCCAGGTCGCGGACATGTACTACGGCCGTGCAATGCGGGCGCAAATAAGCAGCTAGTCGCCAGGAAATATTCTCATCCAGTAGCAGCCGCATGGTTTCAGGCCACCGCGAGCAACACCACGCTTTCCTTGTAGGCCGCATACAGCAGGCAGGCCCGTACCTGCTCCGGCCCGATGGACGGGAAGTCCTCGGCAATATCGGCCGCGCTCATGCCGTTGGCCAGCATCTCCAGCACCTCGGCCACGGTCGTGCGCGTGCCTTTCACAATGGGCTTCCCAAACCGCACCTGCGGGTTCAGCCCGATGTATTCGTTGATGGCGGCAGTATTCATCATGGCAGCTTCATAAGTAAATCAGCGGATAACGAAAGGTAACGAAAAACGCCCCGCCGCAACCGCGACGGGGCGTTCCTATTCCCAAGAAATCGTTAGGCTCCCCCTCTCCCGGAGGAGAGGGGGCCGGGGGGTGAGGTCCTTACGGCGTGCCGTTGCCGCCCATCGCCCCGTACACCTGGCCGGTGGCGTAGCTCGCGCCGGGGTCGGCCAGCTGCACGTAGATGGAGGCCAGCTCGGCCGGCTGGCCGGGGCGGCCCATCGGGGTTTTGGCGCCGAACTTCACCAAATCCTCCTGGGTGGCGCCGCCGCTGGTTTGCAGCGGCGTCCAGATGGGGCCAGGGGCCACGCCGTTGACGCGGATGCCTTTCGGGGCCAGCTGCTTGGCCAGGCTGCGCACATAGTTGGTGGTGGCCGCCTTGGTCTGGGCGTAGTCATAGAGGTTGGGCGAGGGGTCGTTGGCCTGCTCCGAGGTGGTGCCGATGATGCACGAGCCCGGTTGCAGGTGGGGCAGCGCGGCCTTGATAATCCAGAACGGCGCGTAGATGTTGGTCTTCATCGTGGCGTCGAAATCCTCGGTGCTCAGGTCCAGAATCGACTGGCGCTGCTGCTGCCGGCCGGCGTTGCTCACCACGATATCCAGCCCGCCGAGCTGGCGCACGGCTTCGGCCACCAGCTTCTTGCAAAATTCTTCCTCCCGGATGTCGCCCGGAATGGCTACTGCTTTCTGGCCGGCCTTCTTAATCAGCTCAATCACCTGCCGGGCGTCTTCTTCCTCGGCGGGCAGGTAGTTGATGGCCACATCGGCGCCTTCGCGGGCGTAGGCAATGGCGGCGGCGCGGCCCATGCCCGAGTCGCCGCCCGTAATCAGGGCCCGGCGGCCCTTCAGGCGGCCCGAGCCTTTGTAGCTCTTTTCGCCGTGGTCGGGCAGCGGGTCCATTTTGGAAGCCAGCCCCGGCCAGGGCGTTTCCTGCTTCTTGAAGGGCGGGCGCGGATACTTGGTGAGCGGGTTCTGCAGCGGCTCGGCGGCCGGCGTAGCGGCCCCACCACCGCCGGCGGCGGCATCGGCGGCCAGCAGCGGCCCGGCGGCCATGGCCAGGCCGGCGGCGCCCAGGCCGCCCACGGCCCGGCGGCGGCTCAGGTTGGTTTCGTTGTCTAACATGCTAGGTAAAGTTGAAAAGTGAATACCCTGCTTACGCACAAACCGGGGGCCCGCGTTGCGAAGCCCGGCCGTAGCCCCAGCCGCCCAACTCTGCCCGCGAATGCCTAATCTTGCGGCCCCGCTTTCCGGTTTTCCCCTATGATTTACTACCTGCTGATTGACTGCCCCGACGAGCCTGGCCTCGTTTTCCGCACCTCCGAGGTGCTCTTCCGCCACGGCCTCAACATCCTGCGCAACGGCGAGTTCGTCGAGCCCCACGACCGCCACTTCTTCATGCGCACCGAGTTCGACGGCCCCTGCGACCCGGCCGCCCTCACCCGCGACCTGCAGGCCGCCCTCCCGCCCACGGCCACCATCCGCCTGCGCAACGACGAGCCCCGGCCCATCGTGGTGCTGGCCACCCGCGAGCATCACTGCCTTTCCGAGCTGCTGGTGCGCCACTTTTTCGGGCAGCTGCACGCCCGCATCCTGGCCGTCATCAGCAACCACGACAACCTGCGCCCCATCACCGAGCGCCTCGACGTGCCCTACCACCACCTCAGCGCCGAGGGCCTGAGCCGCGAGGCCCACGAGGCCGCCGTCATGGCCCAGATTGACGCCTACCAGCCCGAATTTGTGGTGCTGGCCCGCTACATGCGCATTCTCTCGCCCGAGTTCGTGGCCCACTTCCCCGCCCGCCTCATCAACATCCACCACAGCTTCCTGCCGGCCTTCATCGGGGCCAGCCCCTACGCCCAGGCCTACGAGCGGGGCGTCAAAAGCATCGGCGCCACCGCCCATTTCGTCACCGACCAGCTCGACCAGGGCCCCATCATCGCCCAAAGCGTCATCCCCACCGACCACACCCAAAGCGCCCGCGACATGGCCCAGGCCGGCCGCGACGGCGAAAAGCTGACCCTGGCCCGCGCCCTCACCCTGGTCTGCCGCGAGCAAGTCTGCATCCACCGCAACAAAACCATCGTGTTCGAATAGAATAACCCACGACTGGCAACTAGCGGCAGGTTCGATGAGCAGGTAAAAGGCGGGTTCCCCTCCTCGGACAAGGAAGGGAACCCGCCTTTTACCTGCTCATCACAAAGAGCAACAGCCCGCCTTACAGCCGCGAATAATGCTCATCGATGGCCTTATCCATCGCGGCCTTAAACGAGCGCAGCAGCTTTTCGCGCTCCACTTCCGGCAGCTGCTGCAGGGCCCGCTCGAAGGTCATGCGGTACACGTGGGTCATGAAATCGGCCCCGTACATGGTAAAAAAACCGTCGTGGATTTTGTCGAAGGCCAGCTTTTCGGCCGACGAGATGGAGAGCGAAAGTGCCAGCCATTCTTTGGCGTTGTTGGCTAAGCTGAGTTGCAGGTCCTGGTCCATTGATGATGCGAGGGTTGAGGGATAAAAGTAAAAGCGGCCGGGCTACTCCAGCCGGCGGAAGGGCCGAAACAGGTGGGGCACCAGCGGCGGCACCACGGCGCCTTTGCCGCCGTGCGCCGCGTAAAACGAGGCTACGGCGGCTTCCAGCGCGGGCCGGTCGTCCAGCGCCACGCTGGCCCACACGTCGGCGGCGGCCAGTGGGGCCGCCAGCGCGCTCAGGCGGCAGGCGGCAATGCCCAGCGGATGCTCGGCGTAGAGCCGGGCCCCATCAAGGGCCTGGTTTTCGTGCTGGTAGCGCCAGTTCTGCTCGAAGGGCGGATGGCTGCCTTGGGTTTCGTCGGTGCTGGCAAAGCCCAGGTTGCGCAGGTAGGAATCGGTCATTTTATGGGGGATTAGGGATTAGGGATTAGGGAGCTACGAAGCCGCCTGTCATCCTGAGCATTCCGCGCATCAAGCGGCGACGAAGGACCTGCTTCCGCCAGTATAAACCGTTGGGACAGATGTGCTACCGTAGGAAGGTCCTTCGTCGCCGCTTGATGCGCGGAATGCTCAGGATGACAGGTGGGTAGGTGCTTTTCAGCCCGCCACCTCGGCGGGCCAGTTCACCTGCCGCAGCAGCACCCGCAGCTCGGACTCAGAAGCCACGCGGCCCTGGAAGCAGTAGAGCAGCTGCCCGTTCACGGCTTCGAGCAGCGTCATTTCGCCGTCGGCATACAGCACCACGGTCTCCTGGCCCACCTCGCTGGGGCGGCTGTAGCGCACCTGACCGGCCGGGGAAACGTGGCTGCGGAAGCCAAACCGGGCCAGCAGCTCAGCCGGGGGTTGATAAGAAGAGTCCATGAGGAAAGAGCCCAGAAAACGGGACGCGGGGCCGGGGGGCCGGGCGCTAAGCCACTACCGCAGTGCGCGGGGAGCCTACACAACTGCGCCCGGTTCACCAAAGTCCCGGAAGGTCGTCATTTTCCAGCCAACTTCGGCCGACTCTGCTTCTAACGGGCTTCAGCAGAACGCTGAGCGCCGGGTGCGGGCCGCCGGCTGCAAGGGCTTTACCGCCATAACTACCGGGTTTCGGCAAAGCCACCGGGGGCGCAGTATTGGGACCTTTCGCTTACTTGCGGCAAAGTTTGAACCGGCAATCCGCGGGACCACCCCGCTAACACTCTGGCTGCCAGCCTGCCCTTTCCCATTTATGCATCTATTCTTACCCATTATCCGCCCGCTGCTAGGCTTGGCGCTGCTTTTACCATTCTTAGCACTCCGCCCGGCCGCGGCCCAAACACTGCCCCGGCAATGGAACCGGACGCTGGGTAACACCGGAATAAATGCGCTGGACCGGTTCCGGCCGACTACCGACGGGGGCTATATCGTAGGAGCCCACCTGGACCCCAGTCCAGGCCCGGAGGTCAGCCAGCCCCACCACGGCGTTATCGACTTCTGGGTAGTAAAGCTGGACCCTCAGGGAAACCGGCAGTGGGACCGGGTGCTGGGTGGCAGCGATGATGAATACATCGCTGAAATCAGGCAAACCACCGACGGCGGCTACATCGTGGGGGGCTGGTCGCGCTCCGGAGCCTCGGGCGACAAAACCGAGCCCAGTCAGGGTGGATCGGATTATTGGGTGGTTAAGCTGGATGCCCAGGGCCGCACGCAGTGGAATAGAACGCTGGGGGGCAGCAGCAACGACGAGCTGACGACCCTACACCAGACTCCTGACGGGGGCTACCTGCTCGGTGGCAATTCCTCCTCCCCTGTTTCGGGCGACAAAACGGCTCCTACTGTCGGAACCGGCAGTGCTCCCTGGCTGATAAAGCTCGACGCGGCAGGCCGTACCCAATGGGACCTTACGCTGCCCGGCGCTAAAGTGGGTTCGTTGCAGGCGCTGTTACTCACACCCGATGGCGGCTACCTGCTCAGCGGCAACATATCGGTGCCGGACCCCGTCCGGCCCGGCGCCGCCAATTTCTGGGCCATCAAGCTGAACGCCGCCGGCCAGCCCGAGTGGGAGCGGTCGGTAGGCGGATCCGAGTCGGAGGCGCTCCGGGCTGCCTGCACCACGCCCGACGGCGGCTACCTGCTCGGCGGTATTTCGTACTCCGGCGCTTCGGGCGACAAGTCGCAAGGCCACCGGGGTGGGGGCGACTATTGGGTGGTGAAGCTCAGCGCAGCTGGCCAGCTGCAATGGGAGCACACGTACGGTGGCAGCGGCAGGGATGAACTGACTTCCCTTGCGCCTACTGCCGATGGCAGCTACCTGTTAGGTGGCCATTCCGATTCGGAGGTTTCCGGTGAGCAAACCCAAGCGCCGCTGGGGCAGGCCGATTTCTGGCTGGTGCAGATAGACGGCGCGGGCAAGCCCCGCTGGGACCAGCGCTTCGGCGGTTCCGATATCGAGGTACTCACCGACGCCTTCCCAACCAAAGACGGCGGTTACGCGCTGGGGGGCATGTCGTTTTCAGGAATTTCGGGCGACAAAACGCAGCCCAACATTGGCACTATGAACACGCCCAACATCTGGCTGCTTAAGCTCGGGGTGGGCCCGCCCGAAGTCAGCCTGCCGGCTGTGGAGGCTGTATGTGCGGGCCGGGAGGTCACGCTCGTTCCGCGTATCAACTCCATCACGGCGCCGCTGGCCTACCGCTGGAACACGGGCGCCACCACGCCCACGCTCTCGGTAGCCCAGCCCGGCACGTACACCGTCACGGTCACTTTTCCGGGCCAACTCAGCGCCACGGCCCAGCGGCAGGTGTTGCCCTTCACCCCCAACCTGCGCATCAGCGGCGACTCGGTGCTGTGCGGCGGCGCTCCCCTGACTCTACAGGCCCAGGACGCCGCCGCTCTGGCCTTCCGCTGGAGCACGGGGGCCACCACCGGCACGCTGGCCGTTACCCAGCCGGGCACGTATTCGGTTACGGCCACGTACGCGGGCGGCTGCACTGCTACCGTTACCCAAACCGTGCGCGCGGTGGCGCCGCTGCCCCCTTTCACACCGGACTCCGATACAACCATCTGCCAGGGCCAAACCCTGCGGCTGCAGGCCCCACCCGTAGCCGGAGCGGCCACCTACCGCTGGTCCGACGGCTCGGCGGGTCCTACCCTGCTCGTGCAGCAACCCGGCGACTACTCGGTGCAGATAACTACGGCCTGCGAATCGGTTAGCGCCCGCCACCGCGTAAGCGCAGCCCCCTGCCTGACCATCCCCAACATCATCACCCCCAACGGCGACCGGCAAAACCAATATTTCGTCATCCAGGGCCTGAGTGGCAACAACTGGGAGCTGGTTATTTATTCGCGCTGGGGAAAGCAGGTGTACGCCACCAAATCCTATCGGCACGAATGGGGTCCAGAGGCGGCTCCGGGCACATATTTCTACACATTGAGGCAGGCGGCCAGCGGCCTCAGCTACAAAGGCTGGCTTCAGGTAGTGCGGTAAGTTGCGGGTGTCTACCGCTCCCTGAACCGCCGCAGGTACGGCGCCGTTTTGCTGGCTTTCGACTTTGCTACCAAGTGCGGTGGCCCTTCGGCTACCACCTGGCCGCCCTCGTCACCGGCGCCGGGGCCCATATCGATTACCCAGTCGGAGGCGGCTACTACGCGCATGTCGTGCTCGACTACCACTACCGTGTTGCCGGCCGAAACCAAGGCCTGGAGCTGCACCAGCAGGCGCTCCACGTCGGCGGGGTGCAGGCCGGTGGTGGGCTCGTCGAGCACGTAGAGGGTGTGGCCGCGGGCGGGGCGCTGCAGCTCGGTGGCCAGCTTGATGCGCTGGGCCTCGCCGCCGCTCAGCTCGGTTGCCGGCTGGCCCAGGCGCAGGTAGCCCAGGCCCACTTCGCGCAGCACCGTCAGGGCCCGGTGCACCGGCGGCTCGGCGGCGAAAAACTCCCAGGCCGCGTCCACCGTCAGGCCCAGCACTTCGGCAATGTTTTTCCCCTGGTATTGAATTTCGAGGGTTTTGTCGTTGTAGCGGGTGCCGTGGCACACGGGGCAGGGCGCGTACACGCTGGGCAGAAACAGCAGTTCCACCATCACGAAGCCTTCGCCCTGGCAATTGGGGCAGCGGCCTTTCTTCACGTTGAAGGAAAACTGCCCGGCATCGTAGCGGCGCTTCCGCGCCTCGGGTGTGGCCGCGAACAGCCGCCGCACATGGTCGAACAGGCCGGTGTAGGTGGCCATATTGGAGCGCGGCGTGCGGCCGATGGGCTTCTGGTCGACCTGCACCAGCCGGGTAAGCGGCACGGCGTCGGGCGAGAAGCTGAACGTCAGGGGCGCGCCGGTTTCCTCGTACTGGTCGTCACGGTCCAGGGCCAGCCGTTCGTCGTCGGTTTCCGCCTCCTCTTCCACCGGGGCCTGCTCGCGTGCACCCTTCACTTCCAGCTTCAGCAGCTGGCTCACCAAACTCGATTTGCCCGAACCCGACACGCCCGTGATGGTCGTGAGCACGCCCAGCGGGAAGCGCACCGAAAGGTCGTGCAGGTTGTGGCGGGTGATGCCCGAAAGCTCCAGCCAGCCGGCCGGCGCGCGGGTTTCGGCCTGGGCGGTTGACTGGCCTTCTTCGGGAAACAGAAAACGGCGGGTGTGAGAGGCCTTCACTTGCTTCAATCCATCGGGCGGGCCACTGTACAGAATTTCGCCGCCCTGCTCGCCAGCCTCGGGGCCCACGTCCACGAGCCAGTCGGCGCGGCGCACCACATCGAGGTTGTGCTCAACCACAAACAGCGAGTTGCCCGCACTGCGCAGGCTGGCCAGGGCCGCCAGCAGCGCCTCGGTATCGGCCGGGTGCAAGCCCGCCGAGGGCTCATCGAGCACGTATACTACCCCAAACAGGTTGGAGTAGAGCTGGGTGGCCAGCCGCAGCCGTTGCAGCTCGCCGGGCGAAAGGCTGGGCGTGCTGCGTTCCAGGGAGAGGTAGCCAAGGCCCAAGTCGAGCAGCACCGCCAGGCGGGCGCGTAGGTCTTCGGCGATGCGGCGGGCCGCCTCTACCTGGGCCGGGTCGTGGGCAGCGTGGCGGGCGTGGCCGGTTTCGGTGCCAGCCTCGTAGGGTTTGAGCAGGGCGGCTACCTGCTTGAGCGGCAGGGCCGAGAAGTCGGCAATATCGAGGCCGGCAAACGTCACGCTCAGCGACTCGCGGCGCAGGCGCTTGCCGTGGCAGGTGGGGCACACGGTGCTGAGCATGTATTGCTGCACCCGCTTCTTCATGCTCGCGCTCTGGGTGTTGCCGAACGTGTAGAGCACGTGCCGCCGGGCGCTGCTGAAGGTGCCCATGTAGTTGGGCTCCGCCTTGCGCTGCACAGCCCGCCGGGTTTGCTCGGGCGAGAGGCCGGGGTACACCGGCACCACCGGCTGCTCATCAGTGAACAGAATCCAGTCGCGGTCTTTCTGCGGCAGGTCCTGCCAGGGCGTGTCCACGTCGTAGCCCAACGTTACCAGAATATCGCGCTGGTTCTGGCCGCCCCAGGCCTGGGGCCAGGCCGCAATGGCCCGCTCGCGGATGGTAAGCGTGGGGTCGGGCACCATGCTGGCTTCGGTTACCTCGTAGATGCGGCCCAGCCCGTGGCAGGTGGGGCAAGCGCCTTCGGGCGTGTTAGCCGAAAATGCTTCGGCATAAATGATGCCCTGCCCCTTGGGATAGTCGCCGGCCCGCGAGTACAGCATGCGCACGAGATTGGAAAGCGTGGTAACGGAGCCCACCGACGAGCGCGTAGTGGGCGTGCCGCGCTGCTGCTGCAGGGCCACGGCCGGCGGCAGGCCCTCAATGGTATCCACTTCGGGCACCGCCATCTGATGAAACAGCCGCCGCGCATAGGGCGACACCGACTCCAGGTAGCGCCGCTGGGCCTCGGCGTACAGGGTGCCGAATGCCAGGCTGCTCTTGCCCGAGCCCGACACGCCCGTAAACACCACCAGCGCATCGCGCGGCACATCGACATCAATGTTCTTCAGATTATGCTCGCGAGCCCCGCGCACTTGCACGAAGCCGGAGAAATTGGTGGTTGACGAAGAAGAATCAGGCATATAGATCAATAGAGGAAAGCGTCCCGGTATACGGCAGCAATGAGCAAGCATCCGAAACCAAGAGGGGCTTTTCTTCCAGCCAACTCAGACTCTTGGCGTTACTTCCCGCTTTTTTGCTGCTCCTGAGCACGCTCCTATCCTCACTGCCGGTCTAAAATGGTTACGACCCGCCTCCTGCTATTAGTACTGCATCGGACTTCATCAGCACCACTATAACCAGTTCGCTTCCAAGGCATGAGGTGACAAACGGCTTGTTAAAGCAGCTATATTCTATATATTTATGAACAGTTTTGCCAATTCATTATCAACTCCTTAGCTTAAGTCATCCATGCGCTCAATTCTACTTTCTGCTGGCACTCTTTTCCTGCTGAGCAACTGCCAAAAAGAACCACAACCGATACAGCAGCTCCAGCGAACTCACTGGATGCTTTCTCAGGTCGAGGATTTCCCAATTACTCTTTCTAGCTATTCTGCCTCCTATCGCACGTCTGTGCAATTCGCCCCTGATAACACCACCACCGGCTTGGCCCCCTGCAATTCATTTACGGGTACTTACAACTCAGACAGTTCAACGGGAAAAATTTCCATCAGTCAGCAGGCGGCAACTAAGATCAGCTGCCCCGTTCAGACGCTGGAAAGCAAGTATTTGGATGCTTTCCCTCGCACAGTTCGCTATGAGGTAGTAGGACAAGAGCTCAGACTTTACGAAACCGGTGCTACAAAACCACACTTAATTTTCACAGCCGCCCAATAGCCCCCGAAGACCTATAGCAACTCCCGCGAAAAACTGTTTTTCGCGGGAGTTGCTGCTTTATAGATTTTGATTTAGTAGCCCGCCTTCTTTCAACCAGCAGTACCACCGAAGGTGGTCCACCTACCAGTTACGGCATCGGCAGTAGGTGGAGACAACCCTAAAAACCTCACATCGGCACCTTAATCCAGCACCAGGCTCGCCGAGTTGAGGCAGAAGCGCAACCCGGCCGGCGCCGGCCCATCGGCCGAAACGTGGCCCAGGTGCCCGGCGCACACGTTGCAACGCACCTCCACGCGGTGCATGTGGTGGCTGTCGTCGAAGTGAAATTGCAGAGCGTTTCGAGCAGCGGGTTGGGTGAAGCTGGGCCAGCCGGAAATGGCGTGGTACTTCGTAGCCGAATCGAACAGCCGCTGCCCGCAGCCGGTGCAGCCGTAGCGGCCCGGCGCGTAGCTGCGGCAGAACTCGTTGCGGTAAGCCGGCTCGGTTGCGGCTTCGCGTAGCACCCGAAACTGCAGCGGCGTGAGCCGAACGGCCCATTCGGCTTCCGATAGTTCGAGGCAGCGCGGGGGCTCGGGGTTGCCATAGCGGGCAAACGTGAGCACGTCGCGCCAGCGCAGTAGCGGGGACGAATCCGGCGCGGGCGGCCCGGCGCCGGGCGGCGTCAGGAGCTGCACGAGAGGGTGGCGCTGCCGGGTTTGGTGGCGGCCCATGCGGGGCGGCGGGCGGCCAGGGCCTCGTGTTCGGGCTGCTCGTCGAAGGGTCGTTTCAGCACCTCGTGCAGGGTATGCAGCGGGGCCAGGTCGCCGGCTTCGGCGGCTTCGATAGCCTGCTGAGCGAGGTAGTTGCGCAGCACGTACTTGGGGTTCACGGTCAGCATCCCGTCCCGGATGGCTTCGGGCGTGGCCGGCTCCTGCCGCAGCCGGGCGGCGTACTGCTCCAGCCACGCCCGCAGCGGCGCGGCACCTTCGGCCTCGGGCGCGGCGTACGAAGCAGCGCGCAGCAGCTCCGTATCTGATTCTTCGGCCAACTCGCCAGCCAGTAGTCGGGGCGCGAGGTGGGACAAGTGGCGGTAGAACAGCGTCATATCCACCTGGGCCGCTTCCATAGCCGGCAGCAGGCTGCCTACCAGCTGCTTGTCGGCTTCCTCGTTGTTGGAAGCCGTGAGGCCCAGCTTGGCCAGCAGGCGCACGTGGTGGCTGCGGTTGAAGGTGGCCACGTATTGGTTGAGGGCGGGGCGCAGCAGCTCGGGGTCGGGTACCAGGGGCGTGAGGGCCTGGGCCAGCTGCGTGAGGTTCCAGAGACAGACCTGGGGCTGCTGGCCGAAGGCATAGCGGTAGTTGGTGAAGTCGGTGGTGTTAGGTGTCCAGCCGGGTTCATAAGGTTCCAGCCAGCCGTAGGGGCCGTAGTCGATGGTCAGGCCCAGGATGCTCATGTTGTCGGTGTTGAGCACGCCGTGCACGAAGCCCACCGTTTGCCAATGCGCCACCATCTCGGCCGTGCGGCGCGCTATTTCCGTCAGCCAGGCCACGTACACTTCCGGCGAATCGGGGGCGCCCAGCTCGGGGAAGTGGTGGCGGATTACGTAGTCGGCCAGCGCCCGCAGGTTGTCGGTTTCGTCGTGAGCCAGCAGGATTTGAAAGTTGCCGAAGCGCACGAACGAGGGCGCCACCCGGGCCACGATGGCGCCCGGCTCGGGACGGGCGTTGCCGTCGTAAAACATGTCGCGCAGCACCTCATCACCGGTGCTCACCAAACTCAGGGCCCGGGTGGTGAACACCCCGAGGTGGTGCATGGCCTCGGAGCACAAAAACTCGCGCACCGAGGAGCGCAGCACAGCGCGGCCATCGGCCCGGCGCGAGTAGGGCGTAGGCCCGGCCCCTTTCAGCTGAATTTCCCAGCGTCGCCCGTCCTGGCCGGCTAGCTCGCCCAGTGAAATAGCCCGCCCGTCGCCCAACTGGCCGGCCCAGTTGCCGAACTGGTGGCCGCCATAACGGGCGGCATAAGGGCGCATCGAGTCGGCCACGCGGTTGCCCGCCAGCAGCTCCACGGCGGCGCCCTGCTCCGACGGCCGCACCAGCCCCAGCTCCGTTCCCATTTCCTGAGACCATTCCAGCAGCCGCGGCGCCGCTACCGGCGTGGGTGCTACGGGCGAGTAGTGGTAGCCCGGCACCTGCCGCGGCGCATTCTCCCGCGAAGGGTCGCCGGCCAGCTCATCGACGAAAGAATTGGTGAACGTGGCGTTTTCAAGTGGCTGAGGCATGATTTGGTGCTTAGTGCTTAGTGCTTAGTGCTTAGTGCTTAGTGCTTAGTGCTTGAAACGAAATCCTGGCTGAAGCGCTACGTAGCCTGGGTTTTATCCTGAGTTATCTGAGACGCCAGATTCTGCCCGGCCAGTACCTGCGCGGCCGCCCGGGCCCCGGCTTCCACGGCCCCGTCGAGGCGGCCCCATTCGCCGCTGGCGGTTTCGGCCCCGGCCCAGATGAGGCGGCCCTGCCAGAGCGGGGTGCGCAGCTCGGGCGGCCCCTGCAACGGCACGGATAACGGTGCGGCTTCGTCGGCGGGGGTGCTGGTATAAGGCTCGCGGGTCCAGTCGAGTTCCTGGTAGGCCAGCGGGTGGACAGCCGCCGGCCCGAATATCCGCACCAGCTGCGCCACTACGGCCGCCTCGCGGGCGGCGGGCGCAGCATTGCGCAGCGGGTGAGGCGCAGCAAAGAAGCCGAACAGCACCCCCGGCCGGCCTTCGGGCGGACTGGCATCGTGGATTTCCGTCAGGGGCCCGTTTTGGCTCACCGCGAAACCCGACCAGCCCTGGCTGCGCCAGAACGGCGTTTCGTAGGTTACCAGGCTTTTCATGGAGTGGCTCATCCAGGTGGGCATCTGCTGCTGGGCGGCCTGCACGGCGGCGGGCAGCGCGGGCTTAAACTGCAGGCTGTGGGCGGCCAGGCGCGGCGGCAGCGCCACTACCACGGCGTCGGCCCGGTACGTGCGGAGCCGGCCGTTTTCCGCCACCGTCACCTCTACCCCATCGGGCAACTGCCGCAGGGCGGTGGCGCGGGCGTTCAACTGCACGGTGCCGGCCGGCAAAGCCGCGGCGGCTGCCTGCGCCAGCGCCGCCGCGCCGCCCGTAAACCGCAGGTAGCCCGCCGAGCCCGACGGATGCGGCAGCCGGTGCACCGTACCGCCGGTTTCGTAGGCCGTGGCGCCCGTGCTGAACTGCTCGAAGGGCGCGAGACCCAGTTCGCGCGCCAAACCCAGCAGCTGCGGCTGGTGGCTCCAGCCCCAGGTGGCGCCCAGGTCGGTGGGGGCCGCACCGGGGAGGGCGGGCACGGCGTGGGTGCGGCCGCCCACCCGGTCGCGGGCCTCCAGCACCCGCACGGTGCGGCCGGCCGCTACCAGCCGCCGCGCCGCCATCAGGCCCGAAAGTCCGGCCCCTAGTATTAGCACGGAAGAAGTGGAATCGGTTGTCATAGGCTCCCTAACAGACGGCGGGCCCCAAAGTAACGGGCAATGCGGCCGTTTAGTCGGTTTTTGGCGGATTCAGACCTACTAACGGCGAGGTTTGCAGGTGGTCAGGGCTTGCAAATACACCGCTTTGTCTATATATTAAGGTTGTATCCTGCTGCTGGTTAGCGGCAGATTTTGCTCACCTTCTGCCGCCGTACCATGAAAAACATCCTGGTTCCCACCGATTTCTCCCCCGAATCCCGGTATGCTTTCGAGGCGGCGCTGCAGCTGGCCCGGCGCAATGGCGGGCAACTGCTGCTGCTGCACTGTTTCACGCCTCCCACCGAATCGCACATTTCCACTACCGGCGGGCTGGTTGGCGGGCACGGGCTCACCGATGTGTACGTGCTCAAAAGCCTGCAGGCCATCAAGCGTCGCCTGCACGCGCTGATGGCCCAGGCCCACGAGCTGGCGCCCGGCGTGCCGCTGCACGAGTTGCTGCTCACGTCCGAACCCGAAACCGCTATTCCCGAAACCATCCGGGAGCGGAGCATCGGCTTGGTGGTGTTGGGAGCCCACCAAAACACCTCCTGGACGCGCTTCTTCCTCAGCTCGCACGCCGAGCAGATTGTGCGTAGCGCCCCCTGCCCGGTACTCACCGTGAAACATCCGGTCGATGATTTTGAAGTGCGCCACCTGGTGTTTGCCTCCGACTTCTCGGCCGAGGCTGATCAGGCCGCGCCTGTACTGCAGCAGCTGCTGGCCCTGTTTCCGACGGCCACGCTGCACCTGCTCGATGTAGTAACCGCCAACGGCAACCACGCCCAGGCGCTGGAGGGCATTTGTGCATTTGCCGCGCGCCACCAGTTCAGCCACTACGAGCCCGACGTATTCGACGCCCCCCGGGCCAGCACCGGCATCCCGCGCTTCGCCGAGCAGGCTCACGCCGACCTGGTGGTGATGCTCACCCACGGCCGCTCCGCGCTCAGCCACCTGCTGCAGGGCAGCATCTCCGAATCGGTGGCCCTGCACGCCGCCCCGCCCGTGCTCACGGTGCATGTATAGGGCACAGCGGTGTGGGAAGTGCGCTACTGGCTGGCCAGCAGGCTTCCGGGCAGCTACTTTTTCAGCGGATCGTGGCCCCAGTTCATGAGCGAGTAGCGCCAGGGCGAGGTTTCGGTTTCAGACTTATCGTCGGGGCCGCCCTGGGCCAGGTGGCGGCTGATGTAGCTGTGCACCTTGTGCATGTGGGCGCGGTCATCGTCGGTGAGGTCGGCCTTTTTCTTGTGCAGGATTTTCACGATCCGCTCGCCCGAGTGGTGGCCAATGCTGCTGCCGTCGCCGCTGTCCTGGCCCACCGATTTCGACTCATCAGTTTTGAGCCATTTTTCCAGTTCAGCAGCCGTCATGTTCACATCGTTCTTGAATTCGGTGTAGATGTCGTCGTCGTGGTTCTGAGTTGCCATAATGAAGAGAAGCTAGATGGAAGAAGTCAGATGAAAAAGGAAAAGCCGGCCCAGGGGGCCGGCTTTTCTCAACGTACTTCCACGGGCTGCTGTTACGGCCCGCGCTACCACGGCCGCATCTACAGCAGCGCCACGCCCATATCGGCCATTTCCCGGCGCACCTGCTCGGGCCAGATGCTTACCTGCACCTCCCCGATGTGCCCCTTGCGCAGCAGAAACATGCACAGCCGGCTTTGCCCGATGCCGCCGCCAATGCTTTGGGGCAGTTCGCCGCGCAGCAGCCGGGCATGGAAATCCAGTGCCTGCCGCTGCTCGCAGCCGCGCACCGCCAGCTGCCGCCGCATCGCCTGCTCATCTACCCGAATGCCCATCGACGATAGTTCGAGGGCCGTTTGCAGCCCCGGATGCCACACCAGCAGGTCGCCGTTGAGGCCCTGGTAGCCGGGCGCGGTTTCGGTGCTCCAGTCGTCGTAGTCGGGGGCGCGGCCATCGTGGGCCTCGCCGTGGCTGAGCGCGCCGCCAATGCCCAGCAGAAACACCGCGCCGTATTGGCGGGCAGCCTCGTGCTCGCGCTGTTTGGGCGTGAGGTCGGGGTACTGGCGCAGCAAATCTTCGGCGTGCAGGAAAGTGAGGTGGCTGGGCAGCACTGGCAGAATGGCGGGATATTGCGCGCACACTTCGGCCTCAGTGGCCAGCAACGCCTCATAAATCTGGTCGACGGTGGCGCGCAGGAATGCGGGAGTGCGCTGCCCGGCCTCGATGTGCTGCTCCCAGTCCCACTGATCGACGTAGATGGAGTGAATGGGCGAGTAATCCTCGTCGGGGCGCAGGGCGCGCATGTCAGTCAGCAGGCCGCGGCCGGCCGGAATGCCCAGCTCGCGCAGCCGCAGCCGCTTCCACTTGGCCAGCGAGTGCACCACCACGGCCCGGCGCTCGGCCAGCGCCTTGATGGGGAAAGCCACCGCCCGCTCAACCCCGTTCAAATCGTCGTTGATGCCCGTGCCGTCGAGCACGGCAATGGGCGCAGACACGCAGCTCAGGCGCAGGCGCCGGGCCAGCTCGCGGGCAAATACGGTTTTCACCAGGCAAATGGCTTCCTCAGTTTCGAGCAGGTCGGCAGGGGCAATTTCTACGGTGTTCATGGCGCGTTTTTTTTTATGGATGAGAAACAAATTTTGCTTTGCAAAGGGCACACAAATCCCCCCGCTCCGATTGGAGCATTTTTTTTATTTTTTGAGCTGGTAAATAAATTGCGACCTCACCCTTGAAGTGGCCCTGAGTGGGCTAGCCAAGTGGCAAAGGCACAAAAAAAGCCTTCCGGAGAGGAAGGCTTGGAAAAAATCAAGTATTGATTTTATGTTTTTCCAGGGGTACAATAGCCTTCCAGTACCGAATAAAATTATTATTCGAGTTATTATTCTGGCGGTTATTGCGGAACTGGCGCATCACAGGAACTCCGTTGTTTTTCAGGAGCTCACAAGTATAGTCAGCTTCCAGAATATTTGCAACAATTTATTCATTTATTTTTATTTGACCTTGAAATAGTGCCGTCAGAGGCGTTATTCGTCGAGGCCGCCGCTCAGGGCGTGGCGCACTTCGCGCACGGCCGGCAGCACCGACAGCGGCACGGGGGCCTCGGGGTGCAGCAGGTGCAGCAGGCGCAGGTACTTGGCGCGGCCTTCCGAGCGCATCAGCGGCGGCACGGCGTACACGAACACCTTGAAGGGCTCCACTTTCTGCACGCCCACCAGCAAAAACCGGTCAGCCTGCAGCGCATCGGCATAAAACGCGGCCTGCCGGTCGTAATCGTAGTAGGTGCACTGCTCCACAAAGTGGTTGTGGTCGCGGGCCATCGTGGTTTTAAAATCGACTACGGTGTAGGGGTGGCCGGGATGGTCAACTACGAGGTCGGCGCGCAGCTTGCAGAGGGTGCCGGTGGTGGGCTCGGTGAAAATGCAGCTGGGTTCGGGCGTACCCACATCGAGCAGAGCCTTCACCTCGGGGTTGAGCTGCACGCCCTCCACCATCCACCAGATGAGCGTGTCGTTGATGCCGGGCTGGCCGGGCTCGTAAAGGTCGGGTTCGAGCAGGGCCGTGTGGAAGGCCGTGCCCAGGCCCAGCGCCCCGCTGCCCACGCTGGTGTGGGGCCGCGGCGGCCGGCCGTTCAGCGCATCGCGCAGCCGCGAAAGGTCGGAGTTGGCAATGGCCGGCAGGGCCCGGTAATCGTCGTAGGGAATACGCAGCAGATCGGGCCGGCCCGCAGCAGGAGTAGCAGTAGTGTCAGTCACGGAAAGAGAACAGCGAAATCGGGCGGATAGTTGGCTTTTGGATGGGGCAATGGGATGAAAAGGCGATGGAGAAGAGAAAGGCTGTCATTCTGAGCAGCGCGAAGAATCTCGCGGGCAGTGGTAGCCCTGTCGTTAGGAATTACTTTGGCACGCGAGATTCTTCGCGCTGCTCAGAATGACAATTTTCCTCTCACCTCCTCACCCCATCACCCCTTCTTCCCCTCCCCTTTCACCATTTTCGGCATTTCGTATTCGCCCACGCGGCCGAAGCGCCGTTCGTGCTTGAGGCCCTCGTCTTCGCCGTAGGGGTGGCCGCCGAAGCCGTGGCGCATCATGGCAATGGCCTTGGCCCAGGTGGGGTCCTGGTCACGGGAGGTGAAGAGCTGCATGATGGACTGGGAAATGACTGGAATGGGCACTTCCATGCGCAGGGCGTCGGCTACCAGCCAGTTCACCTCGCCGGTATCCTCAATGTAGCTGGGCACGTCGAAGCTCTGGCCCTCTTGGTCGTACATCTGTTTCATGAGCTGCACGAGCCACGAACGAATCACCGAGCCGTTGTTCCAGAGGCCCAGAATGGCGCTGATATCGAGCTTGTCGCGGAAGTGGGTGAGCATGCCCATGCCCTCGCCGATGGCCTGCAGCATCCCAAACTCGATGCCGTTGTGCACCAGCTTCACGTAGTGGCCCGTGCCGGCCGGACCGGTGTGCAGAAAGCCCTCGGGCACGGCGGTTTCCACAAAGAAATCTTTGAGCTGACTTACAGCCGCGTCTTCGCCGCCCACCATGTAGCAGGCACCGTTGCGGGCGCCGGTGGGGCCGCCGCTGGTGCCGCAGTCGATGAAGTAGATGCCTTTGCGCTTGAGCCGGTCGGCGCGGCGGATGGAGTCGCCCCAGTAGGAGTTGCCGCCATCCACGATAATGTCGCCCTCTTCGAAATGGGGCTCCAGCTGGTCAATCAGGCCATCGACGGCCGCGCCGGCCGGAATGTAGAGGAACACTTTGCGCGGGCGCTCCAGCTGCTGGGCCAGCTCGGCCACGGTGGTTACCACGCGCAGGTTGTTGGTTTCGAGGTCGGGCCGGGGCCGGATGTCCATGCCCACTACGGGGTAGCCCTTTTCGGCCGCCTGCTGGGCCAGGCCCGCGCCCATTTTACCGAGGCCGATTACGCCCATTTGCGTCTTTTTCATGTGTCAGGATTGAAGAGAATGAGAGGATAGATGACTGGTAATTGGGGTAAGAATATGCGTTTTCGGAAAGGGCACTACCGCTGCCTTTATAGCTTACGGGCCAGCACACGGGCCGGAGCGCCGTCGGTGCCTTTAATCTTCAGGGGCAGGCACAGCAGCTCGTACTCGCCGGGTTCGGCGTGCTGCAACGCCAGGCCTTCAATCACGCTGATGCCCGAGCCCAGCAGCGTATGGTGCGTGTCGGCATCGCCCACCGAGAGGTAATCGACGCCCACGCACACCACGCCCTGCTGCTGCAGCCAAACGGCGGCATCGGCCCCCACGCGCACGAAATCGGGGTTGAAGGGTTCCGTCGACCACTCGCGGTCGGAGTTGCGGGTTCGGAACAGCACGCGGCTGCCGGGCTTCAGCTCCAGATGCTCGATATCGGCTTGGGAGATAAATTTCTCGGAATCGACGGCCACTACCAACGCCGGGCCCATCAGCTTGCTTAAATCGAGGTGGGCGGCGTCGGTGCCGTCGGCCAGAAAGTGCAGCGGCGCATCGACGTGGGTGCCGGTGTGCACGCTCATGCTGATTTCCGACACGTTGGCTGCCGCCCCGTCGGCCATGCTCAGGGTGCGCTTGATGTGCACGGGCGCGTTGTCGGGCCAGTAGGCCATGCCGTCGGTGATGGTGGTAGTGAAGTCGAGCCAGTCCATATAATCAGGAATTTGAAGGTTGGGAAGCGCCTTTTTCGGGCACTTTCTTGTAGATGCCCGGCACTTCCTCGGCGCGGGGCTGGATGAGCTTGGCCACGAGGCCGGTCCAGCCGGTTTGGTGGGTGGCGCCCAGGCCCATGCCGGTGTCGCCGTTGAAATACTCGTGAAACAGCAGGTGGTCGCGGAAGTACGGATCGGTCTGCATCTGCTGGTTCGAGCCGAAGCAGGCTCGCTGGCCGTTCTCATCGCGCAAAAACAGCTTCACCAGCCGCTCAGATAAAGCCTGCGAGATTTCGAGGATGGTGCAGTACTTGCCCGAGCCGGTGGGGTATTCGACCTTGAACTCGGGGCCGTAGTAGTAGTAAAACCGCTGCAACGACTCGACAATCATGAAGTTGGTGGGCATCCAGACGGGGCCGCGCCAGTTGCTGTTGCCCCCGAACAACGAGGTGGTCGATTCGGCCGGCTCGTAGTTGACTTCGGCATTCGCGCCGCCTTCGTGCTCGAATACAAACGGGTGCAGCAGATGGTAGCGCGACAGGCTGCGGATGCCGTGCTCGGAGAGGAACTCGGCCTCGTCGAGCATGCGGCGCAGCAGCAGCTTCATGCGGTGGCCGCGCAGCAGGCTCAGCAGGTGGCGCTGGCCGCGGCCCGGCTCCTGCCAGCGGCTCACGAGGGCCGCCAGCTCGGGCCGGTGGGCCAGAAACCAGTTCAGCCGGCTCACAAACCGGGGCACGTCCTGCAGGGTGTCGAGGTCGAGCACTTCCACGGCAAACAGCGGAATCAGGCCCACCATGGAGCGCACCCGCAGCGGAAAGCGGCCGTGCTCGGGCGTATTGAGCACGTCGTAGTAGAAGCCGTCCTCGTCGTCCCACATGTCAATCTGCTGGTCGCCCACGTTGGTCATGGCGTAGGCGATGTAGAGGAAGTGCTCGAAGAACTTGCTCGCCAAATCCTGGTACACGGGGTTAGTGCGCGACAGCTCCAGGGCAATGCGCATCATGTTGAGCGCGAACATGGCCATCCAGGCCGTGCCGTCGGCCTGCTCGATGTAGCCGCCGGTGGGCAGCGGCGCCGAGCGGTCGAACACGCCGATGTTGTCGAGGCCCAGAAAGCCGCCCTCGAACACGTTGCGGTTGTTGCGGTCTTTGCGGTTCACCCACCACGTAAAGTTCAGCAGCAGCCGGTGGAAAATGCTTTCCAGGAAGGCCGTGTCGCCGTGGCCACCGCGCTGCTTCTGGTCGATTTTGTAGATGCGCCAGGTGGCGTAGGCGTGCACCGGCGGGTTCACGTCGCCAAACTTCCACTCGTAGGCCGGCAGCTGGCCGTTGGGCGCCATATACCAGTCGCGGCACAGCAGCCGGAGCTGGTTTTTGGCGAAGTCAGCATCGACCATGGCCAGCGGCAGGCAGTGAAACGCCAAATCCCAGGCCGCATACCACGGATACTCCCACTTGTCGGGCATCGAGATGATGTCGGCGTTGTTGAGATGCCCCCAATTACAGTTGCGGCCGTGCAGGCGGCTGGCAGGCGGAGGGGGCAGGGCCGGGTCGCCATGCAGCCACTGGTTTACGTCGTAGTAATAGAATTGCTTGCTCCAGAGCATGCCGGCCAGCGCCTGGCGCTGCACGTTGCGGGCGTCGGCGCTTTCCACGCCCTGCTGCAGGTCGTGGTAGTAGGCGTCGGCCTCCTGCTGGCGCTGCTCCAGAATCTGCGCAAAATCGGCGAAGGGCTGCTCCAGACCGCAGGCCGCGAGCCGCAGCCGCACGGTGCGGCTGCCCTGCGCGGGTACCTGCAGCTGGTAGTGCACGGCGGCCTTGGTGCCGCGCCGGGCCGGATTCACGGCCTTCGTTTTCCCATGCACCAGGTAGTCCTCAATGCCGTCTTTGCAGTAGGCCGTGGGGTTTTTCGAGTGGAACAGCCGCCGGGCGTTGGTTTCGTTGTCGCAGAACAGCAGCTCGGCCGGCTGGTCGTCGGGCTGCTCGTAGTAGAGCTCCAGCGGCGGCAGGCTGGCGTGGTCGATGGCAATGGAGCCCAACTCGGGGGCCCGCAGCTCGGGCTTGTACTGCTCGTAGCCCCAGGCCCAGGTGTTGCGCAGCCACAGCTGGGGCAGCACGTGCAGCGGGGCGGGCTGGTCGCCGCGGTTGTGCACCGTAATCTGCAGCAGCAGGTCGTCGGGGCCGGCTTTGGCGTACTCCAGGAAGATGTCGAAGTAGCGGTTGTCCCGGAAAATGAGCGTATCAATCAGGTCGAACTCCGGCTTGTCGCGGCCGCGGCGGGCGTTTTCGGTCACCAGCCAATCGTACGGAAACGCGTGCTGCGGATACTTATACAGCATCCGCATGTAGGAGTGCGTGGGCGTATTGTCGAGGTAGTAATACAGCTCCTTCACGTCCTCGCCGTGGTTGCCCTCGGGGCCCGCCAGGCCAAACAGCCGCTCCTTCAGAATGGCATCCTGCCCGTTCCAAAAGGCGGGGGCCAGACACAGAAACTGCTTATCGTCGCTGATGCCGCCGATGGCCTCCTCGCCCCAGCGGTAGGCGTACGAGCGGGCCATGTCGTGGGTGGTATAGGTCCAGGGCTGGCCGTCGGCCGAGTAGTCTTCGCGCACGGTGCCCCACTGCCGGTCCGATACGTACGGTCCGAAGCGGTGCCAGTCGGCCTTGCCGTCGCGCAACTCCTGCTGCCGTTGCTGCTCTTGGTTCATATTTTAGTGCTTGGGAATTTGTGCTTAGTGCTTAGTTTGTGCGTTTGCGTTGGCGGCCAGAAGGTTTGCAGGGGCATCGGGTATAACATAGCGTCACAGTTTTGCATTTGCTTCTCGCAAAACCAGCTACCTATGCACCAAGCGCTATCAACTAAGCACTAAAACCTCACCCGTTATCGGCGAAACCGGGGTAGAGCGTCATGCCGCCGTCGGCGAAGATGCTGGTGCCGGTTACGTAGTCGGCCTCGTCGGAAGCCAGCCAGACGGCCACCTTGCCAATGTCGGCCGGCTCGCCGATGCGGCCGTAGGGGATGAGCGTGAGCAGCGACTTCTCCTCCTCGGGCGTGTCGCGGGCGCTGAGGTTGATGGGCGTGGCAATGGCGCCGGGCGCGATGCTGTTGATGCGGATTTTGTGCGGCGCCAGCTCCTGGGCCATGCTTTTCATCAGCAGCATAATGCCGCCCTTACTGGTGGCGTAGTTTACGTGGCCGGCCCACGGAATCACCTCGTGCACCGAGCTCATGCAGATAATCTTGCCCAGCGCGCTCGAAACCTCCGGCTGCGGACCGCGGCGCAGAAACTCGCGGGCCGCCTCGCGGGCGCACAGAAACTGGCCCGTCAGGTTCACGTCAATCACCTTCTGCCACTGCGCCAGCGTCATGTCCACAAACCTGGCATCCACCTGAATGCCGGAGTTGTTGACCAGGATGTGCAGCGTGCCGAACTTCTCACGGATGAAATCGAACATGCGCAGCACGTCCTCTTCCTTGCTCACATCGGCCTGAAACGGCACGGCCTGGCCGCCGGCAGCGGTAATTTCCTGCACCACGGCCGCCGCTTCGTCGGCGCTGTGGGCGTAGTTAACCACGACAGTGGCGCCCTCGGCGGCCATGCACCGGGCCACGCCCGCCCCAATGCCGGAGCTGCCGCCCGTAATCAGGGCAATCTGGTTTTGAAGTCGGTTGGCGGAAGCGGTAGCGGGCATAGGTGAAAAGCAAGAAAAGATGGAAAGGGAATAAGGCCGGAGCTAAAGGCTAGACTCCCTTTAAATGGCTTAGGTTACATGAACCGCAGATGAAGCCCTGGCTAACAGAAGTTTACCGGCTAAATAAATTCCCGGCGCGTCTTTTTTTGGCCCGGCGCCTCCCTCCTGCCCCCGGCGCCCGTACAGGAATTGCACCGTTTCAGCCCCGCCTTTATGTGGATAGTTTTTTCGTTGATGGCCGCGCTGTCGGCCGCCATTGTCGTCACCCTTTCCAAGGTCGGCGTCAAGAATATCGAGTCGAGCGTGGCCTTCGCCATTCAGTCGGTGCTGATTGTGGGCGTGGCCTGGGGCGTGGTAGCCTGGCAGGGCCATCTGGGGCAGGTGCAGGAAATCGACCGGCGCACCTGGCTGTTTCTGATTGCCGCCGGCGTGATTACGTGCCTCTCGTCGCTGTTCTCGTTTCAGGCCCTCAAGCTGGGCCTGGCCTCCCGCACCTCGTCGTTCGATAAAATCTCGCTCGTCTTCTCCATCCTGCTGGCCGTGTTTTTCCTCAAGGAGAAAGTCACCTGGCAGCTCGTGGCCGGCGCCGTGCTCATGGCCGGCGGGGCCGTGCTCATCGCCTTCTCAGCAGGCAAAGAGTGACGTGGTGATTTGGTGAAGGAGGTGCTGTCATCCTGAGCCTGCAAAGGACCTATCCAGAAGCTATTATCAAGCATTACCTTCTGGATAGGTCCTTCGCAGGCTCAGGATGACAGGGCGTCAACCCAGTTCCTCAGTCCTCCACCGTCAGCACTATTTTTCCGTTCGATTCGCCTTGCTCGTTGTAGCGGTGGGCGGCGGCGGTTTCGCTTAGCGGGAAGGTTTTATCGACGATGACGCGCAGGGTGCCGGCTTGCAGCCAGGCCGATAGTACGGCCAAGTCGGGGCCGCTGGGGTTGGCCAGAAACACGTGGGCCGATTTGGTGGACAGCAGCGCCGCCAGCTTGTCGGTTACCACGGTTACGGGCTGCGGGTCGGTGCTTACGTAGCGGCCGTTGCGCCGCAATGCCGCCTGGCTGGCCGCGAAGCTCGATTTGCCGGCCGCGTCGAAAATCAGGTCGTAGCGGCTCAAATCCTTCGTGAAATCGTGGGCTTTATAGTCGAGGGCGCGGTCGGCGCCGAGGCTGCGCACCAGCTCCAGGTTGTCGGCGCTGGCCGTGCCCGTTACCTCGCCCGCACCCAGCGCCCTGGCCAGCTGCACGGCCATCGAGCCCACGCCCCCCGAAGCCCCGTTAATCAGTACCCGGTCGCCGGAGAGCAGCCGGCCCTGGTCGCGCAGGGCCTGCAGGGCCGTGAGGGCGGCCAGCGGCACGGCGCCGGCTTCTTCAAAACTTAGCTTTTCGGGGATGAACGCGGCCGACGGTTCGGCCAGCAGGGCGTACTCGGCGTTGGCGCCGCCGGTGCTGCCGTCGGCCATGCCGTACACCCGGTCGCCCACCGCAAAGCGCACTACCTGGCTACCCACGGCGGCCACCTCGCCGGCCACGTCGCGCCCCGGAATCATCGGAAAGTCGAAGCCGGTCAGCAGCTTGATGTCGCCGCGGCGCACTTTCCAGTCGATGGGGTTGATGCTGCTGGCCCGCACGCGTACCAGAATCTGGTTGGCCTTGGGCGTGGGAGTGGGTTGCTCGCCGTAGTGCAGCACGTCGGCGGGGCCGTATTGATTGAAATAAATGGCGTTCATTTTTCTGCTGTCTATTGGAAAGGATGGAGAATTGCGGGGAGAACGGGCGGAACAGGCTCGGTACCGCTGCCCTGCCGCCTCGCCGTCGCTCCACCGTGCTTACGGCTGCGGCCCCGCCGGGCGTTGCCAAAACATTCGGGCCGGCCAGGCAATTGGGCACAAAAAAACCGCCGCATCCAACGGATACAACGGTTTTGCTCATCGAAAGTGCATTCCCCTCAGACTGCACCCGATGCTGGCCGCCAGGTCAGGCGCGGCCGTTTAGTGCGCTTTCTGCAGCGTAGCCGGGGCGGCCGAAGTTGCCGGAGCGGGGGCACCGGCCGGCCCGGGCGACGGGCTGGCGGCGGGTGGCGCCGGCTCGGCGGCCATGGTGGCGTAGATGTGGTCGAGGTCTGAGAGGCCGTCGTTTTCCACCTGCAAATCCATCAGCAGGCCTTCCCTGATGTCGTAGACGAGGCCGTGCAGCTTGGGCGGGTTGGGCCGGCGCAGGGCGTTCTGGATGATGCTGGTTTTGGTGAGGTTGCGCACCTGCTCAATCACGTTCAGCTCCACGAGGCGGCGCAGGCGCGCCTGCTCGTCGTTGATACGCAGCAGCTCGGTTTCGTGCACCCGGATAACGTCGCGGATGCCGGTCAGCCAGCCATCGAGCAGACCGTACTGCTTGCTGCTGGCCGCCGCCGCCACGCCGCCGCAACCGTAGTGCCCGCACACGATAATCACCTTCACTTCGAGCACCTCCACGGCGTATTGCAGCACCGAAAGCAGGTTGAAATCGGTGGGCACCACCAGGTTGGCAATGTTGCGGTGCACGAACATTTCGCCCGCCCCGGTGCCGGTGATACCGGAGGCCGGCACCCGCGAATCGGAGCAGCCGATGAACAGGTATTTGGGTTGCTGGCCCTGGGCCAGGCGCTCGAAAAAGTCGGGGTCGGCGGCCCGCTGCTCGGCTACCCAGCGGCGGTTATTTTCCAGAATGCGTTTCAAAAGGGAGTTGCTGAAATAGTGAGATGGGAAGTGCTGTTCGGAGGGGCAGGAAGGCGACCAGGCAAGGCGGGCAACGAGCAGCGCGCTAGCTTACCAGCTCTGCCGCGCGCCATTTCACCTCCAGGCTGATGCCGCGCTCGGGCGCCGACTGGCGAAAGTTTTCGATGGCTTCGAGCACGTCGTAATCGACAAACAGCGAGTCGGAGCCGTCGATGACCACCCGGGCGTTGTGCGGCACCTCCTCCAGCGCTTTGATAATGCTGGCCTTGTTGAGAAACGACACCTGCTCGGCCAGCCGCAGAATAATGGGGCCGCCGCCGAGGCGCGTGGGCCCGCTGCGGAAATACGCCGCATCGTAGTTGGCCTTGAGAATGTAGAACACGCCCACTACCAGGCCCAGCACCACGCCCTTGAGCAAATCGGTGAACAGAATGGCCACGATGGTGATGATGAAAGGCAGAAACTGCTGCCAGCCCAGCTGCCACTGGCTCCGGTACAGCGCGGGGTTGGTGAGCTTGTAGCCAATCACGAGCAGGATGGCCGCCAGCGCCGACAGCGGAATCCGGTTGAGCAGCGGCCCGAGAAACAGCAGACTCACGAGCAGCAGCAGGCCGTGCGTGAAGGCTGCCATCCGGGTCTGGCCGCCGGCGTTGATGTTGGCCGAGCTGCGCACGATAACGGCCGTCAGGGGCAGGCCCCCGAGCAGGCCACTAACCATGTTGCCCGCGCCCTGGGCCAGCATTTCGCGGTTGGTGGGCGTAGTGCGCTTATGCGGGTCGAGCTTATCGACGGCCTCCACGCTGAGCAGGGTTTCGAGCGAGGCTACAATGGCCAGGGTGAAGGCCACGGTGTAGGTTTCGGGCCGGCGGAAAGCCGTCCAGTCGGGCGTGGTAATCAGGCCGGCCGCATCCTGCCACGAGTTGATGGCAGGCAGGCTGACCAGGTGTTCGGGGCCGATACTCAGGGCCGGGGCCAGCGCCCGGAACGTTTCGTTGAGGGCAATAGCGGCCAGCACCACTATCAGCGCGCCCGGCACCAGCCGGGCCACGTTCAGGCGCTTGCTCAGCACTTTATCCCAGAGCAGCAGCAGGCCCAGGCACCCCACCCCCACCAGGGCCGGACCGGGCTGCAGGTTTTCGAGGGCGTTGCCGAGGGCGCTGAATGTATTGCGGCCATCGGCCTGCCAGAAACTCAGGTCTTCGAAATAATCGGCGTCGATGCCCAGAAAATGCGGAATCTGCTTGAGAATCAGAATCAGGCCAATGGCCGCCAGCATGCCGCGGATAACGGAGGTTGGGAAGTACAGCCCGATAATGCCCGCCCGCGCCACGCCCAGCCCGATTTGCAGCGCGCCGGCCAGCACGGTAGCCGCCAGCACGGCCTCGAACGAGCCCAGCGTGGCAATGGCGGCCACGATAATGGCCGTCAGGCCGGCGGCCGGGCCGCTCACGCTCAGGGCCGAGCCGCTCAGCCAGGCCACCACCACGCCGCCCACAATGCCGGTAATCACGCCCGAAAGCAGCGGCGCGCCGGAGGCCAGCGAAATGCCCAGGCACAGCGGCAGCGCCACCAGAAATACCACCAGTCCGGCCGGTAAATCCTGCCCGAGCGAGCCAAAGGCAGAAGGAAACCGGTTTGGGCTGACCGGAGCAGCCGGCCGCTCCGAAACCGAAGAATTTTTCAACATAACAGCAGCGGTAAGCCAGAAATAGTCAGGCCCGCCAGCCACTCTTGCAGGAGCGCCTGGCAGGTTGATACAAGCTTACGACTGCGCCGTTAACCTCTGGTTAAAAGCATGTTAAAGCGCAATTAAAGCAGCCTAATCCGCTAAAAGGCAGCTCTTTAAATTAAGCGCAAGGGGCTGTTTTTTTTGCTGCTTGGGCCTGCCCCACGCCTGCTTGCCCGGCGCCCGGCCGCACCCACTGCTTTCCGGCGGCCACCCGGAATGCCCTGGCCGCTAACCGGCCGCCGGGAAGTCGAGCAGCACCCGCGTACCCTGCTCCAGGATGCTGGCTACGGCAATGCGGCCGCCGTGCAGCTCCATAATCTTGGCCGTGAGCGGCAGCCCGATGCCGTGGCCGGGCACGGTGCGCACAGCTTCGGCCCGGAAAAAAGGCACGAACACCTGCCGCCGGTCGGCCTCACTCATGCCCGGCCCCTGATCGACTACTTCCAGCTGCACCCGGCCGCCGCCGCTGGTAAGCGTGGCCACAATGGGCGCGGCCGGCTTGGCCGCCGTGAACTTGCAGGCGTTTTCGAGAATGTTGAGGAAGGCCACCAGCACCAGCGCCTCGTTGCCGAGCACGCCAAACGGGGCAGGGCCGGCCGTACCGGGCGCTTCGCGGAAGTCGAGGTCGATGCGGCGGGTGGGGTGGCGGCGGTGCAGCTCCTCGTGGGCCAGCAGCAGCAGCTCGTCGAGGCGCAGGCGGGTGCGCGGCACCTGGCTGGGGTCGTCGGAGGCGCGGGCAATCTGCAGCAGCCCATTGGTGAGGTCTTTGAGCAGCCGGGCGGCATCGAGGGTACCGCGCAGCACCTGGCGGTACTCTTCGGGGGTGCGCTGCTGCTGGAGCAGCGCCACTTCGAGCTGCCCGATGATGGCCGTCAGGGGCGTGCGCAGCTCGTGCGAGGCGTCGCGCACAAAGGTGCGCTGGCCCACAAAAGCCGTTTCGAGCCGGTCGAGCAGGCTGTTGAAGCGCTGGGCCAGCAACGATACTTCGTCGCGGCCCTGGCCGGGGCTCAGGCGCTGGTGCAGGTCGGAGGCCGTAATGCTGTCGACCTCGCGGATGATGCGCTTGATGGGCTGCAGCGCCTGGCCGGCGAATATCAGCCCGCCAATGCCCACCACCACAAACGAGCCCAGCAGCCCGAACCCGAGCACCGTCAGCAGGTTATCGAGCTTCTCGCGGCTGTCGTCGTCAACGGAGGAGGCCACCACCACGAAGTCGCCCCGGCCGGGCTCCTGGTACAGCAGGCCAACCGTTTGGCGGTAGCGGCCCTCGAAGCGCACTTCGCGGCCCGTCCGGCGCACCTGCTGCCGCAGCGCCAGGGGCACAATCCGCTCCGACGGCCCTTCCCGAAACACCACCCGGCCCCGGGCGTCGAATACGTACACCTCCTCGGCGGGCAGCGTGCGGTAGAACTGCCGCAGGTAGCGCCGGTACGAGGCCCGGCTGCGCTCGTCGCCGCGGCGGGTGCCATCGAGGTACACGTGCGCCACCACCCGCGCCCGCGCAAACAGGCTCTCGGTAAAGGCCTCGCGCCGCGACTGGTAGGTGAAAAAGTAGATCATCGCCGCAAACAGCAGCAGCGTAACCACCAGAATGGCCGCAAACTGCACCGTAAGCCGCGCGCGAATCGTCATTGGTTAGGGATTAGGGATTAGGGATTAGGGATTAGGGATTAGGGAGGAACGTCATTCAGAGCGCAGCGAAGAATCTTGCTCGTAATCATTGTACAAACGTCACTACACCATCAGCACGCGAGATTCTTCGCTGCGCTCTGAATGACGCTCTCCACTAACCACTACAACCCTACTCCTCCTTCATCACATAGCCCATGCCGATGAGGGTGTGGATGAGTTTGGGGCTGAAATCCTTGTCGAGCTTTTTACGCAGGAAGTTGATGTACACGTCGATAACGTTGGAGCCGGTATCGAAGCTCGTGTTCCAGACCTGTTCGAGTATATCCACCCGCGACACCACGCGGCTCTGGTTGCGCAGCAGGTATTCGAGCAGGGCAAACTCGCGGGCCGTGAGCTGAACGGGCTGGCCGGCGCGGTGCACCATTTTGCTGGCCGGGTCGAGGGTGAGGTCGGCCAGCCGGAGCACGCCGCCGGCCGGGGGCACGTCGTGGCGGCGGCGCGTGAGGGCCCGGATGCGGGCCAGCAGCTCCTGAAACGCGAAGGGTTTCACCAGATAATCGTCGGCGCCGGCGTCGAGGCCCCGGATTTTGTCGTCGGTTTCGCCCAGGGCCGTGAGCATCAGAATGGGCACGCTGGTGTTCTGGGTGCGCACCTGCCGGCACATTTCCAGGCCGCTCAGGCCCGGCAGCAGCGTATCGAGGATGAGCAGGTCGTAGTCGCCCTGCCGGGCCAGGCGCAGGCCCAGCAGGCCGTCGGCGGCCAAATCCACCTGGTGGTGTTGCTCACTCAGGCCCTGGTGCAGAAACGCGGCAACCTTGGGCTCGTCTTCAACCAGCAGAATTTTCATGCCCGCAAGATACGCGGCCGGCAACGCGCGGGCCCACACAAACAAAAACCCCTCACTACGCGGCGTAGTGAGGGGTTTTGGTGATCCCGCTGGGATTCGAACCCAGGACCCATACATTAAAAGTGTATTGCTCTACCAGCTGAGCTACAGAATCAGACCGCTACCGCCGGGCCAAAGCCTTTTCGGAAGGGAGTGCAAAAGTAGGCGGCTTATTGCTACGATGCAAACAAGCCGCCTGCTTTTCTGGCCGCCGCTGACGCTTTACCGCTCAACAACCTGAATTTCAACCGAATTATTTATCGCCGGAAATCTAATCTTTGCCGGCCAGCCGCTACAACCTGGCCATTTCGTCCTGCACGAAGTCGGCCAGGGTGCGCAGGTATTCGGTGCTGAAATCGAAACGGATGCCGGCCGCCGCGTAAATGTCGCCGATGGGCGCGGTGTAGCCCAGGGCCAGGGCGCGCTGGTAGCCCTGCAGGGCCGCCTGCGGGTTCTGGCGGTAGTTGCGCCACACGGCAATGGCGCCGAGCTGGGCCATAGCGTACTCGATGTAGTAAAACGGCACTTCGTAGAGGTGCAGCTGCTTCTGCCACAGGTAGGGCTTGATGTGCTCCAGGCCCTGCCAGCTCACGGTGCGCTGGTTAAACTCGTCGAACAGCTCGACCCAGCGGGCGTGGCGCTGCTGCTCGCTGTGGGTGGGGTGCTCGTACACCCAGTGCTGAAACTTGTCGATGGTGGCCACCCAGGGGAAGGTTTCGAGCACGCTTTCGAGGTGCGTGCGCTTGGCTCGCCGCAGCTCGTCGGGGTCGGAGAAAAACACGTCCCAGTGGTCGAGGCTTAGTAGCTCCATGCTCATCGAGGCCAGTTCGGCTACTTCGGAAGGCGGGTGCTTGTCGGCGCCCAGCGGCAGGCGGCGCGTGAGGAAGCTGTGCACCGCGTGGCCGCCCTCGTGCAGCATGGTTACCACGTCGCGCAGGCTGCTGGTGGCATTCATGAAGATGAAGGGCACGCCCGTTTCGTCGAGCGGGTAGTTGTAGCCGCCGGGGGCCTTGCCCTTGCGGCTTTCCAGGTCGAGGTTGCCCATCTGGCCCATCGTGCGCAGGCACTGGCCCAGAAACGGGTCGAGCCGGTCGAAGACAACCGTGGTTTTTTCCAGCAGTTCCGCCCCCGTTTCAAACGGCCGCAGCGGCGCCTGGCCCGACACGTCCACGTCGAGGTCCCAGGGGCGCAGCTCGGGCAGGTTCAGGTCCTGGCGGCGTTCCAGGTCGAGGTTGTCGATGAGTGGCACCACGGTTTCGCGGATGGCGCGGTGGAAGTTGAGCGTGTCCTGAGGCGTGTAGTCGAAGCGACCCAGGGCGGCAAACATATAGTCGCGGAAGTTGGCAAAACCTGCGTTCAGCGCCACCTGGTGGCGCAGACCGATGAGGCGCGTGAACAGCTCGTCGAGCGGCTTGGCGTCCTGCAGGCGGCGCTCCTGCACGGCGCGCCAGGCCGTTTCGCGCACCTGCCGGTCGGGGCTTTTGAGGCGGTCGGCGGCGCGGGGCAGCGTCAATTCCTCGCCGTCGAGCGTGACGGTCATGGCCCCGGCCAGGGCGGCGTACTGCTGCTGCTGGGTGCTGATTTCGGTTTTGAGAGCAATGTTTTCGGGCCGGTAGATTTCCAGCGCCTGCCGCACCGAGCGGATGAACACCCGGTAGCGGGCTTCATCCAGCTCCGACAGAAACTCCGAGGCCAGCATCTTCTCGTTCAGGGCGTGGTCGTAGGGCGCCACGTGGGGCTCAATCTCGTTCACAAAAAACTGAAATGCCTCGGTGCGCGCCGCATCCTGGGTGTCGCAGGTCATGCGGATGTAGCGCCAGGCCAGGTCTTCGCTCAGCGCCGCTTCCAGCTCCGAGCGGTTCAGCAGCCAGCGCTCCAGCTCGGCGGCCGACGTTATTTCCCGGTCGCGCAACTCCGTGAAGTAGGGCTCGATGGCCGCCCAGTCGGTAACCGCGAAGGTTTCGGGCAGGTACTGGCGGGGCGGGCGCTGGGTGTCGGTGGCGAGGTCGGCGGCGGGCGATGAAAGCATTGTTTTGGAAGCTAAAAGTTTGATGCCAGGAGCTATACGATAGAAGCCAGGAGTTAGAAGCCAGGAGCTAGCATGGAACGTCATTCAGAGCGAAGCGAAGAATCTCGCGTGACGTAGTTCAACGGCCGTTTCAACGACTTCTTGCGAGATTCTTCGCTTCGCTCTGAATGACGTTCCATGCTAGCTCCTGGCTTCTAACTTTTCAACCCTACCCAATCTCAATCACCACGTCGCTCGTGAGCGGGTGGCCGACGCAGGTAAGCACGTAGCCCTGGTTCATTTCGGAATCGGAGAGGCCCTCGCGCTCGTCGAGGTGGACTTTGCCCGACAGGCACTTGCCGCGGCAGGCGGTGCACAGGCCCGCCTGGCAGCTGTAGGGCAGGTCAATGTCGAGGTCGAGGGCGGCTTCGAGGATGGTCTGCTCGGGGCTCACCTCAAACTGGTACTCCGAGCCTTCGTACTGGATGGTAACGGTGCGGGTGCCATTCTGGTCGTCATCGGCAGCCGTCGAAACGTCGCCGTGGCCGTTGGGCTGGGCCGCGGCGGCCTCGGCCGTGTCGGCGGCGGCCACGAAACTCTCGCGGCGCACGCGGCTGGCGGGCACGCCCAGCAGTTCCAGGGCAGCCTGCACTTCCTGCATCATGCCATCGGGGCCGCAGAGGAAATACTCGGCCTGAGCGGCCGGAAACTGGTGGCGCTGCTCCAGAATGCGCAGCAGCGTGGTGCGGTTGAGGCGGCCGGTGTGCTTGTGCTCGGCCGAGGGCCGCAGCGGCTGGCTGAACACGTGCTCGACCTGGAAACGGCCGGCGTACTGCTGCTCCAGCGCCCGGAGCTGGTCGGCAAAAATTACGGCGTCCTCGTTGCGGTTGCCATACACGAGCAGCACGTGGCTCTTGGGCTCTTCGCGCAGAATAGCCTTGAGCATGCTCATGAGCGGGGTGATGCCCGAGCCGGCGCCCACCAGCACAATCGAGCGGGCGGCCTGGGGCTGGGGCGCCAGCACGAAGTTGCCCAGCGGCGCCATCACCTCCAGTTGCTGGCCCACCTGCACCGTATCGAGCAGATAGTTACTCACCAAGCCGCCCGAAACGCGCTTCACCGTAACGGCCAGGCGCGGGGCCTCGCCGGGGGTGCTGCTGAGCGAGTAGGCCCGGCGCTCCTTTTTGCCGCCCGGTCCGCAGGGCAGAATCAGGGTCAGGAACTGGCCGGGCTGGCAGGCCACGGGCTGGCGGTCGGCCCGCTCGAAGTGGATGGTAACGGCGTCGGGGGTTTCCTGGGTCAGCTCAACAACATTCAGCGTCAGGTAGGGGCTACTCATAAGGGCAAGCGGGTAGATTGGGTGGGTTTGAACACAAAGTTCGTTATTTCGATTTTTGTTTCTCGTACGGAATATGGGGCGGCGCTGATTGGTACGTTGTCATGCCAAGCGAAGCCGAAGCATCGCTACCGCCAAAGTAATCCTGCCGTTTGGTTAGCATTGCAGCAGAGATGCTTCGGCTTCGCTCCGCATGCCAACGTTCTTTTAACCCCACTCAATGCTTTCCGACCTCCTGCTTCGCCACCAAACCGATTTCGGGCCCGTGCTGCCCGTCGACCTCAGCTCGCCCGAGGTGGCCCGCCTCGATTTCACGGCCGCCAACCCGCTGCTTACGGCCGCCAATCTGCACGACACGGCCGCCTTCGACCAGCTGGTGGCCCGGCTGCTGGCCGACAAAAACGCGCTGATTGGCGTGGGCGGCTACCTCGAAGACCGCGTCATCTACCGCCGCAGCCCCGGCCTGTTCGACGCCGACCCCGCGGCCCCCGCCCGCTCGCTGCACCTGGGCGTGGATGTGTGGCTGCGAGCCGGCACGCCGGTGCTGGCCCCGCTGCCGGCCATCGTGCACAGCCTCGCCGACAACGAAGGCCACGGCAACTACGGCCCCACCGTCATTCTGCAGCACGAGCTGGAAGGCACCGTTTTCTACACGCTCTACGGCCACCTCACGCGCCGCGAAACGGCCCTGCTGCGCCCCGGCCTGGTGGTAGATAAGGGCGACACCTTCGCCGAAGTAGGCCCCGCCCCCGAAAACGGCGACTGGCCGCCGCACCTGCACTTCCAGCTCATCGCCGACCTGCAGGGCCGCGTGGGCGACTTCCCCGGCGTGGGCCTAGTGTCGGAGCGCGAAACCTGGGCCGCCCTGTGCCCCGACCCAAACTTAATCTTACAGAGTAAGTGGTTGTAGCGGACCAGACCACGGATTAGCTCGGATTTAAATGGATTTCACGGATTTCGTGGACGATTGAAAAGGGCCGCCCTGCGTAGGGCGGCCCTTTTCTATTCAACGGGAAGCAACTGTAACTTGATAGTTGACCGCGCCGACTACAAAATCCGTGAAATCCGTTTAAATCCGGGCTAATCCGTGGTCAGTCGAACTTGATGGCCGCTACGGGCTTGATGCGGGCAATCAGGTAGGTTGGAATGAGCACGGCCAGCAGCGAGGTGAGGAAGGTGGCCACGTTCAGCAGCAGGATGATGGTCCAGTCCCAGTGGATGGGCACGCGGTCCATGTAGTAGTTCTCGGGGTCGAGCGGAATGAGGTGGAAAAAGTACTGCACCGCGCAGAAGCCCAGCCCGATCAGGTTGCCCCAGAAAATGCCGCGCACCGTCAGGCTCAGACCGCGGAAAAAGAACATACTCCGGATCTGGTTGTCGGTGGCCCCGATGGCCTTGAGCACGCCAATCATGTTGGTGCGCTCCAGAATCATGATGAAAATGGTGGCCACCATGTTGAAGGTCGCCACGAAGATAATGAGCACCAGGAAGATAACCACGTTGCGGTTAAGCAGCTTCAGCCACTCGAACAGCTGCACGTACTGCTCGGTAATCTTGTCGAGCTTGAGGTCGTAGCGCAGGCTTTCGTAGAGGTTGTCGGCTACCGGGTCGAGGCGGTTGAAGTTTTTGAGCGTGACTTCGAGGCCGCCCACCAGCGTATCGGACCAGGCGTTCAGGTCGCGGATCTGGCGGATGTCGCCAATCACGAAGGCCTCGTCGAATTCGTCGAGGCCGGTCTGGTAGATGCCGCTGACCACGAACTGGCGCACCCGCGGCGGGTTCTGGATAAAGTAGAATAGGGCCTTGTCGCCGACGTTGAGCCGCAGCTTGTCGGCCACTTTGCGCGAGATGAGCACGTCGTTGCTGGCCGAGGAGTCGGGGAAGGCGATGAACTTGCCGGCGGCCAGGTTCTGGCGCATCGAGGAAGGGCTGGTTTTCTCGTCAATGCCCTTAATCACCACGCCCAGCACCTCATCCTTGGTTTTGATGATGGCCGTTTTGCGGGCGAAAGGCTGGATGGTGGCCACCTGCGGGTTGGCCTGCAGCTCGCGCAGCAGCTGGGGCTGGCCGATGGGCTCGGCTTCGAGTGAGTTGTTGGTGTCGTACTTGCTGATTTGCAGGTGCGAGCCGAAGGAGAAGATTTTGTTCTGGATTTCGTTGCGGAAACCCTCCAGAATGGCAAACGACACCACCATCACGGCCAGGCCCATGGCAATGCTGATGATGGCTATCTTTGTCACCGACGAGGTAAACGACCCCGCGTCGGCTCCGTCAATCTTCGTAGATATGTACTTCGAAACGTTCACTGGCGTAAAGCTAGATGAATCCGGCTAGTTTTCCACCCGCCCCATGCCTTCTTTCCTGCCCCAGGCCCTGCTGAGCTTCACGCTGCTGCTCACCGACTGCACCGCCCGCCCGCCCCAGACCGGGGCCGCTTCGGCCCCGGCCAGCCCCCCGCCCCAGTCGCAGGCCGTGGCCGCGCCGCCCCAGGTGGTGCTGGAGCAGCCGGCCGCCGCGCCCCTGCAGGTGGGCGCCGCCCGGTTCGAGGAGTATCTGCCGCTGCTGAAGGGCAAGCGCGTGGGCCTGGTGGTGAACCAGACGGCCCGCGTGGGCCAGGCCTTTCTGGTGGATACGCTGCTGAGCAAGGGCGTGAACGTGAAGGTCATTTTCGGGCCGGAGCACGGCTTTCGGGGCGAGGCGGCCGACGGGGCCACCATCAAAGACGGCAAGGACGCCCGCAGCGGCCTGCCGGCGCTGAGCTTATACGGGGCCACCAAAAAACCAACGCCCGACATGCTGCGCGACATTGATGTGCTGGTGTTCGACATCCAGGACGTGGGCGCGCGCTTCTACACCTTCATCAGCACGATGCACTACGTGATGGAAGCCGCCGCCGAGCAGAACAAGGAGGTCATCATCCTCGACCGGCCCAACCCCAACGGCTGGTACGTAGACGGCCCTGTGCTGGAGCCCAAGTACAAAACCTTCGTGGGCATGCACCCGATTCCGGTGGTGCACGGCCTCACGGTAGGCGAGCTGGCCCAGATGATCAACGGCGAAAAGTGGCTGGCCGGTGGCAAGCAGTGCCGCCTGACGGTGGTGCCGGTGGCGGGCTACACCCACGCCACGCGCTACGCGCTGCCGGTGCGCCCCTCCCCCAACCTGCCCACCGCCCACTCGGTAGACCTCTACCCCAGCCTGTGCCTGTTCGAGGGCACCGACGTGAGCGTAGGCCGCGGCACCGATCGGCCCTTCGAGGTGATTGGGGCGCCCACCCAGCCCACCAGCCGCCCGTTCAGCTTCGTGCCCACGCCCAACCCCGGCTCCACCTCGCCGCCCCAGAACGGCAAGCGCTGCTACGGCCAGGATTTGAAAGGCATCGGCGAAATCGGCTTCACGCTTTCTTATCTGATTGATTATTACAACCAGAGCACGGCCAAAGACAGGTTCTTCACCAGCGGCTTCGAGCGCCTGATAGGTACGGCCGATACCCGCCAGCAAATCATAGCCGGCAAGTCGGAAGCCGAAATCCGGGCCTCGTGGGAGCCGAAGCTGGGCCAGTATAAGGTGCTGCGGAAGAAGTACCTGCTTTACCCGGATTTTGAGTAGTTCTGTCATCATTTCCCGCAGAGGACGCAGTGTTTTCGCAGAAGGCGCAGTGTCGTTCTATTGAACTGCACTGCGCCTTCTGCGAAAACACTGCGTCCTCTGCGGGCTAAAAACTCCCGAACTACCATGCTAAACATCATCTTCATGGGCACGCCCGAATTTGCGGTGCCCACGCTCGAAGCCCTGCTAAGCTGGGAAGGCTGCCAGGTGGTGGCCGTGGTAACGGCGCCCGACAAGCCCGCCGGACGGGGCCGGCAACTGCAGGGCTCGGCCGTGAAGGCGGCGGCCGAAGCGCACGGTCTGCCGGTGCTCCAGCCCACCAACCTCAAAGCACCCGAATTTCAGGCCGAGCTGAAGGGCTACGGGGCCGATTTGCAGGTGGTGGTGGCCTTCCGGATGCTGCCCGAGGCCGTCTGGAACATGCCACCGCGGGGCTCCATCAACGTCCACGCCTCGCTGCTGCCGCAGTACCGGGGCGCGGCGCCCATCAACTGGGCCCTCATCCACGGCGACACTCAGACGGGCGTGACCAGCTTTTTCCTGCGCCACGAAATCGACACCGGCAACCTGATTTACCAGGATGCCGTGGACATTGCGCCGGAGGACGACTTCGGCTCACTCTATGAAAAGCTGAAGGCCGCCGGGGCCCGGCTGGCGCTTCGCTCGGTGCAGGCCATTGCCGCCGGGCAGGCGCCCAGCATTCCGCAGCCCGAACTGCCGGAGCTGCGGCCCGCGCCCAAGCTCACGAAGGAAACCGGGCGCCTCGACCCCACGCAGCACTCGGCCCCGGCGCTGGCCAACCTTGTGCGCGGCCTCTCCCCCATTCCCACGGCCTTCCTTCAGCTGCCCGACGGCCGCACGCTCAAGGTGTTCCGCGCTCAGCCCTTCAGCGACGAGGAAGCCAGCGGCCCCGATATGGGCGGCGCCGGCCAGTGGCACACCGACGGCCGCCACTACCTGCGCCTGCAAACCGCCGACGGCCTGCTCGACCTGCTTGATGTGCAGCTCGAAGGCAAGAAGCGCCTGCCCATCCAGGACTTTTTGCGTGGCTTCGACGTAAAGCTGCTGGGCTGATTCAGTTGCCAGTTACCAATACAGGGTATGTCATGCTGAGCAGCGCGAAGCATCTTGCGGGCAATGGTAATCGTTTTGCCCGCTGAACGGCAACTCACCATTTCACTATCTCACCATCTCACCTCATGACCGCACTCGTTGTAGCCGTGGCCGATAACGGCGTTATCGGGGGCGAAAACCGCCTGCTCTGGCACCTGCCGCTGGATTTAAAGCACTTCAAGCAGCTCACGCTCAATCATCCCATCATCATGGGCCGGCGCACCTACGACAGCATCGGGCGGGCGCTGCCCAAGCGGCGCAACATCGTCGTCACGCGCCAGGCCGACTGGCAGGCAGAAGGCTGCGAAGTGGCGGCCTCGGTGCTGCAGGCCCTGGAAATGGCCCGCACCACCGACGAGGACATCTTCGTCATCGGGGGCGGCGAAATCTACCAGCAGGCCCTGCCCGCCGCCGATACCGTGTACCTGACCGAAGTTCACCACGATTTCGAGGGCGACATCACCTTCCCCGACCTTCTGCCCGGCGAATGGCGCGAGGAAACCCGCGAGCGGCACGAACCCGACGAACAACATGCCTACGCATTCAGCTTCGTCACGCTGCGGCGGCGGTAGAAAGTGATTTGGTGCTTCTGCGGTGATTTGGTGAAGGAAGTGCTGTCATCCTGAGCGCAGCGAAGGACCTATACAGAGGCTAATCAACCGATATAGCTTCTGTATAGGTCCTTCGCTGCGCTCAGGATGACAGCACTTCCTTCACCAAATCACCGCAGAAGCACCAGCTTGCCCCAGTCCTTTTTGAAGGCCTTGTCGGCGGTGGTGGCGCGGTGATTGAACTCGCCGGTGGGGTCGTCGAGCACCACGCGGTAGAGGTAAGTGCCGTTGGCCAGCCGGTCGCCGTAGGTATCGGTGCCGTCCCAGTACTGCTCGGTGATGTTGTTACCGATGCGTAGCGGGCCCATTTCCTCCATCATGATTTCCTTGACTACCCGGCCCGTCAGGCTCACAATCTGGATTTTCATGTTGCGCGGCGGCGTGGCCCCGGTCAGGGTGAAAACGAAGCGGGTTTTGCTGGTTACCGGATTCGGATACGGGAAAACGTTGGTGATACCGGCACTGGAAACTACCTCGAACGTGATGCGGTAGGGCTCGGTGCCGGCCAGGTTGCCCGAGCCGTCGCGGCCCTGCACTTCCAGCGTGTACACGCCATCGGCCAGCGGCTGGGCCTTGCCGGGCTGGTACTCCAGCCGCGCTGTGCCCTTGGCTGAGTCGGCCACGAACGTAACGCCGGCCGCATTCAAGTCAACCGACTGGCCGGTGCCCCCCGGACGGGTGAGAACCAGCAGGAAGTTGTTGCGGTCCTGAATCGGGCGCAGCTTGTCCAAATCGCGCAGCTGCACGCTGATAACGGGCCTTGAAGACACGATTTCACCATTAAGCAGGTGCCGGCCATCAAAGGCCACATCGAGCACCGGCGGCGTATCGTTGTTGATTGCCTCGAAGGGCGGCAGCTCCAGCTCATTGTTGAAGTAGTTCTGCTCGGGCTGGCGGCGCGGGTTGAGCACCACCTGCCCCGAAAGCGTACCGTAGAGGCTGCGGGCATCGAGGGTTACGTTGTACGTCTGCTGGGTGTGGGCCAGCAGCGCCGGCCCCTGTAGCGCGTAGTATCGTTCGCGTGGGGCGCCGGCCGTGCCCGAACGCAGCACGATGTAGCCCACCAGCGGCGCGCTAAAGTCGAAATCCGAAACGTTCTGGAAAGCCACTGGCACCGTAACCGAACCGGTTTTCTGGATTTGGTCCGTGAGCTGGGCGGCCGTAAGTGGAGTAACGCTGGGGCGCACCACGCCTTCGGGTACGCCCTGGTAGGTTACCAGCCACTGCTCCAGCTGCGGAGTCTGGCCCGAGGAGCCGTCGGTTGTAAGCGTGGCCTGCAGCTGCAGGTAGCGGTAGAGCTTGGCCGACACGGTGTTCAGCGCCAGTTCGCGGCTCGTAACGTTGGGGTTAAGCACGGTGGTGTTGCCCAGGCTGTCGATGCCCAGCAGCTTGAGCGTGTAGTCCGTTCCTGATGGGGTGCGGATGGTGTGGTAAAGCGTTTCCCACTGCCGGGCCGGGCCGATGCGCGTGGAGGTAATAGTCGCCTGTCGGGTGTCGGCATTGAAGCTCCACTGGCCGCCGGGCACGGCCACCTCCACGCCGTTACGCTCGTCGCGGCGGAACTGGCCGGGGTGGCTCTGCGACCAACCGCCCTGCGTGCGGCCCTTGATTACGCGGAACGAGCTAACGGCCCAGTCGGGGCTTTCGTCGCCCTGCGGCGTGTGCAGGCGCACCCGCCAGTACCACACCACGCTGTCGGGCTGGCCGGCCAGGGTAGGCAGTTCGGGCGTCCACTCGGGCACCATCACGGCCGTCAGTCGCGCCTGACGCAGCGGATTAGCAAAGGTCTGAGTCGTGTCCAGCTCCAGGTCGTACTCGCGGCTGATGGTGGTGGGTACATTGCTTTGCGCCACCAGCCGCACCTCGTTGGAACCCACAATAGCGAATTCGGGCGGGCTGAGCGTAGTTACGCCGCCCGTCAGGAAGGTGTAAGTGAGCGTGGCGCGGTTGTTCGTTTCGTCGAGTTCGGGAATGACATTTTCGGGGTCGATATCTACCTGGAACGTATTCTGACCGGCCACACTGCCAATGGCCGGGTTGGTCAGGGCCAGCGTGTACGTGGTATCCTGGCGGGCCTGGGGCACCACAAAATCGAAGGTGCTGATTTTGCTGCCCACCGAGCGCGTTACCCGAATCGGTAGCGGGCCGCGGGTGTACTTGGCGGGGTTGCTCACGCCCAGGCGCAACTCAAACGGCGCGTTGGGCGTGGCCGGCACCACCGATGGCGCGAGCTGCAGGCGGTTGTCGGCCGTCTGGAAATCGGGCCGCTCGGGCGAGAACAGCCGCAGCGCCGGGTCGCCCTGCCAGATGGTGCTCATGATGGAAGGCACGGCAAACTGGTTGTAGCCCCCGGCCAGCAGCTTGGACTGCAGGCGCCGGAACGCCTCGGCCTGCACCTCTACCACCGGCCGGCCGTACCATTGTGGGTCGGTGAGCAGCAGCGTGTAGGTTAGCTTATCTACCTGATCGATGTTGGCGGCAATATCGAGCGACGAGTTGCTCATGAAGCCGATGCAGCCCTTATCGGCCACCAGCATCCAGTCTTCGCCTGTCGAACCTCCGCCGGTAAAGGCATTGCCGGCCACGCAGCCACTAAAGAACATCACCGGGTAACGCCCTTTGTTGGCGTAGCCGCTTGCCGGGGCCAGAATATTGGTCGGGTTCAGATCGATATAGCGCAAGCCCCCGTGGCCGAAATAGCTGATAAGGGATACGCCCTCGTTTACCTGCGGCGTAATATCGACGGTGATGGGCTCGTAGCCCAGCCGGCCAATCCGGTCGAGGAAACGGACGATGCGCGCGCCGAAGAAGGGCTTCTGCATAATGCGGCCGTACTCTTCCACGTAACCCTTAAACTCTTCCGGCTCGCCCTCATCTTCGCCACCCGACATCAGCAGCACGTTGCGCCGCCAGGGCTCCAGGCCCAGGGCTTCGTGCTCGCGTAGCTTGCCCAGGTAATTCATTATCTGGGTGGGGTTGTTGGCCGCCACCCGGCCGGTGGCCATGCGGCTTACGTAGTCGCCTTTCTGCCAATCAGCCGTAAAGAAGGCATCGGAGGCGCCCCGCGAGCTGGTGGGCACATAGTCGGGCGTGCCCCGATACTGGGCGGGTGAAGCCTGCCGATGATAGCGGCCGTTGATAGCGGTGCCCGTTTCGTAGCCCTTGCCCAGTAGCAGCAGGTAGCGCTGCTTGGAGCCGCCAGTAGCCAGCATCCACTGCGCAAACTGCCGGATTGCCAGCGCCGATTTCTCGCCGTAGTGAAATTGGTCGTAGAGTTGTTCGGTGCTAACGGTCAGCGTATCATACTTGCCCCCCTCGGCCGAAGCCCGGTACGACGAATAGCTGCGCACGGCATTAGCAGTGGCGCCATCGGCCGTGGGCTGCATTAGTCCTTGGGCGCTTACCACCAGAAAGTTGGCCGTAGTTGGCAGTGAGCGGAAAAGCACCCGCTGGGCCGGCAGCGGTGGTACAAAGGCACGGGCTACGTCGTGCAGGCGCAGGGCGTGCGAGTTGCTGCTGGTGCCCGGAAATACGAACAGGCTGGCGCTGCCCACCGTTTGGGGCAGCACCCGCACTACGTTAGCCGGATCGGCTACATCGTAGCCCACGACGCTTGCGGGCAGGTTTTCGAACTGGTAAGCAGCCGGACCGGCAGCAGTGGAGTCGGACAGAAACGCAACGCCCGCCTTGCCCGCCACCCAGCGACGGGCCTGCGGATACGTCACCCGCAGATAGCCAACGCGCACAAAGTTGTCTTTGTCGTAATTGGGCACCTGCGGGGCTGTCACTTTCACCCGTAGTTTGCCGTCGGCCCCGATATCGGAGGCTTGCAGCGCCGTGCGAAAAGTGTAGCTACCAAAGTCGGTAACGGGGAATGAGCCCAGCTCCCGGGGGCTGGAGCCCGATAGAAGCGTCACGAAAACCGTGCGGGTAATGGCCCTCACGCCGGTTACCACCATTTCCAGCGTAGGTACCCCGGCTATATCAGTCAGCGAGTCTACGGTGAAGGTGTTGTACGAGGCGCCTATTTCTCTGGTGCCGCGGAAGCCGATGGGACGCGAGAAAAATCCCTCGCCCGACTCCATCCAGGGCTGGTATACATTCCGGTCTTCGCTGATGCTAGACCACTCGTTAACGACCAGCTGGATGCGCTGGGTAAGCCAGTTGGGGTGCAGCGTGGTGGCCGCAGCCTGAGGCTGGGCCATGCGCTTGCCCTGGGCCGTGGGCGACAAGGTGAGGAAATAGGCCGCCGTATCGGTGTAGAGGCTATAGAGGCGGTGCACCTGGTCGGCCGGGTCTTTGTACATGCCCCGGTCGAGCTGACCGTCGTTGCGCTGGCCGAAGAACTCGACGAACGAGTTGGCATCGAGCGTGGTTGGGTTACCGCCGACGTGGATGGCTACCTCCTTGCCCCGCCGCCACAGCTGCAGCTGAGCCGGGTTGCCGCTGTTGAGGCCGGCGCGTTGCAGATAGGCGTAATCGAGCCGGTACAGGCCGTCGCGGGCCACCTTAATTTTATAGTACGGCTGGCCGGGGGTGAGCCACTCGTTGCCGTAGGGGCCCGACTGCGCCTGTGCGGCGGCCAGCCCCAACAGGCTCAGCAGCAGCACCAGCCACGCGGTTTTCAGGTAGTGGTGTTTCATGTTTTTTAAGCTGGTAGCTTTTAGCTGATAGCGGTTAGCTTTCGTTCCAAAAAAGGGTCAGGAACATTGAGCTGACCGGCTCATAACTGTACTGTTCCGACTGAAAACTATTATCCGTCAGCACGAAATGCTAACCGCAAATAGCTCTCAGCTAACAGCTCACTTAAGGCCGTAGCCCAGCGAGACGATGATGGAGGTGGGCTGCGAGCGTTGGCCCAGCTTTTCCACGGCCAAGCGGGTCAGGGCCATATCGAGGCGCAGGCCGTTGAGGGCCAGGCCCAGGCCCAGACTGGGCTGCACTTTCCAGGTTTCGGAGCCCGTGAACGACTGCACCTGCTGGGCGTTGCCCACGCCGCCGCGCAGAAATACCAGGTTCTTGTAGCCCAGCTCCAGGCCGGCGCGCGGGTCGAGGTTGACGGCTTTGCTCGATACCAGCGTGTTGCGCTGGCCGTCGGTGCTCAGCTCCATATCGAGGGCGGCCAGGGCCGTGAACTCGCCGGGCAGCTCGAAGCGGCGGGCGCCCCCCAACACGAAGAGCGGCAGCGTGATTTCGGTGCTGTTTTCCGGAATCTTGTCCAGCGCGTTGGCCGAGCCCTCGAACTGGTCGCGGTGAATGGTCCAGGCGTTGTAGGTGGTGGTGATGTCGCGGGCCATCAGGCCCAGCTGCCAGCCGTTGCGGCGGTACTGCACGCCGGCATCAATACCGAAGCCCACGGCATCGGCAAACGAGCCGATGTTGCGGTAGATGACTTTGGCGTTGGCGCCCACCTGCAGGCCCTCGATGCTCCCGATCTGGCGGGCGTAGGAGAGCAGCAGCGCGTAGTCGGCCACCGAGAAGTAGCGGATGTTGTTGTAGTCGATGTAGCCGTACTCGTTTACCAGGTTGCGGGTGTCGGCAATGTCGTCTACGCCCAGCCGGATCAGGCTCACGCCCAGGGCGCTTTTCTCGTCGAGCTTCATGCCGAAGCCGGCGTAGTCGTTTTTCACGATGCCCGAAAACAGCTCGGAGTGCATCAGCACGCCGTCGTACTTGTTTTTCTGGCTTACCAAACCGGCCGGGTTCCAGTAGCCGGCGGTGGCATCATTGGCCAAACTGACCTGCACTTTGCCCATGCCCAGGGCCCGGCCGCCCACGCCCACGTTCAGAAATTCGTTGCTGTATTTGGGCGTTTTGGTCTGGGCCAGCGCCGGCGCCAGGGCCAGCAAACTCAGGCCCGCGCCCAGCAGCAGGGCCTTGGAAGCGAAGAAGTGGGGCATAGAAAGTAGCGTCAAGCAGAAACCCGATAGAGGAGGAAAAACACCGTGCGGCAGCAACGCAAGATACTTGCTAATAGTGCATCGCGGATTGCCTTTCCCGATAAACACCTAAAAACGGCAGCTCAAAGATACGACCCCGCGCCTTAGCCGCAGGCCCCCAAAGAGGCGACCAACCGGAAAAAACAGGCAACCAAAAATATATTTCAACAGTACCTTGTTTTACATAGTACCTTTTGCTACCTTGACTCATTCATCCACCCAATCTGCCTTCACTTATGAAAGTCGAGAACACCCAAGTGCAGATGCGGAAGGGCATTCTGGAGTTCTGCATCCTCGAAATCATTGCCCGCGGCGAAGTGTACGCCTCCGATATGCTCGACGAGCTGACGGCGGCGCGCATGCTGGTCGTGGAAGGGACGCTCTACCCGTTGCTCACGCGCCTCAAGAATGCGGGCCTGCTGGACTACACCTGGAAAGAATCCATGAGTGGCCCGCCCCGCAAATACTACACGCTCACGGAGGTTGGGCAGGAGTTTCTGCACCAGCTGCGCCTGACCTGGGAAGAAGTCCAGGAGTCGGTGCGCATCATCCGCCAGAAACCCGGCGCCGCCCCGGCGCTCTGAGCGCCGCCCGCTTCTCTCCCTCCCTTTCCTATTGTTGACTTGTTGCAGCAACCACGATCATGAAAAAGAACATCAGCATCAACCTGCAAGGCATGATCTTCCACATCGAGGAAGACGGTTACGAGGTGCTCAGCCGCTACCTGGCCGAGGTGAAAGCCCACTTCAGCGGCTACCGCGGGCACGAGGAAATTGTGGCCGACATCGAAAGCCGCATTGCCGAGCTGTTCGCCGCCCGCCTCTCCCCGCTCAAGCAGGTCATCACCCTGGAAGATGTGGAGGCCATGACCGCCAAAATGGGCCGCGTGAGCGACTTTCAGCCCGCCGATGAGGCCGACGACGACGAGCAGCTGCTGGCCGCGGCCGTCGCCAACGGCTCGGCCCAGGGCACCTACACCGGCAACGCCGGCAGCGGCTCGGGCAGCGGCGCCTCCGCCACCGACGTGCCCCCCACTACCGACGAAACCGACGGAAGCCCCAAGCGCCTGTACCGCGACATGGCCAACCGCAAAGTGGCGGGCGTAGCCGCCGGTATTGCCCGCTACTTCGCCGTCAATCCGCTCTGGATCCGGCTGGCTTTCCTGGCCCTGGCGCTTGTCAAGCCCATTACGCGGCGGGTGTTTGATTTCGACGACCAGTTCTACCGCTTCGAGGGGTTCAGCCTGGGCGGGCTGGCAGTACTGGTGTACGTGGTGCTCTGGATTGCGCTGCCCAAGCGCTACGACGCCACCCCGGCCGACGAAGATCCGGCGTTCAAGAAGCTCTACCGCGACACCGACAACGGCAAAGTGGGCGGCGTATCGGCCGGTCTGGCCGCCTACTTCCGGGTCGATGTGGTGCTGATCCGGATTCTGTTCCTGGTGGGCTTGTTTGCCGGTGGCTTCGCCTTCCCGCTCTACCTGGCCCTCTGGATTCTGCTGCCCGAGGCCAAAACGGCCTCCGACCGGCTCCGCATGCGCGGCGCGGCCGTTACGCTCTCGGCCCTCGACTCCAACCTGCGCGACAACCCCTACGCCGCCGGCTCCGACACTGGCACGCCTAATAACCGGCCCGTGGGCACGTTTCTCGAAGATTCGTTCAGCAACATCCGGCCGGTGCTCAACGGGCTGGGCGGCATCATCCGGGCCGTGGTGGGCGGCATCCTCATCCTGACGGGTTTCAGCCTGCTGCTGCCCATTATCCTGGGGCTGGGCGTGGGCCTGGGGCTGACTTCGGCGCCCAACTGGGGCGACTTTGGCCCGCTGCAGCCCTTCCTGCTCTTCAATGATGTGTCGGTCTGGGCCGTGCTGTCGTTCTTTCTGCTGATTGGCATTCCGGCTCTGGCCCTGCTGCTTACCGGTTTGAGTTTGCTACTGCGCCGCCCCATTATGTCGCGGGCCGGCAACCTCACGCTGCTGGGCCTCTGGCTGCTGGGCATCGTGGGCAGTTCGGCGGCGGCCCTCAAAGTCGGCCGCGAGTTCAAGCGCGAGGCAGAGGTAACGCAAACCGTGGCCCTGAACGGCCTGAGCAGCCCCCGGCTGCTGCTGGAGCGCCGCCGCCTCGACAACGACCAGTGGGTGAACCTCGACCTGATTGGCATCGACAGTGCCCAGGCCCCACGCCTGGAGCGCATCATCTCGGCCAAAGGCTCCTCCGATTCGGTGGCCCGCCGCACCGCCGCCACCTCCACCACCCATAACCTGCGCATCCTCAACGACTCGACCCTGAGCGTGGACGACCACTTCACCTTCCAGCCCAGCGCCCGCCTGCGCGACCAGCAGATGCGCCTGCGCCTGCTTATGCCCCGCAGCCGCACCTTCCGCATGAGCGAGGACTTTGCCAGCTGGCTGGACTCGGATGACTACGTGGCCGGCCGCGAGCCTTACAAGCCCGAGAACTTCGTGTACCGCATGCAGGGCAACCGCCTGCAGTGCCTCAACTGCACCGATGCCGACCTGCGCGGCGGCAGCACCGACGACACCGACAACGAGGAAAGCGCCGACTACAACGAGGGCCGCGCCGATGCTAACATCAACCTCGATTTTGGCTCAGTTGACAGATTCGACACCTCCGAGAACGGCTACGGCGCGGGCCGCCGCAACTACTCCGAGTCGGGCTTCGAGCACGTGTCGGTGGTGGGCCCCTACCGGGTGGTGGTGCGCCCCAGCCGCCGCTACTCCATCCGGGCCGCCGGCTCCGACGATGCCCTGCGCCAGCTGCTGGTGGAGCGCGATGGCAACGGGCTGGTTATCAAGCCCCGCAACCGCAGCATGTTCCGGCTGGGCGACTTTTCTTCCGACAAAGCCCGGGTGCTGGTTACCATCGAGCTGCCCGAGCTCAACCACCTGCAGCTGGTGGGCGGGGCTCGTGCCCAGGTGAGCGGCTTCGGCACCGGCGATTTGAGCGTGGAGCAGGCCGGCGGCTCGCAGCTGGTCCTCGACGGCCAGTTCAACGAGCTGAGCATGGACCTGGCCGGCGCCTGCCGGGCAGCCCTGCGGGGTTCGGCCACCGAGCTGAAAATTGACGGCGCCGGCGCCTGCCAGGTAACCGGAGCAAGCTTCACGGCCCGCAACGCCGACATTGATGTGGTAGGGGCCAGCAAAGTTCGGGTACACGTTACCGGCGAACTGAAGGCTGATGCCACCGGAGCCAGCGTTATCGAATACAGCGGCTCGCCCACCGATGTGCGCCGCAGTGCCGTGGGCGCCTCCAGCGTGCGGGCCGTCAGCGAGTAGGCCTGGAACTAGGTCGGCAGGCGTCATTTTCGGCCTGCACGGGCCCTATAAGGCACTTGCCGACACCCCGAGCGTTTTCCTGTAACCCGCTGGCCTCCCAATCGTTCTATACCTGACAGATGAACTTTGCGGCCGGCAGACAACTATTGGCCCGGTTTTTACATCCATAGGCATACCACGCCCCCGCGGCGTACCAGATAAGGGTCCGTATGTGAGTGAAAAAGATGCGACCCCAAGAAAGCCCCGGCCTGCTACCCTGCTGCAACAGGAGGGTCGGGGCTTTCTTTTTTTCGCCTCGGCTCGGGCTTGAGGCCCCAACGCATCAGCGGCCGGCCCCCTACCAGGGAGCCGGCCGCTGCTGCGTTGGGCTGTTTTGCTTCAGAAATGACGGCTAGAACAGCTTAACGCGGTACGTGGCATCGGTGGCGCCGCCGAACAGGCCGTAGCCGCCCGACAGGTTGGAGTGCAGCGGGGCCGGCTCGGCGAAGGGGTTGCCGTCGGTGTCAAAATAGCGCAGCGCCGACTGGTAGAACCGGTACGTGTCGGGCGTAATGCTGCTGACGGTGACTTCGATGTAGCCCGGCTCGGGGTTGCCGCCCCCGTTGGGGTCGTAGCCGCCCCCGGAGTACAGGCGCACATCGGTACTGAAGCTTAGGCGCTGCCCGTTGCTGCCGGCATCGGCGAAGGGGTACTGGTTGTAGTAGCTGCTGGGTTCGGAGAGCTGGAAACGGCTCAGGTTGATGTCGGGCCCGTCGATGGTGTTGCCCCCCGAGTTGTAGTCGCGCACGACGCTGCCCCAGTAGTTGCCCTGCTTGTCGAGCACCCGGGCGTAGGCCAGGTAGTAGTCGGTGGTGGCGGGGTTGTCGGCCACGGCAATCGTGAGGCGGCCGCTGAGATTGAAGTAGTTGTTGGCGGGGATATTGGGGTCGCGGGGCTTGGCCACGTAGGCGGCCGACTCGATGGTGGGCACGGTGGGCAGTGCAAGGCTGGCTTCGAGCGGGGCCACGCCGGGGGCTGAGGCCCGCAACGTGTAGCGCTGGCCGGGCACACCCACGAAGCCCTTGGTGGCCACGTAGTTGCCATAAACACTATCGCGGGGCGTGGGACCGTACTCGTAGCCGCGCTGGGCCTTCGAGCGAAACTGCTCCACCAGCCGGCCGCTTTCATCGAAGAGCTGCACCGTGGCGTCGCCGCGGCCGGTGGGGTCTTTGGTTTCCAGCACGCCCTGGCTGCTGCTCACAAACAGGGCCCGCAGCTCCGCCAGCCCCTGGCGCTCGACGGAAGCCGGGTCGGCAGGCGTGTTGCTGAGCGTGTAGCTCAGCGCCAGCCGGGGCGTGTGCGGGGGAGTGTCCACGTCCACCACCGTCTCGCAGCCGCCCAGCGCCAGCAGGCCCAGCCCTACACTTACTCCACAAATCAAACGCAACGTATCCATAACTCAAAAGTCAAATTCAATAGAAAAACAGCCCCGCTCACAGCCCGGAAAGCAGCGAAATCACAGAATACCAGCGTCAGTCAGCCAGCCAGAAATCAGCGAAATCACGGTTAATCAGCGTAAATCAGTGGTTAAAATTTAAACGCTTTGCTGAACGAGGGGATAATCGGGAACAGGGAAATCTGGCGGTAAGTGGGCTTTTCCCTGACCACGCCGTCCGAATCGGTGTAGCCGCGCTGGTAGTAGAGGTAGTAGGGGTTGCGGCGGCTGTACACGTTGTAGATGCTGAAGCTGTTGACGACTTCGCCCCACTTCTTCTTCTTGGTTTTGCTCAGGTCCAGGTCGAAGCGGTGGTAGGCTTTCATCCGGAACGAATTCCGCTCGCCATAGTCCTCGTAGTCCTGGTTGGGGCCGAGCAGAAACCGGCCCTGCGAGAGCGTGGTGGCGTTGCCGGTGCCGTACACCCAGGTGCCCGAGAGCGTGAAGGTGGGGCTGAAATGGTGCGACACCACCAGCGACACGTCGTGGCGCCGGTCGTACTTGTAAGGGAAAATGCGGCCCTGGTTGAGGTCGGGGAAGCGGCGCTGGCTCCAGGCCAGCGAGTAGCCCAGCCAGCCGGTGGTGCGGCCGGTTTTCTTCTGCAGAAACAGCTCGCCGCCGTAAGCCCAGCCCTTGCCGCTGGTCACCTTGTCTTCCCACTGGCTGTCCACGGTGCCCAGAAAGCTGGCGCCCTCGCGGTACTCAATCAGGTTGCGCATGGGCTTGTAGTAGCTCTCGAAGCTCAGCTCGTAGTCCTCGTCTTTGAAGCGCAGGGTGCGGGCCGCGCCCAGGCTGAACTGCTGGGCCTGCTGGGGCTTGATGACGGGCGTGGAGGGCACCCACAAATCGGTGGGCAGGCCGATGCCGCTGTTCACGAGCAGGTGCACAAACTGCGCCGTGCGGGCGTAGGAGGCCTTCAGGGCCCACTGCTCGGTCAGCAGTAAGCGGGCGGACAGCCGGGGCTCGATGCTGGGGTAGAACGTGCCGCGCACCGCAAACCCGTTCAGGCGCAGGCCGCCGTTCACTTTCAGCCGCTCGCTCAGGCGGTAGTCGTCTTCGGCGTAGAGGCCTATTTCGCTGGCCAGCGTCTGGGTGCCGAGCTTCTGCTGGCTGTTGCCGTCTATCGACTGGTCTTTCTGCTGCAGGGCGCCGGGCCGGAACGAGTGCAGGATGTACTGCCCGCCGAAGCGGATGTAATGGTCGGGCGAGGGCGCATAGTCGAAATCGGTTTTCAGGCTCAGGTCGCGGATGTTGGAGAAGTAGCGCAATGAGTATTTATCGGTGCGCGGCTGCCCGTTGCCGCCGTAGCGCTGCTCGTTTTCCTGGCCTATCTCGAACTGGTACTTGCTGTAGCTGACGTGGGTGTTCATGAACAGCTTGTCGTTCACCACGCGGTTCCAGCGCAGGCCGGTGGTCAGGTTGCCCCAGCCCAGGCTGGCCTCCTCGCGGCTGTAGTCGCCGGCCGCTTTGTCCTTGTCGCGCAGGCGGGCGTAGAACTTGTCGTAGCCGGTGTAGCCACTCAGATACAGCCGGTCGCGGCCGCTGAGCTTCCAGTTGAGCTTGGCGTTGAGGTCGTGGAAGAAGTAGCCAATCGAGCCCTTGCCGCCTTCAGCCGATAACTGTGACTTGATAAACGGCTGGGCCAGGATGTCGAGGTAGGTGCGGCGGGCCGAAATCAGGAACGAGGCAGTGTCTTTCTTAATCGGGCCTTCGAGCGTGAGCTTGGCGGCCACGATGCCCACGGCGCCCTCGCCGTGGAATTTCTGCATGTTGCCCTCCTTCATCGAAATATCGAGCACCGACGAAAGCCGACCACCGTAGCGGGCCGGGAAGCCGCCCTTGATCAGCTCCACGTTGTTGAGCGCGTCGGCATTGAACACCGAGAAAAAGCCGAACAGGTGCGAGGCGTTGTACACGGGCGTGCCGTCGAGCAGAATCAGGTTCTGGTCGGGCGAGCCGCCGCGCACGTACAGGCCGGTCTGGCCCTCGCCGCCGCTCTGCACGCCGGGCAGCAGTTGGAGCACCTTCAGCACGTCGGTTTCGCCGAACAGCTTGGGGAGGCTCTTGATTTGGGCAATGGGCACGTTGATGGTGCTCATGCGGGTGCTGCGCTCAATGCGCTCCTCGCCGCCCCGGTTGCCCACCACCTCCACCCCACCCAACTCGTTGCTGATGGCCCGGAGCCGAAAGTTGTGGCTGGCACTGGCGCCCGTGGCCGCCGTGGCCCAGCGGCTCTGCCCGTAGCCCAGGTAGCTGGCCAGCAGCCGCACCGAGTCGGTGGGGGCGGCCGGAGCGGGCAGCGTAAGCGAGTAGAAGCCGTAGGTGTTGGTGGCGGTGCCATCGCCGGTGGCGGGGTTCACCACGGCCACGCCAATCAGGTTTTCGCCGGTGGCCGCGTCGCGCACGTAGCCGCTGAGGGTGATTTTGCCCGACTGGGCCCGGGCGGCCCCGGTGGCCGCCAGCACCGCGCCGGCCAGCAGCCACGGGCGAATTACAGAATGCATAGAAGTTGGGATATAGCAGAGGAATTTAAGGAATCGTATCGGTCAGCGGCGCTCGGTCGGCGCAGCCAAATTGCCAGGCCAACGAGTTCCGAGCGCCGAAAAAGGTTGTATGAGAATCAGGCGAAAAGGAACAATTTTTCAGCCACGCTCGTTAACGCACCCGCCTTTTTGATGAAATATTTTCAATAAACTGATAATCAGGGGCAATTATTGTCAATAGCTAAAAACGCCACCGGGGCTGCGCACTAACTGTTGCGCGGCCCCGGTGGCATTTTTCTGAAACTCCTGCTACCTACTTCCCTACCGGCGTCAGCCCTTGCGCGGCGCCCAACTCCAGCAGCAGCGCAAAAGCCTCGTCGTGCTCATTGCGCACCCGGCCTTCCAGGATGGCTTCGAGCAGGGCTTCCTTCAGCTCGCCCACGGCGCGGCTGGGTTTCAGGCCGAAGGTTTCCATGATAATTTCGCCAGTGATGACGGGTTTGAAGTTGCGCAGGCTGTCTTTTTCCTCCACTTCTTTCAGCTTCTGCTCTACCACATCGAAGTTGCGCAGGTAGCGGGCCACGCGATTGTGGTCTTTGCTCGTGATGTCGGCCCGGCACAGCAGCATCAGCCGGTCGATATCGTCGCCGGCCTCGAACAGCAGGCGGCGCACGGCCGAGTCGGTTACCACTTCCTTCACCAGCGCAATGGGCCGCAGGTGCAGGCGCACGAGCTTCTGCACCTGGCGCATCTCCTCGCCCAGCGGCAGCTTGAAATCGGTGAAAATGCCCGGCACCCAGCGCGCACCCTTGTCTTCGTGGCCATGAAACGTCCAGCCCACGCGCTTGTCGTAGCGCTTGGTAGCGGGCTTGGCAATGTCGTGCAGCACGGCGGCCCAGCGCAGCCACAGGTCGCCGCCGGCCGCCGCCACGTTGTCGAGCACCTGCAGCGTGTGGTAGAAGTTGTCTTTGTGCGCGTGCTGGCCTACTTTCTCTACGCCCTGCAGCCCGGCCATTTTGGGAAAGATGAGCGCCAGCAGCCCGCTGCTGAACAGCAGCTTGAAGCCGTAGCTGGGCTTGGGCACCAGCAGCATCTTGTTGATTTCGGTGGTAACCCGCTCCTGCGACACAATCTTGATCCGCTCCTTGTTGCGGGCCAGCGCGTCAAACGTGTCAGGCTCAATATCGAAATCGAGCTGGGCCGCGAACCGGATGGCGCGCAGCATCCGCAGCGGGTCGTCGGAAAAGGTGATGTCGGGGTCGAGGGGCGTGCGGATGAGCCGGCGGGCCAAATCGCCCATGCCGTCGTAACGGTCCACCAGCGCCCCGAAGTCGGCCTCGTTCAAGCTCAGACCCAGCGCATTGATGGTGAAGTCGCGGCGGGCCAGGTCTTCTTCGAGCGTGCCGGCTTCCACTTCGGGCTTGCGGCTCTCGGCGCGGTAGCTTTCGCGGCGGGCGCCCACAAACTCCACCTCAATGTCGGGCGTGGGCAGCATGGCCGTGCCGAAGTTTTTGAACACCGTTACGCGCGGGCGGCCGGGCAGGCGGCGGCCCACTTCCTGAGCCAGCGCAATGCCGTCGCCCACGCACACCACGTCCACGTCCTTGCTGGGGCGGCCCAGGGCCAGGTCGCGCACGTAGCCGCCGATTACGTAGGCCGGCGCGCCCAGTTCGGCGGCGGCGGCGGCAATGGTCTGGAACAGGGGCAGGTCGGGGAGTTGCGGCGTGTGCATGGCGCAAAGGTAGCAAGGCCCGTAGTAGGTCCGGATTCGGAAAACGGTTTGCCGGCCGCGGCGAAGGCGGGCGGCGCACAAAAAAAGCGCCTCCAGGAAATCCCGGAGGCGCTTTTTAGGGCCGTTGCCGGCCAATCAGTAATTACTGAGCTGGAACTTCCTCCACCAGCTTGTCGGCGGGTACGTTCTTTACTACGGCCGTGTCGCCGTTCTCCGGAGCCATATCGGCGGCAGCCTGGTCGGCGGTATTTTCGATGGCGTTGCCGGCGGCATCAACGTTGTTGGCGGCGTCGTTGGCAGCGCTATCAGCGGTAGCCTCGGCGTTGTCCTGGGTTTTCTCCGAGCACGAAGCCAGGGCGAAAGGAGCGAAAGCGGCCAGAACGAGCAGGGATTTGAACGAGAATTTCATAGTCAGAAGGTAAAGTGGTGATGAAACGATTTGGGCTTCATACCGCATACCAGCCAAACGTAACCCGCTGTCGAGCTTGTTTTTTTTTCGGGCCGGCTACTCCCGCACCGTTTCCAGCGTGCCGTCGGGCCGCACCCGCACCACCCGCGACGGCGCGGCGCGGGTGGCGTCGTCCTGCCGCCAGTTCACCACGTAATCCACCTTCCGAACCAGCTCGGGCGCTATTTCGCTGAACAGCGCCGGCGTAGGCTGCCCACTCACGTTGGCCGAAGTGGACACCAGCCCGTGGCCCAACCGCCGCAACACCAGCCGGCAGAACTCATCATCGAGCGCCACGCGCAGGCCGATGGTACCGTCGGGAGCCAGCAGGTTGGGCGCCAGGTGGCGGCTGCCGGGTACTATATAGGTGGTGGGCCGGGTTTGCGCGGCCAGCAGCTCGGGCAGGTTGGCGGGCACCACGGCAGCATAGCGGGCAAACATGGCCTCGTCGGCCACCAGCACAATGCAGGCCTTTTCGGCGGGCCGGTTTTTGAGTTTGTACACCTGTTCCACGGCCCGGGGCAGCTCGGCGTCGCAGCCCAGGCCCCACACCGTGTCGGTCGGGTACAGAATTACCTGTTGCAGCAGCAGCGCGTCCACGGCCGCATCGGCTTCGGAACGCAGGAATTTAGGCGTCATGGTGTGGCAGTTGATGGGAATTGAGTGAAGATACTGTCATCCTGAGCGGAGCGAAGGACCTATACAGAAGCCAATATCAAAAGCTACCTTCTATATAGGTCCTTCGCTGCGCGTACGTCAGATGAAGGATGACAGACGGGTTTTAGCTCCTTACTCTACCGACTGGCACAACTCGACCAGCACGCCGGCGGCCGATTTAGGGTGTACGAAGCAGACCAGCTTGTTATCGGCCCCGCGCTTGGGCTCCTCGTTGAGCAGCGTGAAGCCCTCAGCCCGCAGCCGCACCATTTCGGCCCGGATGTCGGCTACCTCGAAGGCTACGTGGTGAATGCCTTCGGGCTTTTTGGCCAGGAACTTCGTGATGGCGCTGTCGGGCGAGGTGCCGGCTAGCAGCTCGATTTTGGAGCCACCAACCTGGAAGAAAACTGTGTCGACCGCCTCGGAAGCCACGTGTTCGCGCTTGTAGGGGGGCTGGCCCAGCAGGGTGGTATAGAGGGCCGTAGCCGCTTCGAGGTCGTTGACGGCCAGGCCGAGGTGCTCAAGGTTGGTAAACATGCGGAGGGAATGGCAGGCAGCCGCGGCCGGATAGCGCGGCTTCTTTGGATTTGTTCTACTTTTGCAGCTACGAATGTAGGGCGAAACTAAACCTGTTTGCCGGGTTTTGTGTTCTACCCACGAATGATTCTCCGCTGACAAACCAGAACTCCGGGCTATGCTCAAATTACCTATTTACCTCGACAACAACGCCACCACGCCCCTCGACCCGCGGGTTCTGGAGGCCATGATGCCGTACCTGACCGAGGTATTCGGCAACGCGGCTTCGCGCAACCACCCCTTCGGCTGGGCCGCCGAGGAAGCCGTTGACTACGCCCGCGACCAGATTGCCGGCCTCATCAACTGCGACCCCAAGGAGATTATCTTCACCTCGGGCGCTACCGAGTCGGATAACCTGGCCATCAAGGGCATCTTCGAGATGTACTCGCAGAAGGGCAACCACATCATCACCACCACCACCGAGCACAAGGCGGTGCTGGATACCTGCAAGCACATCGAGAAAATCGGCGGCAAGGTGACTTACCTGCCGGTGAATTCGGAAGGCCTCATCAGCTTGGAGGAATTGGAGGCGGCCATGACGCCCCAGACGATTCTGGTGACCATCATGTACGGCAACAACGAGACAGGCACCATCCAGCCCATCCGCGAAATTGCCGCCATTGCCCACAAGCACGGCGCCCTGTTCATGACCGATGGCACCCAGGCCGTAGGCAAGATTCCGGTAGATGTGCAGGCCGATGGCATCGACCTGATGGCTTTCACGGCCCACAAAATGTACGGCCCCAAGGGCGTGGGTGCCATGTACGTGCGCCGCAAAAACCCCCGGGTAAAGGTTACGGCCCAGATGGACGGTGGTGGCCATGAGCGCGGCATGCGTTCGGGCACACTGAACGTACCCGGCATTGTGGGCCTGGGCAAAGCCTGCGAGCTGGCCAAGCAGGAAATGACGGCCGATGCCGAGCGCCTGAGCACCATGCGCGACCGGCTCGAAAAGGAGCTGCTGACGCTGGAGGAAAGCTACGTGAATGGCTCGGTAGAGCATCGCCTGCCACACGTGGCTAACATCTCCTTCAAGTACGTGGAAGGCGAAGGCCTGATGATGGGCGTGAAGGATCTGGCGGTATCGTCGGGCTCGGCCTGTACCTCAGCTTCGCTGGAGCCCTCGTACGTGCTCAAGGCCTTGGGCCTGAGCGACGATCTGGCTCACAGCTCGCTACGCTTCGGTCTGAGCCGCTTCACAACCGATGAGCAAATCGATTACGCCATCAACCACGTAAAAGAGGCTGTAACGAAGCTCCGCGAAATGTCGCCCCTGTGGGAGATGTTCAAGGAAGGCATCGACCTCGACAAAATTGAGTGGGCAGAACACTAGTGTTAATTATGGATTAAGAATTTTGAATGTTGAATTGGCCGTTTGAGCCATTTGCACGATTCAGAGCTTAATTCATAATCTAAAATTCAAAATTCTTAATTGACAAAGCCATGGCTTACTCCGATAAAGTAATCGACCATTACAGCAACCCCCGCAACGTGGGCACGCTGGACAAAAGCAAGAAAAGCGTGGGCACGGGCCTGGTAGGCGCCCCCGAGTGCGGCGACGTAATGCGCCTGCAGATCGAGGTAGACGAAACCACCAACACCATCACCGACGCCAAATTTAAAACCTTCGGCTGCGGCTCGGCCATTGCCTCGTCGTCGCTGGCTACTGAGTGGTTGAAAGGCAAAACCGTGGACGAGGCCTTGGCCATCGACAACATGGAGATTGTGGAGGAGTTGGCTCTGCCGCCCGTTAAAATCCACTGCTCGGTGCTGGCCGAAGACGCCATCAAGTCGGCTATCAACGACTACCGCGTGAAAAACGGGATGCCCGAGCTGGAAATGGCCAAGTCGCACCACTAGCCGTTATAAGCTGATAGCCATCAGCTACTAGCTGCTAGCCTTTCCAGATTATCAGCTTAAAAGCCTTACTGCCATGATTACCGTTTCGGATAAAGCAAAGGAGAAAGTAGAGAAGCTCATGCATGATGCGGAGCTGGACGAAACCTACCGCCTGCGGGCCTCGGTGGCCGGTGGCGGCTGCTCCGGCCTGAGCTACAAGCTCGATTTCGATAACGAAGTGAAGCCCATGGACCAGGAGTTCGAGGACAAAGGCGTGAAGGTGGTAGTGGACATGAAAAGCTTCCTCTACCTTGCCGGCACCGAACTCGACTTCTCCGACGGCCTCAACGGCAAAGGTTTCTACTTCGATAACCCCAACGCCTCCCGCACCTGCGGTTGCGGCGAGAGTTTTTCGGTGTAGGCTCACTCACTCTATGGTTCTTCAACGCAAAGGCCTCTCCCGCTTGGGAGAGGCCTTGCTGTTGCTATCGGGCTGGCAACTGGGTGGCGTTTCGGTAAGCCCCCCCGGCTAGGTCTACTGTTTGAAGAATTTGCTGGTGCTCCTGCCAGCGGGCGTTGTTACTTCGAGCTGGTACAGACCGGCCGACAGAGCGGCCACGTTGAGCACGACCGTGCCAGTGGGCATTTCCCCGGCTAGTACAGCTTTGCCTACCAAGCTGATGACGCGATAGTGGCCGCCGCCCGTCGGGGCCTCAATTGTCAGGGCCGTAGTAGCGGGGTTGGGGTAAGCGCGCAGCTGCCCGGCGCCTGCCACACTGACAACGGCCGAGTAGGCCGCTTTGCCATCGAGGTCGAGCTGACGTAGGCGGTAATAGCTGAGGCCGGGCAGCGGCTGCCGGTCGAGGGCTGCGTAGGTATGCGTACTACTGCTGTTTCCCTGCGCTGCCACCGTAGCAATCGTGCGAAACTCTTGCCCCGTTGCCGAACGCTGCACCTCGAAGCTGGCGCTGTTGAGTTCGGTGGCTGTGGTCCAGCGAACCTGCACGCCCGCCGCCTGCCGCTCGGCCCCGAAGCTGAGCAACTGCACGGGTAGCGGGTTGACAGTGTTATCAGGTTCGGTGCTGGCAAGGGTATATGTTTGAAAATCTCCTAGCCCTGCAAACGAGGCCGAGGTGAGTGTGCCTGGTACGAACGTGCCAACTGGGGCGCTGGCCGTGCCCGTGCTGACTGAGCGCCCCAGGCTATTCCAGCCGGTGCCGTCAGTGCGTGCTATTACCAGTGAAGATGCCATCGGGTCAGTTACCTGGTCGTCGGGGGCGAAACTGAGCGTAACCGTACCTATGAACTGCGCAGCTGTCAGAGCAGGCGAAGAAATGATGTCGAAGCGGCGGATTTGGGATACGCGCTGAATTGCGTCGTTGAAAGCCAAGGGTGCCGGCCGACCCTCCTGCTGCTCTACCATTACCAAGGTTCCACGATCGAGTTGGTTTGGCTTCAACGTAATAGGCCGGTAGTTGCCGTTTTTGCCCACTGGAAAGAATTGCATTGTGTTAGTGCCGATGGGCAACTCCCGGGCTACCGGACCGCTCACATAACTGTTGGCACTGCCGCCGCTTATACTGGCTGTTGCAGCAAGCGTAGGCAGGTTTGTGGCCGTAGAAGTAAGCACCCCATTCTGCAGGTCGAGCGTTCCATTAACCCGGATCGGGGTCTGTAACCGGACTCCGGCAGCGTTGTTGAGTCTAAGCGTAACCGGCGCTCCGAAAACTACCGGGCTGGGAGCATTAATACGTTGCTCCTGAAGACCGTTAAGTGTAAGGGTGCTAGCTGACACGGGGGCAAAGATCAAACTTCCCCCAGCCTCCACCACAATGTTACCGCCGATACCAATGCCGCCGGTCAGGTTCAGGCCCACCTTCACGTTGGCACCAATCTTCAGGTCATTTAAAATAACGAGTGGAGCAGAGTCGGTTAGATTCGCCAAACCGGAATTTGTATTTGCAAACTCCAGCGTACCAAAGGTGCGGCCGCTTAAGGAAGGTTTATTTGACCCGGATACAGCGAATTGATACGTACTACCAGCCTCAAATACAGCAACTGCATCGGGCTGAGAAAGTCCGAAAGCGTTGCCTCCACCCTCCTGCCGAAACGTAGCCCCGGCTTTAAATAACACCGACTGCCTGTTGGCCGCTTTGTCACCGAAAGGACTACCAGTAACTCCTGCTTCAGCTTCAAACAGCGCACCGTTCCCGAACACAATGGCTCCAGTAGTCTGTCCCGTCAACTCGTTGGCAACATTACCACCAGCAGTTTCCGAAGCCACCCGCCCATTGATGAGAGCCGTTTCGCCGGCAGTTACGTTGACGACAATAGGCGCTCCGCCCGATCCACGCAATGTCAGCACTGAGCCAGCGCCAACGGTGAAGTCGTCACCATCCAACCCACCTTCTAAATTGAGAGTACGGGGAGAACTAGAGTTTAGCAAAACGACACTAACCAGATTCCGCAACTGCAATTGCCCAATAGTCAGCGACGAAGCAGTAAAGTCGAGTGCCACAATTGCCGGACTGGCTATGTTTCCATCGAAGACAATTATGTCAGTGGGTACAGGCATAGTACGGGCCGGTGACCAGTTATTGGGATTACTCCAATTACTATTCCCGCCCTGGCCTGTCCAAGTATATTGGTTGGGCGGCTGGTTGGTAATGGAAGAAATAGCAATATCATCCACGTTGAACCGGACGTTAGTAGGCACATTCTGACTGGTAATTTTCACGCGGATGTTACCGCCTACATTGGCGGCGAAAGTATACGTCTGCAGGCTGCTGGTTACCGTAACCGGGCTGCTGGTATAAGCCGGGGTGCCGGTTGTATTTCCGTTGTCGAATACCTCTACTATAAACGAAGCAAAATTGCCGCCGGAGCTACTGCTACGATTTGCCGCCGCTTTCAGCGTAATGGTACCAGCCCCATTAGGCTTATCGAAGTTCATTGCTAAGAAGCCATTGCCCAGCACACGGGTAGTACTTTTGCCAGTGCCAAAGTCATCGGCTCCTATATTGGCAATAAGCGCATCTGCCAAGATCCACTCGCCGGTAATGAGTGTCACAGTATCGAGGGCATAACCCGCTTTAGAACCATACTCGAATGTCTCAATCATGCCGGCAAATGGTGTTACGGCTACCGTTGGGGTTCCCTGTACTTGCAAGTTATCTAGTTGCAACGCACCGTTACCGCTGGCCCCACTGGCGTAGAGTCGAAAGTAAACCCTTGCCTGAGAATTAAGAGCGGCAATAGCACTCAGGTCAACGATTTGCCCCTGGAAAGTAGTCGCTACCGAAACCGTAGTTGGAAGCGCAGTGAAAGTGTTGCCGTCCGTGCTGAACATAACCGTGATGTTCTTAGCACCATCAGTTGTTCTCCGGGGTTGAAAATAGAGTCGGTAGTTTGAGTAATTATTCAGGGCGCTTCCTGACAAAGCCAGTTGCAAATAGCGGTTATTGCCACTGGAAATAGTCAACTCAACCGCAGGGCCTGTGCTATTAGCGGTAAAGGCGGTCGGACTGGAGGCCGTTCCTGCAGATACCGCTATGGTGGCCTGCGATGCATCAAAAGCCGCTGTAATCCCTGAGGTAGCTGTCGTTCCAACTATGGAAGCGGATGGTACGCTGCTACCCGGCACCAGCTGATTGAAGTCGTAGTTAACGAGAGTTGTTTGTCCCCACCCTACTGTAGGTCGAAGCAAGGCTAATACAAGTAAGACCATACCCATAAGCCACCAGCAGGGCTTGCGCTGATCAAGCAGAGAATTATGGACCGCTTCCATAAGCATGAAGTCTATAAGATGAGCCGCGTGCCACACCTATACCAATAATAACAATTTTTATTTTAATTATCATATAATTCAACCATTACTTACTGCTCCAACGCAAAAAAGAGCGTCTCCAAGTTGGAGACGCTCTTTTCAATTAGCAGTCTTACTGCAATACAGTTACTTTACTGCTTCACTATACGGCGGGTAGCGACGGCCTTACCATTGCCAACCGTCACTAAGTAGGTTCCTACTTTCAGATTAGTAGTGCTGAGCTTGCCATCAGCGCGCAGCTGCTGGGTCTGTACAGTGCGGCCCGCCAAGTCGGTGATAGTGGCAGTCACCCCTTCCGTACCGCCATCCATCGTGATGGTCAGCTGATCGGTAACAGGGTTAGGATACATCTTCACCTCGCCGGCTTTGAGGAAGCTTACCGATATAATGCTGCTGTAGCTGGTTTTGCCATCCAGATCCACCTGCTTGAGGCGGTAGTACGACAAACCGTTCAACGGCCGGCGGTCAACCTCATTGTACACCGTGGTGGCATTGGTAGTGCCCTTGCCAGCACGGGTGAGAATGGTTTCAAACGTGCGACTGTCGCGGCTGCGCTCTACCTCAAACTGCTTGTTGTTGGTTTCCGAAGCAGTTTCCCAACGGATGCCTACTTGCGCACCGCTAGGCTTAGCGGTGAAGGACACTAGCGTTACGGGTAGTGGGTTACCTGGGGCCTCAATGCCTGGAATCAAGTTGGGTACTGGGGGCGAGAGATAGTTCTCGGCACCGTTCACCGCTGAGACCATTGGGCTATTATTGTCAATGTTATTATACTCAAAAGTATAGAAGTAATAGGTCTTAGAGGGTGTTAAACCATCTACTAGTACAAAGTTGTTATCTCCTTTGTAAACAATGAAGTATCCTGTGTCGACCTCAGGACCCAGTCCGTAATTCTGATTACCAGTCAGGTAAGAGTTCCCATCTTGGGGTTGGCTTGCAGCAGGCAGGGTCGGATTCTCACTAGCTACAATCACCCGGCCTTCGCCATAGCCCGATGCAGCATAATTGGCTGGCAAGTTAAAATTCACCGTGGCAGTTGCGCCGCTACGGATAATCGTGGGCGTGGAACGTTTAGTAGGCTCCACATCGATAGAGCTGCCGGCCAATGATTTGTTGAAACCAAACTCCTGCGCACTAGCAATAGGAAAATCTGTGCTTTGGTAACTGAGCGTCGACGTTGCTGAACCCAAATAAGTGGGCGCATAACGGGCGTAGATAGGCTGATTGACAGTGAATGTTACTGGGTCGGGGATCAGAGTTACGGTGTTACCGTAACTGATGCCATCCAACGATAATTCGAACTGAGGGGTGTTACCCGGGTTGCTTGGGTTAGGAGTGAGCGCTTTGCTAATAGTAATAGGACTCTTTACCCGTTTGGCTGTGATATTCAGAGTCTGGCCTGCCGACGTCGTGTCAATTACTACTTTGGTAACTGCCTGAAAAGCATTATCAACCTGAATTGCGGGCTCGCTGGTGCCATCTACTGGGAGCGTTTGTGCAAGGGCAGGGCTACTGGAGTTACCTATGCTCGATGTAGTAGATAAAGCCGAAGCGGGTAAGAAACGCACGTAGACAGTAGTGGCTAACACATCATTGCCCGAATTTCGAGGTACTAGAAAAGAGTTACCCGTGGCACCCATTAAGCCTGGGAAGCTGGGATCAAGGGAAACCTGAAAATATGTAGGCGCGGATACGGTGATGCCTTGTAGCAGGTTGGTACCCGATAAGGTATATGTCTGTGTCGCCGATGGCTCTCCAGGCACTGTAGAAAATGTGGTTAGGTTACCTGAGGCATTAATAGTGGAGTTAGTACCCGTACTGTTGTTTGCAGTGATGGTAACTACACTACTGGTAGCGCCTGGGCTTGATACAGTAATATTGCCACTAAAGATGCCTTGGGGCAATGGCGTCTGCAAACCAACCAATTGTACCTCAATTGTACGAATAGATACTGAGCCGCCGGTAGGGTAGATAACAATCGGACCATTTATAAGTCCCCCACCTGCCGTAGCCTCGCGAAACTTAATTTTGTCGTTGGAACGGGTAATCGTAAGAGGACCGGTCAGGTTGCCCGCGTTAACTGAGAATGAAAGGGTCTGCGAAGATCCACTACTCGTTACGGTACCAAAATCAAGCGCAGTTGGATTTACCACGATGAAGGGCCCCGCAGGGGTAGGGTTAGCTTGGCCCTGCACCGCAACTGTAGTATTTACTGCATTCGGAGTAGAAATCTGAATGTTGCTGTTGTAGGTACCTGCTGTAACCGGACTGAAACGAGCCTGCAGGGTAAAACCTGCATTAACTTCTGCAGCAGTCAGTATCACCGACTGCGCGTATGCATCACTGATGGTACGACGTACACTGAAATTTGCTGGAGCTGTTACCGTTACATTGTTGGTTACCGCGGTACCCGAAACAGTGAAATTGGTAGGTGCCGTTACCTGGCCAACGAAAGTTGTACCAAAGTTTATGGCAGTGGGCATAACAGCAAGTGTAGGAACAGTACCATTGCCTGTTAAAGCAATAGTAACAGACGAAGCGCCAGCGCTTGCTACCACCAAAGAACCATTATTGGGCCCGGCAACAGTGGGCGCAAAGCGTACCTGCACTTTCGTGCTAGGCACTACGCCATTGTTCACTGGCAGCGCAAGGCTTTGTGTATACGAGCCACCAGCACGCACTTGATACCCAGCAGGAACTGTTACGGTAAGCGTCCCGCCCATTAGCTGCTGGCCACTAACAAGAATGTTCTGGACAGCGCTGTTGGCTCCGACCTGCATATCTCCAAAATCGAGGCTGGTGGTAGGCAGCCCGGTTACAACCGAAGCTGCTGTACCACCCAACTGAACATCATCAATCCGAAAATCGCCTGTAGCAGCACTAACGCGGGTAAATCGAAACGCAACCAGCGGATTTCCCAGTATGTCAGCAGGCAGTATTACTGTGGCCGTTGCCCACCCGCCTGCACTACCAGCACTATAGGCATAAGGCAAATTGGTATAACTGCTGTAGCTTGCTGACGCATTAGGATTCACTGTCCCAACACTATATGCAACACGAAATCTGTTATTGACTGTGGCGCTGGTGGTCGTAATCTGACCAGCCGGGGCATTGAGTTGAAAGGTAAAAGTAGCCGAGCTAAACCCCGCAGTACTTATATCCCGAATGAAGAAGTTCCCTCCTCCAGTATTGTCAGAAAACAAAATATTTGCTCCGCCCGAACCTCCATTAGGACCTCCGAGCGATAGCACTGGGGTATTGGCTCCGCTACTGGCGTAGCCTAATCCTTTTTCATTATCATTATCGAATCCCAGCAGATTGTCATACGATGCTACTGACTGCCCTTCGGTGGCCATAGTACCCATAGATTCTGTGAACGTCTGTGCATGCCCCAGTAATGGGACAAACCAAAGCAGGGCCAATAAGGCCCACAAGCGTCCGGCCGGTCCGGGCTTGGTATTGCGTAAGTAATTCTTTTTCATGAGTATGATGAACTGATTGTTTACGAAAGGAAAGTTGTCTTCATGAGTAAGAGAGGCATTCATTCCACAACGAATGTGCCAGTTTCACTAGTAGGTTACTGTTATTTCCTATGGTGCAATGCGTTGTACGTATGGATGTCATTGCAGATTATAACTTTTGCAAGTTCTTATCATACGTTTTCCACAATATCTATATTGCCTTGGTCTCAAAAGAGCAATACGCATGTGTGCGCCAACTACTTATACTGGTAACACATATAAAATATGCACAGGCCAGTTACTCAACATTAAATAACTCAACCATATGATTTTCAGAATTTTAGCAACTAATCATGATACATTATATAAGCACTGAAATAAGCTACTCACAGCTTGGCTGATAGTTTAGCACCTATCAAGGGTCCAAAGTTAGGCAGCATTCTCCAGATAAGCCCTATAAGCCAGCCTAACAAGCATATAACTATTTGAATACATACATTTATAATGCTTAATTGAAAACAGGTAGTGAATGGTATTGGCAAAGCTGGTGTCCCAGAACAAAACGCCATGAAGGCCGCCAGCATTGCTGCTGACGGCCTTTGCTATAGTTGAGTTGCCCACTGAGTGCTATTTCCAGTCGGGCATAGTCGCATTCTCAAACAGCCGCACCCGATTGCGGCCGCTCAGATCAACCACAAAAACCTCGGGTACCGACTGCGCCACGTTATTCACCTGTACGAATATAATCTTGGCACCATCAGGCGAGTAATGCGGCAACACATCATTGAAGCCAGCAGGCTTAGTGGAATTGGCAGTACCGCCCGAGCCAGCCGACACATCTATCTGGCCGCTGCCATCGAGGTTTTGCGTGAAGATGTGTGCGTTCAGTTGGCGCCCGGCACCGTCGCTGAATGCATCTACGTCGCGGGTGTAAACAATGCGCTGGCCGTCTACGCTGAAGGAGGGAGAATCGAGGCGACCAGGGAGGTTGCCGATAAGCAGGGTAAAGTTCGAGCCGTCGGCGTTGAGCAGGTAGAACTCCGAATCGTAGATGCTGACGCCCACCGTCTGGACAACAATACGGTTGCCCTGCCCCGTCCAGTCCACCTCGCGGAAGTGGCGGTCGGGCGGCGCGGTGGCCAGTAGCGTCAGGCCGGTACCGTCGCGGTTGATACGGTAGAGCTTGTTATAACTGCTATACACAAGTTGTCCCCCGTCGGGCGACCAGCGGTAGCCGACTCCCTGATTGAAATACCCATCCACCGGCTGCAACGTAATCTGGCGCGGGTCGGAACCGTCGCGGTTCATGGTGTAAATCTGGAACTGGCCTGTAGCATTGGAGGTATAGGCAATCCGGTCGCGGTTGGGGCTGAGTTGGGGGTTGGCCTCGATAAAAGCCGAAATCGTCAGGCGGGTAAGGGTGGTACCGGTTTCGTTGCTGGAGTAGATATCGGTGTTGCCGTTTTCGGTGCGCGCGAACAGGTAGCGGTTATCCGGCTGGGCATTGGTTCGGAAGCTCCATAGTGGCGAGAGGGCTGTGGCGCCGCCAGGATTACGCACAGTTACCTGCCAGAAATAGGTGGTGTTGTAGCTCAGCTGTTTGGCTACCACCGTAGTATCGCGGCTGTTAGTAAGCAGGTTACGGGCACTCCCATTCGTGCCCTGGTAAAGCACCACATCATAGCGCAACGAGTCGCCCTGGTTGGTTCCGGCGCCCGGATGCCACTCCAGTTTCACATCGGGGCCGGGCACAGTAGCTTGGTCGGCCGGCGCGGGCCGAACCGGCGGTGCGGGAGGCGTGGTTGAAGCCAAATTCTTTTCCAGCACAATAGCCACGCTTACAGAGGCTTCGTTCTCCACCGTTACCGCCACCGTTACCGAGCGGTAATCGGCCTTGGTGGCCGCAATAGTCAGGCGGCCTGTGGGCACCCCCCCTAGCTCAAAGTTGCCCTTGTCATCGGTAACCACGGAAGAAGTGGCGGGCGTTGTGCTAATGGAGACATTGGCCAGCGGCTGGTTGTTGCGGGCGTCGCGCACGGTACCGGTTACCTTGCCAAATAGCACGGGCTCGACCGGGTTGTCTTCGCAGCTGCTAAGCCACAGAGTGCAGAAGCCTAGCAGCAGCCACAAAGTTCGGAAGCGGATGGGAAGCAGCATGGGTGAGAGCATGAGTTGAGGAAAACGAAAGGTGCCTGCTTATGAAATTTATCAGTCGAAGCAAGCAGAGGCGATGAGCGTTAGGCTATCAGTTGCCGGGCGTGTGGCGCACGGAGTCCTGCGCCAGCAAAACGTTGTGCGCATCGAAGACGCGTAGATGGCCGACATACGTGCTTTTTCCATCAATATTGACCTGCGTACTGGCCAGCACTACCGACTGACCAGCCGCTAAATCGAATTCCCCGCCCTGCTGGCTCGTCGAACGGCCACCGGCCGAAAGGCGCTCCAGACTCATTTCGTAGCGGTAATGGCCAGTGGAGGCGGCCAGACTGCTACAATTACCGGTTACTTCGAGCAAGCTGCCCCGGGGCGTAGCCTGTAGCCACGCCCGGCAAGGCGGGCCCGAAGTAGTCTGGCTGACGCCAAGTAAAGCACCAGCGCTGGCTAGAAAAAGCAGGACAATATGCATAGCCAAAGATTGTTTTTTACGAACGTCAAATATACCTTTTTTTAGAAAGAGTGTATCATGCGAATGCAACTATTTAAACAGATAACTCTAAATTCATTATCCTAAGCAGACAAAAGCTCAAATGCACAAACACCCGCCACTATAACAGGACGGGTGTTTGTGCATTTGGGCTTAAAGGTGAGTTTCGACCATCAGTTATGCTATTGCCCAATACGGCCAGTCTCAATAGAGATTTGCATGCTAGTACCAATCATTTCTATGCTGTAGCGCGGAGGAGCCGTCGCCTGGGTACTAGTTTGGTTGATTCTAAGGTCGTCACCTTTTTGTAGAATAAACACTTCTCGCCCGTCGGTAGCCACATCACGCACAATGCGGTTTCGGTTGCCGATTTGGTTGAGGTCGACGACATTGTTATTGCCGTTTACATTACTGGTGGCCTTATTATCATCCCCTTTTTGGTTGATGATTGTGGTATTGCCACTACCGTTCTGGGTAAGACTTGCTGTGTTAAAGGAACCTACCTGCACAATGTATGCTTGGTTGACTTCAGTTCCCGGGTTGTACTGATCAGCCTTGGCTTTGTTAGAGTTGCCTAATTGCACAAGCTTCGCCAAGTTCTGAGGATTGGCTAACGACGGTATAGGCAGCCGGTCGAGGGCTGACAAACCGTAATCCTCGATCAGGCGCTGAGAGGCTGTATTGGCTTCGCTGTGGCCCTCCTGCTGCGCCTGCGCCACATTGGCCCAACTTACCAAACAGGCCAGCAGGCTGGCAAATGTGAAAAAACGGAGCTGTTTCATAGGAAGGGGGGTATATGGATTCCGACAGACTACCTACCTACCTACCTACCTAGTAGTAGCAGGCATTGGCCGGGCTCTTTCCTCCGGCGAGAAAAGGGCCCGGCCGTTGCTACCTGCGATGCAGGCTTGACTCGCTTTACCTAAGTTTTAGCGAATGTTCTGGGTTACCATTGCTTGGTTAGCGTTGCCGTTCTGACTAATGCAGCTCTGCTGACCAAACTCAGTGGAAGCACCATTAGGAAGCCCGGTGATGGTAGCACCCTGCTGCGTCACAGCTATATTGCGGTTACCGATTTGGTTCTGCGTGGCAGAGCTACGATTTGCACGCTGGTAGATGTCAGCACTGTTCGCATTGCCTTCCTGATTCTGCTGGGAGATGTTGTTATCACCGTAAACATTGATGTTTGCAATGTTCCGGTCACCATCCTGATTCTGCTGGGCCAAATTGTTGTCCCCGTTACCATCGGCAGAATTCTGGTCTAGCTGCTCTCGTTGGTCAACATTAATACCAGCACTGTTACCATTGCCTGTCTGATACTGCAGGGTGGTATTACGGCTGCCCCAGATTACTGCTTTGGCAGCGTTTCTGTCACCATCCTGAACTTGAACGCCATAGTTACGATTGCCCTGACGCTGGAAGATTTGGGCCATATTACCACTGCCCTCCTGCTCAACCAGTGCCACGTTGCGGTCACCCTCTTGTACTACTTCTGAGCAATTGTCAATTGTAGTTGAAGGTATACCGTTGGGGTTATCCATATCAACCCCAGTAGAAGGAGCAGTGATAGGACCGCAGTCTTGGCATTCTACTAGCGCAAAAGCCTGGCGAGTGCCCGATGGCGCAACTTTTTGGGCGTACGCGGAGCTGGCGAACAGAACGGCAGCTACAGCAAGGAGTTGTACTTTTTTCATGGTGGTAGAGAAAAAGAGTGAAAAATGAGGAAAAAAGAAGAAAATCGCGTTGAATGGAGCGCAGCGGTAAGAGATTATTCCCTTTTCCGTTTATCCTTGCCCTTTGATTGAGACAAATATAAATTAGAATAATCAACAAACAATAGCTTGTTAAAATATTTAATTATACTTATTATGTGTTATATCATAAATCCAATATCTATTCATGATGGTACAATCGTATATACCTCATTACCACTGCCTTTATCAATTAATACATAAAAATTATTTTTATATTCATATTTTTTATGTATTGCTGTCATTCCTTATGATATCTAAAAGGAAACTCTGCAAATTATTGTTGCACAGTCATTTACCATATAATTTCCAATCAAGGCAGTAATCTCATGTTGGCTTATACCTTGTTGAAGACAATCCGCTTAGGTTACTGCTTAACCCGACATACAGAAGGCTCCCCGTATCAGTCTCCACTTAATGGATGCTGATACGGGGAGCCTTCTGTATGTCGGGTTAAGCAGTATAACCTTCTATATCTGATTGCAGGACTTGCTTATATCCCCTTTGCCATACAATGGGGTGGTCCAGTAAGAACGGACAGTGAGCTAAGATAGGTTGATTTTTAGGTCGTGTTCGAATTGGTGGGGCGAGCGGTAGCCCAGGGCGGAGTGGCGGCGGTCGAGGTTGAAGTAGGTGTCGAGGTAGTGGGCCACTTCGAGACGGGCTTCTTCGAGCGAGGCAAAGGCGGTACCGGGGGGCAGCAGTTCGGTTTTGAGCGTGCTCCAGCCGGCTTCAGCTTGGGCGTTGTCGTAGGGATTGCCCGGCCGGCTGAAGCTGGGAAGGGCTCCGGCTTGGGCGATGCGGGCGCGACAGGCCGCGCTGGTGTACTGGCTGCCGCGGTCGGCGTGGATGATGAGCCCCGGCGCGGGCTGGCGTAGCGTCAGAGCTTGTTCCAGCGCGTGGAGTACCAGTTCGGTCGGCATGTGGGCGCCCAGGTGCCAGCCGACGACCCGCCGGGAGCAGGCATCACGCCACGTGGCCAGGTAGCACCAGCGCCCGCCTACCAGGGGCAGATACGTAATGTCGCCGACCCAGACCTGGTCCGGGGCGGTGGGGGCCGGCTGGCCCAGCAGCCGGTTCTCGGCCACCACGGCCGCCGGGTCAGCCACCGTCGTGCGCGGCCGGTGCGGGCGGGTGCTCAAGGCCCGCAGCCCGTGCCGGCGCAGCCAGGTGCGCAACGCGTAGCGGCCCACGGCATGGCCTTCGGCGTGTAACTCGGCCCGCAGCCGCCGGGTACCGTAGCGTCGGGCGTGGCGCGTAAAGGCCGCTTGCGCCGCCACTTGCCAGGGCGCTGGCGCGGCGGCCGGCCGGTGCCGCCACTGATAATACCCGGCCGGGCTCACGGCCAGCACCTGGCAGAGCAGTTGCACGGGCCACGGCTCGGTGCAGGCGGCGATGAACTGGTAGCGGCTCATGACTGAGGCGGTTGGGAAAAGATGGTCACGACTTTTTTTAAAATATCGCGCTCCATTTCTACGCGTTTTAGCGCCGCACGCAGCTGCTTGATTTCGTCGCGCTCGGCGCTACTAGGCACGGCGGCTTCCAGGGCTTGGCGTTGCCAGCGCCCCAGCAGCGCCGGCGAAATGCCCTGCGCACGCGCCACGTCGCTTTGCCGGGCACCGGCCGCTACTTGGCGCACGCACTCAGCCTTGAAGGTCGGCGTGTATTTCTTACGGGTGGCGGGCAAGCCGCCAGGATTCGATTTTTCAGTCATGGGCAGCGAAAGCTAAGACTTCGCGCTGTCCGTTTTAGCTAGACCACCTCACAACTCACTATTGGACAAACATATATTACTGAATATAGAGTAACGGCCGTTATTTGGGCTTAGAGGAAGAGGTGCGAGTGCTAAGTTGATACGTGACTCCAATCCGGGCACCAATAGTGTTGTCGTTGTAACGCCCAATATCGGCACCATCGATATCATCCCGCAGAAATAGGCGTCCATCCACCCCCCCCAGTATACTCCATTGCGACCTGAGCCGGTATTCGAGCCCAACTCCAGCTGATATGTGTGGGGTAAACCTACTGGATGCCCCCACCGTCGAAAGGCTATTACCACTAGTCGTGACGCCACCACCTAACTGTAGGTAGGGTGTAAAACGGTCAGTGGGCAACACTCGCAACATCAAGCCGGCTTCGGTGAAGTAGAACTTCTGGTCAAAGAACTGGCGAGCAGCCAGACGGCTCTGGCCGATAGCCACGTAAGGGTTGAGGAAGCCGCCGGCAGGCTGATAGGCGACTTGGAATTGGGTAATGGCCGTAGTACGGGGCGAGGCGAAGTCGCCAGCGTAGCGCTGTCCGCCTGCTGAAACCGTAGCTAGCAGGCCTTTCTTGCGGTCAAGCACCTGCCGGCCCAGTACATCGTAGTGCTTGCCATATTCTCGTTCCGTCAAGTAGCGCATCATTTTAGGACCAGTTGCTTCCGTTGAGTCCTTAGCCAGCCACAGCCTATCCCGGATGCCTTCATATATAAGGGCTTGCACGGCTTTTTCGATAGCTTCCTTGATGGCCATTTCGCTGGGCTCGTTGTAGGTGAAGCCAGTTTCGGCTTCCATAAGCTTCTTAAAGCTCACGAAGCGAAACAGACTTCCTTGAATCTGCTGCGACAATATCGTTTTGGAAGTGTACACGGTGCGCAGAATGCGGCCGTTGCTAGTACTGATGGCCCGCAGGTACACCGTCACGCGGTCCTGACGGTATTGACCCGAAGCTCCGGTGCCGAAGTAGCGTAGCCCGGCCCCGCCCGTAAGCATGTTGGCATCATAGGAAATGATACCACCCTCCAGCATTACGCCCGCAAACAAGAGCGGCGGCAATACAGGCTGCTTCACACCTGTTTGCTCGGTGAATTCGGCCCGGGTAGAGCGGATGATTTTGCGCTCATTGAGCAGGTTACCCAGGTTCTCACGCTCGATGGGGTCGAACCAGCCCGACTCTTCAAGCGCCCGTAGCAGAATGGTGGTCGTACCTTGGGTAATAGCGGTCGAAAAGCTGGAGCCGTTGATTTGCGGCTTGTATTGGCCGGTCTGGTCGCGGAACTTATACACCGCGACTACCGTGCGGGTTTTAGGGGCGGGCAGATTGAGCATATCAGCATTACCGTTCACCTCAGTACCGAGTCGGGCCCGCTCAGGGCTGAAAGGCTGATGAAAGTAGGGGCTACAGGCAGCCAGTAGTATGGCAGTTAGCAAACCTAGAGCGTACTTATAGGGGCGCGCGGTAGCAGTGTTCATAGGGAGAGGCAACGACTTTTGTCGGGGAGGAGAAAAAGCAGGCGCTGGAGCGCAACCGAAGCAGGCAGTAGCGCCCGCAGGCCCGCTACCAATGCCGTCAGATGGTCTGCTAAGGCAGATTCGGAATGGTGACAGTGGTCTGGTTGCCGCTGGCGGGGTCAGCAATGACGATGACGACGCCATTAGAACCTGGCGTTACCTGAATCTGGTAACCGCCGACCGAGTAATTGCCGGCTTTCACGGTGCCTTTCCCGAACTGATCGGTGATAAAACGGTCAGTCAGCTGGCTCAGAATCTGTCGATTAAGACTGGCAGCGAAGGACGTAAGTGGGTCCTCAGCGGTGCGGGCCTGAGCGGCATTGGGGTCCTTGAAAGTATCCTGCGACGTAGCCGAGCTCAACAGGGACGAATAGTTGAAGGTGTTGCCGCCGAAGTTGGGGTTGATGGGCTCGTAAATAAAATCCTGCGCCGTAGCGGCGGGCGCGGCCCCCAAGGCCAGAAGTAGTGCAGTAACAGAGCAGTACAGGTATTTCATGGCAGAGCAGTTTAGGAGCAGAAGTGGAATAGTGGGAGTTGGGTCAATTGCGTAAAGCAGAATCAGTAGACTTCCAGGGGTTGGCGGTTGCCCTGTTCGAGCTCATTGCCCAGGCGGTTGTTCTCGATGAGGTGCTGGGTAACCGTGCCAACGGCCTCGCTGGCCGCCGCTTCGATGTACTCCTCATTTGGCTGGAGCGGCATTTCGAGCAGGTCGATATCGTTGACGGCCACCGTGATGAGAATGCTGGTGCCGCGGGCGGGCTTTTCGGTGATGGTAACCACGTAGTCGCCCGAGCCGGCGGGAGCCTCGAAGCTGGTATAGAACAGGCTGTAGAAGTCGCGCCCCAGCTTGCTGATGGTTTCATCGACAACCAAACCATCTATTTCGAAGCCGCGCTGGACTTTCTCGGTGCCGCTCGAGTCGGCCGTTACCTGGAGTAGCAGCCGCAGGGCTTCTTCGAGCTGCTTGGGGGTGAGTGGGTTTGCCTTGCTTTCGTTGGTAGGGGCCTGCGCCGGGGCCGGGCTGCCCTGCTGCTTCACGCGGGCGGGGGGCTGCCGCACGCCCTGCGCCAGCGCGGCCGGCGCCAGCAGCAGCAGGCCCGGCAGCAGCCACCAGCCCCATTTTCGCCAGAAATCAACGAAATTTATCATAGCACCGCCGCAGCTTAGGAGCAACAAACGGAAGAGCCTAGTCAGGCAACGGGCTCTTACGGTGCCTAAATGTAAGTATTTAGTATATGAATATAACTAATTGCACGACAAGTAAAATTACACTGCGTAATTTCCTACTTCTATTCCCACAGCGGATAGTGCTCCAGGTTCACCTCTTGGCCAAAGAAAATGCGGGTACTTTCTTCGAACGAGCGGGTAAAATCGGACACGTAGAAGTGATGCCGGGGCGGCGTGGTGCCCGCGGCGGCCAGTAGCTGCCGGCTTTCGAGGTACTGGCGCACGTGCCGGGCTACTACATCGGAAGCGTCGAGCACTTCGGTGCGGCCCTGGTAGAATTCGGCAATCTGCTCCTTGATGAGCGGGTAGTGCGTGCAGGCCAGCACCAGGGCCTCTACGCCCTCCAGCGCCGGGTTAGAGAGGTAGGTTTCGATGACGTTGCCGGCAATAGTGTCATTAAAAAAGCCCTCCTCAATCATGGGAGCCAGCAGCGGAGTGGCCAGGCTGCGCAGGTCGACGCCCGCGTCGAGGTCGTCAACCTTCTTCTTATACACGTTGCTGTTCACCGTCTGCTTGGTGCCAATCAGCCCTACTACGCGACCGGCGTACTGCTGCCCCACGTGCGCCACGATGGGGTCGATAACGTTGAGTACCTGAGCCTTGGAACCCACATACTCGCGCACCAGCTCGTAGGCAGCAGCCGAAGCCGAGTTGCAGGCAATAAGAATCACCTTGCATTGCTGGCGCAGCAGCAGGTCGCAGATTTTCACGGCGTAGGCCTGGATGGCGGCCGTGCTTTTGTCGCCGTAAGGCAGGTGGGCCGTGTCGCCGAAGTACACCAGCCGCTCGTGGGGTAGCACTCGGGCCACCGCCCGCGCCACCGTCAGGCCGCCAATGCCACTGTCGAATACGCCAATGGGACGAGTAGTGAGATCAGAAAGAGAAGTTGTTATAGCCATTTAAAAGCGAATGTAAGGTATGTGGACAGGCTTTTTCGGCACTTGGGTTTTGGAGCTTATTTTTCTGATTCTAAAAAATAAGCTCCAAAACCCGTCTTCCCTCCTACCCGCTCAGCCGCCCATCGGCCGCGTAGCGTAGTTCGCCCAACTCCACCAAATCGCGCAGCAGGGCCGTAACCGCCGACGCCTGACCGGGCGCGTAATGCGTGAGCACTTCGCGGGGCGTTTGGGGCGTGGCCCGTACCAATTCCAGCAACTGGACGCGCAGCTCGGGCAGCGGGGTGGCCTCCTGACGGGCTTTTTTGCGAGCCAGGCAGAAGTCGCAGACGCCGCAAGCGGGCGCATCCAGCTCACCGAAATATTCCAGCAGCAGCTGTTGGCGGCAGCGGCCCCCGGCGGCGTAGCGGATAACCGAATCGGTTTTGTGGGTGGCCAGGTCGCGCTGTTTGGTCAGGCGCTTCTGGTCCAGCGGGAGCTTGTCGGCGTCGTAGCGCGGGGTGGTGAACAGGGCCTGGGGCGACTCGTGGCGCGGCTGGAACTGGATGATGCCCGAGCGGTGCAGAAACAGCAGCATCTTGCGCAGCTCCACCACGCTCAGGCGCAGGTACTGGGCGATGCTGTTCTCCGAAATCCGCTGGAAACCGGCAAACAGCTCGCCCCCGTGCAGCCGCAGCAGACTTTTAATGAGCTGGTCGTGCTGCTGGTTGGCTACCTGGAAGCGGTAGAGGTCGGTGTGGTCGATGGGGATGTGGACGCGGGCGGGATTATTTACGGCCTCGTTCAGCTGCACGAACCCCTCGCGGGCCAGCGTGCGCAGGCTGTTATGGGCGTCGAGGGCCTTGATGCGGTAGGTTTCGGCGAACTGCTGCAAGTCGAAATCGAAGGCCACCAGCTCGCCGCCGCCCACCGCGGTGCGCGAAAAGTTGGCCAGCGCCTGATACACGCGGCGCACCGTGTCGAGGGGCGGGTAGCTCAGGCGAGTGCGGCGGCGCAGCTCGTCGGTGTCGGCGGGGCCGGTGAGCAGCACGGCGAAGGCATATTTCTCGTCGCGGCCGGCGCGGCCGGCTTCCTGGTAGTAGGCTTCGAGGTTGTCGGGGGCCTCCAGGTGCACCACCAGGCGCACATCGGGCTTGTCGATGCCCATGCCGAAGGCGTTGGTGGCCACGATGCAGCGGGTTTTGTTCTGCATCCAGTCCTGCTGCACGCGGGTGCGCTGGTCGGCGGGCAGGCCGGCGTGGTAGGCAGCGGCCGACAGGCGCTGCTGCTGCAGATAGGCGGCGGCATCCTCGGTCTGGCGGCGGGTGCGGGCGTACACGATGCTCGTTTTATCGGCCCCCACCCCGCGTACTACTTCCAGCATCCGCTTCATTTTGTCCTCGGTTTCGAGCACCGAATACGACAGGTTGGGCCGGGCGAAGCTCTGCTGAAATACGCGGTGGCTGGCCCCAAATACCAGTTTCTCCACAATATCCTGCCGCACCTGCTCGGTGGCGGTGGCCGTGAGGGCAATGCAGGGTACACCCGGCAGCAGGGCCCGCAGCTCGGCAATGCGTAGGTAGGGCGGCCGGAAATCGTAGCCCCACTGCGACACGCAGTGCGCCTCATCCACAGCCAGCAGACTCACCTTCATCTTCGCCACGCGGGCCCGGAACATGTCGGTCAGCAGCCGTTCGGGGCTCACGTAGAGGAACTTTACCGGGCCGTACACGCAGTTGTCGAGGGTCTGGTCGATTTCCTGGTGGCTCATGCCGGCGTACACGGCTTCGGCCTTCACGCCGCGCTGGCGCAGGTTTTCCACCTGGTCCTTCATCAGCGCAATCAGCGGCGACACTACCAGGCACAGGCCGGGCCGGGCCAGCGCGGGCACCTGGAAGCAGATGCTTTTACCGCCGCCGGTGGGCAGCAGCGCCAGCGTGTCGTGCCCCGCCAGCACTGCCCGGATGATGTCTTCCTGCAACGGCCGGAACCGGGTGTGGCCCCAGGTCTGGCGCAGCACGTGCAGAATATCGTCGGTGGCGGCTTGCTCGGTGGGCATGGCGCAAAGGTACGGGCGGCAGGGGTTTGCGGTGGTAGGTGAATTATCCTGTCATCCTGAGCTTGCGAAGGACCTATACAGAAGGTAGTATCAAGTAATAGCTTCTGTATAGGTCCTTCGCAAGCTCAGGATGACAGGCGGGGCCGTACGTACTGCTTCTCCTTTACCGTCTCTCAACCGCTTCCCGGGCTTCTTCCTCTACTTCTTCCTGGCGGCCCTCCCTTATTTTTTCTACCGCTTCCTGCTCATCGGCGGCATCTGCTTCTTCAAGGCTTTCCTCCTGTTCGGCTTTGTCCTGGGGTTCGAAGCTGAGCTTGATGTAGATGGGAAAATGGTCGGAACCCACGTAGGGCAGGCGCTCCATGTCGTCGACTTTGAAGTGGGGCGAGACGAATACGTGGTCGAGGGGCCAGCGCAGCAGCCGGTACTCGGCGTGGAAAGTGGGCAGCAGGCCGCGGCCCACCCGCGGATCAAGCAGGCCGCTGATGCGCCGGAACAGCTCGGAGGTGTGCGACCAGGCCACGTCGTTCATGTCGCCGAACACGATGGTGGGCTCGTCGCGCTGCTCAATCTGGCGGCCTACCAGCAGCAGCTCGGCGTCGCGGCGGGTGCTGGTTTCCGCCTCGGCGGGCGCCGGCGGCTTGGGGTGCAGGCCGTACACGCGCACCCAGGTGCGGCCGTTGGGCAGCTGCACGCGGGTATGCACGCTGGGCACGTCGTCGTCGATGAGGTACTTGATTTCACAGCCATCGAGCGGCAGACGCGAGAAAAACAACAGGCCGTAGGTGTTGTCGAGCGGCTCGTGGCAGGTGTAGGGGTGGGTTTTCTCCATCGGCTTCAGCTGCTGATGCCACCACTCGTCGGTTTCCACGGCCATGATGATGTCGGCATCGGCCTGCTGCAGCACCCGCAGCGCCTTGTCGCTCTGCTTGTTGTACTGCAGCACGTTCATCATCACCAAGCTTAGGTGGCCCCCGCCATCGGTGCGGGTGCTGTCGCCCACGTGCTTGCCGGCCAGCGGCGTATAGGGCACGATGCGGTAGGCCTGGTAGAGGGCGGCCAGCGCCACGCTCGCCAGCAACGCCGGCAGCCAGTAACCGGCGGCGGGGTGGTGCCAGCCCAGCAGCCAGCCCGCCACCAACACGGCCAGCAGCACGCCCACAATCTGCAGGCGCGGAAAATCAAAAATGCGAATCCACCAGACCGTCTGGCGAATCAGCGGCAGTAATGTGGCAACCAGGGAGGCCACCGCCAGCAGCAGCACGAGGCCCTGCGCCAGCATCAGCCAACCAGAATCGTAGGAGTTGAACACTATAAGGAGAAGTTTGGAACAGGAAGGCAGGGAAAGTTTGGCTCTACGCGCCGCCGCCGCGGGGGTTGTTTTGCTAAAAGTAGGATTTTCCCCGTGCCGGTGCCGCAAAGGCTCGTACCTTTGCCGGCCATACCCTGCCCGCGCCTATGGATATTCTGCTCGCCACGTTCACGACGCTGTTTTCGGTGGTTAATCCGTTCGGGGCCATGCCGGTCTTTCTGTCGCTCACGGAAAGCGACACGGCGGCCGAGCGGGCCAACATCGGCCTGAAGGCCTGCCTGTCGGTGCTGGCCGTGCTGTCGGTGTCGTTTTTTGCGGGCCAGTACGTGCTCAACTTCTTCGGCATCAACATTCACCACCTGCGCATTGCCGGCGGAATCCTGCTCATGCGCTCGGCCTTCGATTTGCTGACGCCCGGCGGCAACCGCACCAAGGTGTCGCAGGAAACCATCGAGGCCAGCCGCGAGAAGGATGACATCAGCTTCACGCCCCTGGCCATGCCCATGCTCTCGGGCCCCGGCGCCATTGCCGTCTGCATCAGCCTGTACACCAAAAAGCTCACGTATGGCGACATGGGGCTGATTTTCGCTGGCTTCGTGCTGGTGGCGCTGGCCGTGTACATCATCCTCATGTCGTCGCTCCGGCTCACGCGCTTTCTGGGCCGGCCGGGCCTGGCGGCGCTGGCCCGCATCATGGGCTTCATCACCCTGGCCATCGGCGTAAACTTTATCATGACGGCCATTAAGGCCCTTTTCGTTGATTGAGCGGCAAGCTGCAAGCCGCAAGCTACAAGCCTGACCTTCCATTAGTCAACTGGTCAAACTTATAACTTGCGGCTTGCAGCTTGCCGCTTGCAGCTTCAAAAAACGTGCTTCAAAACGACCTGCTTTTGCGTGCCGCCCGCGGCGAAGAAACCGAACGTACCCCCGTGTGGCTCATGCGCCAGGCGGGCCGCATTCTGCCCCAGTACCGCGCCCTGCGGGGCCGCCTGAGCGGCTTTAAGGAGCTGGTGGAAACGCCCGACCTGGCCGCCGAAGTCACTATCCAGCCCGTCGATGCGCTCGACGTGGACGCCGCCATCATCTTCTCCGACATTCTGGTGGTGCCCGAAGCCATGGGCCTCACCTACGAGATGGTGGAAGCCCGCGGCCCGCTGTTCCCCGAAACCATCCAGAACGCCCAGGACGTGGCCCGCATGCGCATCGCCGACCCTGAGGAGCACCTTGGCTACGTGCTGGAGGCCCTGCGCGTAACCAAGCGCGAGCTGAACGGCCGGGTGCCGCTCATCGGGTTTGCCGGCGCCCCCTGGACTATTTTGGCCTATATGGTGGAGGGCCACGGCTCGAAAACCTTCAGCAAGGCCCGTCGGATGCTGTACCAGAACCCCGAGCTGGCCCACGAGCTGCTGCGCAAAATCACGGCCACCACCATTGCCTACCTGCAGGCCCAGGTAACGGCCGGCGCCAACCTGATTCAGGTATTCGACTCCTGGGCCGGCATTCTGCCGCCCGCGCACTACAAGGAGTTCAGCCAGCGCTACATTGCCGAAATCTGCGCCGCCATGCCCGCCGAAGTGCCGGTTACAGTATTCGCCAAGGGTGCTTTCTGGGCCATCGAGGACTTCGCCGCCCTGCCCGGCTGCCGCACCATCGGCCTCGACTGGAACCAGGACCCGCGCACTGTGCGCCCGCTGGTGGGCGACAAAACCCTGCAGGGCAACCTCGACCCCTGCGCCCTCTACGGCACGCCCGCCCAGGTGCAGGCTGCCACCAAGGCCATGCTCGACCAGTTCGGCCCCCAGCGCCACATTGCCAACCTCGGCCACGGCGTCTACCCCGATACCAACCCCGACAACGTAAAAGTCTTCATCGAAACAGTGAAGGAATACAGCGCCGGAATGCGGGGTTAGAAAACCTCATCTGTCATCCTGAGCATAGCGAAGGACCTATACAGAAGGCAACACCAGAAGTTAGCCCCTGGATAGGTCCTTCGCTATGCTCAGGATGACAAACGGGTGTTCTGCTTTGCTCCTTGACCAAGAAATTTACCAGCTCAGCAATGCCTGCGCTTCGGCTAGTAGCTTTTGCTTCTCAATCGGCACCACGCCCACCTGCTCGCAGACGAGGCCGCCGCCCAGGTTGGCCAGTGCGGCCGTGGCCGGCACCGGCAGGCGCAAAGCCACACACAGGGCGGCAATACTGATAACTGTGTCGCCGGCGCCTGATACGTCGGAGATGGTGCGCAGGTGGGCCGGCAGGTAGGTTTTCTGGTTCTGCAACTGGGCAAACACGCCGTGCTCCGATAGCGTCACGAGCACCGTATCGGGTTCCAGCAGCTCGCGCAACCGGGCCACGGCCGCCTCGAAGCCGGCCCGGTCGGTGGTGGGGTCGCCGAATTCGAGCTTGAGGCCCTCGCGCAGCTCTTTCAGGTTGGGCTTGAACAGGGTGCAGTGCTGGTAGGCCAGGAAGTTCTTTTTCTTGGGGTCGACCACCGTGGGCACGTCCCGCTCGCGGGCCAAACTGATGAAGTGGCGGATGTTGCTTTCGGTGAGTACACCCTTGTCATAATCCTCGAAAATTACCACATCGGCCCGCGCCAGTAGCTCCGTAAAACGGGCCGTGAGGGCCTCGTTTTCGGCCGCGTCGGCTTCGGTTTCCACTTCTGAGTCAATGCGCAGCAGCTGCTGGCCGTGGGCCAGGATGCGCTGCTTCACGGTAGTGGGCCGGGCGCCGGAACGCACGATTCCCGCAGCCGACAGCCCGTTTACTTCCAGCCGCTCCAGCAGCTGGTCGCCGCCCGCATCATCCCCAATCAGGGCGCACAGCAGCGGCGTGGCCCCGAGGGCCTGCACATTAAGCGCCACGTTGGCCGCCCCGCCCAGGCGCTGCTCGGTGCGGCTCACGTTCACCACCGGCACCGGCGCCTCGGGCGAGAGGCGCACCGAGCGGCCCCACACGTAGGCGTCGAGCATCACGTCGCCTACAATAAGCACGGTTAGCTGGTTGAAGGCGGCAAACAGGTCGGGCAGCGAGGCGGGCGGCAGGGCGGTAGCGGGCATCAAAAGCGGAAGCTGGTAAGAAGCCGCAAAGGTAGGCTAGTATTGAGTAGTGGGTAATAAGGAAGGAGAACGTCATTCAGAGCGCAGCGAAGAATCTCGCGTGAATCGTTGAACGACAAGGACGCAACGTCAGCACGCGAGATTCTTCGCTGCGCTCTGAATGACGTTCTCACCAAATCACCTCTATCCCAGCTTGGCCAACGAAGCCTTGATGCGCGCGAAGGCTTCGCGCAACTTCTCATCGGCGGCGGCGGTGCTGAAGCGCAGGCAGTCGGGCGCGCCGAAAGCAGCCCCGTCGACGGCGGCTACGTGGGCATCGTTGAGCAGGTACATGGCTAGGTCGGCGGCCGTGGCAATAGTTTCGCCGGTGGCGGTGGTGCGGCCGAAGTAGCCGGTGACGTCGGGAAACAGGTAGAAGGCGCCGCTGGGTACGTTGGTGCGGAAGCCGGGAATGTCCTGCACCAGTTCCAGCACCAGGTCGCGGCGGCGGCGGTAGGCGGCCACCATTTCGTCGGCCGAGGCGCGGCCGCCTTCCAGGGCGGCAATGCCGGCGCGCTGGGCAATCGAGCAGGTGCCGGACGTAATCTGGCTCTGAATTTTCTCGCAGGCGGCGGCAATTTCGCGCCGCGCAGCCAGGTAGCCCACCCGCCAGCCGGTCATGGCGTAGCCCTTCGAGAAGCCATTGACGGTAATCACCTGGTCCTTTACCTCATCAAATTGGGCCAGACTCACGTGCTCGCCCACGAAGTTGATGTACTCGTAAATCTCATCGGCTACCACATACACGTTGGGGTGGCGGGCCACGACGGCGGCCAGTTCAGCCAGCTCTTCGCGGCTGAAAACGGCCCCGGTGGGGTTGCAGGGCGAGGAGTACATGATGAGCCGGGTGCGGGGCGTAATGGCGGCTTCCACCTGCGCGGCCGTTACTTTGTAGTCGTTTTCCAGCGTGCCCATCAGCGGGATGCTCACGCCCTCGGCCAGCCGCACCATCTCCTCGTAGCTCACCCAGTAGGGCGAAAACACCAGCACCTCGTCGCCCGGATTTACCAGGCTCAGCACGGCGTTGGCCAGCGCCTGCTTGGCCCCCGTACTCACCACAATGTTCTCGGGCTGGTAATCCAGCTGGTTGTCGCGCCGGAACTTGTCGCAGATGGCCTGGCGCAGCTCCAGATAGCCGGGCACCGGCGTGTAGAACGTGTAGCCCTCATCCAGTGCCTGCTTGGCGGCGTCTTTGATGTACTGGGGCGTCTGGAAATCGGGCTCCCCAAAGCTCAGGGTGATGACATCGACGCCCTCGGCCGCCAGCGCCCGCGCCTTTTTGGCCATGGCAATGGTTTGCGACTCCTGCATGGCGTTGATGCGGTCGGACAGAACAAGCGGGGCGCGGTCGGTAGCGGCAGTGGAGGACATATTCGGGGCTGGGTTTGGGTGGAAGGGTAAAGGTAGGAGGAAGTGAGATACGGGATGCTGGGATATGAGACGAACGTCATTCAGAGCGCAACGAAGAATCTCGCGTGCTGACGTTGAGTACTGCCGCAACGTCAGCATGCGAGATTCTTCGCTGCGCTCTGAATGACGGCCTTCCACTACCTCTTGCCCCTACTCCTCGCGGCCCAGCTGGCGCAGGCACCGGGCCATGATGCGCCAATCGAGGGCGGGGTGGTAGTCTTTGGCGTAGAGCAGCTCCAGGCGGCGGCGGGTGGCCTCATCGAGCGGGGCACTGGCGGCGGCCGCGGCGGTATCGGCGGGCGAGAGGATGGCGCGGGCAGCAGCTTGCGGCGCGGCGGCGTGGCGCAGGCCCACCCAGGTGCGCGCGCCGGCCAGCACCCGCAGGCAGTTGCGCACGAAGCCGGCTTTGCGCTGCACCAGCCACACCAGCACCGGACTCAGCGCCAGCAGCAGCAGACTGCTCAGAACGTCGAGCAGGCGCTTGTTGCGCACCTGTTCGGGGCGGAACAGGTTGAGCGTGATGTCGAGGGCGTAGTAGTCGCCGGGCGAATCTTTGCCCGAGCTGCCGATGATGTACTGGCTGCCGGGGGGCAGAATTTTGAACGCTACCGGCGGGTGCTGGGGCAGCCCGGCCATCAGCCCGATAATCTGGCTGGCGGGCAGGTCGCGGCCGCAGAACACCAACTCATCGAGCCCATAAATACGGATAATGTCCTCCAGCTGGCGCACCTCCCCCAGCAAGTCGTCGGGCGGCGGCGGGGCAGCAGCTACGGCCGTACCAGTTGGCCCGGCTGCGGCCTCGGCGGGTGCGGCGGGTGCGGCATCCGGCGCCACGTAGCCGATGATGCGGGCTGGTACGGCAGCCTGCTCCAGCAGCTGGCGCACCCGGCGGCTTTCCTCGGCCGAACCCACGATACCCACGTTTTTCTGCTGATTCTCGCTTAAACTAAAGCGGCGGTAGCGCAGGAAATTGCCCGCCGCCCGCCGCAACAGCAGCGCCGCCACGGCCCACGCGCCGCCCAGCAGAATCAGGGCCTTCGAGAAGCGCCAGGCGTCCAGGAAGTTGCTGAAAGCCGAAATCAGCAGCGTGCCCACCACGATGCCGCGCACCAGCCGCCCGGCCCGCAGCGGCCGGTCGTAGGCCCCGCTCAGGAAGGCCGAACCCAGCCACACGGCAATGTAGACGGGCACCGCCACCAGCATGTACTTTTCGGGGTAGGGCCCGCGCACGTACTTGTGGTTGTGCTCCCAGTAGGTTTTCAGCACGTACATGCCCGCGTAAATCAGGCCGGCATCGAGCAGCACCGGGGCGGCCCGCAGCAGCAGCCGCTGGGCCACGGCCGCCCCCGCCCGCAACCAGATGGCCGCATTTATCAGCACCGAAAATGTGCCCGCCCGCTGCGGCGCGAAGTGCTTGCGGGCAAAAATCACCATCGCCCGGTAGAACACGAACACGTAGTTGACGCTCGTGCGCTTGGTGCTTTCGCCCTTGTAATGGATAATGCGGGTGCCGGGGTAGTAGAAATTCTGCCAGCCACCCTGGGTAAGGCGGTACGAGAGGTCAATGTCCTCGCCGTACATAAAGTAGTCCTCGTCGAGCAGACCCACCTCGCGTAGCGCGGCGCTCCGCATCAGCATGAAGGCGCCGCTGAGCACCTCAATTTCGTGGGTTTCGTCGGGACTAAGGAAGCCCAGGTGGTAGCGCCCGAAGCGCCGCGACCGGGGGAACAGCCGCGCCAGCCCGAATATCTTGTAGAACGCCACCGCCGGCGTAGGCAGGCCGCGCTTGCTTTCAGGCAAAAACCGGCCCTGCCCATCCAGCATTTTCACGCCCAGCCCGCCGCAGCGCGGGTGCGCATTCATAAACTCGCAGCACAGCCGGAAGGTATCTTCCTCCACCACCGTATCGGGGTTGAGCAGCAGCACGTAGCGGCCCTTGGCAAGGCGCAGAGCCTGGTTGTTGGCCTTCGAGAAACCGGGGTTGTCGTGGTTGGCAATGAGCATCACCTCCGGAAACCGGGCCCGCACCATGGCCACCGAGCCATCGACCGAGTTGTTGTCGACTACAAATACCTCCAGCGGCCGGCCCAGCTTCTCGCCCGCCCGCCGCACCGACAGCAGCGCCTGCTCCAAAAAGTAGCAGACGTTATAGTTGACAATGATAACGGACAGGGCAACTTCTTCGGGCGGCACGGGGCGGAGCGTCGGCGGTAGTTAGGGCCGCGAAAGTTACGCAGAAGCGAGTTTGGAGGCTGGCTGCAGAAACTGCTATAAACCGTTTGTCATCCTGAGCAGCGCGAAGGACCTATACAGAAGCTATTGTTTGGTGTCAGCTTCTGTATAGGTCCTTCGCAAGCTCAGGATGACAAATGGTTCTAGCTAACCCAAGTTGCGGACTATAACCCAACTTGGTGTAGGGCGTGGGCAAAGATGAAGAGGGCGATTTTCAAGGCAAACCCAGCCGCTGTTACGGCATGAATCTGCTTGGGAAAGCGTGCGGTCAGGCGACTAAAGGTCGTTTCAATGCCCTTACGAAAGTACTGAATCAGAAAGTTTTGCGCTGGATGGTGGGGCCGTTTGCTGTTTTTGCGCCGCGCGCTTTTCTGTTGGTTGCCGCTCGCTTCTGCGAACACGTCCTCCGCCACATA
>NZ_KB907814.1 GCF_000382225.1 Hymenobacter aerophilus DSM 13606
GGGCCTTTACCCCGCCAACTAGCTAATGGCACGCAACCTCATCCTGAACCAATAAATCTTTACCAATTAAACGATGCCGTTCTGTTGGTTTATGCGGTATTAATCCGCCTTTCGGCGGGCTATCCCCCAGTTCAGGGCAGATTGGTTACGCGTTACGCACCCGTGCGCCACTAGTAGTACGAAGAACACCCGTTCGACTTGCATGTATTAGGCCTGCCGCTAGCGTTCATCCTGAGCCAGGATCAAACTCTCCATTGTAAGATTTCTCTACACTATGCCGAAGCACAGCTGATGTCAAGTGCTGATCCGACCCTTATGTTGCTCCTTCCCGAAAGAAAGAACTGATTCGCGTCACTCATTTTGCCTGTTGCGTTACCGCCGCAGGTCTTACCTATATTGTCTTTTCCAGTCATTCAAAGAACGTGTGCATCACTCCCAATTGGAGTCTGCCGTGTGCCTCACCAAGCGAGGCGGTGTTGCTGTGTGCCCCTTCCGATCGAAGCGGGCTGCAAAGGTACAACCGTTTCTGGTTGCGACAAGCAAAAGAAGAAAACTTTTTTTTCGAAGTGTTTCTTTTCTTGGTTGCTGTTGCCCCTTCCGGTTGAAGCGGGCTGCAAAGGTAAGCAGCTTTTCGCTTTCTGCAAGACCGAAGCAAGAAAAAGTTTTTCTCTTTTCGGCCTTCCCGCTAGCCTGTGCCGCCTTTTCAGGTAGCTTGTCTGGCAAGAGTGAAAGCGCTTCCGGTTGAAGCGGGGTGCAAAGGTAACTAAACCTTTTCGACTTCCGCAACTGTTTAAGGTAACTTTTTTTTCAAGCGGCTTTCCCAAGGGAGAACCTTACCCCGCCGCGTTCCGGTTGGGGATGCAAAAGTGGGAGTTTGGGACGGAGGATGCAAACCCGGCAGGCAAAATACTCGTTCAAGGCCCGCTTCAACCCACACAATCAGCTACTTTCTTTTTGTGCGTTGCGTTAGCGAACAGTTTCCAGCTGGGTGAATTCAGCTGGCAGGTCAGCCGCAGGCCTGGTACGTGTGGCTTCGTAGTGGCGGATTTGCTGGCCTAGCGCGGCCAGAAAAGGTAGGCCTACGGTTTCGTATTCGTAGGTTCCGTCGTTGATTATGCCGTTTTTATTCACGTAGAGCACAGCGCTGAGCATAAATTCCGACCGGTTGGTGGAGTCGGCGAAGTAGGCAACGTCGGACAGAAAGCCGTGCGACATGCCTACTATATTATAGATGCGCAGGCCCGGCTCGGCGGCAACAGTGGGTTTGCGGCCGTAATACAGGTACTTTTTGTAGGCGTCGAAGTACCGGGCGGGCTGGTAGAGCGAGTAGCCCGAGCCGTGGGGCGTGTGGTGCAGGTAGTAGCGCAGGAAGCTATAATCATCGTCAGTGAGCCGTAAACGCTGGCTGGGGGGTACGGCCTCGGGGAAGAGCAGTGCCCGAAGCATCCCGGTTATGGATTGGAGCGGCAGGTAATTGGCGGTAGTGAAATCGTAGGGGCCGGGCACGATGCGGCCGCCGGCCTGGTGGGCGCGGCCTTTGCTGATCTGGCCCAGCGGGAAATCGAAGGGCCGGAGGTTTACGGCGGCGGGCTGCTGGTAGCTGACCTGGCCGGTGGCTGGGTTGCGGAACTCGATGGGATTGGTGTGGCGGTTGGCAGCAGTGTCGCAGGGGGCGAAGCGGCGCACGATACGGGTTTCGGGGTAGCCCAGCTCGGCCAGGCGCTCATTGAGCGGGCGCTGGCCCAGGAATTCGTAGAGCCGATTGTAGGCCCCGTTGTCGCTGACGAGCAGCATGCGCTTGGCATAATTGCCCACAGTATTGATGCGGTCGGAGTCGGCCGAGGCCACGTAGGGGGCGGGCGTTTGGCAGCGGAAGGCCGTGCCGGTGCGCATGGGCGAGCGGCGGGTGAGGCCGGGCTGGTGCAGGCGGTTGAGCTTTTCGAGGGCGAGGGCCACGGTGGGCAGCTTCACGAGGCTGGCCGGGTTGAAGTAGTGGCTGGCATCGAGCCGAAACGTGTGCTCGACGAACGTGGGGCGTTGCTCGGCGTCGCGGTTGATCTGGGTGTAGATAATCTGCAGCTCGTATTCATCGGCGCGCTCCACTACGGGCAGCAGGCGGGCATCGGCGTGGAGCAGGCTGTCGAGTAATGGGCTATTAGCGCTGGCGGGGGCAGGACTACTTTGTTTGGCAGCTGGGCCGAGAGAAGTCAGCAGGACAGAAAAGAGGCTACAGGCAAGCAGGGCAACAGGACGCGTCATATACTTAAAGGTCGGAAAAACTTCTCTCCCTCTCCTATAGAAGCCACTTCGCTTCTTCAATAATATACCAAGCCGAAACGCCGCTTTTCCTGATCTAGCGGGCATACTATATAGAGTGGCTTCCTTTCGACCTGACAATAGCAGCAACGGCTTGACGAAAAAGCACCACCGCTCCACAAAAAAGCGCCGGGCTCCTGCTGGAACCCGGCGCTGCCATTCTGCTCACTCCCGCTCCTACTCGGCTACGGGCCCGACGCGGCGGGCGAGCAGCAGGTTAGAATCGTTTTCGCGCCAGTTGTAGCCGGTGCCGAAGGGCAGCGGACGGGGCGGATTGGCCTTGTCGGCGTAAGCGGCCGTCATTGCGGGCTGGTACTGCTTGGCGAACAGGTTGATGGGGCGCTTGTAGGTGCCATAGTAGGTCAGCTGCCAATCGGCGGGCTTGAAGTACTTCATGGCAATGCCCGAATCGTCCTGCAACACGAAATTGCTGCGCTCCAGCACCAGGTTGCGCACTTTGCTGAAGTAGGATTTGTGCATCAAGTAGGTGGCCGACTTCACGTAGGTGGTCAGCGGGCCCAGGGTGCGCACGTACTTGAGGGCGGCTTCCTGGGTCTGGCCTAGCTGTCCGTCGCTGATATCAACTGAGAAATACTGCACCGTTTTGGCCTGGCCGCTGGCCGAGCGCAGCTTCAGTTCGACGCCGGGTGTCACTTTGCGGCTGGGTTTGCGGATGAGGGTCGAGTCGGCCTCGGCGAGCTGGCCATCGGGCAGGAGTTGCACGTAGCGCACGGCCTCGACCTGGTGCTGGGTGCGGGCGGCAAACAGCAACATCAGCGGCAGGGCCCCATCCAGCTCCACCGATTTGAGGTTCACGGCCATCGAGTTGGTGCGGAAAAAGCTGAAGTTCAACACCGACCACAACGACTCCTTGAGCGCCGGGAAAAGCTTGCTGTTTTCGAGGTTGGCGCGGCTGGGCACGGTGCCTACGGGTTCGAGGCCCAGCAGCACGTAGGTCTGGCTGCCGGGGAACATGGTGGTCACGTTCAGGAAATCGGGGCCGCTGAAGGGGTAGAAAATGGTGGGGCTGTCAGCGCGCACCGAATCCAGCTCGGTGGCGGCCCAGGCTTCGATTTTAGCCGTGCGGGCGGCATGGTACTTGGTCCAGCTTTTGTCGGCGTCGGCGGCGTAGGCCTGCCAGGCGGGCCGGGTTTCCAGTGGCTGCAGGTCGCTGCCTTGGCTCACGGGGAGGCCGGCCAGGTAGGCAGCCACGTTGTGGATGGCGGCTGTATCGGGCACGGCAGGCTTGGGCGGCGCCAAGGCTACAGTGGTATCGGGGGCGGTGGCCGGGGGCGTGGCGGACTGCTCGGTTTTGGTGGTCGAGGGCTCGTTGCAGGCTGCCAGCAATAGCAGCACGGCCGGCAGCAGGCGTTGAGGAGTGGTAAAGCGCATAGAGTGGAGTTAAGGAAAGGCTACTATTTGCGGAGCCGGCTCAGGCCGTACACCAGCAAACCGGCCAGCAAGGTGGCGAGGCCGTAAAGGGTTTCGGTGGGCTTGTCGCGGGCGATGTACCAGAGTGTCCAGCCGTTGAGCAGCAGAAACAGCAGCGGCGTGAGCGGGTAGCCCCAGGCGCGGTAGGGCCGCACTAAATCCGGCTGCCGCACCCGGAGCACGAACAGGCCCAGCACGGTCAGGAAGGTGAACAGCGTCAGGATAAAGCCCGCGTACACCACCACCTGCGCAAACGACGACTCCAGCACGAACAGCAGCGTGAGGGCCAGCTGAAACAGCAGCGCCCGCACCGGCACGCCCGCCGCGCTCCGCTTGGCCAGAAAGTGCAGGGCCGGTAAATCCTCGCCCATCACCTGCACAATACGGGGGCCGGCGAAAATCATGGAGCTGATGGTGGACACGAGCAACGCCGCAATCAGCCCGCCCATGAGCCGCCCGCCGCCCGGCCCGAACAGGCTGGTAGCCGCTACGAAGCCCACTTCCACCTGCCCTTTTAAGGCGCTGATGGGCGTGGAATACAGGAAAATGAAGTTCAGGGCCACGTACAGTACCAGTACCAGCGCGGTGCCCGTCAGCAGAATCCGGGGCAGGTTGCGCTGGGGCTGGTCGATTTCGCCGGTCAGGTACACGGCCGCGTTCCAGCCCGAATAAGCATACGACACGAAGATGAGCGACACGGCAAAGGCCGGACTCAGCAGCACGCCCCAATCAGCCGGGCCCTGGGGCGCGAAGGCCAGCGGCTGGGGCGTGGCTACCAGCAGTCCGACGCCAATAAAGCCGACCAGCACGACCACCTTGAGGGCCGTTACGGCCACCTGCAACCGGCTGCCGGCCCGGCTGCTGATGCCGTGCACCAACGTCAGCAACAGCACCACGCTCACCGCCAGCAGCTTGGGCGGCAAGCCGGGCCACACGCTGGCAGCGTATTGCTCCAGGGCCAGCGCCGCGGCGGCCGTGGGCGCCGCAAAGCCCACCGTGGCCGACACCCAGCCCGACAGAAACCCCAGCGCCGGGTGGTAAATTTTCGACAGGTAATGGTACTCGCCGCCCGAGCGGGGCATGGCGGCGGCCAACTCGCCGTAGCTCAGCGCCCCGCACAGGGCAATAACGCCGCCCACCGCCCAGAGCATCAGCAGGGCAAACCCGCTCTGGATATCGATTACCTGAAAACCGAGACTGGTGAAAACGCCAGTGCCCACCATATTGGCCACCACGATGGAAATGCCGGTCAGGACACTGATTTTGTAAGCGGGGGCAATCGGTTGGCTCATGAAAGAGTAATTGGCAGGTCAAAGATGCGGAATTATGCATGTTTGGCCCGCAATCAGCCTGCGCCCCGTTTCCTGAAACCGCCCTCCAGGTTTGAATGGGTAACCATTCGCGGCTTGTAATCAGTATGAAATCAACGAGAAAGCCCCCGAAACCTGCGCTTTGGGGGCTTTTCCTATAGTATTCATACTTAGCAGACCAGGCGTCTAAAGCCTCGACTAAACTGAAGCTACTTTGGGACGCTTGTAAAGCGGCACAGTACTGCACGGCTCGCCGTACATAATGCTGCTAGCTACGGGCAGCAGTTTCTGCATGATGGCCACGTAGGCGTAGGTGGGCACGGGCTTCTCGCCGCAGCCTTTAATCACCAGCTTGGCGTCGCGGTACTGCTCGGCGTCGATGGCGGCAATGGCTTCGTGGAACAGGTCCTGCTCCAGCGCGGCCAGGTCGCCGAACACGTAGCGGTGAGCGTGGCCCTGGAGCTTGCCGGCCAGCACCATGTAGGCCCAGGTGGGCACAATGGCATCCACGGAGCAGATGATGGCTACGTTCTGGCCGTCGTACTGGCTCCAGTCGTGGTCTTTCACAAAGGCGCGGAAGTCCTTTTCGCGCAGCATCAGGCCCTGGAAGAGGTTGTCCTTGATGTCGTACACCACCCGCTCGCCGGGGTGAATAAACTCTTCAAGGTTGAGCGTGACGAGGGCGCTTTGGGCAACGCGGTTGATGAATTCGTCCATGATAGTTAGCTAGTCAGGGTAAAGAGGAAGCTACTTTTTGGATGTGGTTGTGTACACTTCCTTCAGGTAAAACGGCTCGTAGTAGGCTACGTCGCGGAACTCCTGGCGCTGGTGGGCCTCCAGGGCCAGCTCGCCTACGGCCACGGCCGAGGGTTCGATGCCGGGCAGGAAAAAGGCGTTAGGCTGCCCGGTCATCAGCGGCTGGAACTTCGCGGCCCCGCTGCCAAAGAATAACACCGGATGGGCGGCCATTTGTTCGGTTAGCGTGGTTTCGTCGAGCAGCAGCGGCGCGGGCGGCAGCATTTCGGCGCCATCGGCGCGGTAGAGGGCAGCGTACACCTCCATGCGGCGGGCATCGAGCATCGGGCAATACTGATACTGTTCGGAGCGGGCAGTGTGGCTGGCTACCTGCCGGGCCAGCGCGGGCAGCGTGCCCACGGCCAGCAGCGGCACATCGAGCGCGTAGCACAAGCCCTTGGCGGCGGCGGCCCCGATGCGCAAACCCGTGTAGGAACCGGGCCCGTCGGACACGGCCACGGCGGCCACATCGGCCAGCGCGTGCAGCGTATTGGCCAGCAGCTGCTCCATCAGCACGCTCAGGTGCGAGGAGTGCGACTTATCCAGCCGTAGCTCGGTGTGGCCCAGCAGCCGGCCCGTTTCGAGGTGATGCAGGGCCACCGAGCAGATGGGCGACGAGGTTTCTAAAGACAGCAGCAACGAGGACATAGTGCAAAGGTACGGGCGCGGCCGGTAGCTGGTGCCCCGCGAACCTAGCACCGAACCAGCCGCTGCGCATTGCTGTTGCCAACAACGGCCCATCCTCCCTCTTCAGCCACAAGCCAGCGGCCATCTACAATCCTCTACTCTTCTGATTATCATGCAATTTCTCCTGCCTACTATCTTCTTAGCCCTTCTCGCCGCTGTGTTGCCAACAAGCAGCCGCCCGGCCGCAACCTCACCGGCCGTCCCCGCCGCCAGGGTACCGGTAGTCGTGGAGCTGTTTACGTCGGAAGGCTGCTCCAGCTGCCCGGCGGCCGACGCGGCGTTGCGGGAGTTGGCAGTGGCCCAGTCGGTGGCCGGTGTGGAGGTAATTGCCCTGGGCGAGCATGTGGACTACTGGAACCGTCTGGGCTGGAAGGATCCGTTCTCATCACCTGAGTTCAGCCAGCGCCAGCGCGACTACGCCGCAGGTTTCGGCACCGGCTCCTACACGCCCCAGGCGGTGGTCAATGGCCGCTACGAATTCGTGGGCAGCCAGCGCGCCAAACTGGCCGAGGCCGTAGCCCGCGCCGCTCAGGCCCCGCGCGCCACCGTAACGCTCAGCCGCCCTTCGGCCACGGCGCTAGCCATTCGCGTCAGCCAGTTGCCCACCGGCACCGGCCCTGCCGAAGTGCTGCTGGCCCTCACCGAAACGGGCTTGTCTACCCAGGTTGGACGGGGCGAAAACTCGGGCCGGCTGCTGCACCACGCCGCCGTAGTCCGGGCATTGCGCCCGCTCGGCACTCCGGCTACCGATGGCACTTTCGCCACTACCGCGCCGCTGCAACTCAACCCGACCTGGAAAACGGCTAACCTGCGGGCCGTAGTGCTGGTGCAGGAAAAAGCCTCGCGCCGCATCGTGGGCGTGGGGACGCTATCATTGCGGGGACGGTAGTAGCCGCCAGAAACTAATTGATTCCTCTTATTTCGACTAATGGTTCACCCGCCGCCAGCAATTCCAGCACTTGGGGAAGGAGTGACAACAATAGTTGCTGAAGCTTCTCATTAGACGTATTTCCACAAGTCAGCCACACAACTTGGGGCGGTGGACCTAAACGCTCCAGCAGTTGCGGAAAATCGGCGTCCTTGGTTATCACGACTACGCTAGCCTGTTTCGCCGCTCGAAATATGTCCTCATCTTCGGCGTCGCGTAAACCGATTTCCTGCAAGGAAAAGGCGCTCAGCTTAAACTGCCAGCGTAACCAGGCAGCCAGCAGTGGTGAAAGTTGCGCATCCAGCCAGAAGGTCATGCCGCCAATGAGGGATGGTCAATGCGTTGAGCGGCGTACTGCAACGCCGCTTGCACGTCCAGCGGCTCCAAATCCGGCATCTCGGCCAATAGCTGCTCTACGGTAAGGCCGGCGGCCAGCAAATTAAGCACGTCAGTCACCCGAATCCGCATACCGCGGATGCAGGGCCGGCCGCCGCACTGACGCGGATTCAGGGTGATACGGGCGCGAAGGTTTTTCATAATCAGCGGCGTTACGGGTGCAATACTTATTTCCCGCCGCTGCTACCCATGTTGCGCTTGGCTTCGGGGCGGGTTTTGGCCTCCGTGGTGCCGGGGCGCAGCAAAGCGGTATAGCGGGGCTGGTCGTTGAGCACGTTCAGGGCCAGCAGAATGTTGGGGTCGTCGTCGAAGCTGGCCTCGATGCTGCCCTTCTGAAAGTAGTAGCGCGACACGATTTCCTGCTCCAGCAGCTCCCGGATTTCGGGCTTGAAGCGGGTCAGGTCGTTGGCCTTGTTGGTCGTAACCTTGCGGCGCGTAGCCTCCAGCTCCGTCTTCACGTCGTCGTAGTGCTTTTCGGCCTTGAGCTTCTTGGTGAGGCTGGTCAGGGCTTTCTCGGTGTCGGTTTCGTAGCTGATGTCCTTGCCCTTGAGGTAGTCAACGAACTGCTGGTAATCGGCGTCGGTGAGCTTGAACTGCCGGGCCGGCACAATAGTAGGGTGCTGGGCCCGGTAGCGGGTGGCGTAGTCGAAGAGGTAGCTTTTCTGGAGCAATACCCGGGTGATGTCGGCAATTTCGCGCTCCTGCACGGCCACATCGGGGGCCACGCCGCCGCCGTCGTACACGGCGCGGCCGGCCTGGGTTTTGAAGGCCGTGCGCAACGAGTCGGGCACTTTGCCCAGCGTGCCGTCGTCGGCGCGGTGGGTGTAGTCGATTTCCTGGATGCAGCGCCCGCTCGGGATGTAGTACTTGGCGGTCGTCACCTTCAGCTGCGAGTTGTAGCTCAGCGGCCGGGTGGCCTGCACGAGGCCCTTGCCAAACGTCCGCTCGCCCACCAGCACGGCCCGGTCGTAGTCCTGCAACACGCCCGACACGATTTCCGAGGCCGACGCCGAGCGGTTGCTGGTGATGACGACCATTGGAATCTGAGTGTCCAGCGGCACGTCGAGGGCCTTGTAGGTCTTGTTCCAGTCGGCCACCTTGCCCTTGGTGCTCACAATGTCGCGGCCTTTATCCACAAACAGGTTGGAGATATTCACGGCCTCATTGAGCAAACCGCCGGGGTTGTCACGGATGTCGAAAATCAGCTTTTTGGCGCCCTGCTCCTTGAGCTTGGTAACGGCCAGCCGCACTTCCTTGCCCGCATCCACCGTGAAACCGCTCAGCTGGAAATAGCCAATTTCGGGCGTCAGCATGCCGTAGTAAGGCACATTGTCTACCTGAATCTTGTCGCGGGTGATGTTGATTTCCACCGGCGCTTCCTGGCCGAAGCGGGTCACGAGCAGCTTCACCACCGAGTTGGCCTGGCCCTTGAGCAGCTTGCTCACGTCGCCGTTCGACTTCTTATCGACCAGCACGCCGTTGATGTTCAGGATTTCGTCGCCGGGCAGCAGGCCGGCTTTCTGGGCCGGGTAGCCCTCGTAGGCGGCCTGCACCACGGTTTTGCCGTTGCGCTTGCTCACCACCGCCCCAATGCCGCCGTACTGCCCGGTCGTCATCGTGCGGAAATCCTCAATGTCGTCCTCGGCGATGTAGTTGGTGTAGGGGTCGAGCGACTTGAGCATGGCGTCGATACCCGTTTTCACCAGCTTGGCCGGCGGCACCTCGTCCACATAATACGTATTCACCTCCTTGAACAGGGTGGCGAAAATATCGAGGTTCTTGGCGATTTCGAAGTACCGCTCGTTATCGGCCGGCCGGAAGGATACGAGCACAACGGCCCCGCCCAAAACGGTAGCCGCCAGAAGAGATTTGCGCATAGAAAGGGCTGAAAAGCAGCGTCGTGGCCCAACTGCAGCCGGAATTTCCGGCCCGCGGCGGGGCGCCTGGTTACGTTAGGAACCGCTGCCACCCGCAAGAGTTGCACCGGCTTCGGCGAGTAAACGCTCCAGCCCTGAATTTAGCTTTTTTTCGAGCAGCGCCAAGTCCTTTTTTTCCTTGCCGGTGTAAATAATGGCCAACTGCGCCACCCGGTGCCCACCCTCGGCCTCCACGAGCCGGTACTTGTTCAGCCGCCACGCCTCGCGCATCAGCCGCTTGAGGTAGTTACGGTCGACGGCCCGCTTGAAGTTGCGCTTGCTCACGCTCACCAGCACCTGCGGCGGGGCCAGGCTGGGTTCGGGCGCGGCCAGCCACACCAGCCGCAACGGGTACACGCCAAACGAAGCACCTTGCTTGAAAAGCTCGTCGATGAGCTTTTTGCGGCACAGGTGCTCGGCCTTCGGAAACGTGTGTTTCCTGGCTTTCAGCGGCGGGTTGCTGGCGGTCAGCTTGTTTTCGGAAGGAGTATCCACGGATTGAGAACTTACCTAAATGCAGTGTAGCGCGAAGCTTCCGCCTTGCGTTTCGCTGCCGACTGCCTGGACGGGCAACCGTTCAACGAAACGCGAAGCGGAAGCTTCGCGCTACAACCCAACGCATCCGCAGGGCGGAAGAGTGGCAATCAAAAAAGCTAACGGCTATCAGCTACAAGCTAACAGCCACTATACTAGCGCTTGTGGCGGCCTTCGTCAGATACGGTCAGGCGCTTGCGGCCTTTGGCGCGGCGGCGGGCAATTACGTTGCGGCCGTTGGCGGTTTCCATGCGCGAGCGGAACCCGTGCTTGTTGCGGCGCTTGCGCTGCGAGGGCTGAAAAGTACGTTTCATGGTATTGGTGAGTGACTCTCGATTACAACTAGGGCGGGCAAAGGTAGGGGGTTGATTTTAAAAAGGCAAGTACCCGCCCGGAAACTATTGTCATCCTGAGCGCAGCGAAGGACCTATACAGAAGGTATAGGTCCTTCGCAAGCTCAGGATGACAGGCGGTTCGGTTCCAAAACAACCGCCCACCCGTACCTTCGTTTAGCCTTTCCAAAGCCCTACTGATGATTCATTACCACGTTTCCTTCGATAACCCGCTCACCGCCTACCTGCAGGTGCAAATGACGTTTGAAGTGCCCGCCGAGGCCACCGAGCCGCTGGAGCTGCAGCTGCCGGCGTGGCGGCCGGGGCGCTACGAGCTCCAGAACTTCGCCCAGAAGCTGCAGCGCGTGGTGCTGGAAGACGCCGCCTCGGGCGAGGCGCTGAGCAGCCGCAAAATCACCAAGGACCGTTGGCAGCTGAGCGGCGCGGCGGGCCGCATGGTGCGGGTGCGCTACAACTTCTACGCCCACCAGATGGACGCCGGCGGCTCCTGGCTCGACGAAAGTCAGCTCTACCTCAACCCCGTGCAGGCTTTCATGTACATCGAAGGTCGCCAGAACGAAGCCTGCCAGTTGCTGCTCGACATCCCGGAGGACTGGCAGATTGCCTGCGGGCTGCCCCAGCGCGGCCCCCGGCTGCTGGAGGCCCAAAGCTTCGACCACCTCGCCGATTCGCCCCTGATTGCCAGCCCCACGCTGCAGTACCGCAACTACGAGGTGCAGGGCATCCCGTTTTATATCTGGATTCAGGGCGAGTGCGCCCCCGACTGGACCCGACTGGTGCGCGACTTCCGGGCCTTTAGTGAGGAGCAGCTGCAGCTGTTCGGCGGCTTTCCGGCCCAGGATTTCCACTTTCTCAACGAGATTCTGCCCTTCGCCCACTACCACGGCGTGGAGCACCTGAACTCGACGGTGATTACGCTGGGGCCGGGCGAGCTGCTGATGACCGACGGGCTGTACAAGGAGTTGCTGGGCGTGAGCTGCCACGAGCTATTTCACGTCTGGAACATCAAAAGCATCCGCCCCATCGAGCTGCAACCCTACGATTTCAGCCGCGAAAACTACTTCCGCACCTGCTTCGTGGCCGAGGGCCTCACCACGTATTACGGCGACTACCTGCTGGCCCGCGCCGGCGTGTTTTCGGCCGAGCAATATTTCCAGGAGCTGAACGGCGTGCTGCGCAAGCACTACGACGACTACGGCCGCTACCACCTCTCGGTGGCCGACGCCAGCATGGACCTCTGGCTCGACGGCTACAAGCCCGGCGCGCCCGACCGCAAGGTGTCGGTGTACCACAAGGGCGCGCTGGCGGCTTTGCTGCTCGATTTGACGCTGCGCCAGCTTTCGGGCCACCAGAAAAGCCTCGATGATGTGCTGCGTCAGCTCTGGACCGAGTTCGGGCAGACCGGCACGGGCTACACTGAGGCGGATTACCAGCGCGTGGTGAGCGAAGTGGCCGGGCGCAGCATGCAGGCCTATTTCGACAAGTTCATTTACGGCACCGCGCCGCTCGAAGAGCCACTGAACCGGGTGCTGGGCTTTGTGGGCTGCCGGCTGCTGACCACCGAAAACGCCTCGGCTGCCGAGGGCACTTACGGTTTCCGCGCCGTGCTGCGCGAGGGCCGCACCGAAGTCACCAATATTCTGCCCGATGCCCCCGCCGCCCTGGCCCTGAGCGTAGACGATGAAATCGTGGCCGTGAATGGCCGCCGCGTGGCCCAGAACCTGCAAACCCTGCTCGCCGACGGCGCCGACCGCCACGAGCTGACGGTGTTCCGCCAGAACCGGCTGCTGACAGTGGAAGTGCAGGCCGACCCAGCCCACCGCTTCTGGCAGAAGTTCATGGTGGAGAAGCTCACCACCGCCACGCCCGAGCAGCAGGCCAGCTTCCGGCAGTGGCTCAAGCAGGATTTCTAGCCGCCTGCCAACTTCCCATAAAGCACCGTATCGGTTTTCACCGGCCGGAAAGCCGGCGCCGGCCGGCTGGTTGCCCTGCGGCGGCTGCCGGCTGGGGCAGCGCTGAGAATGTTGGGCTTATCCTCATCATTTCCGGCTGCCCTATGCCCAACGAGCGGGCGGTTTTGGTACCTTTGCCGAACGGAATATGCCAGCTTGGCAAAATTTCGTTTCGTTCCTGTGGCCCTGGTCCACGCGCCGCCATTTAGGCACTTAGCCGCTTGTTTTCGTCCCTCCGCTTTTTGTCCGCCCGACACCGCCGCGCCTTCCGACTCACTTCGACCCTGCCCGTCATGTTCCGGTTTCGTACCGCGGCCGCCGCCCTGCCCCTGGCGCTGGCATTGCCGGCCTGTTCGCTCAGGATGCAGCCGGCCGAGAAGCCCCGGCCCAACATTCCGGTGCTGGCCCTGCCGGCCCCCGAGCCGCCCCGCATCTACAAGCTGGAGCGGCTCGATACGCTGGTGCAGCTGTCGGGGCGGGTGCTGCACATTTACCCGGCGGCTAGGCCCACCTACGAGCAACTGCACAGCCCTGCCTGGGTGGTAGCCAAGCCGGCATCGGCCGAGGAAGAAGAGGATTCGTTTCTGGACTTCACGGTAGAAGAGCGGCGGCGGCTCGCCCAGGCCGGTCCGCGCGTGGTTCGCACCGGCCGCACCTTGCAGCTGCGGCCCAGCAAAACGGCCGCCATCCGGCTCGTCAACAACCCCGCCGACAACGAAAACCACGTTGCCTACGAGTACGTGGCCACACTGCCCGAAATCCGGCAATGGCTGCTGTCGGTGCACCTGTACGAGGGCGGCTATTACCTGCTCGTCGACCAGCGCACCGGCCGCCGCACCCAGCTGATGGCTGCACCCGTTATTGCTCCCGACGGCCGCCATTTCGTGTGCGGCAACTCCGATGTGCTGGCCCGCTTCGAGCCCAGCGGCCTGCAGCTCTGGAGCCTCGATGAAGCCGCCCCGCGCCTGCTCTGGGAGCGGCAAACCGACTGGGGCTGCACCCAGCCCCGCTGGCTCGACAACCGCACCATCCTCTTCGAGCAGGACTTCTTCGACAAAGGCGACGTAGATACGCGGGTCGTGCGGCTGCAGGTAGTGCCCTAGCGGTTAGCTGCAAGCCACAAGCTGCAGGCTACAAGCTTAACGGCCTGTCATCCTGAGCAAAGCGAAGGACCTTACCTATCTTGAACGACCATCGTAACAACGGCTTGTTCAGGCGTGATAAGGTCCTTCGCTTTGCTCAGGATGACAGGCCGTAGAGCTTGCAGCTTGTAGCTTGTGGCTTGCAGCTTAAAAACTAGTGGTCCTGGCTGTTGTCGCTGTTTTTGCCGGCTTTGGCGTTGCCATCGACGGAGGCGGGCTTGTTGTTCTGGGGGTTGCTGCGGGGCTTGTTGTAGGGCGCCTGCGTGGTGTCGTTGAGGTTGCCGCCGGCCGTGTTGCCCTTGGTGGGGTTGCCATCCTGGGTGACGGAGTTGCGGCTGGGGTTCTGGATAACCGAGTTGTTGCTGTCGGTGTTGGCCGGATGCACGTTTTCGGCGCCGCCGTCGGGGTTTTGCAGGTTCGGTACCTCGGGGTTCTCTTTATATTGCGTGTCCTTGCTCATGACGATGGCGTTTAGAATGGAAGAATAGATACTGTTCCATTTTACCCCGTCGCGCCGCCAAAGGTTGTATTGGGCCCGCGGAAGATTCCGGCCATAAAAAAGCGCTGCCCCGACCAAACTTGGCCGGGGCAGCGCTTTTTCTGTCAACTCTCCTCCAGCTAACAGCTCAAAATCTATACCTGGGCCACTACGGCGGCGGGCTGCACGGCCACGAGCTCGGCGAATAGCTGCTCGCGGGCCTCAATTTCTTCCTGGCTCAGGTTGAGCAGGCGCTCAGTGCCGAACTTCTCCACGCAGAACGAAGCCATGGCCGAGCCGTGCACCACGGCGCGCTTCATGTTTTCGAAGCTGATGTCGTCGGTGGCGGCCAGGTGGCCGATGAAACCGCCCGCGAAAGTGTCGCCAGCGCCCGTCGGGTCGAATACTTCTTCCAGCGGCAGGGCCGGGGCGTAGAACACGTGGTTGGTGTTGCCCTTGCGGTGGAACAGCAGCGCGCCGTGCTCGCCCTTCTTGATGATGAGGTACTTCGGGCCCAGCTCCATAATCACGTTGGCAGCCTTCACCAGCGAGTGCTCGCCCGACAGCTGCCGCGCTTCCTCGTCGTTGATGCTAAGCACATCAACCATCTCAATCGTCGATTTCAGCTCATCTAGGGCAATGTCCATCCAGAAATTCATCGTGTCCATCACGATGAGCTTGGGGCGGTTGACGAGGCGCTGAATGACGAGGCGCTGCACCTGGGGCGAGAGGTTGCCCAGCATGAGGTACTTGCAGTCCTGGTACGAATCGGGCAGGACGGGGTCGAAGTTTTCCAGCACGTTGAGCTCGGTGGCCAGCGTTTCGCGCGAGTTCAGGTCGTTGGAGTACTTGCCCGACCAGAAGAACGACTTCTCGCCCTCCTTGATCTGCAGGCCTTCGGTATCGACACCGTGCTCCTGAAGCAGCAGGATATCCGACTGCGGGAAGTCGTCGCCGACCACGGCCACAATCTTCACCGGTTTCACCGAATACGAGGCCGACAGGCCGATGTAGGTAGCCGCGCCACCCACAATTTTGTCGGTTTTGCCGAAAGGGGTTTCCAGGGCGTCGAAGGCCACCGTGCCGATAATTACCAGACTCATAGAGCAAAAGAGGAAAAAGGGTTCATACTTCGAAGTTAACTGGCAGGCCAACAGCCAACGGGCCGGAATTGTGCCCGCCGACGGCCGCACAAGCCCGGATCGGACCCGAACCTGCAAAGAAAAAAGGCCTCTACCAAAGCGGAGAGGCCTTTTTTCAGAATGGGTAAATAATGGGGCTCGAACCCACGACCTTCGGAATCACAATCCGACGCTCTAACCAGCTGAGCTATATCTACCGTGTTGGGTGTTGATGCCACAAAAGTAGCGCCCCGCGCCGGATTGTCAAAAGTTTCGCCTATTTTTTTTGTGATTTGGCTCCGTGCCTGTCATCCTGAGCGGAGCGAAGGACCTATACAGAGGCTAACTTCAAACAATAGCTTCTGTATCGGTCCTTCGCTCCGCTCAGGATGACAGACGGGGCCCAGCCCTGCCAAAGCCGTACCTTTGCCGCTTACACCCCGCACCATGTCCGATTCGCCTGCCCCCATTGCCTTTGCCGATTTCAAGCTCAACAAGCAGCTGCTGACGGCCGTAGCCGAGGCGGGCTTCACGGAGCCCACGCCCGTGCAGCAGCAAACCATTCCGCTGCTGCTGGCTGGCCACGACGTGCTGGGCATTGCCCAGACGGGCACCGGCAAAACGGCCGCATTCGGGCTGCCGCTGCTCATGAAGGTGAAATATGCCCAGGGCGACCATCCGCGGGCCCTGGTGCTGGCCCCCACCCGCGAACTGGCCATGCAGCTCGAAAAGCACCTGCAGCGCCTGGCCACCCACACCGATTTGCGCATTTTCGCCATCTACGGCGGGCTGGGACCGAAAACCCAGATCGAAACCATTGCTCAGGGCGTTGATATTCTGATTGCCACGCCCGGCCGGCTGATGGAGCTGTACCTGAAGGGTGCGCTGGTGCTGAAAGAGCTGAAAACGCTGGTGATGGACGAGGCCGACAAGATGATGGACATGGGTTTCATGCCCCAGATCCGGCGGATTCTGGAGGTGATTCCGCGCAAGCGCCAGAACGTGCTGTTTTCGGCCACCATGCCCGACAAGGTGACCACGCTGAGCGAGGAATTTCTGGAGTTTCCGGTGCGGGTGGAGGTGACGCCGGCCGCCACTTCGGCCCAGAATGTGAGCCAGAGTCTGTATGAAGTGCCCAACCTCATCACCAAAATCAACCTGCTGGAGTACCTGTTCCTCGATTGGGACACGTTTCATCGGGTTATGATTTTCACCCGCTCGAAGGCCAACGCCGAGAACGTGGCCAGCTTTCTGGCCCGCAAGGCCCACGGCGAGGTGCGCGCCATTCACGGCAACAAGGGCCAGAATACGCGCATCAACGCCATGGAGGGCTTCAAGGCCGGCGAGGTGCGCTTTCTGGTGGCGACCGACGTAGCCGCCCGCGGCATCGACGTGCCCGAGGTCAGCCACGTTATCAACTTCGACGTGCCGCTGGTGTACGATGATTACGTGCACCGCATCGGGCGCACGGGCCGGGCCCGGCACACCGGCGCGGCCATCACCTTCGCCAACGAGGCCGAAATGCACCACATGCAGCGCATCGAGGAGCTGATCCGCCAGCCGATTCCGCTGCTGCCGCTGCCGCCCGAGGTGGTGGTGGTGCCCACTTCCTTCGAGGAGCAGCAGGAAATGGACCGCGAAAAGGACGAGCGCCGCAAGCGCGAAGACCCCACGTTCAAGGGCGCGTTCCACGAGCGGCAGGAGTGGCTCAAGCCCGGCGTAACTATCGACAAGCGTACCGGCCGCGAGTACGTGGCCCAGCCCAGCCGCAGCCAGAAGGGCAGCAAGGCCAACCCCGGCAAGGGCCGCGGCTCCTCCCCCGCCGCCAAAGGCGCCAAAGCCGCCATGGCCCGCGCCGAAAATAAGCGCAAGCGGCGGTAACCGAAGGTTTAGCATGAAATCGGGAGCCGCTGATTTGCCGACGGCCAGCCTCCGCGGGGTAGGCCAGATTTTTCTGCAGGAAAGCGCCTGGTCGGGAATACTGCTACTGCTGGGCCTGCTGTACGGCTCGCCGCTGATGGCCGCGGCCGTAGTTGGTAGCACGCTGGCCGGCACGCTTACGGCTAAGCTGCTGGGCTACGACCAGCGCCACATCAGTGGCGGCCTGTACGGCTTCAATGCGGCGCTGCTAGGCGCGGGGCTGAGCCTGTATTTCGCTCCCACGGCGCTGCTGGCACTGGTGTTGCTGGCGGCGGCAGTGCTGAGCACCTTGCTGATGCGCTGGTTTCTGAGCCGCAACCTGCCGGCCTACACGTTTCCGTTTATCCTGCTGACATGGGTCAGCGTGTACGCGTTGCACCTGCTGGGCGCGCCGGCGGCCGAAGTGCAGTCGGTGGCCCCGGCCGCCGGGCCGTTGGCATTGGTCAGCCACGGGTTCGGGCAGGTTGTTTTTCGGGGAGAGGCGCTGGCCGGCGTACTGTTCTTCCTGGCCGTATTTGCCCATTCGCCCATCGCGGCGCTGTATGGGTTGGCCGGAGCCTTAGTCGGAGCCGGGGCGACGCATTACCTGCACGAGCCGGCCGCCCAGATTCAGCAGGGCCTGTTCAGCTTTAATGGGGTGCTGTGCGGAGTGGCCTTCGCGGGCAGCCGGCGCCGCGACGGGCTGCTGGCCCTGGTGGCCGTGCTGCTGTCGGTGACCATTAACGCGCTAATGGCCCGTTGGCAGCTGCTGGCCCTCACGTTTCCGTTTGTGCTGGCTTCCTGGCTGACGCTGCTGCTGAAACAGCTGGCGGCAGGCTTCAACCCAAACCCTACTGGAAAATAGGCAGGTGGCTGAAGCGCACGACCAGCACCGTGAGGGCGAAGCTCCAGAAGGCGGCGCTCCAGGCCATGTGCAGCAAAATACGCCAGCGCGGCACGTGCAGCTGGGTGGCAATGACGGTGCCGCCGATGGGGCTGAACAGTATCGGCGTCAGGAAAGCAATGCCAATCATGCCGAAGCGGCGGTAGATGCGCACGATGGTACGGGTGCGGCGGCTAAACAGCGGCTTGCCCTTTTCGAGCCGCCGCCGCCGCATGTGCAGTGCCCACGCCTTGCCCACCCCCGAAATCAGCACCACGGTCGTCATCATGCCCGCCACCGTGAGGGCCCAGGTAGCGGCCACCGGCAAACCCGCCGCCACGCCCGTAATGGGCGCGCCGACAAATTTGAACATGCCGAAAGCAAAAACGGCGGCGTATTTCAGCAGGGCAGGAAGCAATTATTTTGAGCTATTAGCTGACAGCTATTAGCTGCTAGCTTCTGTTGGATAGAATTCGGTTTCGCGCAGGGCGTCACATCAACGGCAATCCGCTTGCACGTAGCTGTTCGGTAGTTGCCCAACGTGCCTGGCGTACAGAACTGTTCAATAGAACCTGAGCTATTAGCTAACAGCTGTCAGCTAACAGCTCCAAACTCTACAGCTTGCTGCCGTACGACAGGTCGCCGGCGTCGCCGAGGCCGGGCACGATGTAGGCCTGGGCGTTGAGGTCGTCGTCGAGGGCAGCCAGCCAGAGCGTAGCTTCGGGCACTTCGCGCGTCACGTACTCGACGCCCTGGGGCGAGGCAATAACGGCGGCAATGTACACCTGCCGGGGCGTGCCGAAGCGCAACATGGCCCGGTAAGTCTGCACCAGGCTCTTGCCCGAGGCCAGCATGGGGTCCACCAGAATCAGCACCCGGCCGTCGAGGCTGGGGGCCGAGAGGTAATCGACCTGCACCTGCACCTGGGCCGTGCCCTCGATGCGGTAAGCGGCCACAAAGGCCGAGGGCGACTGGTCGAAATAATTGAGAAAGCCCTGGTGAAACGGCAGGCCCGCCCGCAGCACGGTGGCCAGCACCGGGAAATCGGAGAGGTGCATGCTGCTGGATTCGCCCAGCGGGGTGCGCACGGTTTTGGTGGTAAAATCGAGGTCGGTGCTGATGTTGTAGGCCATGATTTCGCCCAGCCGCTGCAGGTTGCGACGGAAGCGGAGCGAGTCTTTTTGCACGTCTACGTCGCGCAGCTCGGCCAGGAAGTGGTTGGCAATGGAAGGCTGGGCGCACAGAATCCGCACGCGGGCGTTGGCGTGGGCGGCGGCGGTAGAGTCGGCAGAGGTGGGCGTTAGGGCATCCATTGCAGGTACCAGGGGCGTTGGGAGGTGAACGATAGGGCCGCGTACGGAACGGGCGCGGCCCCGAAGTTGGCAAAAAAACGGGCAATAGCCGGCAGCATCCCGCCCTCAAAATCGAGAACGAGCCCCGGCGTGCCGGCGTGGCGACGGATGGCCGCGTCGAGCAGCAGCAGCGGCGCGGCGGCTTTTTTTCCTTCATCCGAAGCCGCCGCAAACAGGTAAATCAGGCGGCTGCGGTAGCGCACAAACAGGGCCCCGGCCAGCAGCGCGCCGGTTTCGGGCTGGCGCACGGCCCGCGCTTCGAGCAGCCGGCGGCTGTGCAATTCCAGTAGCAGCCGCCGCAGCCGGGCGTAGTGGCGCGGGCGCAGGCCGGCGGCGGGCCCTTTGGTTTGCTGAAACAGCGCCAGCAGCGGCTCAGTATCGGGCAGTTCGGTTACGGCCAGCGGCGCGACGGCGGCTTCGTGGCGCAGCAGGCGGCGGCGGTAGTCGGGGCAGTAGCTGGCCCGCAGGGTTTCGTAGGCGGGGCTGAGGTCGAGGTGGTAGGTTTGCCGGGTTTCAAGGGTGAATCCTCCGGTGGCCTCGGGCACGCCGTTCGCCTCGTTGAGTTGGGCGTAGAGGCGGGTGTAGCACTGAGTCAAACGGGTTAGCTCGGGGCCAATGGCGGGCTCATCTTCATTGCACGAAATCAACCCTAATTGCTGGGTAAACGGTGGCTGATACACCTGCCGGCCGCCCGGCCGCCACTTGGCCGGCAGGGGCCAGACGCTGAGGTAACGGCCGGTTTCGGGCTCCTGCTGCACCAGCGCGTCCCAGCGGCTGGCCGTGGCTTGCAGCCACCAGCTGTGCGCGTAGGGCACCGCCTGCCGCGCCCCGGCCACGCAGGCGTCCCAGGCGGCCAGGTCGAGTTCCGAGAAGCGCAGCAGGCGAAGCGGGGGCATGGGGTGGATGAGTGACCGGGTAACTGCGTGAATGCGCAAATGCGTGGGCAAAGAACGGCATTCGGCGCCCGTGGCGTGCTTCAGGGTATCAGCTCGGTTGCTAAACCCGTTGCCCACCGAAACTCCGTAGTTTTGTTTCCCCGGCAGCCGCTCCCGATGCCGCGGGCTCTTCTTATGAAAAACACCTCCCTGCTGCTGGCCCTGGTGGCGCTGCTGGCGGCTCCGGCCGCTGCCCAGGATACGCCCACGCCGCCCGCCCGCCCCACCGACGGCCAGGGCAACTGGCTTATCTACGACCAGCCGCCCAAGCCCGCCGAGCCGCGCACCCCGGCCCTTGCCGAGCCCCAGCCCCAGCTAAGCCGCGGCACCAAAACCACGATGGGCACCACCTACGTGCCGCTCGATAACGACATTTACCGGCTCATCGACCGCTACGCCATTCTGCACGGGCCCGACGAGCTGGGCGAGCCCTACACGGCCGTGCGGCCCTACACCCGCGCGGCGGTGGCCCGGCTGGCCGAGCGCATGCTGGCCGACTCCAGCGCCGGCCTCTCGGCCCAGGACCGCTTCAATGCCCGCTACTTTCTGCGCGACAACTGGCACGATACCCGCCTCGATTCGGCCGTGAATACCCGGCCCGACCCGTTTCTGAACGTGCTTTACCAGCGCTACTCCGACCTGTACAGCGTGGAAACGCCCGACTTTTCGTTGCGCGTGAATCCGGTGGCGGGCCTGAGTCTGGGCAACAACGACGGGGCCAAGAGCTACTCCTTCCTCAATACCCGCGGCGTGCAGGTAGAGGGCACCATCGACCAGCGGCTGGGCTTCTACGCCTTTCTGGCCGACAACCAGATGGCCGTGCCGCAATATGTGCAGGAGCGCGTGGAGCGCGACCGGGCCGTGCCCCACGAGGGCTTCTGGAAGCCGTTCAAGACCACGCCCGGCCAGTACGACTTCCTCTCGGCCCGCGGCTACGTAACTTACGCCGCCGGCCGCCACGTAAGCCTGCAGCTGGGCCACGACCGCAACCAGATCGGCAACGGCTACCGCAGCCTCATTCTGTCGGACTACTCCTCGCCCTACCTGTTTCTGAAGGTGCAGACGCGGGTGTGGAAGTTCAAGTATCAGAACCTGTTCGCCCAGCTCATCACCGACCCCTCGGACAAGGACGCCGCCTACGACCGCAAGTTCCTGGCCATGCACCACCTGAGCCTCGACGTGCTGCCCAACCTGAACATCGGCGTGTTCGAGAGCATCCTGTCCAGCTCGCGGCGCACCGACTCGGTGGTGGTCAACGGCCGGATTCAGACCCAGCGGCGCAACACGTTCGAGCTGCAGTACCTGAACCCGATCATCTTTTACCGGGCCATTGAGCAGAGCGTGGGCTCGGCCGATGGCAACGCCCTGCTGGGCCTCGATTTTAAGTGGAACATCAAGAAGCGCGTGCAGGTGTATGGCCAGTTGGTGCTCGATGAGTTCGTGCTAGGCGAAATCCGGGCCGGCGACGGGTGGTGGGCCAACAAGCAGGCCGCCCAGCTGGGGGCCAAGTACATCAACGTGGCGGGCATCCGCAACTTCGATCTGCAGGGCGAGTTCAACTTCATCCGGCCCTTTACTTACCAGGCCATCGACAGGTACCGCGACTATCAGCACGCTGCCCAGCCGCTGGCCCACCCCATGGGCGCCAACCTGTGGGAGCTGATTGGCATTGCCAGCTACCAGCCCCTACCCCGCCTGCACGTGGTGGGCAAGGCTTTTCTGGTGAAGCAGGGCCTCGACCCGGTGGGCCAGAACTACGGCTCCAACGTGCTGCTGCCCTACACCACCCGCCCCGCCGAGTACGGCTTCAAAGTGGGCAGCGGCCTCACCTCCTATCTGCTGCACACCGACCTGACGGCCACTTACCAAGCCGCCCACAACCTGTTTCTCGACGGCAAGCTGGTGTACCGTCACCGCAGTTTCGCGGGCGATGCGCCCGCCCCGGCCTATTACACGGCCGACGGTGGCGCCCTGGCTTCGGTGGCTCTGCGCTGGAACATTGCCCAGCGCCTGCACGAGTTTTAAGCGGGTACTCAACGCATAACGGCGAAGGGGCCGGGACAGGATTTGCAGCCGCTGCAAGTCCTGTCCCGGCCCCTTCGCCGTTTGCGGCTCTTTGGGCATGGCGCCGCCCGGATTCGGTGCCGTTTTAACCGGGCGCCCGTGGGTAGCGGAGTTGCCGGATGCCGCAGAGCTGCTACGGTTTAGCTTGGCTGGTACTGGCGGCTGCCGCTTCGCGTTGCAGCCCTCTTTTTGACCGGCATTTTAAACCATTCATCGGCTCGTATTGCATTTTTAACTAATAAGAGAACTATTTCCAGAAATTGGATAACTGCTCCCGTATAGCCGTGTTCTTATTGCCTGTTTGCCCCTTCGATTTCAGCCCGGGCAACAGTTTCTCCCGCAATACCAGCCGTTCCTTCCATCCTGTTTATGACCCCACTCTTACTGCCGAAAGTATTGCGAATTCATGTAACGGCAGGCTTGCTACTAGCCGTACTGCTGCTGCACGGCGCCCTGGCCCCATCGGCGCAGGCGCAGGGCAAGTACATGACCCAGGAGGGCACGGCCAGCTTCTTCTCGACCAGCATCATCGAAGATATTGAGGCCACGACCAAGCAGGTATCGGCCATTTTCGACCTGCAGAGCGGGCAGCTGGCTTTCAGTATTCCGGTGAAGTCGTTTACGTTCAAGCGCACGCTGATGCAGGAGCACTTCAACGAGAACTACATGGAGTCCGACAAGCACCCCAAGGCCACGTTCCGGGGCCGCATTGTGGGTCTCGATATGGGCAAGCTCATCAAGGAGGGGCAGCGCGTATCGGTGGAGGGCGACATCACCATTCACGGGGTTACGCGCCGGCTCACGGTGCCGGGCTCACTCTCGTTTCATCAGGGCAGTTTGCTGGTGAATGCCTATTTCAGCGTTTCGCCGGCCGATTATGGCATTGAGATTCCGCGGCTGGTACGCGAGAACATTGCCCGCATTGTGGGCATCAAAGTCAACTTAATCTGCGAGCCGGTTGCCCAGCTTTCCGTCAAATAACCTTTAAAATCACGCTTCATTTTTCACTTTTTTCTTTATGAACAAGTTTACTTCCCTACTTCTTGCCCTGGGCGTAGTAGCCCTGGGGGCCTGCAACAACAACGACGACGATGACGTGACGCCGGCCAACCAGATGATGACCATCTCGGCCACGCTCGACGGCAAAACCGGGGTGCCGGCTACGCCCTCGGCCGCTACCGGCATGCTCACGGGCAGCTTCGACAAGAAGACCAACGTGCTCAAGTACAACGTAACCTACCAGGGCATGACGCCCACCATGGGCCACTTCCACTTCGGCAAGCCCGGCAAGAAGGGCAACGTTGCCGTGGGTTTCGACGACGTGAGCAAGTCGCCCATTACGGGCACGACTACGCTGCAGCAGGCCACCGCCGACAGCCTGATGGCCGGCCAGCTGTATGTGAACCTGCACAGCGACACGTACAAAAGCGGCGAAATCCGGGGCAACGTAACGGCCAAGTAAACCGCCGGCATCGGCCGCTCCGCCAGCCTGCTACAGCCCTCCGCGCCTTTGGTGCGGAGGGCTTTTTGCTGCCTGCCCGATAGCCCCCGGCCCGGCCCACGGCCCGAAACCCTACCTTTGCGGCTGCCCATGAAAACCTACCTCCGCATTCTGCAGTACGCCCGGCCCTGGCTGGCTTTTCTGCCGCAATACCTGCTTTATACGCTGCTGACCACGCTTTTCGGGCTGGCCAACTTCACGCTCATCATCCCGCTGCTGCAGGTGCTGTTCGAGAAAACCGACCAGGTACCCACCCAGGCGCCCACCCAGCTGCCCGCCTTTCACGTCAGCCTCGACTGGGTGAAGGACACGTTCAATTACTTTTTTGCCGACGTGCTGGCCACCCGGGGCACCATGGGCGCCCTCACGTTTGTGTGCATTATCGTGGTGGTATCGGTGCTGTGCAGCAACCTGTTCCGCTACCTGAGCTTGCGGCTGCTGGCCAAAGTGCGGGCCCGCGTGATCCGCAACCTGCGCCACGATCTGTACCGCCGCATTCTGCAGCTGCAGCTGGGCTATTTCGCCGGCGAGCGGAAGGGCGATTTGATGTCGCGCTTCACCTCCGACGTGCAGGAAGTGGAGTCATCGGTGGTGAATACCATGACGGCCGTTATTCAGGAGCCGCTCAAGATTATTGCCTTTTTTGTGGTGCTGTTCTATATGTCGGTGCCCCTGACGCTGTTTACCATGATTCTGCTGCCCATTTCGGGCATTCTGATTGCCGGCGTGGCCAAGCGCCTGCGCCGGCAGGCCCAGCTAAGCCAAAGCACGCTGGGCTCCATGCTGTCGGTGATTGACGAAACGCTGGGCGGCATCCGGGTGATAAAGGCTTTCAACGCCCAGGCCTACATCGAGGGCAAGTTTGAGGACCAGAACGACGCTTACGCCCGCACCTCGCGCCGCATCGACAACACCCGCGACCTGGCCTCGCCATTCTCCGAGTTTGCGGGCGTGGCCGTGGTGGCGGGCCTGCTATACTTCGGCGGCACGCTCATTCTGGGCGGCCAGTCGAACCTGACGGGCGAAACCTTTATTGGCTACGTGGTGCTGTTTTCGCAGGTGCTCACGCCGGCCAAGGCCCTGTCGTCGTCGTTTGGCAACATCCAGCGCGGGCTGGTGGCCGGCGAGCGGGTGCTGAGCATCATCGACACCGAGCCGCTGATTCGCGACCGGCCCGACGCGCAGGTGCTGCCCCCCTTCCAGGACCGCATCGAGCTGCGCAACCTGCGCTTCGGCTACGGCGAGGCCCTGGTGCTCGACGACATCAACCTGACCATTGCCAAGGGCAAAACGGTGGCGCTGGTGGGCCCCAGCGGCGGCGGCAAAAGCACGCTGGCCGACCTGCTGCCCCGTTTCTACGACGCCACCGGCGGCCAGCTGCTCATCGATGGGCTCGACGTGCGCGACTGCACCATCCACTCGGTGCGCGACCAAATGGGCATCGTCACGCAGGAAAGCATCCTGTTCAACGACACCATTTTCAACAACATCCGCTTCAACACCCAAGCCACCGAGGCCGAGGTGCTGGAGGCCGCCCGCATTGCCAACGCCCACGAGTTCATTATGGCCACGCCCGAGGGCTACCAGACGGTTATCGGCGACCGGGGCTCGCGCCTCTCGGGCGGGCAGCGCCAGCGCCTGAGCATCGCACGGGCCATTCTGCGCAACCCGCCCATCCTCATTCTCGATGAGGCCACCTCGGCCCTCGACACCGAGAGCGAGCAGCTGGTGCAGCAGGCCCTCACGCGGCTCATGCAAAACCGCACCAGCCTCGTGATTGCCCACCGCCTGAGCACCGTGCAGCACGCCGACGAAATTATTGTGCTGCAGCACGGCCGCATTGTGGAGCGCGGCACCCACGAGCAGCTGCTGCGCCAGTCGGGCGGCCTTTACCAGCGCCTGAGCACCCTGCAGGCTGCCAGCGGCGGGCTGGCCTGAGCACCGGCCGGGTTTGCCGGAAGCTGAACCTTGGAATTGCCCCTGCTTATTTGCAAAATGCTATATTTAGTCCGTCTATTCGTTTCGTCCGTATGAATAGACCGCCTTTTCCTTTTGCTTTACTTTGTTGATATGCTTGCTCTCAAACGTCTGGTTACCATTCTGGTCATGCTTTTCCTGGTGCTGGCGCTGCTGATTCTGTTGCTGCCCTCGGTGCAAACCAGCTTTGTGGGCATGGCCGGCTCGCCCGAAAGCCTGTATTACTCGCTGCTGGTGGCCGCCGTGGTGTTGCTGGGTTTGCACCTGCTCACCGAAAACCTCGACAGCACCCTGCTGCGCCGCGAAATGGCCGCTTCCGACCGCAAAATCAACGAGCTGAAGGCCCGCCTCTACGACCACCAGATGGAGCAGCAGCGCGCCGCCGAGCGCCCGCCCGTGTCGCCCCGCACCGGCGTTACCACCTACCCCGACCAGCCGCTGTATCCGCAGTCGGACCCCAGCCTGAGCAACGCGCCGCTGCAGCAGCCCACTACCATTATTCCGCCCGCCGACGGCAGCACCCGGCCGTTGTAAGCCCCGTTTTCGTGACTTCTCCCCTTTCGCTTACCGAACAAATTCGCGCCGAGCTGACCGAGGCCCAGACCGTGCTGGCGCAGTTCGTGCAGAACCCGGCCAACCTGGCCGCCATCGAGCAGGCCGCCCGCCTCATGGCCGATTCGTTGCGCCAGGGCGGCAAAATCCTGACCTGCGGCAACGGTGGCTCGCTCTGCGACGCCCAGCACTTCGCCGAGGAGCTCACCGGCCGCTACCGCCAGAACCGCCCCGCGCTGGCCGCCCTGGCCCTCACCGAAGCCTCGCACATGAGCTGCGTGGCCAATGATTTCGGCTACGAATACGTGTTCAGCCGCTACGTGGAAGCTCTGGGCCGGCCCGGCGACGTGCTGCTGGCCATCAGCACCAGCGGCAACTCGCCCAACATCCTGCGCGCCGCCGAAGCCGCCCGCACCGCCGGCATGCGCGTGGTCAGCCTCACGGGCAAAGACGGCGGCCAGCTCGCCGGCCTGAGCGACGTGGAAATCCGCCCGCCCCACACCGGCTACGCCGACCGCATCCAGGAAATCCACATCAAGGCCATCCACATCCTGATTCTGCTGATTGAGCAGCTGGTGAGCGGGGGTGATGGGGTGATGGGGTAAAAAAGAACTGTCATTCTGAGCGGAGCGAAGAATCTCGCGGGCAATGGTAACCCTGTCGTCAGGAATTACTGTGGCACGCGAGATTCTTCGCTTCGCTCTGAATGACGTTCTTTTGTGCGCACGAAAGCTAACAGCCAGCGGCTATCAGCTAACAGCTCCGGAAAGAATGCACATTGCCGTTTTCAGCCAGTACCACACCAACCCCGATTGTCCGGCTACCAGCCGGCACTACTCCCTGCTGGCCCGGCTGGCCCAAACGCACCGCATCACGCTCATCAGCACCCGCACCTGGGAGCCCCAGCGCCTGACCCACGAGTTTCCCTGGGTGCCCGAGGGTGTGGAGCTGCACGCCGCCGATATTGCCTACGAGAACCGCATGGGCGTGGCCCGGCGCGGGCTGGCCTTCGCGCAGTACGCGGCCTACGCCCTGCGCGAAGGCATGCGCATAGCTAAGCCCGATGTTATCTGGGGCATCAGTACGCCGCTTACCGCTGCCTGGGCTGCCGCGCAGGTAGCCCGGTGGCGGCGGGTGCCGTGGGTGTTCGAGGTGCAGGATTTGTGGCCCGAATTCCCGATTGCCATGGGCGCCGTGCCCAACCCACTGGCCCGCCGCGCCCTCTACGGCCTCGAAGGCCGGCTATACCAGCAGGCCCACAGCATCGTCACGCTTTCGCCCGGTATGAGCCGGCACGTGCGCCACATCGGCGAAGCGGCCGGCTCGCGCTGGCCTTTCGAGGCGGCCAAAGTGCACACCAGCCTCAACGGCACCGATCTGGAACTGGCCGCCCGCGCCACCGAGGCGGCTGTAGCCGCGCTACGCCGCGAGCAGCAGCTGGAGGGCAAACGCGTGGTTTTGTACGCCGGTACCTTCGGGCGGGCCAATGCCATTCCGCTGCTGCTGGCCGCTGCCGAGGCGCTGGCCGCTACCCACCCCAATGTGGTCTGGCTGTTTATGGGGTTGGGCTTTTATGCCGATGAGCTGGCCGCCGCCGCCCGTCGCACGCCCACCATTCGAGTGGTGCCGCCGCAACCGCGCCACGCGGTGTTCAGCTGGTTTCGATTGGCAGAAGTGTCGGTGGCGCCGTTCCTGGGCCTGCCGGTGCTCGACTCCAACTCGCCGGCCAAGTTCTACGATAGCCTCGCCGTGGGCACCCCGGTCGTCGTCACCAATCCCGGCTGGACGCGGGAGCTACTGGAGCGCCACGGCTGCGGCTGGTACTCGCCCGCCGACGATGCCCCGGCGCTGGCTAAGCTGCTGGCACAGTTGCTCGCCGAGCCGGCCCGGTTGCGGGAGGCGGGTGCCCGGGGCCAGGCGCTGGCCGTGGCCGAATTTGACCGCCAGCAAATTGGTCAGACGATGCAACGAATTCTGGAGCAGGCTGCTGTCTGATAAAGCAATTCTATTTACTTTCTAGGACTACTTATTTACTTTGTTGTGCCCGAGCCCTTATCAATGTTGCCTTTACGCGCTTTAGGAGCTGGTTTAGCCGGAACGATTGCCTGCTTACTCACCACGTCGGCGTAGTACTTGCACCAGCTGGTGAGCGGACACTGCGCGCATTTGGGCTGGCGGGCCACGCAGATGTAGCGGCCGTGCAGAATTAGCCAGTGATGGGCCTTGGGGATGAGCTCTTCGGGGATGTGGCGCACCAGTTCCTTCTCTACCGCCAGCGGGGTGGTGGCCGTTTTGGGCACCAGCCCCAGCCGGTGCGACACCCGGAAAACGTGCGTATCGACGGCCATGGCCGGCTGGTTGTACACCACCGACACGACGACGTTGGCCGTTTTGCGGCCCACGCCTGGCAGCCGCTGCAGCTCCTCAATGGTGCCGGGCACCTCGCCCCCGAACTCCTGCGCCAGCATGCGGCCCAGGCCGGCCAGGTGCTTGGCCTTGTTGTTGGGATAGGAAATACTGCGGATGAACGGGAAAATTTCCTCGGCTGAGGCCGCCGCCAGATGCGCGGGCGTCGGGAACTGCGCCAGCAGCGCGGGCGTCACCAAGTTCACGCGCTTGTCGGTGCACTGGGCGCTGAGCACCACGGCCACAATCAGCTCGTAGGGGTTGGCGAAGGCCAGCTCGGTTTCCGGCTCCGGGAAGTGCGTGGTGAAGTAGTCGATGAAGTGGCGGTACCGCTCGGCTTTGCGCATGGGGCAACATTACGAAGAAACCCCAATACCTCCGCCCCTATCAAGCCCCAATAGTTAAAAACCCTTAAACCCGAAAAGCCGCGCCGCCGCCCATTCGGGCAGCAGCGCGGCAGAGGCCGGCCGGTAGCAGACGGGCACTTACTTCAGCCGCGGAAACGTGCGGGAGTAGTGCAGAATATTCTGGGTGGTGCGCTCCGAGGGTGCGGTGCGCAGGTCGTCGAGGCTGCGCTGGGCCAATAGCAGGTCGGCGCAGGTGGTGGCCAGCTCGGGGTCGTGGAGCAGGGCCTGTTCTACTTCGCGCTGCTCCTCAGCCGGTAACTCGTTGTACACGTACCGGAGCAGGGTGTCTTGGGTAAAGGTTTGAATCATCGAATACGGGTTGTGCGGCCATTTTTTTCCGCAGGTTGATGAGCGCATAGCGCATCCGCCCCAGCGCAGTGTTAATGCTGACCCCCGTTGCATCGGCAATTTCCTGGAAGCTCATATCGCCGTAGTGGCGCATGAGCAACACCTCCTTTTGCGCGGCGGGCAGCTCCTGAATCAGGCCCCGCAGCCGCTCGTGGGTTTCTTCCCGCGTGAGCATGGCCTCGGTTCCCTCTTCTGCCAACGACAACGAATTGAAGGGGTGAGTTGTTGTGTCGAGCGACACCATTGGGCTGCGTTTTTCGCGCCGGAAGGCGTCGATGGCCATATTGTGGGCAATCCGGCAGATCCAGGAAGAAAATTTACCCTCCTCGTTGTAGCGCCCGCTCTTCAGCGTATGAATGGCCTTGATGAAGGTATCCTGCAGCAGGTCTTCGGCCGTGTCGGGGTCGCGCACTATCAGCTGGATAGTGGTGAACACGCGGGCTTTGTGCCGCTCCAGCAGTTGGGCGAAGGCGCTTTCCTGACCAGCAATGTAGAGGGAAATGAGCGCGGAATCGCTCGGCTGCATGGTATCCATAAGAACTATGGGATTGATAAAGACTACGAGAAAAACTAAAACGTAGAGCTTTAAACCATAGAGCGCAGCTGGGGTAATGGAGGCCGGGTGAAGGGTCAATGAAGAACCGGCAGAAATCAAATGTAAAGAACCGCCCAGCCATTCACAACGGCGCGCCGCCGAAAATGCCAAAATATTTTTCCGCCCACCGATAATACCGTATCGCCCGCCCCCCATATTCCAACGCCAGGCCGGCAACAGCCGGGCCACTTCCAGCCAACATACTCTGGCCGCGGGCCGGGCACAAACGCCGCTTGCGGACCTCACTCCAGCACGAAGCGAGGCCCGCAAGCCGGGTAAAGCATACTTCCGGCCGCGGCCTCAGCGACTCAGCTGGGTGCTCAGGTCCTGGATTTCCCTGGCCAGCCCGGCGCTTGGGGTGGTGCCGGCGGCCAGGGCGGCGGCGCGCTGCTCCAGCAGCGCCGTGAGCTGCTGCAGCTGCGCGAAGCGGCTGGCGGTGCGCTCCAGCTGTGGTACCAGCGCGGCCAGGTTGGCGGCAGCCGGAACGCTGATGGTGGTAGTGCTGCCGCCGGTGGCGGCCTTGTCGGCGCGGGCAATGGCGGCGGGCGTGAGCATGTCGTCGCGCAGCAGCACCACGTTGCCCTCCATCGTCACGGCCTGCCCGTTCTGCAGAATCTGGCGCGTTACGCCGTTGCGCACCAGGCGGCCGTCGGGGCGCAGCTCCGTGCCGTTGCCGAGGCGCAGGGTTTCGCTGAGGCGGGTTTGCTGGCCGCCGAGCAGCTGGTAGGTTTGGCCCCCGCGGCGAAAGGCGCCGTCTTTGAGCTGGGCCGCGGCCGGGTACGCCTCGGGCGCGGTTTGGGCCTGCACCGGGGCCACAAGGCCGGGAGCGAGCAGCAGACCGGCCGCCAGCAGCAGGGGCGAAAGAATAGCAGATTTCAGCATAGAAAAAACGTTAATTCCCCCCTCAACGAAGCCGGGCCGCCGGAAGATACGGCGCCGGGTATATTTCGGGTTGCGCCCCACCGGCCGGGGCGACGCCGCACTTGGTTCGGCCTCCCCGCCGTCCGTTTCGGCTTTCCTGCAACCCGGCGCGGCGCGTACCTTTGCGCGCCGCCTGTTCTGCGGCCGTTTGCCCTATGCCCACCCCTGCCGCCGGCGCCGCCCGGCACGACCCCTACGCCGCGCTGCGGCTGCCCGATTTCCGCCGCTACCTGCTGGCCCGCATCAGCCTCACGCTGGCCACCCGCATCATGGGCCTGGTGATTGGCTGGCAGATTTTCAAGCTCACCAACGACCCGCTGGCCCTGGGTTTGATTGGCCTGGCCGAGGCCGTGCCCAGCATCGGCGTGTCGTTGTACGCCGGGCACGTGGCCGACTCGGTGAACCGCAAAAACATCATTGTAGCCACCGTGGGCGGGCTGCTGCTGTGCGCTACGGCCCTGTGGCTGCTGGCCTCGCCGGCCGGTTTGCAGCTGCTGGCCCGCGACGCCTTCTACACGCTGCCGCTCTACGGCGTGATTTTCGTGAGCGGCATTGCCCGCGGGTTTATGGGGCCGGCCACGTTCTCGTTTATGCCCCAGCTGCTGCCCGACCGCGAGCATCTGGCCAACGCCATCACCTGGAACAGCACCACCTGGCAGGCCGCCTCGGTGCTGGGCCCCGCCATTGGGGGCTACCTGATTGCTCACCTGGGCATTGCCAACGCCTACCTCACGGCCACCGGGCTGCTGGTGGTGGCACTGGGGCTGTTTGCCAGCATTGCCCCGCGGCCGCTGCCCGCGCCGGTGGGCGCCAAAGAAGACCTCAAGACCAGCGTGCTCAGCGGCATCCGCTTTATCTGGGGCAACCAGCTGATTCTGGCCGCTATTTCGCTCGATTTGTTTGCCGTGCTCTTTGGCGGGGCCGTGGCGCTGCTGCCCATTTTCGCGGTCGATATTCTGAAAGTGGGCGCCGCCGGCCTGGGCCATCTGGAGGCCGCCCCGGCCGTGGGTTCGGTGCTCACGGCCACGCTGCTCACCTACTTCCCGCTGTATCGGCATGCCGGGCGCAAGCTGCTGTGGGCCGTAGCCGGCTTCGGGGTGGCCACCATCGGCTTCGCGCTGTCTACTAATATCTGGCTTTCGCTGGGGCTGCTCTTTCTCACCGGCGTCTTCGATTCAGTGTCCGTCATTGTGCGCTCCACGCTGCTGCACACCTTCACGCCCGAGCACATCAAGGGCCGCGTGTCGGCCGTGAACAACATCTTCATCGGTTCCTCCAACGAAATCGGCTCCTTTGAATCGGGGGCGGTGGCCAAGCTGATGGGCACGGTGGCCTCGGTAGTGTTCGGCGGCACCATGACCATCGTGGTCGTGGGCCTGACGGCGCTCAAAGCCAACAAGCTCCGCCAGCTGGATTTGACGCCGGTGAAGGAGTGATTGGGTGAGGGGGCAACCCGCCTGTCATCCTGAGCGCAGCGAAGGACCTATACAGAAGGTAATGCCTTTTGATGTTAGCCTCTATATAGGCCCTTCGCAAGCTCAGGATGACAGTTCCTCTTACCTCCTCACCAAATCCCCCAATCACTCCTTCACCGGCTCACCTTCCCCCCGCTGCCGCCGCTTTTTACCAGCTGCTTTTTGGGTGCCTGGCCGGGGCCGGTGACGACGGGCTGGGGGTGCTCGGTTTTGCGGAACACCCACTCCCGGATTTCGTCCAAGGCGCGGGGCGAGAACACGGGCTGCGGCTCGCCATTGACCACCGGCCAGGCCTTGCGCTCGGGCTGAAACCAGTGGTTGACGCCCGCCAGGCGCAGGGCCGTAACGGGGCTGTTTTTGAGGCCCTTTTTCAGGGGGGGCAGGTTCTGGCTCGTGCCCACCTGCAAATCGTCGGTGCCGCCGAGCAGCAGCACGGGGCACTTCACGGCGGGCAGGGCGCGCAGCGGGTCGAAGTCGAGGAAGTAGCGCGACCAGGGCGAGGTAAGCTGCACGGCGCGGGCGCGGGCCATGTGGGGGTCGAGGTCGGTGTTGTGGTAGCGCAGCAGGGCCGCCACCTTGCCGCGGGCCTGGTTGTCGTTGGGCGTCTGCCGGATAATGCCAATCATTTCCTTATTCAAAGCCAGCGCGGCCTTCACCTGGGCCGGCGTCGAGCCAATCAGGCGCATAATTTCCAGCTGCTGCCGCTGAATAATGTCGCGGCCCGGCACGCCGTAGGCCGCCAGCGCCACCACGAAGGCCGGGGCCGCCGGAGCGGGCTCGGCCGCCGCCAGCAGCGCCACGTTGGCCCCTTCGCCGTGGCCCAGCAGGCCCAGGTAGCGCGGGTCGAGCAGCGGGCGGGTGCGCAGGTAGCGCAGCGCCGCCTGCGCATCGGTTACCACGTCGGCGGTGGTGGTGTTGAAGTGGCTGCCCTGCGACTTGCCAACGCCCCGGTCATCAAAGCGGAGCACGGCAATGCCGCGGCGGGTAAGGTTGTCGGCCAGCGAGCCGAACAGGCGGTAGTCCTGCTCGGTCACGTCGCGGTCGTGGGGGCCCGAGTCGGAGAGCAGCACCACGGCCGGAAACGGGCCGGGCCCGGCGGGCGTGGTCAGGGTACCGGCCAGCCGCAGCTGGGCTTCCTTGTTATAGAAGCTGACCTCCTCTTCGCGGTAGGGCGGCGTGAGGCGGGCCTTGCCGGCCACCACGGCGGGCTTGGGCGCTTCGAGGCGGGTCAGGGTGAGGGGCGCTTTCAGGCCCGGCTGGCTCCAGGTGCCCTGCAGGGTGGCGCCGTTCTTCCCGATTTTGCCCACGAAGCGGCTACCCGCCTGCTCGATGCTCACCGTAATATCGAGGCCCTTCACGGTGGCCGTGGCCGGCATGCGGCTGATGCGCTGCTGGGGCGCGTCGAGGGCCGCGTAGTAGCTGCCGCCCGCCAGCGGCACGATGGTGAGGATGAGTTTCAGCTCGCCGCCGGGCACCTTCAGCGGGCCGGCCCACTGGCCATTTAGTTTGGGCGGTTCGGCAGCCCAAAGCGGGCTGCTCACCAAGCTTAACAGCAGAAAAAACAGTAGCAGCTTCTTCATATAGTCAAATTTGATAATGGTTTTCTTTACTCTGGAGGAAGACAGAGAATGAAATTATTAAATTTGACGCAAAACCGCCAGCCCAAGTTGTCCCACCCCCGGCCAAAGCGCCCCAGCGCGCTGCCGACGCCCAAAAAAACCCCACGAACCACCTGCCCCCCCGCCACGCCCGTCCCGGGCCGCCTGCCGACTACCCGCACCGGCCCGGCCCCCCCGCCGCACCCGCCCCGGCTTACGCACAACGGCCCGGCCGGCGGGCTGCCGACCGGGCCGAAGCCTTCCTACTCCCGAACCCTACGCCGCGTCGGCCGCTACGCCGGGGTTCACCACGTACTCGGCGGCTTTGGCGGCATCCGTCAGGCGCCAGTAGGCTTCGCCGGCGGCGCATAGCTGCACCAGCTGCCGGTACAGCCCGTTGGCAAACCGGATGCGGGCCTGCGTGGCCCCGGCGCGGGTACTCTCGGCCTCGCGGCGGTCGGCCAGAAACTCCACAAAGGCCGCGTTCTGGGCGTCGATAGCGGCCAACATGGCCTCGGTGAGGCCCACGCCCGCGTACTCGGGCAGGTAGCGCCGGCCCTGCTTGGTGAGCATAGTGGCCCCCAGGTGCAGCTTGGCATCCGACATGGCCGTGATGCTGCTGGCCCCAAACCGCTTGTAGCGGGCCGAGCGCGGGTCGTCCTGGCTGGCAATAATGCCCAGCACCTGCTGCATGGCCGTTTCCAGCGCAATGCGCACGGCGTCTTTGTCCTCGGTTACGGTTACGCCCTGCTGCTGCATCACCGTGTCGGGGTCCATGTCGCCAAACTCGGCGGTGTCGGCCTTGAATTGGGCGATGCGCGCGGGCGTTACGCCGCGCGGGGCCAGCAGGGCCGCGTCGCGGTCGAGGGCGGGTTGCAGGTCGAGGCAGCGCTGCCAGAGCGCAGCCTGGGAAAAAGGGTACTCGGCAATGGGGTCTTTGGCAAGCATGAGCACTCAACGGTTAGGGTGGAAACGAAGCGCGCCGACGCCAACCCGGCCCCGACCAGCCGATAAGCTACTACACCTCAACCGTTTCCGCAACAAGCTCAACCAGAATATTTTCCAAGCTGCCCCTACGCCTGCCTGCGGGCACCTATGGGCCGCCCGCCCGGCCCCCAGCCCCCACGCAGGCAACCAAAGCCGCTCCGCAAGAGACCAAACACCCCGCGCAGGCAACCCAAGAAGGTGCGCAAGCAACCAAAGGCCCCGCGCAGGCAACCGAAGCCCTTGCGCAAGCACCCGAAGCTCTTTCGCAGGCAACCGAAGAGGATTCTCAAGCAACCGAAGAAGATTCTCAAGCTATTTCCGCTGCTTCAGCCGCCCGTGCCGGGGCTTGGGGCGGGGCAGCAGGCGTTTTGGGCGGGGCGGGCGCGGCGTAGGGAGCTAACGTTTCGGGGCTTTGCGATGGTGGGGCAATCGAAGCGCAAATCTTCAATTTTGCACAAAAGTTCAATCGAAGAAATACCGTTGAACTTTGCAGTTTCGCCCCACTATTGCAAAACCCTTGTTGGTGGCAGTATTTTTATTCATTTAGTCACAATCAACGTGAAGTCGGTGTTGGTAACAGTTTACACATTGAAACAAATAGCCAACTAAACTTCCGTCTTTTGTTAAACTACTTTTTATAAAATCAGGGTCATAGCCATTATTTTCAATATCGTCATTTAATTCTTCCATTAGAGGCTCTATCGTATTTGTGTCAGCATACCCAACAAAAGCACAAGGTTCGTTACAATGTGTTAGCCAAACTTCTTGTTGCCAACTTGTATAACTTGGCGTTCTTTCACTTGCTTGTAATAAAAGTTCTTTTTCAATATTCTCTGAATTTTCTATTCCTTCATAATCATTGAACTCTCCCTCGTATTTTTCCGATGCTTTTCCGTCTGCGATGCACCAAGGACAAATATATTCGGGTTCGTCAACGCTATAAAATGAACTTGTATATTTGATATGTCTTTTTTCATTGCAGACAGAACAGGTTCCTTCTACATTTTCGAAAATGTCAAGTTCGAATGCGTTAGGACTGTATTTAAATTTCGGTAATTCCATTTTTTCTATTTTTAAGGTCTGTTCGGTTAATATTGCCATCAACATTCCGATTGCCGCGACTGCCTATAGCGTAAACCCGGCCTCTGTACGCAAGATAGTAGCGGCAACCGTACCAACGGTAGACTGCTTGCCGCTACTGGGGCGCCGGGCCGTAGTGGCGGCAAGCGGCCGGAGCTTCGGCGGCTTACCAAAACGCCCGTACCGACAGCGAGGCGGGTACGGGCGTAGGAAGCGCTGGCAAACGACCAGGGTTTAGCTCTGGGGCTTGTTGAGCAGGAAGCCGATGGTGAAGTTGGCGTCCCAGTCGAAGACGAACTGCTGGCATCCTGACGCCTCCTGCACGGCCTGGTAGATGTTCTGGCCGGCCTTGGACTTGGCGTTGTCGAACTGGTAGGCCGTGGGGGCTTTGAGGGTGGTGTAGCGCTCCTTGTCCTGGCGCACTTCCTTGGCCATCTCGAAGGGCACGCCCCCCACGATGAAGCAGGTATTGCGCAGGCCGGCCGGCACCTGGGCCATTTTGGTTTTCACGTCGGCCGCCACGGTGGCGTCGTCGGTGCCGTTCTGGAAGTACTTGGCGCCGTAGGTTTCCACCGATTTGGGCGCGCCGTTTTCCAGCCACGAGATTTTGGTGTTGCCCGAACCGATGTCCACCACGAAGGCTTTATCGGCGTAGGCGGGGGGCAGCACCGAGCGCAAAGCCAGCACGCCTTCCTGCTCGGGCGTTACGGTGTTCACCACGTAGCCCAACGATTTGAGGGCGTTGATAATCTTCTGGGTGCCGCTGGCCTTCTGGGCGCCCGAGCTGACCACGAACTGAATGTCGCGCCCGGCCACGCCGAAGTCGAGCATCTTGGCAATGTAGTTTTTCAGGCCCGCCCGGATATCGGCATCCGAAGCCATGTTCTCGATGGCCAGGCTGGCCCCAAACTCCGACTTCTCCAGCTTCCAGTTCTTGTTGCCATCGATGCGCACAATAAACGAGTTGAAGCCGCTGGCCCCCAGCTCCACCACGCCTTTGAGCTTGCCATTGACGGGCGCGGGCGGCGTGTAGGTGAAGGCAGTCGGCGTCGTAGTGCCCGTGGTGGCCGGGCCGTTGGGCGCCTGCCCGGCATCGGCCAGGCCGGGTTCGCCGGGCATGGAGGGGCTGGTAGTGGTGGTGGTAGCGGGCAGCAGCTTGTCGCCCATGAAGTAGCGGAAGCCGAAGTAGGCGGCGGCCAGAATGGCTAGTGTGATGATGAGCCGGCCGGCCAGCGTGAGTCGTTGCATAGGAGAGGGAGGTTAGGGATGGAGAGTTGAGCAGGGGGTGTAGAGACGCGACCCATCGCGTCTCGGCGTTGAACGGCCAATGCCAGAACGACCAACGTCAGCAACGCCGAGACGCGATGGGTCGCGTCTTTACATCGTTCGTTATTCCAGTAGGTTGCGGTAGCCGGCGTCTTTGGCGGGGGGCGGGGTGCCGGGCTGGGCAATGAAGACGGGGGCGGCCGGGGCGGCGTCGGGGGTTACAAACTTGAACTCGCCCTGGTTGTAGGCCTTCAGCAGGGCCTCGCCTTTGTCGGAGAGGATGCCGTTCTGCACGTCCACCGAGTTGATAAAGTCCATCGACAGGTCCATGGCGCGCTTCATCTCGCCCAGCTTCTGGCTCATGTCGTCCTGGATGTACTCCATCGACTCGTCGAAGTAGAACTTCTTGTCGGGGTCGCCCTTGAAGATGCTGACGGCCGTGCGCAGCGCGTTGGAGCTTTCCTTCACCAGCTTGTACTCCACTTCCTTGAGGCGCACCTTGATTTCGGTTTCCTTGATGATGTAGTCGGCGCTCTGGTTGACCTTTTCCATGAAGGCCAGCACCTGCTGAATGTTGCGCTGCAGCGGCAGCAGCTTGTTGTTCATCTCCTGGAGGCCCGCCCCCTCGATGGTGGCCAGCGAGGCGGTTTCCTTCATGCCGGGCCGCTCCAGCATGGTACCGGCCTTGTTGGCCTCGGCAAATTTCTGCTTGATTTCGGCGTTGTTCTCGTTGATTTTCTTGTTCAGTTTCACCAGCTGCCCGGCCAGCGTATCAATCTGGCCCTGCATCTTCCGGCGCTTCTGCCGCAAATCATCCACGTAGATTTTGAGGATGGCAATGGGGTTGAGCTGCACGACCAGCCCCACGATTTTGCGCATCAGCGTCTTGAACAAAAAGAACACGGCCGTGCGCACGTCGCGGCTGGTAAGCAGGAACACCACCACGCCCAGCGCTGCCAGCAGCAGCGCCAGATGCAGGGTGTTGGAGGCTACTTCAATCAGAAACAGCACAATCTGGTTGAAGTAAATCAGGCCCGCGCCCAGCAGGCCCGCCAGCACCACGAGGCCAAAAATACCTTCGGGCCGCGACCAGAACGAGCGTTTTTCCACGTCGGTACCGCCACCTAGTTGCGAGAAGTCGGGAGTTGCCATAGCGGGAGAGTGTTGGGGGTGAGGTGTTGAACGATGTAGAGACGCACTATTTTGCGTCTCGTCGTTGCTGACATTGGTTGTTGTGCTGCTAGCCGTTCAACGACGAGACGCAATTATGCGTCTCTACAGCGGTTCTACGTCAGATGCTGCCTTATACGGGCAATGTCGTCCTGGATTTGCCGGGTGAAGTGCTCGTGGGTGGCTTCGTAGTTGCGGCGGCTTTGGCTGAGCTTGTCGGTTTGCAGGTCTATCTCGCCGCTGATGGAGGCGAGGCGGGCAGTGTTGGCTTCTATTTTCTGCTGGATTTCGGCCAGCTGCTTGGTCAGGGCCTCGTTGTCGGCCTGGCGCTGCTGCTGCTCCTGCTGCAGGCCGCCCACGCGCTCGGCAATGGTGGCATCCACGCTCTTGGTGAACCCGGCGCGGTCGTCGTTGAGCACGTTCAGGTACTGGTTGGCCGTGCTCACGAGCTGGTTCACATCGGCCGAGCCGCCCAGGGCTTTGAAGCTGGCCCAGGCCGCCTGAAACTGCTTGTGCTCACTCAAATCCAGGCTGCTCAGGCCCCGCAGCGCGTCGCGGAACTCGAAGTAGTCGGGCCCCGGCAGGTTGTGCTTCACCAGCACATCGGCCAGGTGCTCCGAAAACCGCAAATCAACCGAGCCGGGCTGCTGGTAAACAGGCGCGGGTGAACTGCCCGCCGCGGTAGCCGGGGCCGCGGCGCCGGCCGCAGGCGCCCCGGCCGGCGCGGGCGCATCCTTGATGAAGAAGCCGAGGATTTTGTGGCCGAGCGATTTGTCTGGTTCAGGCATGAGCAGCGGGCGTAATAGTGCAACAGCACAATGTTACGGGTTTGTAGGGGTTCAGACAATAGATTCATATTCAGTCACATACATCAATCATTTATATGGCGTTATTTTTTAATAAAAAAATAACGCCATCAACCTGCTACATTATTTATGTCCCTTACTTAGGCAAAAACTTTATATAAAGATATGGCAAGAGTTAAGAGCAATGCTAATATCATCATTTTTTGTTTTTTGATTTTACTCGTTATCTCTAATACTTGTAACTTTAAATCTTCATTTTCTTTATAGAAAGACATAATAGTACTTTCTTTTGACTTGATGCTTTGCCTGAGAATTAATATCTCATTATTGAGTTGCTTTAACTGGCTACTCAACTCAATATTTAAAGGCTCAAGAGTATTCAAAGAAGTCCTCATACCCTTTACTATATCTTCAAATTTTTCTCTATTCATCACTTCAGGGTTTTTTGAGTTGAAGTATTCTTTTATTCTTTCATCAACTTTGATGTCTCTACTATTGATTTTAGTTTTCAACGTAATTCCTTCGAAAGAACGACATCTACTCAGTGCAACATATGTTTGCCCGGTTGCAAATGCACCGTTACCCATATCAATTACAACTTTATCAAAAGTCTGACCTTGACTTTTATGTATTGTAACAGCCCAGGCAAGTTTTATTGGGAATTGCGTGAAAGTTCCAATTATACTCTTTTCTATTTTTTCTTCCTCTATATTCCATACATAATCATAATTCTCCCATATTTCTTTTTGAATATCATATATCTGGTTATCTGTATCAATTTTTGCTTTTATTGAATTTTGACTTATTGACACTATCTTTCCTAAACTGCCGTTAACCCACCTTTTTTCCTTATCATTTTTAATAAACATTATCTGCGAGCCTTCGCACAATTGCAGAAACCTTTCGGCTGGCAGCTTATCTGGATTCTGTTCTTTCAGGAATGTTCCTGTTGACAATGCCTGAAATTGATACTGTTCACTAGGTAGCTTTTGAAGTTCCTTTTGATTTGTTTGTCTTACAATATCGTTAGTCGTGGCCAGTATTATTTCAAGCCTTTTACTTTCTGATATATAGTTCGGATTATACCTTTGATTTAAAAAGGTCAAATCCTCATATCTAACATAATTTTCTCTTATTACATTTAACAACTTTACAAACACTTCATCTTTTTGCCTATAGACTTTTTGTAATTCTATAATATGATATTTTATTTCATTTTCCAGTGCTTTAGCACTGAAGAAATATGGCGTTCTATAATTTGAGTTTATAATGTTTACCTCTTCAACCTTTCTGTTATCAAGAACCGGGGGTAATTGGAATAAATCTCCTATTAGTAGTAATTGTTTTCCTGCGAAGGGAATATTTATTCTCAAATTTCTTCTTAAAGCCAAATCTATAGCATTCATCAAATCGCATCTTACCATTGATATCTCATCAATAATAATTAAATCAAGCTTTTCTAATAGCTCCGCTTTCTTTGGCAATATTGATATGTCTTTATCAAAGGGCAGATAAGGGCGCGGTTCCAACTGAAAAAACGAATGTATAGTTTGTCCCCCAACATTTAGTGCGGCAATTCCAGTTGGTGCAAGAATAATATAATTCTTTTTGGTACATTTTATAATTTTTTTCAAAAGCGTTGATTTACCTGTACCAGCTTTTCCAGTCAAAAAAATCGATTGGTCGGTATAATTAATTAGATTAATTACATCCTGTGCCTCTGGATTATCTATATACTCTTCTAGTAATTCCTTCATTAATTCAAGTGGTTTATCTCAGGCTTACAGCTACCATTTCTTCCAATCGGAAGCAACTTCGTCAATATATCTTTAATCCGCAATCTATCGGCTCATCCGCCCCCGCCGTACCTTCGTCCCCACCCCAAACCGCGCCCCGCCGAAACCAAATCCGGGCGGCTCGTTGTTACTGCTCCTATGGCCGACAATTCCGCACTGCAACTCGCCGCCCCCGCGGCCGACCCGATTGACCAGCTCGACCCGCGCGAGTTCATCCTGATTAAGAACGCGCGGGTTCATAACCTTAAAAACCTGAGCGTGGCCCTGCCGCGCAACCAGTTCATCGTCGTCACGGGCTTGTCGGGCTCGGGCAAGAGCAGCCTAGCCTTCGATACACTGTACGCCGAGGGGCAGCGCATGTACGTGGAGAGCCTGAGCTCCTACGCCCGGCAGTTTCTGGGCCGCATGGATAAGCCCGACGTGGACTACATCCGGGGCATTTCGCCGGCCATTGCCATCGAGCAGAAGGTGAGCATCAAGAACAACCGCTCTACCGTCGGCACCAGCACCGAAATCTACGATTACCTTAAGCTGCTGTTTGCGCGGGTGGGCCGCACCTACTCGCCCGTCAGCGGCGAGCTGGTGAAGAAGGACAACGTGGCCGACGTGGTGGACGACCTCATGCGCCTGCCCGCCGATACGCGGGTAATGCTGCTGGCTCCGCTGTTGCCATCTGATGATGGACGCCCCATGCGCAAGGAGCTGGATTTGCTGCTCCAGAAAGGCTACAGCCGGGTGGTAGTAAACGGCGACACGGCCTTCATCGAAGACCTGCTCGCCGAAGGCCAGCCCGAGCTTCAGGGAGAGATATTCATCATGATTGACCGCGCCGTTATTATCCCCGGCAATGAGGACCTGGCTTTCCGTCTGGCCGATTCGGTGCAAACGGCTTTTTTCGAGGGTCACGGCAGCCTGATTGCTAACTGCCAACTGCCGGCGGCCACTGAAGGCGAGCAGCCGCAACTCATTGAAAAGACTTTCTCGGATAAATTCGAGCTGGATGGGCTGGCGTTTGAGGAGCCGAGCGTGAACTTCTTCTCCTTCAACAACCCCTACGGCGCCTGCCAGACCTGCGAGGGGTTTGGGTCGGTGCTGGGGATTGACGAGGATTTGGTGATTCCCGACAAGAGCCTGACGGTGTACGAGGGAGCCATTGCACCCTGGCGCACCGACAAGCAGAGCGAGTGGCTCAAGCCGCTCATCAAGAACGGCATCCGCTTCGATTTCCCGATTCATCGGCCTTACAACGAGCTGAGCGAGGCTGAGCGCGCCGTGCTCTGGACGGGCAACAAGTACTTCGACGGGCTGGACGACTACTTTAAGTGGGTGAGCACCCAGACCCATAAAATCCAGTACCGGGTGCTGCAAAGCCGCTACCGGGGCCGCACCACCTGCCCCGACTGCCGTGGCAGCCGCCTGCGCAAGGATGCCCAGTACGTCAAAATCGAGGGCCGGAGCATCACCGATTTGGTGCTGCTGCCGGTGAGCGAGGCGCTGACCTTCTTCGAGGGCCTGAACCTGCCCGAGCACGAGGCCAAGGTGGCCGAGCGGCTGGTGACGGAAATCACGAACCGGCTGGGCTACCTCGACCGGGTGGGCCTGGGCTACCTCACGCTTAACCGCCTCAGCAGCACGCTGAGTGGCGGCGAGAGCCAGCGCATTTCGCTGGCCACTTCGCTGGGTTCGGCGCTGGTGGGCTCGATGTATATTCTCGATGAGCCCTCGATTGGCCTGCACCCCAAGGATGCCGAGCAGCTGATTGGCGTGCTGCGCTCGTTGCAGCAGCTGGGCAACACCGTGATTGTGGTGGAGCACGAGGACAAGATGATGGAGCAGGCCGACCAGATTATCGACATCGGCCCCGAGGCCGGCAGCGGCGGCGGCATCCTGCAGTTCCAGGGCACCTACGCCGAAGTGCTGGCCTCCGACACCTACACCGGGCAGTACCTGAGTGGCCGCCGCGAAGTGCCCGTGCCCAAGCACCGCCGCCCCTGGCGCAACGCCCTGGAGCTGACGGGGGCCCGCGAGAACAACCTGAAGAACGTGAGCGTGAAGTTTCCGCTCAACGTGATGACGGTGGTCACGGGCGTGTCGGGTTCGGGCAAAAGCACGCTCGTCAAACGCATACTGGCCCCGGCGCTGCTCAAGCAGCTTGGCGGCGGCGCGGGCGAAAGCACCGGCAAGTTCGACCGCCTCACCGGGGCCGCCGGGCAGGTAACGCACGTCGAGTTCGTCGACCAGAACCCGATTGGCAAGAGCAGCCGCTCGAACCCGGTTACCTACGTGAAGGCCTACGACGCCATCCGCAGCCTGTTCGCCGACCAGCCGCTGGCCAAGGCCCGCGGGTTCAAGCCTTCGCACTTCAGCTTCAATGTAGAAGGGGGGCGCTGCGAGGTGTGCCAGGGCGAGGGCCAGGTGAAAATCGAAATGCAGTTTATGGCCGACATCTTCCTGACCTGCGAGGCCTGCGAGGGCCGCAAGTTCAAGCAGGACGTGCTGGATGTGCAGTACCAGGGCCTGAGCATCAACGACGTGCTGGAGCTGACCATCGAAGACAGCCTGGACTTCTTCAAGGACCAGCCCAAAATCATTGAGCGCCTCAAGCCGCTGGACGACGTGGGCCTGGGGTATATCCGGCTGGGACAGTCGGCCAATACGCTGAGCGGCGGCGAGGCCCAGCGCGTGAAGCTGGCCTCATTCCTGACCAAGGGCAACACGCTGCAGAACGATAAAATCCTGTTCATCTTCGACGAGCCCAGCACCGGCCTACACTTCCACGATATCAACAAGCTCATGCTGGCCCTCAACGCGCTGGTCGAGCAGGGCAACTCAGTGCTCATCATCGAGCACAACATGGACATCATCAAGTGCGCCGACTGGCTCATCGACCTCGGCCCCGAGGGCGGCCTGAACGGCGGCCACCTGCTGTTCGAGGGCACACCCGAGCAGTTTGTCAAGCTCAAGGACACCAACTCCACGGCGCGGTTCCTGGCCGAGAAGCTTTAATCACAGATGTTGCAGATGAGGGGATAACGCAGATGTGTGCGTTGATTCTCTGTCTCTGAAGCACGGAAATCGAGTTAAATCAACCTCTGGGCATAAATCCAGGACGAATCTGCGCTATCCTTTTCATCTGCAACATCTGTGATTCTCAGCCAAGTAACCGTGCCTGCGCTGGACGTGGCCAAATCAGTAGCGTTTTACCAGCAGTTGGGCTTACGGTTACTTGTGGATGCCTGCCCTCGCTATGCCCGGCTGGAGTGCCCTGATGGCGACGCTACGTTCTCGATTCATGCGGTGCCGAAGCTGCCTGAGGGGCCGGGCGTAACGGTTTACTTTGAGGAGGAACAGCTGGATGAGTGGGTAACGGAGTTGCAGCAGCGCGGCATCAGTTTCGAGCAGTTACCTATCGACCAAAGCTGGCTTTGGCGCGAAGCCCGGTTGCGGGACCCAGCCGGTAATCAGCTCGTCCTGTTCTATGGCGGCGACAACCGGAAGAATCCGCCTTGGCGTGTGTAAGGTAGTTTTGGGGAAGTTCGGCCGGTTTTGCGGTTCTTCGCTGCATGAATACCGCTGCTTCTACTCCCGCTACTTCCGATACCCCAGCCCCGACCGGCCGCGGCTGGCGCTGGGCCGCCACTGCCGCTACGGTGGGCAACATTGCGCTCAATTACGTCTCGCAGGCCTACCCGTTCAACGGGCAGACTAACGGCCAGGTGTCGGGCAAGTACCCCACGCCGGTTACGCCGGCCGGCTACGCCTTTAGCATCTGGGGCTTGATTTTTCTGAGTTTGCTGGCGTATTCGGTGTGGCAGCTGCTGCCGGCCCAGCGCCGCAACCCGCTGCCCGATTTGCTGGCCCGGCCGCTGGTGCTGGCCAACGTGCTGACGGGCGGGTGGCTGGTGGTTTTCGCCTATGAGCTGCTACCGTTGAGTGCGGTGGTGATGGTGGGCATTCTGGCAGCGCTGGCCCTGGCCTACGGGCGGTTGCGGCGGCAGGCCCGATTGGAGCCGGCCACGGTGCCGTGGTGGGTGAACCTGCCGTTCGGGCTGTACCTGGGCTGGATTTCGGTGGCGCTGGTGGTCAATACCTCGGTGGCGCTGGGGCAGCTTTGGCAGCCGGGGCCAGCTAAGGGCGTGGAGTGGGGCATTATCCTGATGGGTATTGTGGCCGGTCTGGCCCTGAACATAACCGGCCGGTTCCGGGAGCTTGCTTACCCAACCGCCGTTACCTGGGGTCTGGTGGGCATCTGGGTGGCCCGCAACGGTGCGCCCGACACGCAGTTTCTGGCCGGCGCTGCGCTGCTGGCTGCCGCCGTGGTGGCCGTTGGGGCGTTGGGGCTGGTGTGGGCGGCACGGGGTGCCCGATAGAACGGCGTAACTTGCGCACCTAACCCCCACCCCAACCCATTTCGCTATGCGTAAGAATATGGTAGCCGGCAACTGGAAGATGAACACCACGTTGCCCGAGGCCCAGGCCCTGATTTCCGAAATCGTGCACATGGTGCAGGATGAAACCACCGGCTCCCCGGCCGTCGAGGTAGTCGTGTGCCCGCCGTTTCCGTTTCTGCTGCCCGTGGGCAAGCTGCTCCAGGGCGGCCAGTTCCATCTGGGCGCGCAGAACTGCCACCAGAAAGCCAGCGGCGCGTTTACCGGCGAGGTGTCGGCTGCTATGCTGCAGTCGGTGGGGTGCGAGTACGTGATACTGGGCCACTCGGAGCGGCGGCAGTATTTCCGCGAGGATGATGAGCTGCTGAGCCAGAAGCTGAAGGCTGCCCTGGCCGCCGGCCTCAAACCCATCTTCTGCGTGGGCGAAACGCTGGAAACCCGCGAGCAGGGCGACACCTTCAAGCACCTCGAAAAGCAGTTGAAAGACGGCCTGTTCCACCTCTCCAACGAAGAGTTTGACCAGGTAACCGTGGCCTACGAGCCCATCTGGGCCATCGGCACCGGTAAAACCGCCACCAGCCAGCAGGCCCAGGAGGTGCACGCCTTCATCCGCGAGCAGATTGCCCGCGCCTACGACGCCAAGGCGGCCCTCAACACGAGCATCCTCTACGGCGGCTCCTGCAACGCCCAGAACGCCCGCGAGCTGTTCAGCCAGCCCGATGTGGATGGCGGCCTCATCGGCGGCGCGGCCCTCAAGTCGCGCGACTTCACCGACATCATCAAGTCGTTTTAGGTTTGGAAGTGAGATAGTAGAGGTGAGAAGTGAGATGGAATAAGCCGCTCCGGCAGTCGGCCGCATTTTTGCTTCATCCGTCTCAATTCTCACCTCTCTGTACTCACTTCTAGATAAAGATGCTCCTCCCCTTTCTCCTTTCCGGGTTCTTGGCGCTGAATCCGTTTGGTGCGCCGCCGCGGGTGCCGCTGGCGAATCCGGCGGTTGTGGTGGGCTCCATCGACCCCTGCCGCATCTACGGCTCGGTGTATCTGGAGCGCGACCCCAGTCGCCGCAGCTACTGCTTCGCTACGGTGTACCTGGAGCCCGAGGAGGCCTTTGCCGATTTGCTGGTGTACCCCGAAACCAACAAGCTGTTCGCCGACCGCGCCGGCCTGTGGTACCCCATCGAAACCCGCGACTTTGCCGATTACGCCCTGTTCGTAACCGACAACCGCAACCTGGCCGATTTCTCGTTTCAGTACACCAAAGTGCGCAACTACGCCGGCTGCCGGCAGCGGTGAGTTGCTGGTACCAGGCAGAAACGCGCGCACGCAAAAGCCCCCGGTGTCTACGCTGACGCCGGGGGCTTTTGCGTGCGCGCGTTTGCTGATTCGCCGGGCGGTCGTTTTCTCCGCCGCTGCTATAACTTGCCCCGGCGCTGGCCCTGACGGTGGCCAGTCAGCCTTATATGCTCAACTGGTAATCAATGGTAGTAGAATTACGGAATCTGACGAAATCATTCGGGCCCAAGACCATTCTGCGCGACCTGAGCCTGCGGGCCGAAACGGGCTACTGCGTGGGCGTGGTGGGCCGCAACGGAGCCGGCAAAAGCACCCTGTTCAATCTGCTGGTAAACGTGCTGCTGCCCACTTCGGGCGACATTGTGCTGGACGGCCAGGTGCTGGGCGAAACGTTTCCGGTGGCTACCAAGCGGCGCATTGGGGCCCTCATCAACCAAGGCCACCTGGTCGAGGAACTCACGGCCGAGGAATACCTGCAGTTTGTGGCCCGCATCTACGAGCTGCCCGACGCCGCGCCGCGCATTGCGAGCCTGCTGGGGCATTTGCTGGAAGAGTTCGACCAAGTGCGCCACAAGCGGCTCAGTGCGTTTTCGACCGGCATGAAGCAGAAGGTAGCGGTGGCCGCCTGCCTGCTGCACCGCCCCGAACTGCTGATCCTGGACGAGCCGCTCAACGGCCTCGACGTGTTTTCGGCCGAGCGGGTGCTGGCGCTGCTCACCAGCTACCGGCCCCAGGCCCTCACGTTCATCTCCTCGCACAACCTGGCCCACATCGAGCAGGTCGCTACCCACCTGCTCATCATCGACGAGGCCGAAGTAAAGTTCTGGGGCACGATGGCCGAGTTCATGGCCGGCCGCGAAGCCATCCTCTCCAACGCCCTGCTCCAACTGCTGGCCCCTACCACCTCCACCCACGACCTCACATGGCTCACCAGTCAACCGGCCGGTTAGGCCACTTTTTGCCCTATCTGCTGGGCCGGCAGCTACGGGCCGTGTTCTGGCCTCCGGCGGGCGAAGGCCGGGCGGCCACGCTGTTGCTTGGGCTGCTGGCGGCGGTTTATGGGCTGGGATTTGGCTATTTGCTGCGGCACCACGACAACTTACCAACCGGCACCATGCCGATGCTGCTGGCGGGCATCAATACCATGCTTTTCGTGACCGTCCTGCTGGCCGATTTTCTGCCCTCGTACCGGGCCGTGCAGCGGCCGTTGCCCGAGCCAATGCCGGTGTCGGCGCGCCTGAACGCGGCAACGGCTTCCGTGCTCGATATCGTATCGGTGCGGCGGGGGCTGCTGCTGCTGTTTCTGCTGCTGGCGCTGGTTGCGGCCCCGGCGTTTTGGCGGCCGCTGGGCCTGGGTTTGCTGGTGTGGCTGAGCGCGGCGGCCCTGAGTTTCAACCTGCGGTTACTACTGTCGATGCGGCGTTGGCGGCACCCGCTGTTCTGGTTGAATCTGTTGTGCCTGGGCGCGGCTGGGGCCTGGCTGGGCGGAGAATTCGCCTCCGCCACCGGCCTGCCAACCGGCGGGCTGGCTGCACTGGCCGTGGCCGGGCCGCTGCTGCTGTGGGTGGCGGCGCTGGCTTGGGTGGCGCCCTACTTCAGTGCCCGCTATATGCCCGACCAGGCCGATACGCCTGCTGCCGATGGCCGCTGGCTGGCCCGCCTTTCGCCCGAATGGAAAATGTATCTGCGCAAAACCCGGCCCGCGTTGCTGGTGGCTTTGGGATTCAAGGTAGCCATGATGGGGTGGTGCGCCTATATGGCCCACAGCTACGGCGGCGGCTCTACCAAGAGTCTGCTATACCTGGTGCTGCTGCCCGTGCTTAGCTTCACTTACGTCAACAACAACCTGCTGGGCTACCTCTGGACTGCCACGGCCGATGAGCTGGAGCGGCGGGGCCTTACAGGCAGGTTGCTGAGCCGGTATCTGCGGCTGACCGGAACCGTGGTGCTGGCTGACTGCCTGCTTTCGGTACTACTAATGCTGGTGCTGTTTCCCCGGACTATGTGGCCGCAACTGGGGGTGCTGCCGCTGGCGGCCAGCGCCCTTATGGCCCTCGGCATTTGGGGAAGCTTCTGGAAGGCCAAACGCATTGTTAAGAAGCTTGATTTCAGCACCATGCGCAACAATTCTTCTAAGCTTGTCAGCATCTGCAGCGTTGCCGTAGCCGCCGCCCTGTACCTCATGCCCTGGTGGTGGGCGCGCATTGCCCTGGCGCTGGTAGTCACGCTCTCGGCCCTGATACCCGTGCGCCGCATTCTGAGCAACCACGGCCCCACCCGCCGGCAGCTCTGGCGGCGCCTGACGCACGAGTAGGCAGGTTTTTGCTGACTGGCCAAACAGCAAAAAGCCCCTGACGTCCGCTCGGATGTCAGGGGCTTTTTGCGCTTGGCCAGGCGCCGGCTTGCGCAGTTGCCGGATTACTGTTTCACCAACTCCACGCGGCGGTTCTGGGCGCGGCCGGCTTCGGTGGCGTTGTCGGCCAGCGGCTGGGTCTGGCCGAAGCCGGCGGCCTGCAGACGGTTGGGGCTGATGCGGGCGGCGGTGAGGGCCGCTACCACCGATTGGGCGCGGGCCTCGGACAGCTGCTGGTTATGAGCGGCCGGGCCCACATTGTCGGTGTGGCCCTGCACGGCCAGGCGCAGCGCGGGGTTGCGGCGCAGCAGCGTAACCACCTCAGCAACCGTCGGCCCCGACTCGGGCCGGATGGTGGCTTTATCCGTGTCGAAGTTCACGTAGAGCGCCACCCGGCCCTCGGCGTCTAGTTTTTTTTTAGCTCGTCGGCCGGAATCGTGGAGACCTGCTGGGGCATGGCGGCCCGCTCGGTAACGTTGATGTTCATGTAGGTTTCGCCGGGGTGTAGCTGAATCCAGACTTCTTTGTCCTTCTGCCGGATGACGTAGGTATCTACTTGATCACCAGAGCTAATACCACCACCGTTTTTATTGTATGCGTCGCGACCTACTTTCTCTACCGCCTCGCTGGGCAGCTCGCCCGACGACACCTGCACGCCGCCCAGGTTTTTGATCAGGGTTTCGTAGTTGCGCTGCTGCATCAGCTCCGAAGTCTTCTTGGCTTCGTCAATCACCCGGTACTGGCGGCGCAGCACTTTGCCTTCCACCGGAATCAGCTGCTTGCCATCGTACACGTAGCTGCGGTCGAACTCGTAGTAGGCGCTGTCGCTGGGGTTCGGGAATTTGTAGCCTTTCGGGCCGCTCACGTACGGAAACCGGCCCAGGTTGGCCGTAGAAACCGGCACTTTGCTCAAATCGAACGTGGCGGCGGCCGAGGCCGTACCTGTTTCGGCCGGGGTGGTTTCGGCAACTGTTTCGGTAGCGGCCGGCACTTCGGTGGTCGTTTCGGCGGCCACGTCGATGGGCTCTTCGGTGGCGGACTGGTCTTTGCTGCCGCAGCCGCTGAGCAGCGGGGCCAGCAGCGCGGCGGAAAGCAGGTAGCGGAAAGTATGCTTCATAAACAAGGGAAGAAGAGTTGGAGCTTCAAAGAAAAGCATATTTGAATTAACCTATATGCAAGTGGCTGAAGGGTTGCGGAAACCGTGGGAAAACGCCGTTTTTTGCCCGACCTTTGCCCGCCCTTTGGGCACTGCTTTCTCTGACGTCTCACTCCTTTACTTTTCTTACCCCGCCGATGGATTACGTTGAACTGCGCGTGCAAGCGCCCCGCGAGCTGGCCGACATTCTGGTAGCCGAGCTGGCCGAAGTGGGCTACAACACCTTCGAAGACAACGACGAAGGCTTCTGCGCCTACATCGACGAAGACCAGTTTTCGCCCGACGACGTGGCCGAAATCATGGCCCGCTACCAGGGTATGGGCGAAGTGGAGTACGACCACCGCATCATCACGCGCCAGAACTGGAACGCCGAGTGGGAGAAGAACTTCGAGCCCTTGGTTATTGCCGAGCGCGTGTCGGTGCGGGCGCCCTTCCACGCGGCCCGGCCCGATCTGGCGCACGACATCGTGATTATGCCGCGCATGTCGTTCGGCACCGGCCACCACGACACCACGGCCCTCATGCTCACCAACCAGCTGGCCGTAAACCACCAGGGCCAGCGCGTGCTCGATATGGGCTGCGGCACCGGCATTCTGGCCGTGATGGCCGCTCAGCTCGGGGCCGCCGCGGTGCTGGCCGTGGATGTGGAGCCCTGGACGGCCGAAAACGCCGCCGACAACGCCCGCGAAAACAACGTGGAAGGCACCGTGGAAGCCCGCCTCGGCGACATTACCGCCCTCGAAGGCGAGGAACCGTTCGACATCATCCTGGCCAACATCAACCGCAACGTGCTGCTCGACGACATGCCGGCCTACGCCCGCTACCTCAAGCCCGGCGGCCCCATCCTGTTTTCGGGTTTCTACGAGGAAGACCTGGCCCAGATTCGGGCCGCCGCCGAGCAGGCCGGTTTCGTGTATGAAAGCCACCTGGTGCAGAACCACTGGGTGTCGGCCATTTTCCGGCAGCCGGCCTAGCCCGCCCGGCCTGCGGCCCCAACCAGCTGGTTGGGGCCGCTTTTTTGTTGGGGGAAGCCAGCAACTATCAGAATATAAGTAAAGTTGGGAAGAGTAGGAATGTAGCCGGAGCGCCCGCCAAAGCCCGCGGAAAGTGCCGGCTTTTACCGAAATTGTAGGCGGTTAGCTGACTTTGTGCGCGAAAAGCCCATCGGGGCAGGTGCGCCGCGTTGGCCGGCCAGAGTGCAATTTCGGGGTGCCGCCCCGGCTGCCGGGTGGCCCGGCCTACTACTAGTTGATTTGACGAAGACGCGACTCATGATGAAGCAACGTGCTTTTACCTGGCTCTGGACCGTGTTATTAGGCGTGGGCCTGACGACGGCTCCGGCGCTGGCGCAGCAGAAGCCGGCTCCGGCCGCTAAACCCGGCGTGCCGGCCGCTGTTCCGGCGCCGGCGCCCAAGTTCGCGGGCAAGTTCAGCTCGGAGCCCGAGCAGTTTATGGTAGATGTGCAGGCGCTCATGGCTACCACCAAAAACGCCGCGGCCATTGCGGCCGGCACGCGCCTGCAGCAGGTGTGGGCCAGCAACCGCCTCACGGCCACCCAGCAGCGCTACATTGTGTCGCTGAGCCAGTACATGCTGGCGCGCAAGCTGCGGGCGCGGCCCCACTTCGAGGACTTTTTCACGGCCGTTGCGGCCGGCGCACTGGTGCAGAACCTGAGCGACGACCAGATGACCCAGCTGCTGAATACGGTGGGCAAAGCGCTGGAAAAAGAGTCGCCCGCCGACGCCGAGAAGTTCCTGGGCACGGCCGCCCGCTTCCTCGACACCAAGTTTCTGCACCGCTCGCGCTACAGCACGCTGCGCGTCGTGGGCGGGCAGTTCCGCTTCGCCTATAACGCCACCGACCTGCCCTCGTTTGCGCCGCCGGCCGCGCCGGCGCCCGCCGCCCCGGCAGCTGGTAAAACCGCCAAGAAAAGCAACGGCTGGGGCGATGATGACCCCTGGGCCACCGACGACGCGCCCGCCAAGAAAGGCGCCAAACCCGCCGATTCGGGCTGGGGCGACGCCGGCGCGGCCTACGCCACCGGCGGCTACGCCATGCCGCCCACCCGCGGCGCGGTCATCCTCATCGAAAACGCCGATTTGCTGCTGACCACGGCTTCCGACTCGGTGTACATTGCCAAAACCAGCGGCGCCGTGGTGCCGGCCCAGAGCCGCTTTGTGGGCTACGGCGGCACGTTTGCCTGGGAAGTGAACGGCAACCCCGTGTCGGCCGCGCTGGGTAGCTTCGATTTCGACATTACCAAGGCCGAGTTCATGGCCAACCCCGTTACGCTCACGTATCCGGCGGTGCTCGAAAACCCGGTGCAGGGCTGGCTGGCCTTCAAGAGCGTGCTGCGCAAGGCCGGCGACAAGAAGGACACCGGCTACCCGCGCTTCATCTCGACCACCAACGACGCCCGCGTAAAAAACATCGGCGACAACATCCGCTACTTCGGCGGCTTCTCGCTGGCGGGCACCCAGGCCCTGTCGTCGTCGCTCGATGGCTCGCTTTCGCGCATCATCGTTGATGTAGCCGGCGTGCCCAAGTTCCGGGCCTCGTCGCGCTCCTACCAGTTGGGCGACTCGCTGATTACGGCCCAGCACGCGGCCATCACCATCTTCCAGGGCAAGAGCGACTCGGTGACCCACCCGGGAGTGAAGCTCAAGTACAACAAGGCCACCCAGCTGCTGCAGCTTACCCGCGAGCAGGGCCTCTACAAGAACACGGCCTACTACGACTCCTACCACCAGATGGAGATTACGACCGAGCTGCTGAGCTGGCCGGTGCGCACGCCCTTCATCGATTTCTCTATCCTGACGGCCAAAAACCAGGTGGCCGCCGGCTTCGAGTCGAAGGAGTTCTACACCAACACCCGCTACCAGCAGATCAAAACCATCAACAAGCTGCACCCGCTGCAGATGATGGTGGGCTACAGCCTCGAAAACGGCAACAAGCGCCTGTTTACGGTGCAGGATGTGGCCACCTTCCGCAAGCTGAAGGTGGAAAACGTGCGCGCCGTGGCCGCCGGCCTGGCCCGCGACGGCTACGTGGGCTGGTACCCGCAAACCGACCAGGTGGTGCTGCTGCCCAAGGCCCTGCACTACGTGAACTCGTCGCGCGGCAAGAAGGACTACGACCACCTCTCGCTGAAAAGCCTTTCGCCCTCGGGCAAAAACGCCACCCTCGACCTGAATTCCAACGATTTGATTGTGCGCGGCGTCGACCGGTTCAACTTCTCCGACGACTCGGTGACCGTGTTCGTGAAGCCCGATTCGAGCATCGTGCGGATTCAGAAAAACCGGGGTGTGCAGTTCGATGGCACGGTGGTGGCCTCGGCCTTTATCTTCAAGGGCAAGGAGTTCAAGTTCGATTACGACGGCTTCTACATCGATCTGGTGAAGATTGACTCCATCATCGTGAAGGGCAAGGGCTCGAAGGGCACGGCCATGAAGGCCCGCAAGGAGCTCGACTGGGCCCTGACCAACAAGAGCCGCACCTCGGCCGGCCGCCTCTACATCAACGCGCCCAACAACAAATCGGGCCGCAAGAAGCTGGGGGCCTACCCCTCGTTCGACGCCAGCACCGGCGCCTACGTGTTCTTCAACAAGCCCGAAGTGCTCGGCGGCGCCTACGACACGACGGTGTATTTCGACATTCCGCCCTTCAAGCTCGACTCGCTTAATAACAAGAACCGGGCGGCCGTGGGCTTCAAGGGCACGTTCGTGTCGGGCGGCATCATGCCCGATTTCAAAACCAAGCTCAGTATGCAGGACGACGGCTCGCTGGGCTTCGTGTACGACGTGCCCAAGGCCGGTTTCCCGCTCTACGGCAACAAGGGCACGCTTTATAATAAGGTGAGCATGAGCAACCGCGGCCTGCAGGGCATCGGCAACATCAAGTACCTGACCGGCTCGTTCAACAGCGACCAGTTCATTTTTTATAAAGACTCGGTGGTGACGGTGGGCAAAACGGCCGCCATCCTGCCGGGCCCGCTGGGCGGCACCGAATTCGCGAAGGTGGATTTCCTGCCCGGCTACCAGATGAAGTGGGTGGTGCGCCAGGATTCGATGTACCTGACCACCCAGCGCAAGGGCGAAGCTTTCCGCATCTACGACGTAGCCTACGGCTTTAAGGGCACGCTCACGTACTCGCCGGGCGGCCTGCGCGGCGACGGCGTGATGGACGGCCCGCAGTCGTTTGTGCGCTCCACGGCCTTCCAGTTCAAGCCCACCCAGTACAGCGGCCAGCGGGCCACGTTCAACATCAAATCGGCCGAGGTGAACAAGCCGGCCCTGACGGCCAACAACGTGAACTTCACCTACGACCTGAAGGCCGGCAACACCGAGTTTGCCCGCGAATCGTCGGACAACAAATCCAGCATCGACCTGCCCTACTCCGACTACCGCACGACGCTCTCGGGCGGCAAGTGGGATTTCAAGAAGAAGTTTGTGCAGCTGCGCGTGGCCCCCGGCGCCGACTCGTCGCGCTCCTACTTCTACAGCACCCTGCCCGAGCAGCAGGGCCTGCGGTTCCAGGCCTCCACGGGCCAGTACGACCTGAGCCGCTACCAGCTGGTAGCCAACGGCGTACCCCACATTGCGGCGGCCGATGCCTGGATTCTGCCCGACTCGAACCGCGTGTACGTGCTGCCCAACGCCCGCATGCGCGAGTTCAAAAACGCGGGCATCGTGATGGACACGCTGCAGAAGTACCACCAGCTGTACCAGGGCGAAATCCGGGTGACCTCGCGCACGGCCTTCAGCGGCAACGCCCTCTACAACTACAAAACGTCGGCCGACTCGTTCGCCATCAAGTTTGCCAACTTCCGGGTTGACTCCACGGCCACGGCCGTGGCGATGAACACCGGCGGCAAAAAGGGCGTGACCAGCCTGCTCAAGCGCGGCCCCGATGCCAGCGGCGACGCCCCGGCCTCGCCGCCCACGCTGGCCGTGGCCACCATTGCCGCGGCCGACAAGTTCAACCTGGCCCCGCGCATCGGTTTTAGGGGCGGGGTGCTGATGAACTCGCAGAAGAAGGGTTTCTCGTTTGATGGCCAGGCCAAGCTCAACTTTGCCAAAGCGGCCTCATCGTCCGACTGGTTTGCCGTGCAGGACACCATCGACCCCAAGCGCATCCGCATTAAGCTGAACGGGCCCAAGGACGAAAGCGGCACGCCCATGCTTTCGGGCCTGTTTGTGTCGGAGAGTACGGGCAAGGTGTACCCGCTGTTTGTGGCCACCAAGCCCGGCGTGACGGACATGAACCTGTTTACGGTTGACGGTACGCTCAGCTACGACCAGCGCCGCCGCCAGTACGCCATCAGCCGCCACAACTTCACCGACCCCGACATTTACGAGGGCTCGGTGCTGACGCTGCAGGACTCGACCGGCGCGCTCAACTTCCGCGGCAAGCTCAACCTCATCACTTCCAATAAAGACTACACCCTGACCGCCGCCGGCCTGGGCTACGCCAAGCCCGACAGCGCCATTTATGATATCGACACCTTTATGGCCTTCGATATTGTGCTGCCCGAAAAGGCGGTGGAGGCCATGGGCCAGGATTTGGCCACCGGCGCCCGCGGCAACCCCGAGGCCCTCAATACCAGCCTAAGCCAGCTGTACAAGGTGGGTGAAATTGGGGGCAACGCCGCGGCCCGCGACTACGCCACGCGCAAGAGCGGGGCGCTGTCGTTGCAGAAGCTGTCGGCCAAATTCCTGCACACGCTGGTGCTCAACCAGGTGAACATGCGCTGGGATGAGAAGCGCCGGGCCTGGTACTCGGTGGGCAAAATCGGCCTGGTGAGCGTGGGCAAGAAGGACATCAACGCGATGGTGGACGGCTACATCGAAATCAAGAAGGAAAGCACCGGCGACGCCGTGGACATTTACCTGGAGGCCGAGCCGCGCACCTGGTACTACCTCAAGTACAGCAACAACGTGCTGCTGGCCAAGGCCCAGCACGGCTCGTTCGATGAAATCATCGGCCTCAAGGCCAAGGGCGACTACAACACGGCCACCCAGTACGGTTTCTACCTCGGCGACGAGCAGGAAGTGCAGCTCTTCCTCAACCACTTCCGCAAGGACTACCTCAACGAAACCACCAAGCGCAAAATCGACCTGACCCAGCCCGAGCCCACCGGCAACTTCGACTTTATGGAGGACACGGGCAAGAAGAAAAAGCGCAAGAAAAACGACCCCGTGGATGACGTGATGCAGGACACGCCGCCGGCCGAAGAAACCGGCCGCAAGGGCCGCAAGAAGAAGAAAGAGCCCGTCGATGAACCGGTGCCAGCACCTGTAGCAGCCCCGGCCGCCGACCCGGGCAAGAAAAAGAATAAGGACAAAGAAGCGGTTGAAGCCACGCCGCCCGCCGACGAGCCCCCGGTGGAGGACTCCAAAAAAGAGAAGAAGCGCAAGAAGAAAGCCGGCGACGACCCCTTCACCGACTAACTGCACCGCAAGCGCAGCAAGACCCGCCGGCCCAGCCGGCGGGTCTTTTTGTTGGGGCCGCGCGCCCGGCCGGCTGGCCCGCCGCGGCGGAATAGCACAGTTCTTGTTTTCGGCTTGCCATGAATCGTAAAGAATTTATCCAGACCAGCGGCCTGGGCCTGGCCGCGCTGCTGCTGGCACCGGGCGCCTTCGCGGCCCAGGCCCCGGCTTCGCGGCGCCAACCCGCGCGGCGCCCCGTCGATATAACTGACAAGGAAGTGGTTGTTATCGGCTCGGGGTACGGCGGCTCGGTGGCGGCGCTGCGGCTCTGCGAGCAGGGCGTGCCGGTAACGCTGCTGGAAATGGGCCTCGACTGGGCCAAATCGGGCGAGAAGTTCTCCACCATGATTAGCCCCGGCCCCTCGGCCGCGTGGCTGAAAACCCGGACCATTGCGCCTTTTTTCAATGTGTTTCCGCTGAAGAAATTCACCGGCGCCCTCGACCGGCTCGATTTCGAGCACATTAAAATCTGGCTGGGCCGCGGGGTGGGCGGCGGCTCGCTGGTGAACGGCGGCATGGCCGTAACGCCCCGGCCGGACTATTTCCGGGAGATATTTCCCGACCTGGACGCCGACAAATTCTACGGCCACTACTTCCCACTGGCCAACCGCGAGCTGGGCGCCAACACAGCTTCGGAAGACTTTTTGGACAGCTGCGAATTCTACAAGTTCAACCGGGTGGGCGAGGCCGAGGCCGTTAAGGCCGGTTTCCGGACGGTGCGCGTGCCGAACGTGTACGACTTCGGCTACATGGAAAAGGAGTACCGCAACGAGGTGCCGCGCTCGGCCCTGGCCGGGGAGGTCATCTACGGCAACAACCACGGCAAACTTTCGCTCGACAAAACCTACCTGAAGAAAGCCGCGGCCACCGGCCGGCTCGAAATCCTGGCCCAGCACCGGGTCAACCACATCCGCCAGCAGCCCGATAAAAGCTACCTGCTCGATGTATCGGTTATCGACACCCAGGGCGAGGAAGTGGCGCACAAAACCATCCGGACCCCGAAACTGGTGCTGGCGGCCGGCACGATGGGCTCGTTGGAGTTGCTGCTGAAGTCGCGCAGCCTGACCGGGCTGCCGGTTGATGCGCAGGTGGGCCAGCAGTGGGGCAACAACGGCAACTTCATGACCGGCCGCAACTTTGTGCAGGCATTTTCGGGCGGCACCGGCTACCGGCAGTCCACCATTCCGGTGGGCGGCATCGACAACTGGACCGACCCCGAGCACCCCTTCTTCACCGAAATTGCGCCGCTGCCGATGGGCATGAACGTGGCCACCTCGCTTTACCTGATGGTGAACCGACTCAAAAAGCACGGCCAGGTAGCCTACGATGCGCCGCGCCGCGGCCTCCGGCTCGACTGGGACGCCTCGCACACGGCCCACATGCGCGCCAACGCCAAGTATTTCCTCAAAACCATGAACAAAGCCAACGGCGGCACCCGCGCCCACCTGCTGTTTCATAACGGTTTCGGGGCCGATATCTGCTACCACCCGCTGGGCGGCATTGTGCTGGGCAAGGCCACCGACAAAATCGGGCGGCTCAACGGCCACCAGCACCTGTACGTGCTCGACGGCTCATTGATTCCGGGAACCATCGGCGTCAACCCCTTCGTGACGATAACCGCTATTGCCGAATACTGCCTGGAACACATCATCCGGGAAGATTTCAGCTAGCCGAAGTCAACCTTTACCAGCGCAACGGGGCACCTCATCCCGGGGCGCCTCGTCTGGTTCAGTTGCCCGCAGTTCCGACGCAGGCGGCGGTTGCTCCTGCAAAACGGTGCCCGACTGCCCCCACCGGTTGCCGGGGCGGGGGTTGGTGGCGTATCTTTAGCCCTTCCCCTCTTGCGCATCGACATGAATCTACCTTTAGTGCTGGGCCTGCTGGTGGCCGCTTACCTGATTGGCTCCATCCCGACGGCCCTGTGGGTGGGGCGGGCCTTTTTCGGGCTCGATATCCGCGAGCATGGCTCGGGCAACTCGGGGGCGACCAACACGTTCCGGGTGCTGGGCAAGAAACCGGGCTCGTTTGTGATGGCCGTGGATGTGCTCAAGGGCTGGGCCGCCACCTCGCTGGCTTCCCTGATGCTGGGCCAGGGCGCCATTCTGCCCCAGCAGCTGCTGTACTTTCAGCTGGCCTGTGGGGTACTGGCGGTGGTGGGGCACATCTACCCCATCTGGGCCGGCTTTCGGGGCGGCAAGGGCGTGGCCACGGTGCTGGGCATGATGCTGGCCATTGCCCCGGCCACGGTGGGCGTCTGCATTCTGATGTTTCTGGCGGTGCTGCTGGTGTCGCGCTACGTGTCGCTGAGCAGCATGAGCGCCGGCGTCACGTTTGCGCTGCTGCAGCTGCTGCCCGGCTTCCGGCCCGATAACCAGCTACTGCTCTGGTTCGGCTTCGTGCTGGCGGCTTTGCTCATCTACACCCACCGCGCCAACATCGGCCGCCTGCGCGCCGGCACCGAAAGCCGCGTGCCCATGCCCTGGGACCAGAAATAACTGTGTCTATGGCAACCCGCGGCGCCTGGGCGGGCAACAGGATTGCGGCCGGGCTTGGGCATCCGGGCTGCGTTAGGTATGTTTGCGCGGGAACTGCCGCCGAACCACCGGACCGGTCGTTTTCCCAGGTTTCCGCTCGTCGTATTCCAGCCTTTGGCCATGCCTCCTAATGCCCTGATTGCCGCCATCTACGGGAGCATACTGCCAGCCGGCCCAACGGAACAGCCCTGTTAATTTACCAGCCGCCGCACAGTTCGCGGCCGGCGCCCTACCTGCCGGAGTACGGCCCTGCCCGGCCCGTGGCCGGATAACGGCTCTGTTTCGGCAGGCACTGCATCAGCCGGCTGCCGGCTGCTTCTCTTTCTTTCTCTCTCTGCTGTTTCCCTTCGCCGTTGTCATGAAACAAGAACTTAAAAGCTCGCTGGGCCGGCCTTACATCACGATTGAGAGCGACGCCACCAACCGCCTGATTTCCGTGGACTGGGTGGGCTACCTGACGGCCGAAAGCATCAAAGCCGGCGCCCGGGCCTACACCAAGGCCCTGGCCGAGTCGGGCTACCGCTGCGTGCTCAACGACACGCGCAAGGTTATCGGGCCCTGGGACCACTCGCTGGAGTGGGTGCTCAACGAGTGGGCCCCCAACGCCGCCGCGGCCGGTCTGCGCCACTTTGCCATGATTACCACGCCCGATTCGCTGGCCGATGAATCGGCCCAGAGCTTCTATGATCAGCTGAAAGAGTTCGAGGTGCGTATGTTCAGCGACGAGCAAACCGCTTTGCAGTGGCTGCAGCAGTGCTGCGCCCAGGCCAGCTAAGCCGCAATGGCCGGCCGCCGGCCCGATTCCCGTATTACTATCCTTTCTTCCCACCGCTAAACCACCCTGTATGGATACCGCTTATCTGAAAGAAAACCAGGACCGCTTCCTCACCGAGCTCATCGACTGGCTCCGCATCCCCTCGGTTTCGGCCGACCCCAAGTTTGCGGGCGACATTACCAAGGCCGCCGAGTACCTGAAGGCCCGCTTCGAGGAAGTCGGCCTCGACAACGTGGAGCTGTGCCCCACGGCCGGCAACCCCATCGTGTACGGCGAGAAAATTGTGGATGCCAGCCTGCCCACCGTACTTGTGTACGGCCACTACGACGTGCAGCCCGCCGACCCCTACGAGCTGTGGGATTCGCCGCCCTTCGACCCCGTTATCAAAGACGGCAAGATTTACGCCCGCGGCGCCTGCGACGACAAAGGCCAGGTGTACATGCACGTGAAGGCGCTGGAAGTGATGAAGCAGGCCGGCGACTTCCCCTGCAACATCAAAATCATGATTGAGGGCGAGGAGGAAGTTGGCTCCAACAACCTCGGCATCTTCGTGCGCGCCAACAAGGAGAAGCTCAGGGCCGATGTGATTCTGGTGTCCGATACCGGCATGCTGGCCAACGACGTGCCCAGCATTGAGGTAGGTTTGCGCGGCCTGAGCTACCACGAAGTGGAAGTAACCGGCCCCAACCGCGACCTGCACTCGGGCCTGTACGGCGGCGCGGTGGCCAACCCCATCAACGTGCTCTGCAAGATGATTGCCTCGCTGCACGACGAAAACAACCACATCACCATCCCCGGCTTCTACGACAACGTGGCCGTGCTCAGCACCGAGGAGCGCGCGGAGCTCAACCGCGTGCCCCACTCCGACGACGAGTTCAAGCAGAGCATTGGCCTGCCCGACGTGTACGGCGAGAAAGGCTACACCACCGTCGAGCGCGTGGGCATCCGGCCCACGCTTGACGTGAACGGCATCTGGGGCGGCTACACCGGCGAGGGCGCCAAAACCGTTATTGCCTCCAAAGCCTACGCCAAAATCTCGATGCGGCTGGTGCCCAACCAAACGTCCGAGGAAATCACGCAGCTGTTTCAGCAGCACTTCGAAAGCATTGCGCCCAGCGGCGTAACGGTGAAGGTGAAGCCCCACCACGGCGGCGAGCCCGTAGTAACGCCCACCGACTCGGTGGCTTACAAAGCGGCGGCCGATGCCATGGAAACCACCTTCGGCAAGCGCCCGATTCCGACGCGCGGCGGCGGCTCCATTCCCATCGTGGCCATGTTCAAGAGCGAGTTGGGCCTCGATACGGTGCTGCTCGGCTTCGGTCTCGACTCCGATGCCATCCACTCGCCCAACGAGCACTACGGCGTCTTCAACTTTATGAAAGGCATCGAAACCATTCCGCACTTCTACCAGAACTACGCGGCGGCCATGAAGTAAGCCGCTTGGCGCTTCACTTCAGGCAGAAAAACAGAAAAGCCCGCCCAGCAACGTTGCTGGGCGGGCTTTATTTGTGAGATGCTACTGCCTACCGGCCGGGTAGCAGGTAGCCCAGCGAGAGTTGGAACACCTGGTTGCGGGCGTTGGTGAGCTCACCGTTGTTGTAACTCTTGTTTTTGGCGAAGTCGGTGAGGGCGCCGTTGTAGCGCAAACCCAGCATCAGGCCCATATCGGTCTGCAGGCCCAGGCCGGCCACGTAGCCGAACTCGTTGCGGTTCACGTTTTTCAGGTCGCGCTCGGCCTCGGTGCGGCCCACCACGGTGCCGTTGAGCGAGCCGGTCGATTCGTCCTTCACTTTCAGCAGGTAGCTGTACTGCGGGCCGGCCTCGAAAAACAGGTTGCCGGCTTTCACTTTCAGCAGCACGGGCACGTCGATGTAGTTGTAGGTGACATCGCCTTCGCGCTTGTAGAGGCCGAAAGTTTGGCCGCTGTCGTACTTGTAGCCTTTCTGCGAGTACAGCACTTCGGGCTGCAGCGAGAGAAAACCGTCGTCAATCAGGCCCACGTTCAGCATCAGGCCGCCGTGGAAGCCCACTTTGTTGTCGTAGCCATCTTTATTGGTGAGGTCGCCGGACAGGTTGGAGAGGTTGGCGCCCCCCTTCAGGCCGAGGCGGATGCCCTGGGCCTTGGTTTCGGTAGCGGCGACCGTAGCGAGAAGGGCGGCAGCCGCCAGCAGAGACTTTTTCATAAGCGTGACCTTTTCAGGTGAAAGTTTCAGGGTTTATAACGGGGGTGCCTGACTAAAAGTGTGCCACAACACCCCGTCTGGGCCTTTTATCACCTCCAGCACGACCTCCAGCACGCCTTCTAACACTCCGTGGACCGCTGCCAGTCAGGCCACTAAGTTCTCACCAGCCCGGGCGCCGGCCACCCGGCTACCGGCCCTGAAACGAGAAGGTGGCGTAGAGCTGGAACACGCTGTTGCGCTGCCGCAACTGCGCGGTCGTGTTGCCTACTTTCACCGATTCGCCCACGTTGCCGAAGCCGCCGTTGTAGCGCAGGCCAATGCCGGGGCCGCTTTTGCGCTGGTAGCCGAGCCCGAACAGGTAGCCGAAGTCAACGGCGTTGAAGCCATCTTTTACGTCGGTGCTGATGCTGCCCAGCTTGGTTTTGGCCGACACCAGAAAGCCCACCTGCGGCCCGGCCTCAAAAAACAGCCCGCCGGTATTCACATGGAAAGCCAGCGGCACATCCACGTAGTCCAGCCGCGTGGTCAGGTCGGGCGAATCGAGCTTGGCACCCTTGCGCGAAAACAGGATTTCGGGCTGAAAGGCGAAGAGCCGGGTGAAGCCGATGTTGGCAAATCCGCCGGCCTGAAAGCCCACGATATTCTTGTAAGCCTCGGCGTCTTTACCCGCGAAGTTGGCGAGCGAAACGCCCCCTTTAAGGCCCAGCGACACATTGCGTTGCGCCACGGCCGTACCCGACAGGCCCGCCAGCAGCAGGGCAGAAAGAACTAGTTTTTTCATATGGAAGAGAATGAAAGCGGAGCCCGAAAGCAACTGAATCGGGCCACGAAGCTACGGCAAAACTACGCCCGCAGCCGGCCCCGGCCTGCTACAAAAAATTGCCGCCCAACCCAATAATAGGGTCAGGCGGCAATTTCAGGCAGTAATACAGTCGCTTAGCGAGTTGGCAACAGGTAGCCTACCTGCACCATGAAGGCGCGGTTGAAGGCCTTGGGCTCGTTCTTGGCCGACACGTTCTTGGTATCGAACAGCGTCTTCAGGCCCTGGTTGTAGCGCAGGCCGATGCTGATGCCGCTTTCGGTCTGGTAGCCCAGGCCGGCCACGCCGCCAATGTCGAAGCTGGCCAGATCTTCCTTCGCCTTGTTGGAGGGCGACTTGGTTTCAATGTCCGACGTGCTGGCGCTTTTGAACTTAACCGTTGAAGTGGTTTCGCGCTTCGAAGCTACCATGTAGCCCACCTGCGGGCCGAGCTCGAAGTACAGGCCCGATCCACCGGGTGCCGTGTTTACCCGCACGGGCAGCGGCAGGTCGATGTAGCTCAGTACGCGCTTGTCTTCGTAGGTGAACTTGTCCACGTCGCCAGGAGCAACATTAGCCGGAAGCAACGCGGCGTTTTTCGCCTCACCGAAGTTGGTTACTTTGAAGCTGCGCTCGAAGCCCTTACGGTTGTAAATCAGCTCGGGGGCGATGGTCCAGAAACCGTCGCTGCTGAGCGGGAACTGGGCCGAGATGCCCGCGTTGTAGCCCAGCTTGTAGTCCAGCTCGCCGCTGTAGCCCTGCACCATGTCGGCGTCTTTGCCACCAATGGTCGAGTAAGTACCGCCGAAACGGATGCCGTAGCGGGGGCCGCTCTGAGCATGCGCGAGGCTGGCCGCAGAGGCGAGCATCAGCGTGAGTGCTGCAATTTTTTTCATAAGAGTAAGGAATTAGAAACGCGGATTACAACCACTTCACTGACCATCACAGCCACGTTCCTCGTGGTTTCAGGGCCTCATATCGTAAAACCGGGCTCCAGGGTTGTGCAATTGCCTGTTACTTATACGATTGCGCCTCAGTCGTTTCCAGCTAATAAGCACGCTGCTAACAGGTTGGCGGAAGCCGAAATATCTCAGGTTTCCGGCCCGTGCTTCGGGTCGGTTTCACTACTTTTGAGCTTTTGGCCCGCGTGCGCTGTATGAGGAACTGGTGTATTTATGGACTGGCCGGCGGGCTGTTGCTGGTGGCTGCGGGCCGGGCCGGCGCCCAGCAGCTGGCACCCCCACCGGCCGGGCCGCTGGTAGTGGGGGCCACCGGACTGGGTAGCTTTATCATTCCGCATACGCCCTCCGTGCGCCATCTGGCCGTGTCGCACCCCACTGGTATCGAGTTGAATGTGCAGCGGCAGACCAACGGCCGCGCGCCCTGGCACGCCTGGTACCGCTACCCCAAAGTCGGGCTGGCCTTCACCTACTACGACTACCACAACCCCGCGCTGGGCCGCTCCTATGCCCTGGGGCTGTACCTGAACAAGTCGTTCTGGCGTAGCCGCCACGCCGAGCTCAACTTCCGCATCGGGACCGGCGTGGGCTACTTCCCGGTGCGCTTCGATCAGGCCGACACCATCAGGCACAAGAACACCATCGTCAGCTCCCACCTCAACGCCACCATTCAGGCCCGGCTGGAGTACGATGTGGCCCTGAGCGAGCACCTGGGCCTGCTGCTGGGCCTGGGGCTGAACCACTACTCGAACGGCGCCACCACCAAGCCCAACTTCGGCATTAACCTGCCCACCGTGCTGGTAGGCCTCAACTTCCACCAGCAGCGCCCCTTCCGGCCCCTCGACCAGCCGCCCACTACCGAGCCCGCCGATATCGGCCAGAATTTTCTTAACCTGAGCACTTCGGTGGGCGCGAAACAATGGAGCCCCACCGACGACCGGCGCTACCTGGTCAACTCCGTTACGCTGGCGGCGGGCCGGCGCATCAACCGTAAGTCCAACCTGGTGGTCGGCCTCGAAGGTTTCTACGACCGCAGCCTGAACGCCCAGCAGCGCGATTCGGCCCGCACCACCGACCATCTGACCGATGTGAAAAAGGCCGGCGCCTACGTGGGCCACGAGCTGCTGTTCGGACGGCTGGCTTTCGTGTCGCACCTGGGCATGTACCTCTACAATCCCTACAAATCCAACAAGTTCTACTACGAGCGGCTGGGCCTCAAATACCAGTTTACGCCCCGCGTGTTCGGCGGCGTCGATTTGAAGGTGCACCGGGGCGCGGCCGACGTGATTGAGTGGCGGCTGGGCGTCAGGCTGTAGGACAGGCGGCGAAAAACGGCCGGGTCCACAACCGGTTCGGCGGTGCAATTCGCCGTCCGGTAGCATCCTGCCGACGCTTCGGTAACAAATGCGGGCAACTATGTGGCCAAATGGCGTGCTTTAGCCCGTCATCCACTTACCCCACCAACTATGGAAACGTTGCTGCTTCTCAACCGCTGGCTGCACATTGCGGCGGGCTTCACGGGCTTTTTTGTGGCGCCGGTGGCGCTGGTTGTGCGCAAGGGCGGCGCGGCGCACCGCCTGTGGGGGCGCGTGTTTTTCTGGGCCATGCTGGTAGCCGGCGGCACGGCCCTGGTGTCGGCCACTATCAACGGCCTCACCTTTCTGCTCCTGACGGGCATTTTCAGCCTTTACCTGGCCCAGTTTGGCTACCGCTCGCTCCGCCACAAAGGCATGGGCCAGAGCCGGCGGCCGGGCCTCTACGACTGGCTGAGCGTGGGGCTGGGCCTGCTGATTTTCAGCGGCACGCTGGGCTACGGCCTGCTCAGCCGCCCGTTCAACCTGGCCATCGTAGTCTTCGGAGCCATTGGCGTACTGACGACGGCGCGGCAACTGCGGGGCTTCCGGCAACCGGGGCCCTGGCCGCCGCAACAGTGGCTACGCAACCATATCTCGGGTTTCGTAGGGGCCTACATTGCGGCGGTATCGGCCTTTTCGGCCACCAGCCTGAAGTTCATCTCCTTTCCACTCAATTTCCTGTGGCCCACACTGGTGTTTGTGCCGCTGCTGTTCTGGCTGCAACGACACTATGCGCCCAAATCCGGCATCAGCCCCAACGTGCTGCTTGGCCCAAACGCCGGTTAGCCGGCTGCCGCAATGCAAAAAGCGCCACCCTGCAAGTAGGGTGGCGCTTTTGCGCTGAAGCGTACGCGCTGGCGGAGAGCGTACAGTTGGGGAAAACAGCCAGCCGAAACGGGAGAGATACCGCCGGCTGCGCCGCCGCGTGGCTTCGTTAGTCCTTGTAAAACACTTCGGGCTCCATGCTTTTGGCGTGGTTTACAATGTCGGCCATGTGGAGCATATCGGGCACTTCATCTACCAAATTGCGCTTCTGGTTGGTGGAAACCATTTTGCTGTGGAGGCTGAACGGCGAGCGGCCGCGCAGATCCAGCATCGTGGTGATGCCTACCTCTTCGAGCAGCGTGGTCAGCTCCGGGTCCAGCCCATCGATACGGGTCAGGTCGGCGTAGTTCACCCACTTGAAAAGCTTGATTTCTTCGATGCCTGTGGCGGAGGCCAGCGCCCGGCGGTCGGCCGGGGTGCGGCCGGCGTCCAGTAGCTCATTGGCAGTTTTAATGCCCTGCTCCTGGAGCTTCTTTACTTGATTGTTGGGAATGCTGGTAATTTCATTGATGGCGTACTGCATTTAATATGGCTTGGTGAAAAATATATTTTTGATATAGTACAAATATACAATATGTTTAATTAACATCCAAATTAATAATCATATGCCTTATGTGAACATCAATTTATCCAAGACCAAACGCACCTTTCAAACAGCTTTAAACCAGCTAAATACAACTAAAACCATTCTGATTTACAATTTAACTTAATAAATTATTAAACACCTCCAACTCATTAAATAGCCAGATGTATTTTCGGGTTATTGTTAGAATATATTTTTCACAACCTCATTACGCAAATTGCTAGAGCTGCTCGGGAATCGGCAGGCAATAATCCGTCATGATTCGTGGAGCGCAGTATACCACCGCCCGGCTTCCTAACCAGATTCACACGTGTCCAGAAGGCCTTCAGCAATACTAAGGCGTCGTTTCAGCCAGCGCCCGCAGCCAGCCCCACCGGGTCGCGGAACCGCAGCCCGAACACCTCCCGCTCCAGGTTGGAGTGCTGAAAGTCGTAGAGGCCGCGCAGCAGCACCTGCCCCCGGCAGCTGGTAGGCCCGCTTCAGGTTGTCGAATACTAGGTGGTGCGTCTTCTCCGCATCGAGCCTAAACAGCAGCGGTTTGACGATGGCGTGGTACATGCGGTGAGATGGTGAGATGGTGAGGTGGTGAAATGGTGAGTTGATGTTTTGAGGGCCCAAGGGCCCAGGCATTATTGAGGTGAATCTGACTCCCGCGGCCCATTTGCGCCGGTAGGCCTGCGGAACGTCAACTCACCATTTCACCACCTCACCTCATCCCGCCCAGCCTTCGCGGTCGAGGCTGCGGTACTGGATGGCTTCGGCCAGGTGGGGCAGCTCGATGTGTTCGGCGGCGGCTAGGTCGGCAATGGTGCGGGCTACTTTGAGGATGCGGTCGTAGGCGCGGGCCGAGAGGCCGAGGCGCTCCATAGCCGTTTTCAGCAGCGTGCGGCCGGCCTCGTCGATGCGGCAGATGTCCTTCACCATCTGCGAAGGCATGAGGGCGTTGGAATGGATTTCGGGGAAGTCGGCGAAGCGGGCGGCCTGGCGCTGGCGGGCCTCGGCCACCCGGGCCTGCACGGTGCGGCTGTCCTCGGCGCGGCGCGTTTCGGTCATCTGGTCGAACGTGACAGGCGTTACTTCAACGTGCAAATCAATCCGGTCGAGCAGCGGGCCGCTTACTTTGTTGAGGTAGCGCTGCACCACGCCGGGGCCGCACACGCACTCCTTTTCGGGGTGGTTGTAGTAGCCGCACGGGCAGGGGTTCATGCTCGCAATCAGCATGAAGTTGGCCGGGAACTCGATGCTGAGCTTGGCCCGCGCAATGGTTACACGGCGCTCCTCCAGCGGCTGGCGCATCACTTCCAGCACCGTGCGCTTGAACTCGGGCAGCTCATCCAGAAACAACACGCCGTTGTGGGCCAGCGAGATTTCGCCCGGCTGCGGGTTGCTGCCGCCGCCCACCAGCGCCACGTCGGAAATGGTGTGGTGCGGCGCCCGAAACGGCCGGGTGTGGATAAGCGAGGCGTGGCTGCCGAGCTTGCCGGCCACCGAATGAATCTTGGTCGTTTCCAGCGCCTCCTGCATGTTCAGCAGGGGCAGAATGCTGGGCAGGCGCTTGGCCAGCATGGTTTTGCCCGCGCCGGGCGGGCCAATCATAATCACGTTGTGGCCCCCGGCGGCGGCAATTTCCAAGGCCCGCTTGATGTTCTCCTGGCCCTGTACGTCGGCGAAGTCGGCCTCGTACTGGTTGGCGGTTTGCTGAAACAGGTCGCGGGTGCTCACCACGACCGGCGCAATTTCCTGCCGGCCCTCCAGAAAGTCGACGGCCTCCTGCATGGTGCCCACCGGAATGATGTCGAGGCTATTGACAATGGCGGCCTCCTGGGCATTTTCGCGGGGCAGAATCAAGCCCTTGAAGCCTTCCTTGCGGGCCTGAATGGCAATCGGCAGCACGCCCTTTATCGGCCGCAGCCCGCCATCCAGCGCCAGCTCGCCCATAATCACGTAATCGGCCAGCCGCTCGGTATCCAGCTGCTGCGAGGCGTGCAGGATGCCCAGCGCGATGGGCAGGTCGTAGGCTGAGCCTTCCTTACGGATATCGGCCGGGGCCATGTTCACGACCACCTTGGTGCGCGGCATACGGTAACCCCGAAACTTGAGGGCCGCTTCCACCCGCTGCTGGCTTTCCTTGATGGCGTTATCGGGCAGGCCCACCACGAAAAACCCGGTTCCCTGCGACACGACCACTTCAATCGTAATCGTGTAGGCATTCACGCCCTGCACGGCCGAGCCAAAGGTTTTCGTGAGCATGGGGCGGAGAAATTAACGGTTGAAAGTCGCGGAGCGTTAATTTCCACTTTTAATCCCTAATTCCAAGCGCTCAGCTATTTACCCGGCCGCTGTTCACCTTGGGCCGGTAGCGCGACTGATTGAGGATGCGCTGGGCGTCCTTTTCGGCCATAAGCTGGGGCAGCGTCACCTTGGGGTTTTCGGCCATGTACTTGCGCACAATCTGCCAGCCCAGCCAGGCCCCCACCCGGCCGGGGGCCGTTTTGTCGATTTCCGGAATGTTGGGCCGCTCGCCGATGTACTTCTGGACGGTGAACGGGGCGGTGCTATAGAGCAGGTTCTTCTCGATGAAATGGGCCCAGATTTTTCCCTCGTTGAACTCGACGCCGGCCATTTCGGCGTCGGTGTAGCCCATTAGCAGCGAGTCGGGCGTGCAGGGCAGCATCTGCTGGGCGAAATACAGGGCTTTGCCGAAGTGGACCATCTCGCCGAGCATGGTCTGGCCGGCGGCGGGCTTCTGGTTGTACTTGGTGCTGATGGCCAGCGCCACGCCCGGCAGCAGGTGCTCGGGCGTGTAGCGCCGCTGAATGTAGGCCGGTACGTTGGGCCGGTACGCCGCTGTGGGCCCCACAAAGTAGTCGGTGCTGATAACAATCAGGCTGTCATTGACAAACAAATCCTGGCTCAGCCCGCTCACGAAGGTTCGCACGGGCGGCACCCGGAAGCCGGGGTAGTAGTAGCGCACGTGCTGGAACAGCTGCGTCAGGTTTTGCTGCAGCTGCGGGCCGCGGAAGGTGCTGTCGGCCTGGGCACCGAGCTTCTGCAGGCCGACGTTGGTGGCCAGCCGGGCCAGCGTGGCGCTCAGCACGCCCGGCGGGTACTGCCCGGCCTGCAGAAACTGCCGCGCAAACAGCCCGTGCTGCTGCAGAAACTGGTCGGCGTCGGCCGCAGTTTTCAGCTTGAAGAAGGGCTTTTCGAGTCGTTCGAGCTTGACGGGCGCCTGCACTTTGGCCACCTCGGGGCTGAGCTCGCACTGGTCGTCGTTCTTCGAGCAGGCTCCCAGGCTCAGGCCGGCGGCCAGCGCCAGCAGCGGAAACAGACGCAAACGGGCAGAAATAGGCATCGTGGTTCTATCTTTGAATCAAAAGTAGCCAAATCTGCCGGCCCCCGGCGCTTCCTCACCGCTTTTCCGCTTCTGCCATGAAAAAGGTTCTGCTCGCCCTCGTTATCAGCGCCGCCACGTTCGGTACGGCTTCCGCCCAGGTCGAAATCGGCCTCAAGGTGTCGCCCTCCGTCACCAGCCTGCGCGCTGCCTCGCCCAACGGGGACAAGCTCAAGGATGAAAGCCCCAAGCTCAGCCTCGGCGGCGGCCTCATCGTCGATTACTTCTTCGGCCAGAACTACGCCTTCAGCACCGGCCTGGAGCTGGTGGGCAAGGGCGGCAAGCTCAGCTACTACGATGACAACAGCCAGCGGCGCTACGAGCAGAAACTGGGCCTGCAGTACCTGCAGGTGCCGCTCACGGTGAAGCTGTTCACCAACGATGTGGCCGAGGATACCAAGGTGTACTTCCAACTCGGCGCAGCGGTGGGCGGCGTAATCGGGGCCCGCGTCGATGGCGACAAGTACTACACCAGCCCCGTAAGCGGCAACCGCACCAAGGCCACCAAGCACGTCATCATCCCCGATGCCAACCTGCGCCTCGGAGCCGGCATCGAGCGGCAGCTAGGCCAGAGCACGCGCTTTCTGGCCGGCATCAGCTACCATCGCGGCCTGCTCAACATCGACAAGTACTTCGAAAAGAACCTGGGCATCCGGGACGCCGAACTGAAGAACAGCGAGTTCGCGCTGGACCTGGGCATTAAGTTTTAGAGGTTCAGAAACGGGTGTCATTCTGAGCGCAGCGAAGAATCTCGCGTGCCAAAGTAATTTCTTACGACAGATTTGCCATTGCACGCGAGATTCTTCGCGCTACTCAGAATGACATTCTCCCCGTACCAACCTCAACGAAAAACCCCCGCGTTGCTCTGAGCAGCGCGGGGGTTTCTTCTATCAGGAGGAGTTTTTTTCGCAGAAAAAATCCGTCAGTTATCTATTATCTATTCAACTATTTCCAATTCCCGGTCCTGCAACCGGCTCATGGCCGCCGCGGCCGAATGCAGCTCGATTTCCTCGCCGTTTTCGTCCTCGATGCGGTATTCGGTGAGACCCATGCTGGTGTCTTTCATCACCTTTACCCACTTGTAATACTTCAGGTACCACTTCATCTGGCGGCTTACCAACCCTTTGGTGTAGTAGGCGTGCAGGAAAGGGTGCACTGAAAGCGTAATACCCGACTGGTTTTGAGCTACCAGCAGGTCGTCGATGCTGTTGTCGATTTCGTCCGTCACGAGGATGGAAGCCGAAATCTTGCCCGTACCGCCGCAGGTGGGGCACACCTCGCCGGTTACAATGGCTTCGGCCGGCCGCACGCGCTGCCGGGTAATCTGAAGCAGGCCAAACTTGGTGATGGGCAGGATGGTATACCGGGCCTTGTCGTGTTTCATCACGCTGTGCACCGCATCCTCCACCTTCTTGCGGCTCTCGGCCGATTTCATATCGATGAAATCGACGACGATGATACCGCCCATGTCGCGCAGCCGGAGCTGGCGGGCTACTTCCTTGGCGGCCGCAAGGTTCACGGCTAGGGCCGTGGCCTCCTGGTCGCCTTCCTGGTTGCTCTTGTTTCCCGAGTTCACGTCGATGACGTGCAGGGCCTCGGTGTGCTCGATAACCAAGTAACCGCCGCCGGGGGCCGTTACGGCCTTGCCAAACAGCGTTTTGAGTTGCTTCTCGATGCCGTGCTGCTCAAACACTTTCACCTTGCCGGTGTGGAGCTTCAGCAGCCCGAGCTTGTCGGGGGCAATCTGTTGCAGGTAGCTGCGCATTTCCTCGTACAGGGCCGGCGAGTCCACGGTAATGGCATCGAACGACTCGTTGAGCATGTCGCGCAGCATGGACGAAGTGCGGCCCAGCTCGCCCAGAATCTTGTCGTTGGGCTTGCCCACCCGCAGATTCTCGGCCAGCGTGTTCCACTTCTCGGTCATGTTCTGCATGTCTCGGTCTAGCTCGGCCACCTCGCGGCCTTCGGCCACGGTGCGGATAATCACGCCAAAATTGTCGGGCTTGATGGAGGCAATCAGGCGTTTAAGCCGGTCCCGCTCCGTGCGGCTGACAATCTTTTTGGACACGCTGATGGTGTTGGAAAACGGCACCAGCACCAGATACCGGCCGGCCATCGAAATATCGGTGGACAGGCGCGGGCCTTTGGTGGAAATCGGCTCCTTCACAATCTGGACCACCAGTTGCTGGCCCTTCTTGAGTACGGTGTCGATTTTCCCTACTTTGTCGAGGGGCGCTTCAAACTGGAAGTTTTTCAGCGTCCCGACGGTAATTTTCTGCGATTGAACGCCCTTGCCCCACTTTACGAGCGAGGGGAAACTCTCCCCCAGGTCGCCGTAGTGCAGAAAGGCGTCTTTTTGATACCCGATGTCGATGAACGCGGCGTTCAGACCGGGCATAACTTTCTTGACCGTGCCCAGGAAAATGTCACCCACTGAGTAAGCGGTGTCGTTGCGGTCGAAATGGTATTCGATGAGCCGCTTGTCCTGAAGCAAGGCAATCCGTTCTCCGTCCTGAGTAGAATTAATGATTAATTCGTTACTCAATGGATTAAGCGGTTAGGAAGGTGCTCCTGATTGATTTCAGCAAACGCCCCGGCCCCGAAACCCGCAAAGGGAAGCCGGCGCAAATGGGCGCCAGCTTCCCTCAGGAGCCTTGGGGAAAGCACGTTTCTGACCATCGGAAGAACCTAAGTGAGAAATAGACAGGCGCTTTTCAGCTGAAAAGCGCCGTCGGCAAACCCCGCGGGGGCTTACTTCTTCTTGTGACGGTTCTTGCGCAGACGCTTCTTCCGCTTGTGAGTAGCAATCTTATGACGCTTTCTTTTTTTACCGCAAGGCATGTTGTTGGGGTTAAGTGGTTGATTATTTGTTTTTGGTGATTGGTTTATGGTTTTTGGCTTTCAGGTCAGGCCTGTTAGGCCAAAAACCATAAACCATCCACCAAAAACCAACAGGTTACTGGAGTTTCTGCAGCTGCTCATCTACCGACGCCGCCAATGACGGGTCGGAGCTGATGCTTTTGGCGGCCAGGAAGGCTTTGCGGGCCTCCTGCTTCGCGCCCGTCTGGGCTAACGAAACGCCAAGATAGAACTGCGCGTTGACGTTTTTCGGATTGACTTCGGTCAGTTCCTTGAAACGCTCGGCCGCTTTATCGTACTGATTGCTCTGAACGGCCAGTAAACCAAGGTTATAGAGCGCATTCTCGTTGCGGGGGTCGGCCGCCAAAACTTCCCGCAACAGCGAGATGCCCTTCACCGGATTCTCAGACGACATGTAGGCCATGCCGAGGTTGGTTTTGGCATTCAGGTTGTCGGGGTTGTTTTTGAGCACCCGCTCGTACAGCTCGCGGCACTTGGCGCCCAGCAGTTTCTGCCGGGCCTCGGTGGTAGCAAAGCTGTAGGCCTCGTAGTACTGGTCGGCGGCGCGCTGGAAAGCCTGTTCGCCGGGGCGTACCAAAGCAATCTGCTCCAGGTAGTAGCCGGCGCTGTCGAAGCGCTCCACCTTCTTATACTTTTCGGCCAGCTCGCGGGCCACGCTCAGCTTCGCGCCTATGTCCTGCGTAGCCGTGTACTTAGCCACCAGCGTGCTGATTTCCTTTCGCTGGGCGGCGGGCATCGTCATGTGGGGCTGTTCGGCGGTTGGGCCGTTGGGCTCGTCGTGGCTGCCGGCCGGGTGGCCGTGCTCGTCGAGCTCGCCCACGTTGGGCGCGGCAGCGCCCTGGTCGCGGTTGGCGGTGGCGGCCCCGTCCTGGGCCAGCGTGGGCTGGCCGTCCTTGGGTTTCACAATCACCTTCGGCAGCAGAAACAAGCCGGCGACCAGGGCCAGGGCCAAAGCCAGAATCAGAAGTTGATGCTTGGAAGAAGAAGTGCTAACGGCCATGGGCAGGGCGGAAATAAGGACCGGCCGCCGGGGTTTCCTGTGTCGAAAGGAAGTTTCGGCGGCCGGGCCGGCAACGGAAAGGCTGAACTCCGCTTAGGCGGCCATCTCCTTGATTTTCTTGCTGTTTTTGATTTTACCGATGAAGGTCTTCGAAGGCTTGAAGCTCGGGATGTAGTGCTCGTCGATGATGATGGACGTGTTTTTCGAGATGTTGCGGGCTACTTTCTTCGCGCGCTTCTTGTTTACAAACGAGCCGAAGCCGCGCACGTAAATGTTGTTGCCGTCGGCCATCGAGTCTTTTACGACCTTGAAGAAGGCTTCTACGGTAGCCGAAACGTCGGCTTTCTCGATGCCGGTCTTGTCGGCAATTTCGGCAATTACTTCTGCTTTAGTCACGGGTAAGTGTACTAAGGGTGAAAAAAAAAGGGTTGGCAGCGGGTGCCGTCCTGAGAACGTAAGCACTTGCCCGGTAAGAGTTTGCCCACGTTTTAAGGGCCACAAAGGTAGCCCCCTTTTTTTGGATTACAAACCGTTGCCCTACAATCCGGCTTTTACCCCCGCCTTCATTCAACTAATTATATATCAAAAACTTGACCTTCTCTCCTGCTCCATCCACAACGCCGGATTCCTATTCCTGGTTTGCCCACGCCCTGCTGGCCTGGTACCCGCGCCACCGCCGCGACCTGCCCTGGCGCCACACCCGCGACCCGTATCTGATCTGGCTATCGGAGGTGATTCTGCAGCAAACCCGCGTGAAGCAGGGCTTGCCCTACTACCTGACCTTCAGCCAGAACTACCCCACCGTGCAGGCCCTGGCCGCCGCCCCGCCCGATGAGGTGCTGCGCCACTGGCAGGGCCTGGGCTACTACTCGCGGGCCCGCAACATGCACCACACCGCCCAGCAGGTAGTGAGCGAGTTCGGCGGCCAATTCCCCGGCTCTTACACCGAACTTTTGCAGCTCAAAGGCGTGGGCCAGTACACGGCCGCCGCCGTGGCCTCCTTTGCCTACGACGAGCAGGTGGCCGTGCTCGATGGCAACGTGTTTCGGGTGCTGGCGCGGGTGTTCGGCCTGGCCCATGATATTGCCGCGCCCGCCAGCCGCAGGAAGTTTCAGCAGCTGGCCGACCAGCTGATTCCGGCCGAGCACCCGGCCGAGTTCAACCAGGCCATTATGGAGTTTGGGGCCCTGCAATGCACGCCCGCCAAGCCCGACTGTATGTTCTGCCCGCTGCAAAGCCGCTGCTTTGCCTTCCAGCATGGGCTGGTGGCCGAGCTGCCGGTGAAAAGCAAGGCCAAGGCCGCCCGCATCCGCTACTTCCACTACCTAGTGCTGCGCCACGCCGATACGGTGTACCTGCGCAAGCGCGGCCCCAAGGACATCTGGGAAGGCCTCTACGACTTTGCCCTGCACGAAACTGAGTCGGCTGATTTAACTGGGGCCGAGTTGCTGGCCGCCGTGGAGCAGCTGGGCGGCCGCGTGGCCACCGACCGGGCCGAGGAGCCTGCCGTAGCCGCCCGCCACGTGCTAAGCCACCAGAAAGTGGAGGCGCGTTTCCATGAGGTGTGGCTGGCTGAGCCGTTGCCTGATTTGGCTTCAGCGGCTGGATTGGCGGCTTACCAAAGCGCGGAAATCGAACAGTTGCCCAAATCCATCCTTATAACTAACTATATTAGCAATAAGCGCATTTAATTCGCCAATTTTCTTGGCATTTACAATATTCGTGTTTATCTTTATTGAGCTGAAAGGCAATCTGTCACCAAGCTTAATCACTTCAATCATAAACATATGGCAAGCGTCAACAAAGTTATCCTCATTGGCCACCTGGGCAAAGACCCGGAGGTGCGGCACCTGGAGGGCGGTACCACCGTCGCCAACTTCACGATGGCCACCAACGAGTACTATAAGGACAAGCAGGGCACCCGCGTCGAGCGCACCGAGTGGCACAACATTGCCGCCTGGCGCGGGCTGGCCGAGCTGGCCGAAAAGTACCTGCGCAAGGGCCAGCAGGTATACGTAGAGGGCCGCATCCGCACCCGCCAGTACCAGGACAAGGACAACCAGACCCGCTACGTCACCGAAATCGTGGCCGAGGAAATTTCCCTCCTTGGTTCGCGGACCGGCGCGTCTGCCGCCCAGCCCGCCGCCACGGCCGCGGCCGAGGAGCCTGTCACCTTCCGGCAGGAGCCGGAACTGGACCAGCTGCCGTTTTAGGCCAGCCCAGGCTTACTGTTAGATACCAGAGCCCTGGCCCCGTGCCGGGGCTTTGTGCGTTTGGGCCGGCACGTTACGCCACTTTTCATCGTTACCTTTACTCGTTCATTTGTTTCATTTTTGCTGCATGGCCGTTTCCCGATTTGCTGGTTTTTGGTGCCTGGCCGCAGCCGGCCTGCTGCTGGCGGGCGGCTGCACCTCGACGCCCGACTTCACGCCCAAGCCCAAGGGCTACAACCGCATCGATTTGCCGACCCACAGCTACCAGCAGCTGGCGCCGGGCCACCCCTACACGTTCGAGTACTCGCGGGCGGCCAAAATCCTGCGCGATTCGTCGTACCTGGCCAAGCCGCACTGGATAAACGTGTACTACCCGCAGCTCAAGGCCAACGTGCAGCTCACTTACGCCGACGTGCGGGCCGACCGCCAGGGCTTCAACCGCCTGCTCGAAGACGCCCGCAAGCTCACCGGCAAGCACGAAATCAAGGCCTCGGCCATTGATGAGCGGGTGTTGCAGATGCCCGGCGGTCTGCGGGCTACCGTGTTCGAGCTGCAGGGCGAGGTGCCCAGCCAGTTTCAGTTCTACACCACCGACAGCACCCGCCACTTCCTGCGGGGGGCCCTGTACTTCCGCACCGCCACCGCCAACGACTCGCTGGCCCCGGTTATCGAGTACGTAAAGCAGGATATGGTGCACCTGCTGAACACGTTGCGTTTCAAGTGAGCTGTTAGCTAATAGCTCATAGCTGTTAGCCTTCCGCTGAGAACCAGTCGATATACCCCAACCGTGAAAAGCTAGCAGCTAATAGCTATCAGCTAACAGCTCCGATAATGAGTTTTTTTCAGACCAAGATTGAATACCTGAAGGGCGTGGGCCTGCAGCGGGCCCAGCTGCTGCAGAAGGAGCTGGGGCTGTTCACCTACGGCGACCTAATCCAGCGCTACCCCTTCCGCTACCTCGACCGCACCCAGTTCTACAACGTCGCGGATTTGCACGACGACCTACCGTACGTGCAGATAAAGGGCATTCTGCGGAACCGGGAGGTGATTGGCGAGGGCCACAAGAAGCGTATGGTGGCCAAGGTGGCCGATGCCAGCGGCGAGCTGGAGCTGGTGTGGTTCAAGGGGGTGAATTACCTGGAGAAAATCATCAAAAACCACCAGGAGTACATCGTGTTTGGCAAGCCCACGATGTTCAACGGGCGGCCCCAGATGGCCCACCCCGAAATGGAGGAAGTAACCGAGCAGAAGCCCGGCCAGAGCTTTCTGCAGCCGGTGTACAACACGTCGGAGAAGCTCAAAAACTACCATCGCGTCGACAGCAAGGCCATTGCCCGCATGATGGCCGACCTGCTGAAGCTGGCCCTGCCCCACGTGCAGGAAACCCTCTCGCCGGCCCTGATTGAGCAGTACGGGCTGATGGGCAAAGCCACGGCGCTTCAGCAAATCCACTTCCCCCAAACGCCCGATTTGCTCCAGACGGCCCGGTTCCGGCTCAAGTTCGAGGAGCTGTTCTACATCCAGCTCAAGCTGCTGCGCCAGCGCGACCAGCGCAAAGTCACGCTGGCGGGCCAGATCTTCAAGGAGGTGCCCACGCTGGTGCATTTTTACAAGAACGTGCTGCCCTTCGACCTCACCGGGGCCCAGAAACGGGTTATCCACGACATCTACAAGGATTTCTGCGCCGGCCAGCAGATGAACCGGCTGCTGCAGGGCGACGTGGGCTCGGGCAAAACCATCGTGGCTTTTATTGCCATGCTGATGGCCGCCGACAACGGGGCCCAGAGCTGCCTGATGGCGCCCACCGAAATCCTGGCCGACCAGCACTACACCGGCCTCAAGCAGTTTGCCGATTTGCTGGGCCTCAAAATTGGGCTGCTGACCGGCTCCACCCGTACGGCCGCCCGCCGGGTGCTGCACCAGCAGCTACGCGACGGAAGTATGCACATGCTGGTGGGCACCCACGCGCTGCTCGAAGACGTGGTGCAGTTCAAAAACCTGGGCCTGACCATTATGGACGAGCAGCACCGTTTCGGCGTGGCTCAGCGCTCCAAGCTCTGGCAGAAGAACCCCCACGTGATACCGCATGTGCTCGTGATGACGGCCACGCCCATCCCGCGCACGCTGGCTATGACGCTCTATGGCGACCTCGACGTATCGGTGATTGACGAGTTGCCGGCCGGCCGCAAGCCCATCGTGACAGTGCACCGTTTCGACTCGAACCGGCTGAAGGTGTTCCAGTTTCTGCGCGACCAGATAAAGCTGGGCCGGCAGGTGTACATCGTGTACCCGCTGATTGAGGAAAGCGAGGCCATGGCCGATTACAAGGACCTCATGGACGGCTACGAAAGCATCGCCCGGGCCTTCCCCGAGTTCCAGATCAGCATAGTACATGGGCGCATGACGGCCGGCGAAAAGGACGCCGAGATGCAGCGCTTCGTGCAGAACCAGACCCAGATTATGGTGGCCACCACCGTGATTGAGGTAGGCGTAAACGTGCCCAATGCCTCGGTGATGGTGATTGAAAGCACCGAGCGGTTCGGCCTCTCGCAGCTGCACCAGTTGCGTGGCCGGGTGGGCCGGGGCGCCGACCAGAGCTACTGCATTCTGATGAGCGGCTACAAGCTCAGCAAAGACTCGCGTACCCGCATCGAAACGATGGTGCGCACCAACAACGGCTTCGAAATTGCCGACATCGACCTGAAGCTGCGCGGCCCCGGCGATTTGATGGGCACCCAGCAAAGCGGCGTGCTCGACCTTTTGATTGCCGATCTGGCCAAGGACGGCCGCATTCTGAGCGAGAGCCGGGCTGCCGCCCAGGCCCTGCTGGAAGCCGACCCCAACCTGGCCCTACCCGCCAACCAGGCCATTCGTCACCACATCGAGAGCCTGCCCGCCACGGCTGTTAACTGGAGCCGAATCAGCTAAAGCGCCCGAACCGGCAGGACACAAAAAACGGCTCCCGAAGAGCCGTTGAGCGCAAGTAGTAAGTTACTTCCGTTATTCGCTGTCGGCGCTGGCGTCGCGCAACAGATGCCACGAGCGGAATTTGCCGGTTTCCGAAGCTGCCTCACCCGTTGCTTTATGCATGGTGGCAGTATGCACCGGAATTATCCACAGCGGCTCGTTGGTTTGGTCGGATTTGGCTGGGTCAGCAGAGGTAGTGTTGAGTTTCCCGACAATAACAAGGGCAATCATTAAAGCAAAGCGGAGTAAAGATTTCATAAGGCAATTAAACTTTGGGTAAGCGAAAAATATGAGCTAACAAGAACTGCTCCGGCGCAGGTACAGAATTCGGGGCTTGCTCTGTTTTGGGCTGTTAAACCCGATTTGAGCCAGAGAAAGAATCCATATTCTGTGGCGCGGCTCTACCCGGGCGTTGGGCGGGCTAGGGGTCGGCGGCCATTAAAACGAAAGCCCCCGTGGGAGGTTGCCTTTCGGGCTGCAAAATTAGTTCCTTTGTTGGCTAATACCTAGCTAAGGCTTTTATAATCTTGCAGATATATGGTGCGAATTTGTTCAGCTGAAAGTTAGGTACCTTTGAAGAGTACAACTTTACGGGCTACGGCTCGTTGCGTTATAAAGTTTTCACTGCCCGTGCGTTTTTCCTTTCTACTTGCCGCCGGCCTCGCGCTGGCCACTCTGGCTTACCACCCGGCTTCGGCCCAGCGCGTAAAATCGGCTGCCTTCAGCTACCTGCCCGAAACCACCACCGACAGCTACAACCAGCGCGTGCGCCGCAAAACGCTGCCGCTGCCCGATGGTGGCTTTCTGATTCTGGCCCATCAGGCCGCCAGCCAGTACGCCGTGGAGCGCTACGATGCCGACCTGAAACGCCGCTGGAGCACCACCCTGCCGCTGGCCGCCGGCGAAGTCGTGGATGGTTTCAACCACAGCAGCGAGCAGGCCACGGTAGTCGTTCACCAGAACGCGGCGGGCACCCAGCGCCTGGTAGCCTATACCATCGGGCTGGCCGATGGCCGCAAGAGTCCGGCCCAAAAACTGGTGGAGGCCAATACCCGCGACCGGCGCCCCGGCGTGGCCTTCTCGCCCGATGGCAGCCGGCTGGTGGCCTGGCGCTACCTCACCCAAAGCAACCAGATAAAAGCCATCAGCGCCAGCGTGTATGATGAAAAGCTGCAGAAGCTAAAGGACCGCACCTACGATTTTCACGATCAGGGCGACTTTTTCTCCGTGACGGTGCACGTGGGCAACGACGGCACGCAGTTCGTGACGCTGGCCGGCGACCAGATGAAGAAGCTCAGCGTGCGTCGCTACCGCAACGACTCGCCCGATGTGAAGGTGATGTCGGTATCGGTGGGTGGCACGTTTGGGGGCAAAGTGGTCAACATCTTCGATTCGCGCTTCGTGCTGCGGCCCGATAACACGCTGTACGCCGCCGCCATCTGCAACGAGCGGGCTACCGGCCTCTACCACAGCCTCAAGCTGGTGAAATTTGACTTCGCGGGCGAAAGCGACATGAAGTTTGCCCCGGAAATTATGCTCAATGCCGATTATCTGGCCGAGGTGAACAAGGCTGTGGGCGGCGCGCCCGCCAAGCGCCTCGAAGACGTGTACCTGACCGATGTGCTGCTCACCGACGACAAGCAGGTGGTGGTGCTGGCCGAGAAGAAGTACGAGGAAGGCGGTGAAAACTCGCCCGGCCACACCCGCGAGTTGCACCTGTTCGGCTACAACGAATTCCTGACGCCGAGCTGGCGCAGCATCGTGGCCAAAGACCAGGTGGCGCCCGCTGCCGAAGGCTACAGTAGCATTGGCTACCGCGCCGCCACATTCGGCTCCGAGGTGCAGTTGCTCACCTGGGAGAAGCTCAAGGGCAAATCCGACCTCTACCTGCGCCGCCTAGACGTGGCTACCGGCGTGGTAAGCGCCCCGAAAGGACTGGGCCTGAACGTAGCGGCCGACCAAAACCTAGCCTACGTGAAGGACTTCACAACCTGGCTCGACCCCAAAACCATCATCGGCGTCAGCCGCCCCAGCAAGAAATCGGCAGCCCTGATGCTCAACAAGATAGTATTGAAGTAAGGATCACGGATTAGCACGGATTTTAACGGATTGCACGGATTGCACGGATTGCACGGATTTTGTAGACGAGACCCTGTTTCAAGTTAGTTCAAAAGAGAAAGCGCCCCTTCCCAAAAATGTGGAAAAGGGCGCTAACAGCTAACAGCTAACAGCTAACAGCTAACAGCTAACAATATTACGGGAAGATGCCGAGCGACTGGTAGCTGACGCCGATTTTCTCAATGGCGCTGTAGAAGGCGGCCGTGCGCATGTCGGTGATGCCGGGCACCTCGTCCATCACCTTGCGGATAGACTGGTAGGCGGTAATCATCGTGTCTTCGAGGCCCGAATGCACGAGGTCGATTTCGTCGGCGCCATGGATGATGGACTGCCTCTCCTCCTCGGAAACTGTGCGGCCGGTAGTGCGCTCGATGGTGGCTACCAGGCGGCGCATGGCGCCTTCCTCAGCCCGCTTGCCCATGCGCCCGAAGCGCACGTTCGATAGGTTTTTCAGCCATTCGAAGTACGATACCGTTACGCCACCGGCGTTCAGGTAGAGGTCGGGCAGAATCAGGATGCCGCGCTCCAGTAGGATTTTCTCGGCCGGCTGGGTGGTAGGGCCGTTGGCTCCTTCGGCTACAATTTTGGCCTTGACTTTGGCCGCGTTGCCCTCGTGAATCTGGTTTTCCAGCGCGGCGGGCAGCAGCACGTCGCACTCGTATTCGAGCAATTCCAGCGAGTCTTCCAGGTCTTTGGCCCCCTCGAAGCCCAGGATTGAACCCGTATCCTGGCGGTGCTTGAACACGGCGGGTACGTCGAGGCCCTTTTCGTTGTAGATACCGCCTTCGCGCTCGGCAATGCCCACGATGAGCGCCCCGGCTTTATGGCAGAAGTTGGCGGCGTGGTAGCCCACATTGCCCAGGCCCTGCACGATAATCTTCTTGCCTTCGATGCCCGGCAACAGACCTGCCTTTTTGGTCATCACCTCATCCATCAGCATTTCGCGCAGCCCGAAGAACACGCCCAGGCCGGTAGCCTCGGTCCGGCCCCGGATACCGCCCTGGCCTACGGGTTTGCCCGTTACACAGCCCAGCGCGTTGGTGTCGCCGTACTTGAAGGTCATGTAGGTATCGGCAATCCAAGCCATTTCGCGGCCGCTGGTGCCGTAATCGGGCGCGGGCACGTCCATGCCGGGGCCAATCAGGTTTTTCTTGATCAACTCGCTGGCGTAGCGGCGCGTCACGCGCTCCAGCGTCTGCACCGAGGTTTCGCGCGGGTTGATTTTGACGCCGCCCTTGGCGCCGCCGAACGGCACGTCGACGAGCGCGCACTTGAACGTCATCAGCGTGGCCAGGGCCATCACCTCGTCTTCATCCACGTGCATGCTGAAGCGGATGCCACCTTTGCTGGGCAGCTTGTGGTGACTGTGCTGCACCCGGATGCCCTCGAACACCTGCACGTGGCCGTCCACTTCCACCGGAAAGTTGACCTTGTAGATGCTGTTGCAGGTTCGAATCTGGGCGATGATGCCGGGGTCCAGCTTCGAGAAGCTGGCCGCATGATCGTAGAACTGCAGGACGCTGTCGTAGAACGCCTTGCCCTTCGCTTGCTCGTTGGCCATAATCGGAAAGAAAAATGGGTGGGATAGTAACCTCCGCAAACGGCAGATCCGGCCGCCGCGTTGTGCGAGGCCCGTAAGCTAGTCAAAAGAAACAGCCGCCCCCAATCCGGGAGCGGCTGTTTCGTTACTTCTGCCCGCCGATTTGTGGCGGGACTAGGCTAAAGCCAATGAATCTGCTTAATCAGCGAAAAATCAGCGCTACTCTGTGGTTCTAGAAAGCGTACTCATTGGCGGCAATCAGCACGTCGGCAATGCGGCGGCGGGCCTCTTTGGCGTTGAACAGGTCGGCTTTGGTAAAGCGCTTGAGGCCCATGGCCAGCAGGCGCTGCTCGTCGCCCTCCGTCATGGAGGCAATTGCGTCCTTGCCGGCTTTATTCACCTGGTCCACGGTATCGTAGAGGTATACGCGGGCCATGTCCATCTGCACCGATAGGGCTTCCTCACCTTTGGCCGTGGCCTCTTTTTCCACGCGCAGCAGCACGCTTTCGGCGGTGTACACCTTGATGGCCATGTCGGCAATGTTCATCAGCACCTCCTGCTCCTTGGCCAGCGAGTTCATGTACTTCTGCACCGCGGTGCCGGCTACCATCAGAATAGCCTTTTTCAGCTTACCAATGGTCTTTTTCTCGGCGGCGAACAGGCCGGTTTCCTCCTCCAGGTTGAAGTCGGGAATGGCCATCAGTTCCTGCTGCACGGCCTGGGCGGGGCCCATCAGGTCCAGCTCGCCCTTCATGGCCTTCTTCAGAATCATATCAACGGCCAGCATGCGGTTGATTTCGTTCGTGCCCTCGAAAATGCGGTTGATGCGCGAGTCGCGGTAGTTGCGGTCCATCGGGTAGTCGGCCGAGAAGCCGTAGCCACCGTAAATCTGCACGCCTTCATCCACTACGTAATCAAGCACTTCCGAACCTTCTACTTTCAGGATGGCGCACTCCACGGCAAATTCGCGGGCGGCCCCCAGCAGGGCCTCGTTGTGGCTCTGGCCCTGGCTGAGCAACTCCTGTTCCATGCGGGCAATGTCCATACCGGCCCGGTAAATAGCCGACTCGACGGCGTAGATGCGGATGGCCTGCTGGGCCAGCTTGAACTTGATGGCGCCGAACTTGCTGATGGGCAGCTTGAACTGCACCCGCTCGTTGGCGTACTTCACGCTCTGCGTCGAGCACGCCTTGGTAGCGCCCAGGCAAGCGGCGGCCAGCTTGATACGACCGATGTTGAGGATGTTGAAAGCAATCAGGTGGCCCTTGCCAATCTCGCCCAGTACGGCCGATTTCGGCACTTTGGCGTCGGACAGGAACACCTGGCGAGTCGAAGAACCCTTGATACCCATCTTGTGCTCCTCGTTGCCGAGGGTCAGGCCCGGAGTATTTTTCTCCACGATGAAGCCGGTGAACTTGTCGCCGTCCACCTGGGCAAACACGATAAATACGTCGGCGAAACCACCGTTTGTAATCCACATTTTCTGGCCGTTAAGCACGTAATGCTCGCCGTCTTCGGTGGGCATGGCCTTGGTTTTGGCCCCCAGCGCATCGGAGCCCGAGCCGGGCTCGGTGAGGCAGTAGGCGCCCATCAATTCGCCGTTGGTGAGGCCAGGCAGGTACTTGGCCTTTTGCTCGTCGTTGCCGAAGTACAGGATGGGCAGCATGGCAATGCCGGTGTGGGCCGCGAAAGCCACCGGGAACGAGTGGCCCTTACCCACGCCCTCGGTCACGCGGAGCGAAGTGGGGAAGTCCATATCGAGGCCGCCGAACTGCTCGGGAATGCTCACGCCGAACAGGCCCAGCTCGCCCGATTTCTCCATCAGCCCGCGCATGAGGCCTTCCTCGTGGTTGTCGAGGCGGTCGAGCAACGGCCACACTTCCTTGTCCACGAAATCCACCGCGGTCTGGTGCATCATGTTCTGCTCCTCCGAAAAGTCGGCGGGCGTAAATACGTCCTGGGCGTTGGTTTCCTTGATAATAAACTCGCCGCCTTTTACAAGCTGGTTAGCTACTTCCATGATAGTGTGAGATTTGAAGTGGGAAATCGAAGGAGGAAATTACTCGGCTTGCCTACTACTTTAGATTAGAATGGCGGCCGTTACTCGTAGCGCAAGATAGTAAAATTTGTTATGCTTGCCGACTACTTTGTGGAAAGAAAACCCCGAAATGCCTTCCGGGGTTTTCGATTTTAGTGCTTACCGAGTCTTACGCGGCTACGGAAAGCGTCAGGGCCTGCGTAGTTGGTTCTGGAATCGGCAGCCCTTCGAGTCGCAAACCCTCGATATGAAATTCCACTCCCGCTCGAATTTGCGTTTCCGCTTCCGCTGAAGTTTCGCCAAAGGCCACGCAACCCGGCAAATCAGGCACGTAGGCTGAGTAACCGGAGTCGCTTTTTTCTACGATGACGAGGTAAGTTTTCATATCACTTGAGGCCTGCTTGTTTCAGAACGCTATTCAAGGCGCCGGGCGGTACTTCATCCGAAGGCTTATGCCCCGATAACGTAACCAAGCCGGTTTTAGTCGGATGCTTATATTGCTGATGGCTTCCCGACTGACGCACTACGCGCCAGCCATCTTCCTCAATCAGCCGCTTAAGCTCCCTGACTTTCATAGAACGGAAAAGCCATTGGCAAAGGCCTGTTTAGCTGTCGCAAACTACTTCAGCAACTCGTAGATGCCGGCGACGCCCTGGCCGCCGCCTACGCAGGCGGTGACCATGCCGTACTTCTGGCCGCGGGCCCGCAGCTCGTGGAACAGCTGGATGCTGAGCTTGGCGCCCGAGCAGCCCAGCGGGTGGCCCAGGGCAATGGCGCCGCCGTTCACGTTCACCTTGCTCTGGTCCATATCCAGCTCGCGCATCACGGCCAGACTTTGCGAAGCGAAGGCCTCATTCAGCTCGAACAGGTCGATGTCCTGGAGCTTCATGCCGGCCTGCTTGAGCGCCTTCGGAACGGCTTTGATAGGGCCCATGCCCATGATGCGCGGGTCGATGCCCTCGGTGGCATAGGTCACCATGCGGGCAATGGGCTCCAGGTTCAGTTCCTTCACCATGCGCTCCGACATCACGATAACAAAGGCCGCCCCGTCGGAAGTCTGCGACGAATTACCGGCCGTTACCGAGCCGTTGGCCGCGAAAACCGGGCGCAGCTTGCCCAGCACTTCCACCGACGTATCGGCGCGCGGGCCCTCGTCGGTGTCCACTACGTAGGAGCGGGTTTTCTTCTTGCCGGTGGCCTGGTCGAGGTAGGTTTCGTTGACGGTGATAGGCACAATCTGCTCCTTGAACCTGCCTTCCTGAATAGCCTTGATAGCTTTCTGGTGGGAGTTGTAGGAGAACTGGTCCTGGTCCTGGCGGCTGATTTTGTAGTCCTGAGCTACCGCTTCGGCGGTGAGGCCCATACCGAGGTAGTAGTCGGGGTGCTTCTGAGCGAGGTTGTAGTTGGGCACAGTTTTCCAGCCTACAGTGGGTACCAGGCTCATGCTTTCGGTGCCACCGGCCACGATGCAGTCGGCCATGCCGGCCGCGATTTTGCCGGTGGCCATGGCAATGGTTTCCACGCCCGAGCCGCAGTAGCGGTTCACGATGAGGCCCGATACGTTCATGGGCAAGGCCAGCAGCGAAATCAGGCGGCCCATTTGCAGGCCTTGCTCAGCTTCCGGCACGGCGTTGCCCACCATCACGTCGTCGATGCGGGTGGGGTCGAGGGCGGGCACCGAAGCTACGAGGTGCTTGATGACGTCGGCGGCCAGGTCGTCGGGGCGGGTAAAGCGGAAACCGCCGCGGGTGGCTTTGCCCACGGCCGTGCGGTAACCGGCTACGATATATGCGTTCATGTCTTAGTATTGAGTAGTGAGACGTGAGTAGTTAGATGCTGTTCCAGCGCTACTGCTTTTCAATCAGAGACTTTTGCAAGCCAAACAGCATTTTCTGCAATTCAGTGAGTTCAATGGAAATGGCATTGAGGCTTTCGGCCGAGATATAACCAAATGAATTGGCAAGCAGCAATTGGGTTTCCAGTTCGTAAGCCGACCCATTGGCTATTGCCAGAAACTGTCGGAATTCAAGCTTTGAGTTTCGGCCGGCGCCCTCCGCAATGTTGGAGGGCATTGAAACCGCCGCCCGCCGCATCTGCGAAACCAAACCGTACCGCTCATTATCAGGAAAACCCGCGCAGAGTTGATACGTGAGCTTCGTGATGCTCATTGCCTTCTGCCACACCTTTAGCTCTTTATATTGGTGCATGGCGCGAAAGTCTCAATACTCAATACCAATTACTCAATACTAATTCCGCAGCGGTTTGCCCGTAGTCAGAATTGACTGAATCCGCTCCAGCGTTTTCCGCTCGCCGGTGAGGCTCAGGAAGGCTTCGCGCTCCAGGTCCAGCAGGTACTGCTCCGATACTTCGGTGGGGGCTGAGAGGTCGCCGCCGCACATGATGAAGGCCAGCTTGTTGGCAATCTTCACGTCGTGGTCGGAGATGTAGTGACCTTCCTTCATGGCGTGCACACCGGTCATGAACATGCCCAGGGCGCCCTTGCCATGCACCTTGATGTTGGTTTTCTGCACGGGCTGGGTGTAGCCGGCGTCGGCCAGTTCGATGGCGGCGGCTTTGGCCTGGGCAATTACGCGGTTGGAATTCACCACGATTTCGTCGCCGCGGCGCATAAAGCCCAGGTCGAAGGCTTCGGCGGCCGAGGTGGACACTTTGGCGGTGCTCACCGTCATGAACGTGTTGCGGAGCAGGTTGTACTCGGGCTCGCCTTCCTCGTATTTGAGGGCGGTGCGCAGGGTCATTTCCTTGGTGCCGCCACCGGCCGGAATCAGACCCACGCCGAATTCCACGAGGCCCATGTAGGTTTCGGCCGCCGCCACTACGCGGTCGGCGTGCAGGTTCAGCTCGCAGCCGCCGCCCAGGGCCAGGCCGTGGGGTGCGCTGACCACCGGAATGCTGCTGTAGCGCATCCGCATCATGGCCTGCTGGAACTGGGCAATCATCAGGTTTAGCTCGTCGTATTCCTGGTCGAGGGCAAACATATACACGAGACCCAGGTTGGCGCCGGCCGAGAAGTTCGGCGCATCGTTGCCCACCACGAGGCCGCGGAAGTCCTTTTCGGCCAGTTCTACGCCTTTCAGCAAGCCCTGGATTACGTCGGAGCCCAGCGCGTTCATCTTGCTGTGGAACTCCACGTTCAAAATACCGTCGCCAAGGTCGAGCACCGAAGCGCCGGCGTTTTTCCAGAGCACCTTGCCAGTGGCCCGCAGGTTATCAAGAATGATGAAGTTCTCGACGCCCGGAATGGCCTGGTAGCTTTTCGAGTCGAGGTCGTAAAACTGCTTTACGCCCGCCTCGCTCACCTTATAGAAGGTTTCGTGGCCGGCGACCAGCATTTCCTCTACCCACGGCGCAACCGTTTTCCCTTCGGCCTTAGCCAGCTCCAGGCCCTTTTTCACGCCCAGCGCGTCCCAGGTTTCAAACGGACCCATGTCCCAGCCGAAGCCGGCGCGCAGGGCGTCGTCAATCTTATAGAGCGAGTCGGTGATTTCGGGAATCCGGTTGCTTACGTAGGCAAACAGGCCCGCGAAGGTTTTGCGGTAGAAGTCGCCCGCCTTGTCTTTGCCGGCCACCAGCACCTTGAACCGGTCGGCCAGCTTCTCGATGGGCTTGGTGGTTTCGAGGGTCGCAAACTTGATTTTCTGGCTCGGCTGGTATTCCAGCGTGTTCAGGTCGAGGGCCAGGATGGCGGTTTTGCCCTTATCGTCCTTGGTTTTCTTGTAGAAGCCTTGGCCGGTTTTGTCGCCCAGCCACTTGTTCTCGCCCATCTTTTTCAGATAGTCGGGCAGGGCAAAAACAGCTTTGGCTTCGTCGTTGGGCAGGTTCTGGGCCAGCCCGTTGGCCACGTTCATCAGCGTATCCAGCCCCACCACATCGGAGGTGCGGAAGGTGGCCGACTTAGCGTGGCCGATAACCGGACCAGTCAGCTTATCCACTTCCTCCACCGACAGGCCGAGCTGCTGCATCACCTGAATCACGTCCATGATGGCAAACACGCCCACGCGGTTGGCGATGAACGCGGGCGTATCCTTGGCCAGCACGGTGGTTTTGCCCAGGTACAGGTCGCCGTAGTGCATCAGGAAATCCACCACATCCTTGTCCGTGTCGGGGGTCGGGATGATTTCGAGCAGCTTCAGGTAGCGGGGCGGGTTGAAGAAGTGGGTGCCGCAGAAGTGCTTCTTGAAATCGTCGGAGCGGCCCTCGGTCATCAGATGAATCGGGATGCCCGAGGTGTTCGAAGTAATCAGCGTGCCGGGCTTGCGGAACTGCTCCACGCGCTCAAACAGGCTCTTTTTTATGTCGAGCCGTTCCACCACTACCTCAATCGTCCAGTCGCAGCCGGCAATGTCCTTCAGGTTATCATCGAAGTTGCCGGTTTTGATGCGGCTCACGTCGGCCTTGCGGTACAGCGGCGAGGGGTTGGCTTTCACCGTAGCTTCCAGGGCGCTGTTCACGAGGCGGTTCTTCACGGCCGGCGAGTCGAGCTTGAGGCCCTTGGCTTCCTCGGCGGGCAGCAGTTCCTTCGGCGCAATGTCGAGCAGCAGCACCTGCACGCCGATGTTGGCGAAGTGGCACGCAATGCGCGAGCCCATCACCCCGGAGCCCAGTACGGCTACTTTCTTGATGGTACGATTCATAGTGGTGGGTAGTGGTTAGTGCTTAGATTTTAGTGCATAGTGCTTAGGTGGTTTCATTGGAACATATACTGGCCTTCTTGAGCGGCCTAAGCACTATGCACCAATAACTAAGCACTAAAAAGACGTTATGCGGCCGACGATTCGGTGGCGCGCGGGGGCTTGAGCTTGAAGTTCTCGTAGAGCGTCTTGCCCTCAATCATGCCGGTAATCTGGCTCACGACCCGGAAAAACACGTCCAGCTCGCTCTGCGGGATTTCGTCGCGCACCTTCAGGTTGAAGTGGCGCACGGTCTGGCGCGAGATTTCCTTGTTACGCAGCCCTTCTTCGGTCAGGAAGATGCGTACCGAGCGTTTGTCGTGGGCGTCGGCCTGCTTGTAGATAAGGCCTTTTTCTTCCATCGAGCGCAGAATGCGGGTCAGGGAGCGGGTTTCGAGGCCCAGCAGGGGCGCAATTTTGGTGGCGGGCGTGCCGTTTTCCTGGTCGATGTTCAGCAGCACGAAACCGATGCTGGTGGTAATATCGTGCTTGGCCGCCTGCGTGTTATACATGCGCGAAATGGCGTGCCAGGCAACCTTGATATTATAATCGACGGTTTCTTCGGGGGTCATGGGAGAGTGTCGCAAGTCCGGTAAACATACGGATAATATGTTATGCTTGCATACTATCTACCCCGAAAAAAGTTTTGGCCACTCCTCTTCTCCGCCGCTGCCCGCCCCCGGTACCCGGACAGCAAAGTACCCCAGAGCCGGGCTCTGGGGTACGTAAAAAGCAGGTTCAATCTTCGGCTGACCGGTTAGTTATACAGCCCTTCAATCAGCTCCTGGTTGTTGGCGGTAATGGCCTTGCGCTTCACCTTCATGGTGGGCGTCATCTCGCCCGATTCCACGGTCCAGTGCTCGGGCAGCAGCACAATTTTCTTCACCTGCTCCCAATGCGCGAAGCCCTCGTTGTACTTGTGCACGAGGTCCTCGTACATCTTGATAATCTTCTCGTTCTTCACCATTTCGGCGGGCCCGCCGTCGCACGACACGTTGTTGCGCTTGCACCAGCCCTTCAGGTCGTCGAAGGATGGGATGACGAGGGCCGAGGCGAACTTCTGGCCGTCGCCCACCACCATGCACTGCTCGATGAGCGGCGACTCCTTCATCTTGCCCTCCAGCACCTGCGGGGCAATGTACTTGCCGCCCGAGGTCTTGAACATCTCCTTCTTGCGGTCGGTGATTTTCAGGAACTTGCCGTCCACCATCTCGCCAATGTCGCCGGTGTGGAAGAAGCCGTCGGCGTCGAACTCCTTGGCCGTCAGCTCGGGCTGGTTGTAGTAGCCTTTCATCACCGATTCCGAGCGGGTCAGAATCTCGCCGTCCTTGGCAATCTTGACTTCCGTGTTGTCCACGATGGGGCCCACGGTGCCAATCATGTTTTCCTTGGGGTCGTAGCCGCCCACGGCAATTACGGGCGAGGTTTCGGTGAGGCCGTAGCCCTCCATCACCGGAATGCCGGCCGACCAGAACACGCGGGCCAGCCGCGGCTGCAGCGCCCCGCCCCACTCACGATGCAGCGCAAATTGCCGCCCAGCGCCTCGCGCCACTTATTGAAGATGAGCTTGTTGGCCAGCTTGAGCTGGGTATTGTACAGGAAGCCGTGGTCTTGCTGGTTGTCGTACTTGAGGCCGAGGTTGAGGGCCCAGAAGAACATGTTTTTCTTCACGCCTTCCAGCGCGTGGCCCTTGGCTACAATCTTGTCGTACACCTTTTCGAGCAGGCGCGGCACGGTGGTGAAAATCTGCGGCTTCACCTCGCGCAGGTTGTCGGCAATGGTATCCATGCTCTCGGCGTAGTAAATGCTCACGCCGTTGATGAGGTAAAGGTGGGTCACCATGCGCTCGAAAATGTGGCACAGCGGCAGGAAACTCAGCGCAATATCGTTCTTGGTTACCGGCACAAACCGCTGGGTGTTGCGGCAGTTGCTGAGGATGTTGTTGTGCGTGAGCATCACGCCCTTGGGCTTGCCCGTAGTGCCCGAGGTGTAAATGAGCGTGAGCAAATCGTCGGGCTCCACGGCCGCCATCAGCGGCTCCAGGTCGGCGGGGTTGCCCTTCTCGCCCATTGCCAGCAGCTCGCTGAAGTGGCGGGCGCCGGCCAGCTTATCGAAGGTGAACACGTTTTCCCTGGGAATATCGAGGCCTTTGATGGCCTCGGTTACCTTGTCGAGCAGCTTCTGGTCGGACACCAGCACGGCCTTCACGCCGGCATCCTCGAAGATGAACTTGTAGTCTTCGGTGGTGATGGTGGGGTACATCGGCACGCTCACGGCCCCGAGCTGGGCAATGGCGAAGTCGGCAATCATCCACTCGGGCCGGTTCATCGAAATCAGGGCCACCTTGTCGTCTTTGCCGATGCCCAGGGCCCGCAGGCCCAGGCTGGCCTCGTTTACCTGCCGCACCACTTCATCGGTACTGATGGGCTGGTAGGTGCCATCGATTTTGGCGCCGAAACAGTTGGGCTTATTGTACTTCTGCTGCAGCTGGTGCAGAACATCGAAAGTGCGGCGGATTTCCATGAGCGGTGAACTAGCGGAGATGGGAGTCGGAGGGGGTAAGACGCAGCCGGGGCCGGGGCAGTTTTGCCCGACTAGGGTATGCGCAGCTTAAATAACTGCTTTTTTCCGGAAACCTCCGCCATACGGGCCCAAAAAGGGCGGGACGCGTGCCCGGCATTTAGTAGCTTTGCCCACCGCCTCCCCGCTTCCCGATGAATCTGGCTATCTTTTTCGACCCTTTGCCCGAAGAGCTGGTGCCGGCCGGTGCGCCGGCCACGGTGCTGGCGGGGGCCGTTTCGGCTTTCACGGGCGGCGCGTTTCCCGACTGGCGCGCCGCCGACCTGGCCCTGATTGGTTTGGATGAATGGCGCGGCAGCGCGGCCGGCGAGCCGGCCGGCCACGGCGCCAACGCGGTGCGCCGCCAGCTGTATCAGCTGCAGAAAGGCAGCAGCCCCGGCCGCCTGGCCGATTTGGGCAACCTGCGCCCCGGCCTCACCCTCGAAGACACCTACCAGCGCCTGCGCGAAATCATTGCCGCGCTGCTCGAACAGGGCACCGTGCCGCTGCTGCTGGGTGGCTCGCACGACCTCGACTACGGGCAGTTTCTGGCCTACGAAACGCTGGAGCGGGCCGTGAGCTTTGCCACTGTGGATTCCAGGGTGGACATGGCCGAACCGGGCAGCAGCGCCGCGCCCGAAGACAGCCACCTGCGCCGCATGCTGCTGCACGCGCCCAGCTTCCTGTTCAACTTCGCCCAGCTGGCCCACCAGCAGTACCTGGTAGCCCCCGATGTGCTGGCGGCCCTCGAAAAGCTGCACTTCGAAACCCTGCGCGTAGGCCAGATTCGCGACGACATCCGGCAGGCCGAGCCGCTGCTGCGCCAGGCCGATTTCGTGAGCTTCGACGTGGCCGCCATCCGCTGGCAGGACGCGCCGGGCTACCAGCCGGCCAACCCTTTCGGCCTCACCAACGAGGAAGCCGCCAAGCTGGCCTGGTACGCCGGCTGCAACGACCAGCTCACCTCCTTCGGCCTCTACGGCTACCGCCCCGACCACGACCCGCACGGCCTGGCCGCCGCGGTGCTGGCCACCATGCTCTGGTATTTTGTGGAGGGCTACTACTACCGCCGCCGCGAAACCGACTTCCGCGGGCCCACCTTCCTGCGCTACGCCGCTGGTTTGCACGGCCCCGCCCGCTACGCGCAGGCCCACCCCGGCGGGCCCACTGACGAGGAGGAGGAAGAGGAAGGTCCCGACCGTATTGTGTTCTACAAGTCGCGCCAGACGGACCGCTGGTGGATGGAAGTGGTGAACCTGACCGGCAACGCCCGCCGCATTGTGCCCTGCAGCTACCAGGATTACCTGCGCGCCGCCCAGGGCGACGTGCCCCACCGCTGGATTCTTACGCAGGCCTTGTTGGGGTAAGTTAGGGTTGAGAATCAAAAGTTAAAAATGGATAGCTCAGAAGCCGATTTTGAACCGACTACAGGTAATGGACAGCCGGTATCGGACCAGCCCTTTTACTCCCGCGGGCAACTGGCTTTGCGCAATGGGCAGGACCGCGACGAAATCTGGGTGGCCTTCCAGGGGCTGATTTACGATGTGAGCCGCTCGCGCCTGTGGAAGCGCGGCAACCACTACGAGCACTGGGCCGGGCAGGATCTAACGGCCGAAATGGCTCAGGCACCTCACTTACCCACCGTTTTCGACCGGTTTCCGGTAATTGGCCGGTTGGCATAGGTGGTGGACTAGCGCCACAAGGCAACTTCGCGCCGCTTCTGTAGTATTGCTTATTCCTCCTATCCCTCTGCCCGATGACGACCGAAAGCCCCTCCGAATTCAACCACCTCGAAACGCTGCCCACCGCCGAGCTGCTGGCCAGCATGAACCAACTCGACCAAACGGTACCGCAGGCCGTGGCCCGCGCCCTGCCGCAACTGGAGGCCCTGGTAGAAGCTACCGTGGCCCGGCTGGCGGCGGGCGGGCGGCTATTTTACATCGGAGCGGGCACCAGCGGCCGACTCGGGGTGCTCGATGCCTCGGAGTGCCCGCCTACGTTTGGCGTGCCTCATGGTGTGGTTGTCGGCCTTATTGCGGGCGGCGACACGGCCATCCGCAAGGCGGTGGAAAATGCCGAGGACGACGCCCAACAGGCTTGGCAGGACTTGCAGGCCTACGATATTACCGCTAAGGATATTGTGGTGGGCATTGCCGCCTCGGGCCGCACGCCCTACGTAATTGGCGGGCTGGAGCAGGCCCGGCAGCACGGGCTGGCCACCGGCTGCATCGTGTGCAACCCCGATTCGGCGGTGGCGGCGGCGGCCGAGTTTCCGGTGGAAGTGGTGACGGGCCCCGAGTTTGTGACGGGCAGCACCCGCCTAAAGGCTGGTACGGGCCAGAAGCTGGCGCTCAATATGCTAACCACCGCTACCTTTATCCGGCTGGGCCGCGTGAAGGGCAACAAAATGGTAGACATGCAGCTCAGCAACGCCAAACTGGTCGACCGCGGCGAGCGGATGCTGATGGAGGAGCTAGGCCTGGAGCAAAGCAAAGCCGCCGAGCTGCTGGAGCTGCACGGCTCGGTGCGGGCGGCGCTGGCGGCGTACAGCGGGCATTAAGTCTTTAGCTGTTAGCTGACAGCCATTAGCTGCTAGCTTTCTTTCTGAGTGCCTGAGCGGAGTATGTAGCCGATAATCGGAAGCGGCAGGAAACCGGCAGGCTTTTTTCGGAGTTAGCAGGAACTGGCAGCCGGGGGCTTTGATAGAGACAATTTTTCTGTTCTCCTTCACCCCGAACGCCACCTGTTTGTTTGTGCCCTTTATTCGGTGCAAACCCATCCAACACCAGAAAAAAGCTGACAGCCAGCAGCTGAAAGCTAACAGCTCAAAAAATATGCACACCATTGAGCCCCACTACGCCTGGCTGGACCAGTACTCGGCCTCCGAGGACCCGCTCTCGCCGCTGCACGAAGCCGAAAACAGCCTCGACTCCTACGTCAACACCATCTACGGCTACTACATCCATCCGCAGTGGGACAGCCTGGGCTCCGACACGCTGTTTCTGAAGATTCTGTTCGTGGATTATGAGCTGGGCGCGGCCATTATCGAGTTCATCGGCGAGTGGAACGACGCTATTGAGAACGACGTGATGGAGCTCAAGCGCAACATCATCGACCTGATGACGCACGAGGGTATCCGCAAATTCATCCTCATCGGCGAAAACGTGTTCAACTTCCACGGCTCAGAGGATGACTACTACGAGGAGTGGTTTGAGGACGTGGAGGATGGCTGGATTGCGGCCGTGAACTTCCAGGAGCATGTGAGCCGCGAGATGCGCCAGTACAATATCGACTCCTACCTCAACTTCGGCGGCCAGCTCGACGACCTACCTTGGCGCACCTACCCGCCGCGCAAGCTGTTCAAAGTAGTTGATGGCCTGTTGCAACGCCGGCTCGGATAGTAACGCGAAGCGCTGCTTCGCGACCTTCTGAGTTAATAGCGCTGGTTTTGGCAGCGCGCCTAGTAGAAGGAATCCGTTAATTTGTCGGGTAACTTCACCCGACTCCCGATGGCCAAATACTACGTTCTTACCCTCACAGACGACGAACACGCTTCGCTCACGGCCCTGGTGCAGCAGCGCCGGGTAGCCAGTAAGCGCTTGGTACGGGCGCAATGCCTGCTGGCCATGGCCACCAACGGACTGGGCTGGACAGACCAGCAGACGGCGCAGGCCTACGCCGTGAGCACGCGCACGCTGGAGCGGCTGCGCCAGCGCGCCTGTGAGGCCGGCGTGGAGGCCGCTCTACTCGGACAGCCCCGCCAGCAGTGGCCCCAGAGCAAGTACACGGGCGAGGTGGA
>NZ_KB907815.1 GCF_000382225.1 Hymenobacter aerophilus DSM 13606
AAGTAGTGGCCGATGCGGCCTACGACAGTGATGCGTTGCGGGCCCTGATAGCGCAGGCAGGAGCCAAGGCGGTCATTAAGCCGAATCCACGGCGCAAGAACATGCCTCATTTCGACCCAGTGGCCTATCGGCAGCGACACCACATTGAGCAGACGTTCAGCAAAATGAAGCAATTTAGACGCTTAGCCACCCGCTACGATAAGCTGGACCGCACGTTTGACTCCTTTATCTGTCTACGAGTTATCACGCTCTACCTTAATTGAGAACAGCTCCTAGCCAGCTCCGCCTGCTTTTTGGGGCTGAAGACATCGGACTCGGGCTGTTTATTGTAGAGCTGCTGGAGGTGGTCGGAGCCGACTACCATTGCCTGAATCTTCGTGGGGCGCCCGCTTTGCGCTACGCCTGCAACCGAGAGGCTCAGTATGAGCAGAATTGCCAGGAGGCGCGGGACGAAATGGTAAAACATTGGAAACAGCAAATAGATAGGACTTTAGGCGAGCGAAGCCTTGGCTTACCTGTATTCGGCAAGTAAAGCCGCCTCACTCCTCGCGCAGCGCCACGGCCGGCTGAATGCCGGCCGCCAGCCGGCTCGGATACAGCGCGCACACCGTGGCCAGCAGGTACAGCGCCCCGGCCGCTAGCAGCATGGCCGTAAAGTAGATATCGGGCCGCACGTTCTGCACGCCCAGCAGCGGAAACTGCACCGCCACCAGCAGCCCCAGCACCAAGCCGAAGGTAGTCACGACCAGGATTTCGCCCAGCACCTGCCGGCTGATGCCGCCGGCCGTGGCGCCCATGGCCCGGCGCACGCCCAGCTCGCCCCGCCGCCGGCTGATGTTCAGCCACAGCACCCCCAGCAGCCCCAGCGCCACGTTCAGCAGCAGAAACACGCTCATAGCTCCCAGCAGCAGCGGTTTGGTCAGGCGCACTTTCATCTGGACGGTATGCATGTCGGGCAGCGTGCGGATGGTACCCGTCCAGCCGGGCCCAATGCGTCGCACGGCGTCGGTGAGCTGCTTTTCGAGGGCTGCCCCGCTGCCCGGCTTCACTCGCAACAGCACCGACTGGGCAAGAAACAGCGTGTCTTCCGGTTGAATGGCCTGGAAGATAGACGGCAGCGGCTCCTGCAGCTCCCCGTCGGTGCGGTAAGCGCGTACCACCCCGATAACGCGCCTGGGTGGTTCGTTGTCACCCGCCAACTGCCCATCCAGCGCCGAGCGGCCGTCGGGGTACATGGCCCGTTGTAGCCGCTCGTCGATGACCACCGGAATGTGGGCGCCTTGTACTGCATCAGCCGGACCGAACCAGCGGCCGGCTACAAGTTCCAGGCCCATCACCTCGCGCAGCTCCGGTCCTACCACGTATGTATTGATGGGACCAATGGGCCGCTGGGTCGAGTCGCGCGGGTCGGTAAAATCCAGCCGCGTCTGGCTGTCGTTGAACGAGAAAGGCGTGTTGGAAGCCGTGGAGGCTGCGCCGGCCACCTGCGGATTCGCTCGGATTTCGGCCAGCAGCTGGCGCAGGGTGCCGAGCTGCTCGGCTCGGGGCTGCGAGCCGGTCGTGAAATTCAACTGCCACACCTGGTCATACTCGAAGCCCAGCGGCTGCCGGTAGTTGCTCCACAGGTTGGCGGCAATGGTGCTCACGGCAAACAGCACCACGAAGGCCAGAAATATCTCCACAACCAGCAGGCCATTGGCCCGGCGGCGGTTCCACATCAGCGTAAACAGATGGCGAATCATAGCGCAATTCCTCCTTTAAGGGCCTGGTTAGCCGGTAGTTTCGACATTTTATAGGCCGGGTACACGCCCGACAGCACCCCGAACAGCAGCGCCAGCAGCAGCCCCACACCAAACACGCGCCCGTTCAGCCCTAGGTGGGCATAGTTAATAAACTGGCTCTCGTTGAGCAGGTGGAGCACCAGCGCGGCCAGCCCCAACCCCAGCAGGCCCCCGAGCATGGTCAGGAAGATGTTTTCGAGCAAAAACTGCCGGATAAGCGTGCCGGCCGTGGCCCCGAAGGCCTTGCGCACCCCAATTTCGGCAGCCCGCTCCAGCGTGCGGCTCACATTGATATTGACCAGGTTGAGCGCCGGCAGCAGCATAAACAGCAGCCCCAACCCCACCCACTGCCGCCAGAATTTGGCCGCGTCGCCATCCTGGCCGGCGTCGTTGTTGTGGTTGGCCATGTAGTGGGCCAGCGGCGTGCGGGCGTAGGAGCGGATTTCTTTGTACTGCTCGGGCTCCGGGATGGGCAACCGGGCCAGCACCTGCTGGTACTCGGCCTGAATGGCCGGCACATCGGCCGTTGAGCGGGCCAGCAGGATGGCCTGGTAGTCACCCATGAAACCAGGGTCGCGCAGGTCGGCAGTGGTGGTAGTTATGGGCAACCAGCATTCGGCGTAAGTCAGCTCACGCGAGGTGGGCACGTCGCGCACTACGCCCAGCACCTGGTAGGGCTGGCCTTCGAGCTGCACGCGCTGGCCCACGGCCGCGGCGGCCGACCCAAAGCTGCGGCGGGCCACGGTTTCGTTGAGTACCAGCACGTGGGCCGCATCGCGCACCTCGGACCCGTTGTAGGGCCGCCCGGCCACGAAGTCGAAATCGAGTACCGACCAGTAGTTGCCATCGGTGTAGCAGCGGTCCACTTTCACCACCTGCTGGCCCACGTACAGCGTGACGTTGACGGCCCCTCGCTCGCTCACGGCCACCTTCTCGGGTGTGCGTAGCGTGCGGACGTAGCGGTTGAGAAAGTCGTAGCCCACGCTGGACGCACTCTGCGACTGAGGCCCGCGCAATATCATGCGGTTAATGAACAGCAGCCGGTCGGCGCGCAGTTCGGGCCGGGCTGGGCCCACAGCGTTGTCGAACAGCGCGTACAGCACTACTAGCATCATTAGCGTAAACGAGATGCCGAACAGGCTGATGAAGGTGAAGAACTTGCGCCGCAGCAGCACCTTCCAGGCAATTTTAAGGTAACTAAGAAGCATGACTATCAGGATTTTGAATTATAAAACGGTCATATTGAGCTTGTCGAAGCATCTCTACCGCAATGGTAATCAAGTTGCTCTGGCAACGAAGCAGTAGAGATGCTTCGACAAGCTCAGCATGACGTTCAGCTCACCTGGCTGCCGTCGAAAAAGCGGATGAGGCGCTGGGTTTTCAAGGCCTGCTGCTCGTCGTGGGTGACCATGACGATGGTGGTGCCCTGCTCTCGGTTGAGCGTCAGCAGCAGGTCCATGATTTCCTCGCCCATCACCGAGTCGAGGTTGCCGGTGGGCTCGTCGGCCAGAATGATTTCAGGCTCGCCGGCTAACGCGCGGGCAATGGCCACGCGCTGGCGCTGCCCGCCCGAAAGCTGGCTGGGAAAGTGGCTTGTGCGCGCCCCGAGGCCTACTTTTTCGAGGGCCGCGTAGGCGCGCTGCCGGCGCTGCCTGCCGCTCACGCCACTCCGGTACAGCAGCGGCAGCTCCACGTTGTCGAGCACCGAGAGGTCGTTTATCAGGTGGTAGCTCTGGAAAACGAAGCCGATTTTGTGGTTGCGCAGCCGCGCCAGCTCCTTGTCGGAGTAGCTCTGCACGGGCCGGCCATCCAGCTCCAGCGTGCCGCTGGTGGGCTCGTCGAGCAGCCCCATAATGCTGAGCAGCGTCGACTTCCCGCAGCCCGAAGGCCCCATCACCGACACGAACTCGCCCTGGTTGATGGTGAGGTTGACGTGGTTGAGGGCCACCGTTTCGATGGTGCGGGTCTGGTACACCTTCTCGATGCCGGTGAGCTGGAGCACGGCCCGGCCAACGCCGGTTGCCGGGGCAGTTGCGGGCTGAGCCTGGGAAGCGGCGGCGGTGGAAGTGAACAGGTTGGTCATAAGGCGAGAGTTGAAAGAGTAAACTGTCCGGTTTCGAACAGGGGAAGCGGGTAGTTATAGTAGAGTAGCCAAGCAGCGGGCCAATTTTACATTACACTTATCTACAGATACTTGCTATAAAAAGCAGTATTCACAGGCCGCGGAATTGTGTCCGGTTTCGGACGGGGTGTGCGGTTGTAGGCCTTACGTCTACCCCACCCCCTAGCCCCCTCCCCTCCGGGAGAGGGGGGACTGGCTGTTAATTTTCTAGAGCTAGATTAAAAACTAGAATCTAGTTCCCCCTCTCCCGGAGGGGAGGGGGCTAGGGGGTGGGGTTTCCACCAGCACCTCACCCCGCTCAAAATCGTACAGCGTAAGCGCCCGCAGCCGGTAATGGGCCACCCAGGCGGTGCGCAGGGCCTCGATGTAGGCGCGACGGGCCTGGTCTTTTTCGGCGGTGGCAATGGTGAGGTCGGTGAGGCTGATGCGGCCGACCTGGAAGGTAGCCTGGGCAATGGCATAACGGCGGCGGGCCAGCGTATCGACGCGGGCGGCCAGCGCCAACTGCGCGGCCAGCGTACCGAGCTGCGCGGCCTGCACCCGCACTTCCTGCTCGAAAGTGGACTGCTCCTGCTGCACCTCGGTCTGCACCTGCCGGCGGGTCAGCTCGGCAGTTTTCACCAGGGCCTGCCGCCGGCCCCAGTCCACGAGCGGCACCGCGAAGCTCAGGCTTACCTGCTGCTGCTGTTGCAGCGCCGCGTACGTGTCCCAGAGGTTGGGGGCTTGGTTGATGTAGCCCAGGTTGGCCGACAGCGTGGCCTGGAAACCGGTGGTGCCGCGGGTGCGGGCCACTTCGCGCTCCGCTTCAAGCAGGCGCCGCCGGAAGCCCAGCACCAGCGCCCGGTTCTGCTGGGCCTGGCTGAGGGCTAGCGTTGGCGGCACCACCGTCAGCCGCGGGGCAGCCGGCACTTGCAGGCGCAGACTTTCGGCGGCCAGGCCAGTGTAGCGCTGCAGCTCCACGGCTGCGTTCTGGGCGTCGAGGCGGGCCTGAGCTTCGGCCTGCCGGGCCGTGAGCAGGTTGAGTTCGAGCCGCAGCAGGTCGCTTTGCGAGAGGCGGCCCAGGCCGTACCGCTCCCGGCCCAGGCGCAGCAGCTCGGCGTTGGCCTGCACGTTCTGGCCGGCCACCTGGGCGCTTACCTGCTGGCTCAGGACATCGAAATACAGCTCCGTAACGCGCTGGGCAATGGTTTCGCGCTCCTCCACCAGCTGCCGGCCACTTTCCTGGTAGCGTAACGGCTCCAGCCGCCGCGCCCAGCGCAGCTCGTTGAAGCGCCCAATCGGCTGCACCAACCCCAGGGCCACCGGCTGGTTGTTGTAGCGGCGAATCTTCCCATTGAAATCGTCAAACCGCTGCACATCCGAAGCCACGAATACCTGCCCGCCGGTCAGGCCAATGTTCTGGCTGAGCGTGAGGGCCAGATTGGAGTTGTTGAGCCGCACGGCCCGGAAATCGGTGGTGCCGTCGGGCTGCACCACCGGCGTAACGGCCCGACTGTAGCCCGGCAACGTGCCCTGCAAGCCCAGTTGGGGCCGGTAGTTGGCCCGGTAGCCCCGCCACTGCCAGTAGCTCTGGTCGCGGCTCGTAACCGCCCCCCGCGCCACCGCCGACTGGCTCAGGGCCTGGTTGATAATCTGGGGTAGCGTTAGCGTATCGGGGACCGTTTGGGCAGCGGCCGAGAAGCTGAGCAGCAGAAGCACCATCGCACCCCACCCCCCAGCCCCCTCCCCTCCGGGAGAGGGGGATCCTAACGCAGCAAGGATGTATTTCAACGTTTTTCTTACTCTCAGGAGTAGGCCAGAATCCGTCCGGCTCCCCCTCTCCCGGAGGGGAGGGGGCTGGGGGGTGGGGTGCGACGACAGGAAGAACTTTCTCATAGCGCACTAATCTTTAATCGTCAGTTCGGGCGTGTCCAGGTGGTCTTTCATGTCAGAGACGATGATTTCTTCGCCGGGGCGCAGGCCGCCGGTTACCTGCACGTAGTCGAAGTTGCTGTCGCCGAACTGCACGGTGCGGCGCACGGCCTGGCCGTTTTGCACCACGAACACCGGCTGCTCCCGTCCGCCCTGGTAGAAAGGGCCATTTTTGACCCGCACGATGTTGTGGTGGGCTTTAGTCACCACGAACACATCGGCGCGCAGGTTGGGGCGCAGGGCCGGGTGGTGGTCCTGGGCCAGGGCGGCGTAGAACGTCACGGTGCCTTTATCCACGGCCGGGCTGATGGTGCTGATGGTGCCGCGCAAATCCTGGTCGTTGATGCGCACCACCACCGGGTCGCCGGGGCGCAGGGCGTCGGCGTAGGCGTCGGAAATGGTGGCCCGCACCCGAAAGCGGGTCAGGTCGGCCACGCGGGCCAGCGCATCGCCGGCCTGCACGGTGGTGCCCAGCGCGTCGTTTACCCAGGTAAGCACGCCCGGCTGCTGGCTGCTGATGTTGGCCTGGGCCAGCTTGCCGGCCAGCTCGGCAATGCTCCGTTGCTGCATCTGCACCGTGAAGCCCAGCTCGCGGCGGTCGGCGGCGTTGGCGGCCCGCTGGTTGGCCAGCTGCTCGGTCAGGCGCTGCTGCTCCAGCTGGGCCACCCGCAGGTTCAGCTCGGCCTGGCGCACGCTTTCGGCCGTGCCGCCGCCTATTTTCAGCAAATACTGCTCGTCGCGCAGGGCCGATTGCAGGCTGTTGATGCGCACCGTTTGCACCCGCTGCTGGGCCTGCAAGTCGTGGAGGGCTTTTTCGAGGGCCAGCTGGAGCTGGCTGCCGCGGTTGCGGTTCTGCTGCTGGCCGTCTTCGAGCTTAGCCAGGGCCGAGGCGGTTAGCTCCCGGTCGAGTTCCACAATGGGCTGGCCCGGCTGCACGCGGCTGCCCACGGCCACCAGCACCTGCCGGATAGTGCTGGCAATGGGGCTCGTGAGCACCGCCTCGTGGGCCGGAATAACGACGCCGGCCGCCGTGAGCGAGGCTTCCACGTCGCCGCGCTCCACGCGGGCCAGCAGCAGGGCGTTGCGCTCCAGGCTGGGTTTTAGTACCGTGCGGAAGGCCAACAGGGCCGCGCCCAGGGCCAGCAGCAGCCCCGCGCCAAATAGCCAGCGGCGGCGCTGGCGGCGGTTTTGGGTGGAAGAAGAAATGGCTCTGTCCATTTTCGTACAGGTAGAGAAAGGGTTCTACCAGCTGTAGCCAACGGCCGTGCCATTTCGATAAAGCATTAATTACCAAAATCTTACTATTTATTTCTATCAAATAACAAAGAACAAACCTGTCCGCTTCCGGACAGCTTGTTCGGTTGCGCAAGTGTAGCCCGCGCCACAGCCAGCAGGCTACGCGCCGCCGCTCCAAAAAACTCGGCGCCCCAGGCAACGGCTGCCCCGGCTGCACCATCTACCCCACCAGCCGCCTGCTTCATCCGCTGGCAAACCGGCCCAAACGCTTAAAACTGCCGCTTTATAGGAAAAGATGAATTTATTTTCAACAGTACCTTGCGTTGCATAGTACCTTTAGTTACCTTTGGCTTGTTGATTAGATAACCCCTCGGCCGCGCGGCAGCTCCTTCAGCGGAGCCCGGCGCGGCCCCCACCGAGCACCGCCTTCGCGCCAACCGGGCCGGGCGGTGGGCCCCGGTCGGAAACCCAGGTTTCCCGCTGCCGCCCCGCGTGTTTCGGTTGCCTGGCGCCCGCCTTTGCTGGCGGTTAGCGCCCCTGTCTTCCACGTCTGAATTACTTGGCCATCAGGCCCATCCGGCGGAACCGCGGCCACCGGAAACGGCCCCTGCTTGCCCTTACTTTCCGACTCAACCTTCCTTCTCCATGACTTCCTCCCCTATTTTCAGCCGGGCCCCTCGGGGCCTGGGGTTCCTCGCTGTGCCCGTTCTGGGCCTCACATTCGGATTGTTTTCGCTGACTGCCGCCGCCCAGAGCGCGGCCCCCGTGGCCCCGGCCGGCCGCATCAGCGGCACCTTGCTGGAGCAGGGCAACGGCCAGCCCCTGCCCTTCGCCAGCGTGGTGCTGCTGCGGGCCCAGGATTCGAGCTTTGTGGCCGGGGCCGAAACGCTGGAAAACGGCTCGTTTCGGCTGGAAAACCTGGGGCTGGGTTCCTACCTGCTCAAATCGTCGGCGGTGGGCTACCAGGGGCTGCGGCGACGGGTGGTGCTGACGGCCACTGCGCCCGAGCTGGCACTGGGCACGCTGCGGCTGGCTTCTATCAGCACCGAGCTGAAGGGCGTAACGGTGACGGGCGAGCGGGCCACGGTGGAAAATGAGCCCGGCAAGCGCGTTATCAACGTGGAAAAAGACCTGGCCAGCGTGGGCGGCATGGCCACCGACGTGCTGCGCAACGTGCCCTCGGTGGCCGTGGACGCGGGCGGCACCGTGAGTCTGCGCGGCTCCTCGAACCTGACTATTCTTATCGACGGCAAGCCCAGCGGCGGCTCCAACGGCGGCCCCGGCCTGCGCCTCGACCAGATTCCGGCCTCCCGCATTGCCCGCATCGAGGTGATGACCAACCCCTCGGCCAAGTACGACGCGCAGGGCACGGGCGTCATCAACGTCATCCTGAAAAAGCAAACCCAAAACGGCGTAAACGGCACGGCCAGCGTGCTCGGCGGCACCGGCGACAAGTACAACGCCAGCCTGAGCCTCAACCGCAAGCAGGGCCCCGCCAACCTGAGTTTGAGCTACGACCGCCAGGACGAAACTTACCGCAACCGCACCGATTTTCAGCAGACGAGCGGCCCGGTGGGCACCCGGCAGCAGGGCCACGGCCAGGAGCGCGACGCCTCGCACAGCCTCAACCTGGGCCTCAACCTCGATTTGGGCAAAGAGCAGAGCCTGAGCCTGAGCGTGAACCCAACCTGGCAGCAGGAATTCAACTACAACGAGCAGCTGCTGAGCACGACCCGCGCCGGCGAGCCCACTGTCACTCAGCAGGGCGTGCAGCGGCTCGATGTGGATGTGAAGGTGCTCGAAAACGTGGCCAGCTACCGCCACGGCTGGGAAAAGCACCCCGGCCGCGAGCTGACGGCCGTGGCCGGCGCCGTGCTCATCCGGGCCGATATTCCGGTGACCCAGACGCTGGGCGAGGGCGCTATCAACAGCTGGCGGCAGCAGATGAAGGTGGATGCCAACGTGTACTTCGCGCAGGTGGATTACACGCTGCCGCTGGCCGCCGATAAGGGCAAAATCGAAACCGGCGTCAAGGTAGAAGCCCAGCGCAGCCAGGGCGCGGCCAACCTGTTCAACCAGCAGCCCGACGTGCCCGGCGGCTACGTGCGCGACCCGGCCCGCTCGCTGGCCTACAGCTTCCGCCAGACGGTGCCGGCCGCCTACGCCACGTACCAGCGCGGCTGGGGCAACCACTGGAACGCCCAGGCCGGCCTGCGCACCGAGTACACGGGCATAAACGGGGCCGTGGAGGGCGGCCGGGGCCGGTTCGACGTTGACTATATGGGCCTGTTTCCGACGGCCAGCCTCAGCCACCGCTTCGGCGGCCGGCGCGACACGGCCAAAACCGCCGAGCAGGCCCAGCAGCTGAGTTTCAGCTATGCCCGCCGCCTCAGCCGGCCCAATTTTATGCAGCAGCTGGCCGTGCCGCTTTACCAGGACCCACGCTTCTACCGCCTTGGCAACCCCGAGCTGCGGGCCGAGTTTAGCCATAACCTGGAGTTGGGCCACCAGCTGAGTCTGCCCGGCGGCGCCGAAATCACGACCACGCTGTTCGGGCGATTTACCAACAATTCCATTCAGCGCCTGCGCGATGTGGACACGGTGGCCACGAACCGCAACCCCGCCGCCGGGCTGGTGCTGGTGGAAACCTACCGCAACCTGGGCTCTACCACTAATGTGGGCCTCGAACTGACCTGGAGCCAACAAATTACGGCCTGGTGGCGGGTGCAGGTCAACGGCTCGCTGTACCGTGCCCAGCTGAATACCAACGCCCTCGACGCCGGCTCGCGCCAGGCCCTTACCGGCACGGCCCGCCTCAACCAGAATTTTTCGCCTACCCCCACCCTCGACGTGCAGCTGACCGGCGCCTACCGCTCGGCCACCCTCACGGCCCAGGGCCGGCAGCTGGCCACCGGCGGCCTCGATATTGCCCTGCGCCAGCGCCTGTGGCAGAACCGCGCCGCCCTCACGCTGCGTGTTTCCGACCTGCTCAACACCCAGGTGCGCCGCGCCGAAGTCAACTCGCCCGAGCTGCAATCCACCATCTACACCAAGTCCGAAACCCGCGTCGGCTGGCTGGGCTTCACCTGGTACGTGGGCGCCAGCAAGGCCAAAGCCGGCCGTATCGAAGCCGCGCCGAAAGGCGGTGGCGGCGGGTTTGGGGGGTAAGCTGCCAGTTATTGTGTGTAGTGCCACACCTTTTTTAAGCACAAAGCCCCTGACGTTCGTGCTGACGTCAGGGGCTTTGTGCTTTGAAGCTAACGGTACGGCTTAGCGAAGAAGCGGATTGCGAAGCACTAGACTATCTGCCTGCTCTGAACTTGACACGAAGCGCAAAGCTTCACTTAATCACTAAACCAACTTTTTGCCAAATGCCTTTCATTGGCAAGTTTAATCTGCTGGCGCATAAATCAACGCTAATAAGAATGGAATAACTACTACAATCGAAATTATCAATGCCTTCCAAATTTTTTTATATTCTTAATTATCTTTTGGAAAATATTTTTTAAAGAAGTATTCTGACAGAATTGCTCCCCATCCCATATTCAATAGATATGTCAATGAGCTTGTCTTCGTCTCAAGGCTGTTCACTATGAATATAGTTAACATAGAGAATACTATCGAAGCCAGCAAGATAATATTCGCTTCTTTTCTCCTGTTGTCGTCAATTAAGTTTTGTCTTAATAATACTCCACCAAAAATCGGAGCAAAGAGTATTGAAAACCCCCAAATTGCTTTTTTTGAATAAATTTTACTTACAGCGCTCTGACTCGTTTCTGTCATTGTTAAATTATTTTCTGCTGTCATACCTCAAGTTTGGAATATTCGATTAATGTTGTTTGTCAGACTTACCGCCAACATCCGAGTTGCCGAAACTCTGTGTGGCAGCGAGTTTCGGGAAGCGACACTAGGTACGCAACAAACTTTCGGCAAGCAAGCCAAATCGGGTTTGCTTGCCGAAAATTCCCCCACATACTTATAAGTCATTAGGCGGAAGCCGAAGCAGGCAATTTGGCCAAATCAAGCAGCTAGAGGCGCACCTACTCCGGCGCCGCAAACCGCGAGTCCTTTACGAACTCCTCATCGGTCAGCGTCTTCAAAAACGCCACGATTTGGCGTTTTTCCTGGGGCGTAAGTTCCAGGTTGGGGCTGATTTGGAGTGGGTCGTTGGTGGTGTTGAGCATCAGCGGGTCGAGGTTGGGGCTGCTGAACTGCACGTGCTCGTTGTAGTGGTCGAGCACGTCTTCGAGGGTAGCCAGGCGGCCGTCGTGCATGTAGGGGGCCGTGAGGGCAATGTTGCGCAGCGAGGGCACCCGGAACTTGCCGTGGTCGGTGGGTTTGCCCGTGAGGGCGCCCAGGCCCAGGTCGGCGCCGAAGGTGGCGTCGAGGCCATTGTTGCGGAAGTTGCGGTCGGTTTGCAGCGTGCCGCCGTGGCAGTCGGAGCAGTTGCCGCCCCGGAGGCGGCCGTTGGGGTGGACGCTGAACAGCTCCATGCCCCGCACCTCATCGGCCGTCAGTATATCCTGGTCGCCGCGGCGGTAGCGGTCGAAGCGCGAGTTGCCCGAAATAAGGGTGCGCTCGAACTGAGCCAGGGCCTTGAGCACGCGGTCTTCGGTTATCTGGCTCGTGCCGAAGGCCTTGCCAAACAGCTCGGGGTACTTGGCCAGCTTTTGCAGCCGGGTTACGCCGGCGGCCAGCGGCTGGTGCAGCTCCAGCGGGTTTTCGATGGGCACGCGCGCCTGCTGCTCCAGGCTAGTGTGGGCGCCATCCCAAGTCAGGCGCGGCTCCCAGAGCAGGTTTTGCAGCGCCATGGCGCTGCGGCCGTGCCGGGTACCGCCCACGCCCTCGGCCCGCGCCAGCCCATCGGTAAAGGCCTTGCTCTGCTGGTGGCACGAGCCGCACGACTTGCTGTTGTCGAGCGACAAAGCCTTCTCATAAAACAGGTGGCGGCCCAGCTCCACGCCTTCCACCGTCAGCGGATTGTCGGCGGGCGGGGCGGGCGGCTTCGGAAACTGGGGCGGCAGCTGCAGCACGTAGGGCGTGGGCGCTCCAAACGGCTCGGGGATGGGGTCGTCGGCGGCGGGGCCGCAGGCGGTAGTCAACAGCAAACCGGCCACGGCCAGCGGCCCCAGCCGGTGCAGGAAATAGTTGAAGGCGGTTTTCATGCTCGGAAAGACTGAGAATAGAGCGTTTCTTCCAATAACACCGTCATTCAAAGCGAAGCGAAGAACCCGGCGTGCTGATGGCAGGAGTTCAATTCATTGCCAGCACGCGAGATTCTTCGCTTCGCTCTGAATGACGGCGTTTTACAGCTAACAGTTCAATTTCCCGGCGCGGCCCTTTTGCGCAGCAGGTACTTGGTCTGCTTGAAGCTGTAGCCCACCGACACCACCAGCCGGCCGGCGCTGGCCGGATGGTCGGTGGTGGCGGTGTACACGGGCAGCTGCACGCTGGTATTCAGCGAGAAGTTCTGGTAATACACGTCGAGGCCGGGGCCGAGCAGGGCATTGTTCATGGCGTGCTCGCCGGTGAGGTGGCCGTCGAGCATTTCGCCCTTGGTTTTCTCGTAGAAAAACTGCGCCGAAGGGTAGAGCTGCCAGTTTTCGCCCAGCGGCACCCGGTAAAACAGGCTGGCAAACGTGGCCGTGCTCGGGGCCAGGCTGTTGCGGAACCGGTTTTCGGTGGTGCGCCGGTAGCTGGTGTTCACGCTCAGGCCCGCCCCGCGGTAGCTGCCGATATAGTTGGCGTACACGAAGCCGTCGGTGGTGCCGGTGCCCACCTGGTTGAGCAGCGGGTAGCGCCGGCCCTGCTCCGTCTGGCGGTCAAACTCGCCGGTGGGCAGCTTCAGGCCGCCGCCCACCACCAGGCGGCTCTGCACGCCGGCCGTTTCGATGGCCCGGATGAGGTGGTAGCCGGCAAACACTGTCACGTCGCCCAGGCCGCTGGCATTCAGCTGCCGGCCGTTTATTTGCGAGGTATTCATGACATAGGGCACGAAGGCGTTCAACTCCACGCGTTGCGAGAGAAAGTACTTGCCCCGCAGCTCCACTACCCGAAAGGCCTCAAAATCGGTCGGGTCGCCGCGGTGGCTGTGGGCGTAGCCTTCGTCGGAGTTCAGCTTATTTGGGAAGAAGATGCGGGCCCCGTCGGGCCGGAAATCGGGCGACTGGTCCAGGGCCCGGTAGCCGTTGAAAATGCGGTAGCGGTGCATGAGTGAAAAGCCACTCTGGTTGTCGTAGGGCGTGATGCCCATAAAGCAGCCGCAGATGTCGCAGGCGCGCGCGGCCGGCGTGGCCAGCCCCACCAAAAGGGCCGCCAGCAGGAGTCGGAAGGAGTTCTTCATATCTATAGAAGTGAGATATGAGAGGTGAGAACAGGTCTGTCATTCTGAGTGCAGCGAAGAATCTCGCGTGCCAAAGTAATTTCTGACGACAGGATTAGCATAGCACGCGAGATTCTTCGTCCCTGGCTTGATGCGTCACATGCTCAGAATGACAATTCTTTCTCGCCTCTCACGTCTCTAATTCGCGTGCAAATGGTCAATCCTGAACATACCGGCGGCAATGTTATCGGCCACCTGCACCGAGGCGGGGCCGCCCATCGTGTTGCTCACCGTGGCAAATCGGATGGTATTGCGGCCGCTGAACATCCGGGCCGCATCTACCTGCAGATGGATTTCGGGCGTGTGGTCGGGGCGCACCAGCAGCTTGCTGCCGCTCGGGAAGGGCAGCGTAACGGTGCGGATGGTGTTGTTGGCCCCGTTGGCGCCCTTGAAACCGGCAATATGGAACACCAGCCCGCCCTTGGCCGCCTGCGGCGAGGTGCCTTCCAGCTTCACGTTGATGAACTCCTTGCTCCACTCCCACCACATGCCCTGGTCGTCGCCGAGCACGCCGCTGAAATTGCCGGCCTTGGTGCGGGCGCTATCGACGCCCACCACGAAGCGCAGGCCGGTGTAGTCGCCCACCGGCACGGTGCTCAGCTCCAGTTTCTGGCTGGCCTTATTGGCATGGTCTACCAAAAAGTAGGTGTCGGGCAGGGCCAGAGCGCTGCCATCAGCCCGGAGCAGCTCCAGGTTCGAGAGGTAATACTTGAAGGTGCTGATAGTGAACTGGTCGCCGGCCGCGGTGGTATAGGTGTCGGTATCGAGGTTTAGGCTGCGGTTGCCCACCGTGTTTTCCAGCTCCACCGAAAACACGCTGGTTTGCGGCTCGGCCGCGGGGTCATCTTTTTTATCAGTGCAGCTGCCCAGCAACAGGGCACCCAGGGCCAGCGAAGTGGCCACGGACGCGAAACGCGAAAAAAACATACTTGAAAACGCTAAGGCTAAAGGAAATAAACCGGCTGGCCGCGTACCGGTACGCGGCCCCGGGCCACGCCCAACGGGGGCGGCACGGCAGTCGTGGCGGTTTCCGGGCGCGAAAACCGGGGCGGACGCGGGTTTAAACCAGCGGCGGGCGGAACACCCCGCGGGCCGGGGCATCGGCGTAGCGCGGCGCGGCAGGGGCGGCGTAGCGGGCCGGGGCGGCGGGCCAGCGGCGCGGGGCCGTCAGGGCCAGCCGGGCCGGGGCCGGTACCAGCTCAAACTTGAGCCGTACACTGCCGGCGGGCGCCTTTTTGTCGGCGTCGTCGGCCTGGCGCAGCTGTTTGGCCAGGTGGCACTTGCCGTTGCACTTGAGCTGCGGCCGGGCCTTGTTCACGCAGTAGCGCGCCGTAATGCGGGCCTGGTTCAGCTCGTAGTTCACTACCAGCAACTCCTGCTCCAGAGTCTGGAGCAGCAGCAGGGAGCAAAGCACATACGCGAGCAGGCGGTACACGGCCAAAACAGCTAGTTCGGCGGCAAATGTACGTTTGAAACAGTGAACAGGGAACGGTGCGTAGTGAACCGGTTGTCATTCTGAGCAGCGCGAAGAATCTCGCGGGCAATGCTAATCCTATTGTTAGCAGTTTTCTTTGGCACGCGAGATTCTTCGTCCCTGGCTTGATGCGCCACATGCTCAGAATGACAACCGGCTCATCTCCCTCACTTCTCCCTCATGGCGGCATTTGTGGCGTTTATTTTCCTGCTGATGACCGGGGCGGCGGTGCCGGTCAACCGGCAGTTCCGGCAGACACCGGGCGGCGTGCCGGTATTCGTGGTGTCCAATGGCGTGCATACCGATTTGGTGCTGCCCGTGCGCGACCCGCAAACCGGCCACGACTGGCTGGCCGAGCTCAACCAGCCAACCCTCACGGCCCGGTTCGGGCGCTACCGCTACGTAGGCTTCGGCTGGGGCAACGAGGGCTTCTTCCTGGGCTCGATGGGCGGCCGCACGCCCGGCCCGGGCGCCGTGCTGCGGGCGCTGCTGCCTTCCAAAACGCTGGTTCACGCTAGTTTCTACCGCACCGCGCCCGACTCGGGGGCGCTGGTCGTGCCGCTGCGGGTGTCGGTGGCGCAGTATGGGCGGCTGGTGGCGCACGTGCAGGCCGCGCTGGCCGCGCCCGACTCGGTGGGCCGCCGGCCGCTGCGCCAGCCGGCCGGCTACGGCAGCACCGACTTTTTCTTGCGGGCCCGAAGCCGCTACCACGCCCTGCGCACCTGCAACGACTGGACCACCCGGGGCCTGCGCCGGGCCGGGCTGCGGGCCCCGCTGAAGTCGCCGCTGGCGGCGCCGGTGCTGGCGCAGGCCCGCCGAACGGCGCGGTTTGCCCGTTGAACCAGCCTTTCAGGAGGATAAAATTTACTTATCCCGCTAAAATTATATTAATTCATTGTTCAGCTCGTAACTTGCCGGGCGATTCTTCCGCTTTACAGCAGGACAGTATCGTTTATCAAGAGGATCGGGATGAAGTTGGAAATACAACGCGAGGAATTACCCCAGGCTTATCTGCTTATTTTATCCTGCCTGGCCACTACCACCGCCGACGGCGACGTGCTGGCCCGCGCCCTGCACCGCGCTAGTCGGGCCGCCAAACCTGCCGTGGTAGTCGATCTGAGCCTGTTAGACACGCTCAGCAACGACGCCATCGACCTGCTGCTGGCCTACGCCTTCGTGCTGCGGGCCCAGTCGCGCCAGCTGATTCTGTGCCATACGCCGCAGGCCAGCCGCCACCGCTTCCAGTGCCTCGACCCCGATTCGCAGCCCGTGCTGGTAGCCTCGGTGCTCGATGCCATGCAGGAAATCGAGTTTGAGGCTGCCCGCGCCAGCTGATTTTCGGCCGGCGCAACGCCAGCGGGGAAAGTCCGGCGGAAAGCACGAATTTTGCGGCCATACTTCCGCATTCCGATTCCTTCGCCCCGATGAGCAGCCAGAAACCCAGCATTCCCCAAGGCACCCGCGACTTTGGCCCGGCCGTGGTGGCCCGCCGCAACTATATTTTTGGCGTGATTCGCCGCGTGTTCGAGAAGTTCGGCTACGCCCCGCTCGAAACCCCGACCCTGGAAAACCTGAGCGTGCTGACGGGCAAGTACGGCGACGAAGGCGACCAGCTGCTGTTCAAGGTGCTCAACTCGGGCAACTTCCTTAAAAAGCAGAAGGGCGAGGTTATCAAGGAAGAAGTAACGCCCGCCGACCTGCTGGCCGGCCCGCGGGCGGTGCTGCCCAAAGTGGCCGAAAAGGGCCTGCGCTACGACCTGACGGTGCCCTTCGCCCGCTACGTGGTAATGAACCGCGGCACGCTGGTGTTCCCTTTCAAGCGCTACCAGATTCAGCCAGTGTGGCGCGCCGACCGGCCCCAGCGCGGCCGCTACCGCGAGTTTTACCAGTGCGACGCCGACGTAGTGGGCACCGATTCGCTGCTCTGCGAAGCCGAAATCGTGCTCATGATGAGCGAGGCTCTTACTACATTAGGCCTGAGCGAGCACACCATCAAAATAAACCACCGGCGGGTGCTGGGCGCCTTTTACCAGGCCCTGGGCGGCGAGGGCACCGAAATCGACCTGTTCACGGCCATCGACAAGCTCGATAAGATTGGCCGCGAGGGCGTGGAAAAGGAGCTGACCGAACGCGGCTTCTCGGCCGAAGCCATTGAAAAGCTGTTCGATTTGCTGGGTGTGGCCGGCTCGTTTGAGGAGAAGCTGGAGCGGCTGCTGGCCGCCTTCGTAACGGCCGGCGTGGAGCCCGATACGCCCGGCGCCGACGGCTACAAGGGCCTGCAGGATTTGCGCCGCGTGCTCGACTACCTGCGCGGCTTCGGCTTCGAGAAGTGGGACAACCTGGAGTTCGACGTGACGCTGGCCCGCGGCCTGAGCTACTACACGGGCTGCATTTTCGAAATCAAAATCAACAACGTGAACATGGGCAGCGTAAGCGGTGGCGGCCGCTACGACAACCTCACGGGTGCCTTTGGGCTGCCGGGCGTGTCGGGCGTGGGCTTCTCGTTCGGCGTAGATAGGCTCTACGACTGCCTGGAGGAGCTCAACCTGTTCCCGGAGGCCGTAACCAGCACCTCGCGCTGCCTGCTGGCCAATTTCGATGCCGAAAGCGAGGTGGCGGTGCTGCCCGTGCTGGCCCGGTTGCGGGCCGAGGGCCTGGCCGCCGAGCTGTATCCTGAGCCAGGCAAGCTGGGCCGGCAGTTCAAGTACGCCGATGGCAAAGGCATTCCGTACGTGCTGCTGCAGGGCCCCGAGGAGCGCGCCGCGGGCCAGTTCAAGCTGAAAACGCTGGCCACCGGCCAGGAGCAGACCCTAACGCTGGAGCAGGTGCTGGCCGAGCTGGCCGCAGCATAGGCAGCGCTGCTACGCGCGGCGGCCCACCGCTAGCTTTGCATGTTCAGCGCCTGGCGGACTTCGTGCCAGCTCATCTCGCCTTCTACGTACCGGTTGTAGAGCTGGCGGGCGTAAGGCGTGGCCCGGGTGCGGAGGCTGGGAATAGCGTCGAGCAGGCGCAGGAGCACGAACCGACGCTGATCGGGCGTCTGGGCGCTGGGGCCGAATTTGGCGTTGTATTCCATAGCGTAATAAAATAAGGATCAGAGCAGTACTTCAAATATCGTAAACCGCTTCATCAGAAACAAGCGCAACAATTACGGATTTAAATCCTGTTTTTCTCCGGTTGCCTAACCGTATTTTTCGCGCCTTCCGGCTTACCCTTCAGCTTAGTCAGCGGGCAGCTGGCGGGCTAAGCTGAAGGGTAGCCGACGTGGGCAGAATGCCTACTTTTAAGGTTCAAGCCCCCTCTCCCACTTATGGCCGCCGACTACGTTCTTTCGCCCTCCGCATCCCTCACCCTCGACACCCTCGATGAGCTGCTGCGCACCCGCGCCCGGGTCATGCTCGGCCCGGAGGCCCGCCAGCGCCTCGAAACCGGCCATCAGTACCTGCAGCAGCGCCTGGAGCGCGACCCCGATACGGCCGTGTACGGCATCAATACCGGCTTTGGCGCCCTGTGCGGACAGGCTATTCCGGCCGCGCAACGCCAGCAGCTGCAAACGAATCTGCTGATGTCGCACGCCTGCGGCACGGGCGCCGAGGTGCCGGCCGATCTGGTGCGGCTGATGCTGTTGCTGAAGGCCCAGAGCCTGTGCTACGGCCACAGCGGCGTGCAGGTGGCCACCGTGCAGCGCCTGCTCGATTTCTACAACCGCGGCATGCTGCCGGTGGTGTACGAGCAGGGCAGCCTGGGCGCCAGCGGCGACCTGGCCCCGCTGGCCCACCTCTGCCTGCCGCTGTTGGCCCTGGGCGAAGTCAACTACGAAGGCTACCGGCTGGCCGCCGCCGACGCGCTGAGCTTATTCAGCTGGGAGCCGATTGTGCTGGGGGCCAAGGAAGGGCTGGCACTGCTCAACGGCACCCAGTTTATGCTGGCCTACGCCGTGCATGCGCTATTGCGGGCCCGCCGCCTGGCCGCCGCCGCCGACGTTATCGGCGCCCTCTCGCTGGAGGGGTTCGACGGGCTGCGCGAGCCGTTTGATGCGCGCCTGCACCGCCTGCGGCCCCACGCCGGCCAGCTGCTGGTGGCCGAGCGGCTACGGGCGCTGCTAACCGGCAGCGAGCTGCAGCAGCATCCCAAAACTGCCGTCCAGGACCCCTACTCGCTGCGCTGCATGCCCCAGGTGCACGGCGCCTCGCGCGACGCGCTGGCTTACGTGGAGCGCACCGCCGAAATCGAGTGCAACGCCGTCACCGACAACCCCACGATTTTTCCGGAGGATGACGCCATTCTGAGCGGCGGCAATTTCCACGGCCAGCCGCTGGCGTTAGGGCTCGATATGCTGGCTATTGCCGTGGCCGAGCTGGGCAGCATCTCGCAGCAGCGCACGGCCCAGCTTATCAGCGGGCAGCGCGGGCTGCCGCCGTTTCTGGTGGCCGAGCCGGGGCTGAATTCGGGTTTGATGATTCCGCAGTACGCCGCCGCCGGGCTGGTAAGCCAGAACAAGCAGCTCTGCACGCCCGCTTCGGTGGACAGCCTGGTGAGCAGCAATGGCCAGGAAGACCACGTGAGCATGGGCGCCAACGCCGCCACCAAGGCCCTGCGCGTGGTCGTCAACGTGGAGCAGCTGCTGGGCATCGAGCTGCTGAATGCGGCCCAGGCCCTGGAGTTCCGCCGCCCCGGCCGCAGCTCGGCGCCGCTGGAGGCACTGGTCACCGCCTTCCGCGAAAAGGTACCCTTCGTAGCCCACGACCGAATCATGTACCCCGACCTGGCCGCCGCCGCCGACTTCGTGCGCTCCTACGCCTGGGAGTAAGGCCGGGCGACGTAAGGTCGGTGCTGGAGGCCGAGCCTCACTGCCAGCTGCTTTTTGCGTTTCTTCGGGAAAAGATTTCGGCGCTTGTGGCGTTAGGCTGGTCATGATGAAAACCGCATTCCTGCTTTGGGTTCTGCTGCTGGCCGGCCTGCTAAGCAGTTCGGTGGTGCGGGCCCAAGCGCCATGTGTGTCGCAGACCGGTACCGGGGCCGCCTTCGATGTTTATGATGCCGCTACCGGCCAGCTGCTGCCCAAGCTGCTGTGCGTGGGCCGGCCGGTGCGGCTGCGCAACCGCAGTACCCGCCCGCTCGACCCCGCCCAGATTTACTACCGGCAGGGCCCCACCACCATCTGCACCGGCTTCACCGACACCACAACCACGTTCACGCCGACGGCGGCCGGGCCGCTGGTCATCACCCAGAATACGCAGGGGGAGGCCGGCGTTAGTCAGGGCGTGATTTTCTCGAAGCCCTACGAAGTGCTGGCCGCCTCGGCGCCCACTTTCGAGCTGAGCGTCTGCTCGCCGGGGCTGGTGCAGGTAACCATTACCGATACCAGCTACCCCGATTATTTCGTGCAGGTGGGTACGGGGCCGCGGGTTCCGGCAATGCGCGGCGCAGCCGTGAGCTACCCGGTCGGCAGCGGCGCCACTACCGTTACCGTATCGGGCCGCAACCCCACGGCCGGACTGTGCGAGGGTGTCAGCACCAAACCGTTCACGCCGCTGCCCACCCCTATAGCGCCGGTGCTGCGCCGCCTCACGCGGCCCACCGAGGGCACAGTGCAGCTGGAGTTCGAGGCCCTGCAGCCCGAGTACCGCTACCAACTGCAGGTGGCCGAGGCCGGCGCGCCGGGCGGCTACCGCCCGCTGGGGCCCGTAACGGCCGCCAGCCCCCTTACAATTTCCGCGCCCCCGCTGACGGGCTGCTTTCGGTTGCTGCTTCAGGATCAGTGCCAGACGCCGGTTCTCAGCCTGCCTTCCAACGAAATTTGCTCGGTGCAGCTCACCGGCACCGCCCTCAACGGCCGCAACCAGCTTAGCTGGGCCAGCGCCGGCAGCGGCACCTATACGCTCACCCGTACCGAGGGCAGCACCAGCGTGGTGCTGCCGCTGCCGGCCGGCGCTACCACCTATTCCGACCCAAACGTAAGCTGCGGCACCACCTACCGCTACCAAATCAGCCTGAGCAGCGGGCCAGCCACATCGGTTTCCAATGAAGTCGGCCTGACGGCGCTTTCGACCACGCCGCCAGCCCGGCCGCGGCTGTGGGCGGGCTTCAACCTGAAGGGCCAGGTGGAATTGCGGGCCGAAGTGCCGGGCCTGACCAGCGGCGGCCAGCTGAGCTACCAGCGCAACGGCGCGCCGCTGGCTGCCACGCCCGCCCGCCGCCTGCTCGATTCGCTGGTAACGCCCGACCCGGCCGTGCCGCTGTGCTACACCGTCGAGTTTGAGGATGCCTGCGGCAACCGCGCCCCGGCCGGCGCCGGCGTGTGCGTGGTGCAGCTGACGGCCGCCGCCACCAACCCCAACGGCCCCGAAATCCGCCTCACCTGGTCGGCGCTAACGGCCACGGGGTCCGACGCAGCCGCGCCGGTAAGCTACCGGGTGCTGGGGCTGGCGGCCGACGGTGCGGTGGTTTCCAGCGTGGAGGTAGGCGCCAGCCTCACCTACCTCGATCTACAGCCCGACCCCGACCGCCAGACCATACGCTACCGCATTGAGGCCCGCGGGGCGGGGCTGTCGGAGCCCTCTTTTTCTAATGTGGCCGAGGTGCTGCGCCCGGTGAAACTGGTGCTGCCCACCGCCTTCACGCCCAACGGCGACGGCCTCAACGACGTGCTGGAGCTCAAAGGCCGCTTTCTCGACAACTTCCGCTTCACCATCATCGACCGCAACGGCCAGACCGTGTTCCAGACCACCGACCGCGCCCGCAGCTGGGACGGGCGCATCAACGGGGCCGCGCCGGTGCCGGGCGCCTACGCCTGGCAGTTCGAGGCCCTCGATCAGCAGGGCCAGCGCGTGCGCCAGTACGGCAGCATCACGATTCTGCGCTAAAGGGCTGTTCTGGTCGGTTTCCGGCTTGCGGCCGTATCTTTGGGAAGATAATTTTCACCTTTTGAAACGACGCGACTATGTTTGATATGGCTGGCATGATGGGCAAGATGAAGGACCTGCAGGAGAAGATGAAGCAGGCCCAGGACCAGTTGCAGTACCTGACGGCCACGGCCGAGTCGGGCGGCGGGCTGGTGCGGGCCACGGCCAACGGCCAGCGCCGCCTGCTCAAGCTCGAAATTGACGACAGCCTGCTGCAGCCCCAGGACCGCGACATGCTGGCCGACCTAGTAGTGGCCGCCGTGAACAAGGTGATGGACGAAGCTGCCGCCAAGGCCCAGGAGGAGCTTAAAAAGACCACTGCCGGCTTCATGCCCAACATCCCCGGCATGGACCTGAGCGGTTTCGGGATGTAGTTTTTTGTTGAGCTATTGGCTTTTAGCTGATAGCTGTCAGCCCCTAACAACCTGCCTTCTGCAACTGTCAACCAACGAGCAGGCACCGCCTGAAGCCTCCGCCGCCGACAACTTCTGCGCCGATGTGGCAGTGGTCATCCTCAACTGGAACGGCCGCGCCTACCTGCGCCAGTTCCTGCCCGCCGTGCTGGCCCACTCGGCCGGCGCTACCGTATTCGTGGCCGATAACGCTTCCACCGACGACTCGGTGGCGATGTTACGGGACGAATTTCCGGCGGTGCGGCTAATTGAGAATGGCGGTAACCTGGGCTTCTGCGAGGGCTACAACCGCGCCCTGGCGCAGCTCGGGCCCGAGTTCCGCTACTACGTGCTGCTGAACTCCGATGTGGAGGTGACGCCCGGCTGGCTCGCGCCCCAGCGCGAACTGCTCGAAGCCAACCCGCGCATTGCCGCCTGCCAGCCCAAAATCCGGCAGTACAGCACCGACCCGGCCACGCGCCAGCTGTTCGAGTATGCCGGGGCCGGCGGCGGCTACCTCGATTCACTGGGCTACCCCTTCTGCCGCGGCCGCCTCTTCGACACACTCGAAACCGACACCGGCCAGTACGATGACGCCCGGCCGGTGGCCTGGGCCACCGGGGCCTGCCTGCTGGTGCGGGCTGAAGCCTGGCACGCAATGGGCGGGCTGGAACCGGCTTTTTTTGCCCACATGGAGGAAATCGACCTGTGCTGGCGGCTGCAGAATGCGGGCTGGCAGGTGTGGTATCAGGGTGCCAGCACGGTGTTTCATGTGGGCGGCGGCACGCTGCACAAGTCCAACCCGCGCAAAACCTACCTCAACTTCCGCAACGGCCTGGCCCTGGTCTACCTCAACGCGCACCCCGCCGAGCTACCCGCCGTCCTCATCGGCCGCGTCGCCCTCGACTGGGTGGCGGCCCTGCGCCTGCTGCTGCAGGGCCAGCTGGCCGATTTCCGGGCCGTGCTGCGGGCGCACGGGCACTTTGTGGGCCGGCTGGGCTACTGGAACATCCGGCGGCAGCAATTCCCGCCCCGCCTGCGGCTGCACGAGCGGGCCGGCACCTACGCCGGCAGCCTCGTCTGGGACTATTTCGGCCGGGGCAAACGGTTTTTCCGGCAGCTGGGAGTGAGAAGTGAGAAGTGAGAAGTGAGAAGTGAGAAGTGAGAAGTGAGAAGTGAGAAGTGAGAAGTGAGAAGTGAGAAGTGAGAAGTGAGAAGTGAGAAACGGTACGGGGTGCCGGCTGGCTCAGGTTGGGTAAGGGGCATAAAAAAAGTCTGCTTGCCATAACAAACAGACCCCTGAGAGGCTCACTTCTCAGCTCCAAAATCTCATATCTACATCAGAAGCCCTACAAATCCCACACGGTGCTGCGCTGGCGGCGCAGGGCGTGGCGCACGTTGCGCCAGAAAGCCAGGGCAAAGTAGAGCACGATGGGCGAGCCAAAGGTGAAGAACGAGGCGTACACAAACGAGAGCCGCACGCTGCTGCTGGAAAAGCCCACCCGGTTGCCGATGGCCTCGCATACGCCGAAGCTCTGCTTTTCAATGAAATCGGTAATTCGGTGCATAAGGGTAATTTTAGCGGCCTGATACTGGTTTAGCTGGAGTAATATACGATGATTTCGCCCCGGTGTCAAGCACTTACGCAGAAAGCCCGCGGCAAGATACGTCGGTGGGCCACCTTTTGTCGTTTGAGTTTAAAATTTTCTGACCCCGCGGGGTCGTTGCCTATGCCCCACCTTCTGCGCCTGCTGCCCGGCGCGGCCGCCCTGCTGGCCGCCGGCCTGCTACCGGCCTGCTCGCCCCTGCCCAACGTGCTGAAAGCCGCCCAGAACGGCCAGTCGATTACCGTGGCGCCCCCCGTGCTCGAAAGCAGCGGCCAGCAGGTGCGCTTCGAGGTGACGGCCAAAGTGCCGGTGGCCCACCTGCGCAAAGGCGCGGCCTACAACATCGCCCTGAGCTACCGCTACCAGAACGGCCTGCGCGAAGACACCGTGGGCCGGCTCACGTTCCTGACGGGCGAATACGTGTACGACGAGCAGCAGAAGAACATGCTCGTCATCCGGCGCGAATTCACCTTCCCCTACGCCCCCCAAAAGAGCCCCGGCGAGCTGCTGGCCCGCCCCGATGCCCGCCTGACCAAACCCAACGGCGCGCGCCTGAAAGGCCCCGAGCAGGTGCTGGCCCGCGGCATCGTGACCACGAGCCAGCTGGTAGTGCGCCAGGATTCGCTGCTGACGCTGCTGCCCGAAACCGTGAGCAACGACCGCAGCGGCACGCGGGTGCTGCCCTTCTACTTCGATGCCGGCAAGGCCGAAATCCGCAACTTTCTGGGTACTAATGTGGCGGCGCTCGAAGATTTTATTGAGGCCAACCAGCGCACCGAGAAAGTAACGATTGTGGCCGGCCACTCGCCCGACTCGCTCGACCGCCGCGACCCACGCCTGCCCGACCGCCGCGTGCAGGCGCTGGCCAACTACTTCAAGAAACGCGTGAGTGAAAGCGCCTACCTCAACAAAGTCAGCGACATCGACTTTGAAACTGAGGCCTACCGCCGCCGCTGGGACCTGTTTCTGAGCAAGGTGCAGCAGTCGGCCCTCAAGCCGGCCCAGATCGACTCGGTAGTGCTGCTCATCAACGACTCGCCCGGCTCGTTTGCCGAGAAGGAGAAGCGCCTGCACGCGCTCAGCTTCTTCGATTACCTGGAGCAGTACATCTATCCGGTGCTGCGTTTCGGTACGGTGTCGGTGCGCTACACGGCCCCCAAGCGCTACGATTCGGAGGTGTATCTGCTCTCTAAAAAGATTGTGGAGAAGCAGACTGAGGCCGACGCCCTCACGCCCGAGGAGCTGCGTTACTCGGCCTCGCTCACGCCGCTGCTGGCCGAAAAGCAGCGCATTTTTGAAACCGCCGTGGCCACCACCGGTGCCTGGCAGGCCTACTACAACCTGGGCGCGGTGCTGCTGATGCGCTCCGAGAAGGAAACCAACCCCAAGGTTATTCGGGCTTACCAGCGGCGGGCGGCGGTCAACTTCACGCTGGCCGCCCACCGCAACCCCACTTCCGAGCTGTTCTACCGCGTGGCCACCGCCTACCACCGCGCCCACGACCTGCCCGAAGCCCGCCAGAGCTACGACTACGCCATCAAGCTGGGCGGCACGCCGGCCATGCTCAGCAAGGCCTTCGCCGACAAAGCCGCCCTCGAAATTGAGATGGGCCAGCCCGACGAGGCCCTGCGCAGCCTCAGCTACAGCAACCCGCGCTCCTACCAGAACATCATGAACCGGGCCCTCATCTACGTGCTGAAGGGCAACTACCCCGGCGCCGCCGCCATCTACGAGGAGGCGCTGGCCCTACGCCCCCAGGAGCCGCTGGTGTACTACAGCCTGGCCGTAACGGCCGCCCGCCAGCACAACGAGGCCGCCACCGCCGCCCACCTACGCCGCGCCGTGCAACTCGACCGCAGCTACGCCAACCGCGCCGTCGAGGACCTGGAGTTCCGCGAGTTCACCAAAGGCAAGAAGTTTCTGGAGGCGCTGCGGTAGGCAGGAAAATGATGTAGTGAAAGCCTTTATCACCTCGTATGGAACTAACAAACTTCACCATCTATGGCCAGTATATTGGCTTGGAATGGCCCAACGGTTACGCGGACTTACATAACAACTTCAACTTCGTACGCTTGGTATACCAGCTACAGCCCCAGATGCGACTGCTATTGGAGTGGCAAAAGCCGTCTGGGAGTCAGGCCGCCGAACTGCCTTACCAGAAGCTGCGGCTGGTATTTGAGGGTGTAGCCTACCTGAAAATTAATGAGCGTGACCCAGACTATCCTTTTTTGGAAGACGAGATATTGGCCCATTTAAGCCGCACACCACCTGAAGCCCGCGATGAGTTCGAGAACATATATTTCAACGAAGACGCTCAAGCTCACTACGACCTGACGATGTGCTTCCAGAACGGATGGGGCATCAAAGTAAATGCCGATACGGTGCGCCTGGAACTGGAATCCTGAACCCGTTTGCCCAACCGCGCCACCCTTTGTAGCTTTACGGGCCGGTTTAGCGCCGGCTTTTTTCTTTTACCGATTTTCTGATTTTCCTACCTGATTATGCGGACCATCCAATTCCGGGAAGCCCTGCGTGAAGCCATGAGTGAAGAAATGCGCCGCGACGAGCGCGTGTTTCTGATGGGCGAAGAAGTGGCTGAGTACAACGGCGCCTACAAAGTAAGCCAGGGCATGCTCGACGAATTCGGGGCCGAGCGCGTGATTGACACGCCGATTGCCGAGCTGGGCTTTGCCGGCATCGGTGTGGGCGCGGCCATCAACGGCCTGCTGCCCATCATCGAGTTCATGACCTTCAACTTCTCGTTGGTGGCTATTGATCAGGTGATTAACTCGGCCGCTAAAATCTATTCGATGTCGGGCGGGCAGTATTCCTGCCCCATTGTATTCCGCGGGCCAACCGGCAACGCCGGCATGCTTTCGAGCCAGCACTCGCAGAACTTCGAGAACTGGTACGCCAACTGCCCCGGCCTGAAAGTGGTGGTGCCCTCGACGCCCTACGACGCCAAAGGCCTGCTCAAAAGCGCCATCCGCGACCCCGACCCGGTGATTTTCATGGAGTCGGAGCTGATGTACGGCGACAAGGGCGAGGTGCCCGAAGAGGAGTACCTGATTCCGATTGGCAAAGCCAACGTAGTGCGCGAAGGCACTGATGTGACCATTGTCAGCTTTGGCAAGATGATGAAAGTGGCCCTCGAAGCCGCCGACCAGCTGGCTCAGGACGGCGTGAAGGCCGAAGTAATCGACCTGCGCTCGGTGCGCCCCATCGACTACGACACCTTGGTGGAATCGGTGAAGAAAACCAACCGTATGGTGGTGGTGGAGGAAGCCTGGCCGCTGGCCAGCATCAGCTCGGAGCTGGCCTACATGGTGCAGAACCGTGCCTTCGACTACCTCGACGCCCCCATCCGTCGCATCACCTGCATGGATGTACCCCTGCCCTACGCCCCCACCCTCATCGAGGCCTCGCTGCCCAACGTGGAGCGCACCGTGAAAGCCGTAAAGGACGTGCTGTACGTGAAAGGCTAATCCGCCGCCCGTTTCAGCCGATTGCCTCGTCTCCCGACAAAGCTCATTCGGATTTGTAATTGAAAAGGCCCGCTCGAAGCGGGCCTTTTTGTTTTCGGGCACGGGATATGGCCGGACGGACACGTTATTACGTACCTTTTCCCGCTGTTGCTCAGCTTCCCTCCCACGCATTTCCGCTTGCTTCCTTATGAACCACCGTCTGCATCTTCGCCTCGAACATCTGGAGCGCGCCACCAACCATTTGCTGGCCAGCGTGGAGGCGCTGGGCGAGCGGGCCACCGTGTCGCCGGGGCCGGGGCAATGGTCGGCGGCGCAGGTAGTGCAGCACCTGCTGGTATCGGAAACCGGCATCGGCCAATACGTCGAAAAGAAGCTACGCGAGGCCGACAAGCTGCAGCAGGCTGGCTTGGCCACGTTTCTGAAGTCGCGGCTGCTGCGGCTGGCGCTGCGGCTGCCGGGGCTGCGCTTCAAAGTGCCGCGCTACCTGGCCGAGCTGACGCCCACCGAGGTGCCCGCCCTGCCCGAGCTGCGCACCCAGTGGGAGGCTACGCGCCGCCATCTGGAGCGCCTGCTGAACGAGTATCCGGGCAAGCTGCTGAGCCGGGCCATCTTCAAGCACCCGCGCTCGGGCATGCTCACCATCCACCAAACCCTCGATTTCATGCTCGACCACGTGCTACACCACCAGAAACAGGTGGAACGCATTGCGGCGAAAGTAGGGTGAGGGGGTTAAAGGTGAGGAGGTGATGGAGCAGCTAGTAGCCACCTCATCACCCCCTCACCTTTTACCTCATCACCCAATTTACAAGTCTCGATACGACTCGTGGCGGGGCAGCTCGGCCATGAGGGCGGTAATTTCGGGCGGCGGCGTGGTGAGCTTGCGGGTGCGCAAATCCAGCCAGGCGCCCTCCACGCTGACGGTGGCAGCGGGCCGGCCATCGGGCTTGTAGAGCGTGTGCACCATGTTCCAGCGCGAGCCATCGGCGTTCAGGCCCGCCAGCTCGCCGGTTATACGCAGCTGCTCGTTGATGTGCAGCTCCTTCAGAAAGCGGGTATCCTCGCGGAACAGGATGGGCCCCAGGCCGGTTTTGGCGAAGTAGGGCAGCGTGAAGCCGCTGGCCGCCAGAAACTCGATGCGGTGCTGGGCGGCGTAATCGGTGTAGGCCGAGTGGCGCATGTGGCCGTTGGGGTCCATATCGGCCCAGCGGACGGTGTAAGTGCGGTCAAACATTTTGGGGAGCTTTTAGCTGACAGCCGTTAGCTGATAGCTTTTTGTTCTTGATGAAATGGGGTTTGCGGATTATTCTGTGGTTGGTTTCCAACCAAAACCGTGGCACGAAAGCTAACAGCCAACAGCTCTCAGCTAAAAGCTCAAAGAAAGGCGTACCAGGTACTGCTGCTGTTCGTCTTCCTCTACAAACTCCACCTCGTAGCCGGCGGCCGTGGCGCAGTCCTGCAGCAGGCTGGGGTCGGCGAAAATCCAGCTGAACTCGGCGCCCTGCTCCGTGCCGTACTGCATCGAGTAGCGCACCTCGCCGTAGTAGGGGCCATTGAGGTTGAACACCAGGGCGCCGTCCTCGTCTTCGTAGAGGTAGCTGATATCGGAAGACGTGGCCAGGATCTGGCCGCCGGGGTTGAGCAGGGTTTTGGCGTGCTGCAGAAACTGCTCCAGCCCCTCCAGCGTGCCCGTCAGGCCCAGGCCGTTCATAAGCATGAGCAGCGTATCGAACCGCTCGTTTTGCTGGGCCAGCGCCGGGTCGAACAGGTCGTGGCAGGCCACTTCGCGCACGCCGCGCTGCTGCATTACCTGCACCGCGCCGGGCGAAATATCGACGGCTTTCACCGCGAAGCCGCGCGCCTGCAGCTCCAGGGCGTGGCAGCCGGCGCCGGCGCCCAGGTCGAGCACGCGGCCCTGGCAATGCTCCAGAGCGGTGCGCTCCAGGTCGGGCATCTCCCAGAGCGGGCGGAAAAAGTAGGCGGCGGGCAGCACTTCTTCGTCGGTTACGGAGCTGTGCACGGCCAGCGTGGCACTGAGCCGGCCCTGCTGGTAGTCGAGCAGGGCGTGCCCCAGCGGGTCGGGGGCCGAAGTTTGAGGGGTAGACATGGGGCAAAGATACGGCTGCTCGGCCGCAGCGGGCCAAACCGGACGCCGGGGCCAGCCTTTTGAACGCCCGCCGCTGCCGCCGCCCCAAAACAACCGCCGCCACAACCCGCCACAATCTGCCATAACCCTCCAGACTGGCCGGCCCGGCAGTTTCCCCGTAAGCAGTTCCGGCCGCTGCTGCTACATTTCGCAACTTACGTTTCGCTCCCTTGGCTTCACACCAGAAACCCCACCTGCCCACCAAACTCTGCCTGACCTGCGGCCGGCCCTTTGCCTACCGCAAAAAGTGGCGCAACTGCTGGGATGAGGTGAAATACTGCGGCGAGAAATGCCAGCGCAACCGCCCCAAACCGGCTCCGCCCGAGCCTGGCCCGCGCTAGCTGGTGTATCCTTGCGGGCCCATTCTGCGTTCAGATGGGCACTCTTTCCTCCCTGTAACCCCTCCTGCCGCATGGCCAGCAACCTCGATTACCTCGCTCCCGAACTCAAGCCGCTCGAAGAAAAGCTGCAGGCCTACCTGGCCGCCGAAAAAGAGCTGGCCCAGGCCGAAATTGCCGCTACCAACGTAGCCCTCGATCCGCCGCCTGCCCCGGCCGTTGCCCTGGGCCAGCGCCCCGCCCCCGGCAGCTTCCCCCAGCCCACCGCCGAATCGGGCAACGAGCTGCAAAACCTGCGCGACGACCTGGCCGCCCAGCGCCAGGAAATTATCGGGATGCTACCCGTGCGCGACGAGTGGATAAAAATCAACCTCGGCTACGGCCCCAGCCGCGTGGGTGCCTTCAGCGTGCCCGCGCCCGGCTCCGGCTACGAGCTGCGGCTGGTTATTTAAGCTCCAGATTACTTACTGCTCCCCTGCGTCCGGCCCAAACAGCGGCGTCGGCAACCTCCGGGCCCTGGTTCCGGCGTTGCCGACGCCGCTGTTTGGGCCGGCGGCGGTAGTTGCGCAAACTGCCGTTGCCTGGCTTAACTAACTGCTATACAACGCCTAAAATACCAATAAACAAAAAAGGCTCCGGTAGTACCGGAGCCCTTTTCCACAACCAAAACACCTAATAAACTATTCTTTCAAATCTCTCCTGTCAACTATCAGGCCAAAGCCTGCTCGCGACGGCAGCATTTAGTAAAACAGCTGTTAGGGTCTTCAGAAAGCAAGAGGCAACAAGCGGGCCGAAAGGTTGCAAACCGGTCAGCTAAATTTTGAGGGCCCGGTCGTTTCGGGCGGGGCGGCCTGAATTCGTCGGGGCGCGCCCGCGGAAGCGGGGCGGTAACCGGCGGCCGAAGTTGTAATTTGCGCGTTATTGGCCTCCCGCAGGGGTGGCCGTTTCGTTTCCCCCTTTATCCTTCTAGTTGATGGAAGCTCCCAACCCCGAGTTCATGCGCGAAGCCATTCGCCTTTCTATTGAAAAAATGCAGGCCGGCCACGGCGGACCCTTTGGCGCCGTAATTGTCCGCAACGGCGAAATTATTGCCCGCGGCTTCAACCAGGTAACCAGCACCCACGACCCCACCTGCCACGCCGAAGTAGACGCCATCCGCAAGGCCTGCGCCGAGCTGGGCACTTTCCAGCTCACCGACTGCGACCTGTACACCAGCTGCGAGCCCTGTCCGATGTGCCTGGGCGCCATTTACTGGGCCCGCCCGCGCCGCGTGTTCTACGGCAACACCAAGGAAGACGCCGCCGCCATCGGCTTCGACGACCACTTCATTTATGAGGAGCTGGAAAAGCCGCTCGACCAGCGCCGCCTGCCCATGCAGCAGCTGTTGCGCGACGAGTCGCTGGCCGGTTTCCGCGCTTGGGAGCAGCACGAGGCCCGTACCGACTACTAGTTTTTCTGAAGCTGCTAGCTGAGAGCTATTAGCTAATAGCTTTCGTTCAACGGAAAAAGCTAACAGCTAATAGCCCTCAGCTAACAGCTCGAAATACCAGCTAACAGCTTAAATATATGCGGTTTCTTCCCCTGCTACTGCGGATTCTGGCTGGCCTGGTGCTGGCGGTGCTGCTGTTGGCGGGGGCGGGACTGTGGGCCCTGCAGTCGGAGTGGGGGCACCAGCGCCTGACGCAGCTGGTGCGGCAGCGGCTGGCGGCCCACTCCGACTTGGTGTTGGCCCCGCTGACGCTCGATTACTCGCTGCTGCGCGACTTTCCGTACCTCACGGCCTCGCTGCACCACCTTTCCCTCACCGACACCTCGGCCCGCCGGGCAGTGGAAGTGCTGCGCGTGGGCCGGGCCGATATGCGCCTGGCCCTGCGCCCGCTCTGGCACGGCCGCTTCGAGGTGCAGCGCCTGACGCTGCACAACGCCGAGTTCCGCCAGCTCACCGACTCGGCCGGCCACGACTGGGGCCTGCGCGGCCGCGGCCCCCGGCGCGACCAGCCCCAGCTGCCACCCGACTTCGACCTCGACTCGCTGATTATTGTCAACCTGCGCGTGTCGGACCGCAACGAGCTGCACAACAGCGGCTTTGCGGCGCGGGTGGCGCGTGGGCGGCTGGCCGTACGTACCCGCGGCGGCGTAGCCCACGTGCGGGGCCGGCTGGCGGGCCGCCTCAACTACCTGCGCAGCAGCCGCAGCCTCATTTTCTCGCAGGAAGACGTGGTGGCGCAGGTGCGCTACGGCTACGACTTTGGCCGTCGCGAGGGCACGTTCCGGCGCACGCGGGCCACGCTCAGCGGCGACACCGTGCACATCAGCGGCACGCACCGCGGCGCCGGGCCGGGCGAACCCCGGGGGGCCCGCCTGAACCTGCATTTCCGGGGCTACCAGCCGCTGCTGAAAGTGCTGCGCGTGGCCCTGCCCGACAACCTGGAGCAGTATCTGGAGGGCACCCGCAGCCCCAGCCACGCCCGCATCAGCTACACCATCCGGGGCCTGAGCGGGCCCACGGTGCGCCCGCGCACGGTGCTGCGCTTCGAGCTGCGCAACGCCCGGGTGCAGTGGCCCGACCCCGCCCGCCGCATCCGCCGCTGGGATGCCCGCGGCGTGTTCGACAACGGCCCGGGCCACAATGCGCGCACCACCTACCTCACCTTCGAGCAGTGCCGCATCTACTCCACGGCCGGCCAGCTCGACGCCCAACTCACCGTGCGCGACTTCACCCGCCCCCGGGTACAGGGCCGCATTCAGGGCCGCACCGAGCTGCAGACGCTGGCCTCGGTGGTAGTGCCCGAGCTATGGCGGGCGCGGGCCGGCGAGGCCGCCCTCGACCTGGAGCTGGACGGCTGGCTGCCCGATTTCCGGCCGCGGCGGGCCGGGCCGGGCAAGCACCGGCTGCGACTGCCGGTTGCCGTAAAGGGCACTGTCAGCTTGGAAAGGGCCTCTTTTGATGTTCCGCACCGCCAGGCCTACATCCGGGCGCTCAGCGGGCGGGTGCGCCTGAACGACAGCCTTTGGCAACTGGAAAACCTGGCCGGCCAGCTCAACGGCATGCACCTGCAGGCCAACGCCGCCACCACCAACCTGCTGGCCTACCTGAGCGGTCAGCACCCCACCACCCACATCAGCGGCTCGGTGAGCGTGGACGAGCTGCGCCTGCCCGAGCTGCGGCGGCTGCTGACCGCCCCCCCCGCTCCGGCCGGCCAGCCCCGCCGCCGCCCTGCCACCGACCCGGCCCAGGCGGCCGACATGCTGAGCATCCTGCCGGCGGGCCTGCGCCTCGATGGCGTGCGCCTGCGTTGCGCCCAGTTGGTGCTGGCCGGCGATACGCTGCGCGAGCTGGCCGCTACCGTGCACCACGATGGCCACCAGGTGGCGTTGCGCGAGCTGCGGGTACGGGTCTGGGGTGGACAGCTGGGCGGGCAGGCCCACTGGGCCACCGACGAAACCGGCGCCGAGCCGGTGCAGGTGCGCCTGACGGTGCAGGTGCCCAGCCTGAACTACGAGCGGCTGCTGGCCCGCATTTCGCGCCCGCCCCGCCGCCCACCGGGGCCGGGCAACACCACCGCCGACCCTACGCTGCGCGAGCTGCTGCTGGCCACCAGCGGCCGCATCGAGGTGGCCATTGAGCAGCTGCAGCTGAAGGGCACCCGCAGCCTGCAGCGGCTACGCTTCCACGTAGACAAGACCGGGCCCGATTTCCGGATTCCCGACCTGACTTTTCGCACCAGCACCGGCGGGCAGGGCCGCATTCGGGCGCAGGCGGCGCTGGAAGGCATTCATTTGGCCAACGCCCGCGCCGCCGTAGAGCTGCACTACGATACGCTCGATGTGCAGCGCTTTCTGCAGCTGCTCGCCGACCTGGGCACCATGCCGCAGTCCGACCAGCTCGGCGGCAGCAGCCAGCCCACCGGACGCGGCCGGCGCGCCGACCGGGCCGCGGCGGCAACCGTCAGGCGCGGCGCGCGCCCCGGCCGGCCGGCCCGGCCCACGTCGCCGTTTCTGGATGGTACTATTACCGGGCAGGTGTATGTAACGGCCAACCGCATGCACTACGGCGTGCTGCGCGGCACCAATTTCAAGCTGAAAACCATGCTTGAAACCGGCCGGGCCCGGCTGGAAAGCTGCTCGGTGCAGGCGTTCGGGGGCGAGCTGGCGCTGAACGGCATCCTGCGCACCGACTCGGGCGCCAGCCACCACCCGCTGCGGGCCCACATGCAGCTGCGCAACGTGGAGCTGCCCCAGCTGTTTGCCCTGGCCGCTCCGCTGGGCCTCGATGTGCTGGGCCCCGCCAACGTGCGGGGACGCATGCAGGCCGAAGCCACCATCCGCACCAACCTCGACCAGACTTTTCTGCCCCGCCTGGCCACCACCCGTGCCCTGGTGCAGGCCGATTTGCTGAACCTGGAGCTGCTGGAAGTGGATGCCCTGATGCAGGCGCTGCGCATGCTGAGCCCGCGCCGCACCGGCCACCTCTACTTCGAGCCGGTGCAGGCCGATTTCCTGCTCGATAAGGGCCAGCTGCTGATTCCCGACCTCAACCTGAGCAGCAACCTGACCGATCTGCAGGTAACCGGCGAGTACGGCCTCGACGGCCGCGCCGACCTGTTTGTGGGCCTGAGTCCGCTGCAAACCCTGTTTGGCAACAACCGCAAGCGCATCGAGCGAATCAGGACCGGCGAGGCCACCGACCGCCGCAGCCGGGGCCTCATCTACCTGCAGCTGCATCGGGAGCCCGGCAGCCGCTACAAAGTGCGCCTCTTTAAAAAACAGCAGCAGCGCCAGCAACAAGCCGAAGTGCAGGAAAAGTACCAACGCCTGCTCCGCTTTTTTGCCGATTGAAGACGTTGAATACGGGCGCCGGCCGGCGAAAAGTCGGAAGATTACCGGTCCGAGTTCCTGAAAGGCGCTTTCCGGAAACCGAGCGACACCAACGATACCAGCGACAGGCAAGCCAGCGCCAGCAGCACGATAAATACGGTTTCCGAGTGCCCGGTCGCCTCATAATCCTTCAGAATGCCACTGAGCAGGAAGCCCGCCGCGAAGGCCGTCAGAATAAGCGCAAAAAGGTGCAGTGGATGGTGAATCTTCATGGCAGAAAAGCTGCGGAATTAGCTGTAAGACGGTGATGCCGCCCAGCAAGCCTCAGAAACCTTTGGGCAGGTCGATGCCGCGAATAGTACGGAACAGGCTGAGCGCGTTCTGGTCGGTGAGGCCGCCGATGTAGTCGGTGAGCAGGATAATCTGCTCGTAGGCGGCCGCGCCCTGCTGGGGGCCGGTGGCGCGGAACTGCTCGGGCAGCAGCTGGCGCAGCTTGCGCGAGCGGGCGCTGTCCTGGGGGTCGAAGGTGGCGGCCAGAAAGGCATCGAGCAGGCCGCCGAGCACCTCGAAGCCGGCCGCTTCAATTTCGAGCACCGGCCGGCTCTGGTAGAGGTGCTGCACGGTGAGGCGGTGAACTTCCTGCAGCTGCTCCCAGCAGTCGAGCTGGCGCACCAGCGGCTCGTCGAGGTGGCCGCGCAGCAGCTGGGGGGCACGGTCGGCGAAGCGGCGGGCGGTTTGCTGCACGAGCTGGTTGATGAGGCGGGCGCGCAGATAGCCCAGCTCCTCGCGCCAGTCGCGCCACTCCACCGAGCCGCGGCGGGTGGGCGCATCGCCGAGCATATCGCGCAGCAGCGCCAGCCCCGGCCCACTCGGAATCAAACCCAGCTTGAGGCCATCCTCGAAGTCGATGATGCGGTAGCAGATGTCGTCGGCGGCCTCTACCAGAAAAGCCAATGGGTGGCGGTGGTAGAAGCCGGCAGCCTCCGAGTCGGCCGGCTTGGGCAGCAGGCCCAGCTCGCGGGCCACCTCCTCAAACCGCCCGGCTTCGGTCTGGAAGTAGCCGTATTTCTTCTCGCTGATGCCTTCGGTGCAGCCGGCCTCGGGCAGCACCGAGGGGCGCGGGTACTTGCTGAACGCGCCCAGCGTGGCGTACGTCAGGCCCAGGCCCGCCGAGCCGCTACTGTGGGCCGCGTAGGTGTGGGTGAGCACCCGGAAGCCCGCGGCATTGCCCTCGAAATGCTGCAAATCGGCGCGCTGGCCCTCGCTGAGCATGCGCACGAAGGGCTCGGCGGCGGGGCTGCGGAAGTAGGCCGAAATGGCGTCCTCGCCCGAGTGGCCGAAGGGCGGGTTGCCGATGTCGTGGGCCAGGCAGGCGGCGGCCACAATGTCGCCGAAGTCGGCGTCGAGGTGGGGCAGCTCGGTGGCCAGGCCCTCGGTTTCTTCGAGCAGCAGCCGGCCCCCGAGGCGGCCGAGCGAGCGGCCCACGCAGGCCGTTTCGAGCGAGTGCGTGAGGCGGGTGTGCACGAAGTCGGTTTCGGGCAGCGGCATCACCTGGGTTTTGCGCTGCAGCCGCCGGAAGGCCGAGCTAAACACCACCCGGTCGTAGTCGGCCACGAAGGCCCCGCGTACCGGCGCGGCCTCGCTCACGACGTGCAGCTGCGGCTGCTCGGGGTAGCGGCGGCGGCTCAGCAGCTGGCCCCAGCGCATGGTGGGGGCGTTTTCGTCGGGGGGCGTGAGGTGGAGCATGGCATTAAAAGAGCTACAAGCCGCAAGCTACAAGCTGCAAGTTGATTTTCGAACAGCAGCTTGCGGCTTGTGGCTTGCAGCTCAACTACGCTCCTCCCCCATCCGGCCCAGCAGGCGCACGGTGGCGTAGCCGAGCAGCAGAAACAGGCCGTAGAGCAGCGTAACGCCCCAGGTGCCGAGGTAGGCCCGCGGGTGCAGCAGGCGCGTGAGGATGTCGTAGAACAGGTTGATGGGGTTGGTGAGCACATCCCAGCTGTTGAAGCGCAGGTAGCGGCCCAGGTAGATGCCGAAACTGCTCAGCAACAGCGCCAGCGCGGCAAAGCCCCAGCCGGCCAGCGCGCCCAGCCGGCGCGTTACGAGCTGCTGCATGTCGGTGAGCGAGGCGTAGGCCAGCATCAACCCGTTCCAGGCGCAGCTCAGCAGCAGGGCCAAATCGTACCAGTAGGGCACGCCGGGGCGCGGGTGCAGGTGGAACAGGTCGGTGAGGATGTAGGGCGCGTTGGGAAAGAACAGCAGCCAGGCCGCGCCCACCGGCAGCAGCAGCCGCAGCCGCAGCCGGCCGGCGGCCAGGCCCAGCATGGTGCTCAGCCCAAACGGCACCAAAGCCAGAAACAGGTTCCAGAGCAGAAAAATAAAGCTGATCTGGCGCGTCAGCAGCACCCGGCCGGTAATCAGGCCCACGCTCAGAGCCAGCGAGAGGCCCAGCACCAGCAGCAGGCTCAGGCGCCGCCGCAGTTGGGTTTGGGAAAAGGTGCTAACCGACATCGACATACCCGCAAATACGGCAATTTCAAGTGTCCGGAACTGCCGCGGTACCTGGCCCAGGCGCGTCAGGTCCGCAAACAAGCAAAGCCGTAACGCGGCCGACTGGGGTAATGACGCGGCAAATCGAACCTATAACGGGGCAAGTTGAACCCGTAACGCGGTAAATCAGACCCGTAACCTGGCAAGCCGAATCCTTAGCAGAGCACATCAGACTCGTAAGGCAACAAATCAAACCTTTAACGGGGCAAATCAGACCCGCAACATGATAAATAAAGCTTATAACAGGACAAATCAACCCTTCAATATAACGAATCAAATCCGTAACCCGGCAAATTGAACGCGCAGCGGGCGGGTTTGCCCCCGTAACGCGGCATGCGCTACGGCTGTGGCTCCTCGGCAATGCCGCCGGCGGCCCAGCGCAGCGTGGCCTGGGTCTGGGCGTACTTGGCCTGCAGCTCGGCCAGCTTCTGGCGGGCTTCCAGCAGCTTGGCCTCGCGCGCGTTGAGCAGGAACACCGAGCTTTCGCCGTTTTCGAAGCGGATTTGCTCGCCGTTCAGCAGCCGGCCGGCATTGGCAGCTACCTGGGCCTGCAGGGCCAGCTGCTCGCGCAGGGCGGCCCAGCTGTTGGCCACGGTCAGCACGCCGGTTTCAATTTCGCGGGCGTCCTGCTGCAGGCTCAGCTCGGCGTCCTGCTGCTTGAGGCGGTTGAGCTGGAGCTTGGCCCGCTCCTGGCGCAGCAGCAGCGGGTAGGCAAAGCTCAGGCCCAGCTTGTAGTTGTTTTCGAGGTAGCGGCCGCGCAGGCTGGCGGGCGCCTCGGGGCCGAAGGGCTGGCCGGCCTGCAGCAGGTTGTAGTCGAGGGTGAGCTTGGGCAGCAGCTTGTTGCGCAACAGCCGGTTCTCGACGGACAGCTGCAGCAGCTTGGCTCGGCTCTTTTGTAGCTCCGGATGAATTTGTTGGGCCAGGGCCGTGAGGGCAGCTACCGAATCGGGGCGCAGCGTGCGCCAGTCGGCGGGGGCGGGCAAGGGCTGGGGCCGGGCGGTGGCGGGCAGGCTCAGGGGCTGCTGCTGCTCGTTCCAGAGGTAGTTGCTGAGTTGCAGCGTGGCGTTCTGGAACTCCATTTGGGCCTCACTGAACTCGGCCTGGCGCTTCTGCAGCTCGCCCAGCGCCTCCACCGAGTCGATGGCGGCCAAATCGCCCAGCCGCACGCGCTGGCGCACAGCCCGGAAGCGCACGTCGCCCAGCGCCAGGTTCTGGCGGCGCAGTTCCAACTGCCGGTAGCTCAGGTTCCAGTTCCAGTAGTCTTTGGCAGCCTGCAGCAGCAGCTTGTTGAGGGCGCCGCGCCGCTCGGCTTCGGCCAGGCCCTGCAACGCCTGAGCCTGGCGCACGGCGGCCCGGCGCTCGTCTATCAGCAGGCCCTGGGCCAGCGGCACACTCAGGCCCACGTAGCTCAGGCCTGCCGGGGCCGTGTAGTTTTCGGGGTTGATGTACTTGCCGGTACCCCGCTCGTAGCCGGCTTTCACCTCGAACCCGTACCAGACCGGCACCCGCAGCTGGGTGTCCCAGTCGTGGTAGTATTGCTGGCCCTTGAGGGTTTTGCCGGAGTACTTGCTGGTGGCGGTGGGGTCGAACAGGCCGCGGGCGTAGCGCACCTCCTGGCGGGCGCGCTCGGGCAGCAGCCCCGCCTGCCGGGCAACAGGGTGGCGCAGGGCCACGTAGCCCAGCAAATCGGCCAGGCCAAACACCCGCCCCGAATCGGCCGCCGGCGTGCTCCCCGCAAGCCCTACCGGCACCTGAGCCCGAACCGAAATGGCGGGCAGCAGCGTGAGGACAAACAGGAGCATTCGGAGCAACATGGGGGTTGGTTTAGGAGCGGCAAGCCGTGAGCGGCAAGCGGCAAGCACGTTCAAAAAGCTTGTGGCTTGCAGCTTGTAGCTTGCCGCTTTAATAAGCATCGTCCTGGCCGGCGGCGGGTTTAACGACTTTATCCTTGTTCTGGTGGGCGCTGGTGGGCACGCCTTCGAAGTTGGGCGGGAAGCCGTTGAGCTGGCGCCAGAGCTCGAACCAGATGGGCACGTCGTCGAGCAGGGCCCAGCCGTACACGCCCGAGCCCACCCGCAGCGGCGCGGGCCAGGGTTCCAGGTCGGGGTCGGGCGTTACCAGCACCCGGTACTGGCCCTGCGAGTCCACGTTGTCGATGACGGCCACCCGGCCCCCGAAGGTGCCGAAACTAGAGCCCGGCCAGCCGCTGAACACCAGCGCCGGCCAGCCATCAAACTGCAGCCGCACCTCGCGGCCCACGCTCAGCAGCGGAATGTCCATGGGCTGCACGTACAGCTCGGCGGCCAGCTCGGGCGCGATGGGCAGCACCGTCACCACGGCTTCGCCCTCCTTCACCATTTCGCCAATTCCCTGCTTGAGCGCCCGCACCACGTAGCCGTCCTGCGGGGCCCGGATGGCGTAGTAGCCGGCCCGGATGCTGAGGTTGGCCAGCTCGTTGCGCAGCTTGGCAATCTGGCCTTCCGAGTCGAACTGGTAGGCTACGGCCGAGCGCCGGTCCGACTCCGACTTGGCCAGCTTGTCCTGGTACTCGGCCTGCAACGATGCCAGCTCCAGCCCGGCGTTGGTTTGCTCCTGGCGGGCCTGGTCGAGCGTGTTCTGCTCTTCCTGCAGCTTGGCGCGGCTCTGTTGGAACTTAAGGCGGCGCCCTTCCAGCTCGGTCAGGCTCTTGAGGCCCTGGCGGTACAGCTCTTCCTGCCGGTCGAGCTGCTCGCGGGCAATGGCGAAGTCGTTTTCGGCGGCCCGCAGGGTGGCCTCCTCCGAGCTGACTTTCAGCCGGCTCTGGGCCACTTTATTGCGGGCTTTGCTGAGGCTGACGGCCAGCCCGGTGCGCAGGGCCTGCTGCTGGTTGCCGAGGGCGGCGGTTTTGCCCTCGTTCTGCTCCAGAGCCGAAATTTTGGCTTCCAGCTGCTCGCGGGTGCGCTCCAGCAGCTGGGGGTCGAAGTATTTCTCCTTGATTTCGGTGATGACGACCAGCGTATCGCCCTGCTGCACGCGCTGGCCCTCGCGCACCCGCCAGCTGGCAATGCGGCCGGCAATGGTGCTGGGCACGTTCTGGGGGCGGTCCTGGGGCCGCAGGGTGGTGAGCTTGCCGTACGAGCGGATGTTCTGGGTCCAGGGCAGGAAGCCGGCCAGCACCACGAGCACGCCCAGCACGGCCAGCCAGCGGGCCAGCACCCGGCCGGTGCGCGGCGTTTGCACCCGCTGATACGAGCGGAAGCCGGCCGTCAGCGGGTCGGGTATTTCCAGGGGCGGTTTTACCGGGTTCATAGGTAAGCGACAGAATAGAAAGGCGAAGGGGTGGGCGGCTGTTCCGCAAGCCGGTTCGGCTACAGCAGCCGGGCAATGGTGTCGTAGCTGCCCTCGGCAGCCAGGCGGCCGTCGCGCAGCAGCACCACCCGGTCGCAGAGTTGCAGCACATCGGGGCTGTGGGTGGCTACCAGCACGGTCCAGGGCTCGGTGGGCGCCAGCAGCCGGCCCAGAATGCGCAGGCGCTCGGTGCGCTCGACGCCCGGCAGCGGGTTATCCAGCAGCAGCAACCGGGGCCGGCTAACCAGGGCGCGGGCCAGCAGCAGCTTCTGGCGGGCGCTATCAGAAAGCGGCGTGCCCACGCCGATGGGCGTGTTGAGGCCCTGAACGCGGGCGTACAGCTCATCGCGCAGGCCCACCAGCTCCAGGGCCCAGGCCACATCGGCGGGCTCGATAAAGGCCTGGCCAATGGTGATGTTCTGCAGCAGCGTCCCTTCAAAGAGGGCCTGATGCGAAATATTGTCGGCCAGGTCGCGGCTCAGGCAGGTGGGGGCCAGGTCGCGCAGGGGCCGGTCGCCGTAGGCAACCACGCCGTCGTAGCCTTCGAGCAGGCCGGCCATGATGCTGAGCAGCGTGCTTTTGCCCGAGCCATCGAAGCCCACCAGGCCCACCCGTTCGCCCGGAGCCAGCCGGAGCGACAAATCGGTAACCGTTTCGCTGGCATTGTCGGGGTAGCGGTAGCTCAGGCCGTGCAGCTGCACGCCGAGGCCCGCCAGGGGGCTGGGCCGGGGCAGCTCGTAGGTGCCGCCGCTGGTGGCAGTCAGGGGCAGGTCGAGCACGTAGCCGATTTTGTCGAGCGAGGTCAGCGCGTCGTACACCACATCCAGCTTGAGCAGCACCTTTTCCATGGCCGTGATGATGAGGATAATCACGATTTCGGCCGCCACAAACTGGCCGATGTTGAGCTGTTTGGTAATCAGCAGCCAGCAGCCGATAATGAGCAGCGCGGCCGTAATCAGCCCCCGAAACGCCACGAAGCCCCAAAACTGCGTCACCAGCACCCGGAAGTGCGTTTGCCGGGCCGTCAGGTAGCTATCCACCAGCTCGTCGGTGCGGCCGATGGCCAGCTGCTGGCGCACCGGGTTGCGGAACGTGTACACCGTGCGGGCCACGTCTTCGAGCCAGGCCACCACCTGGTACTTGTATTTCGACTCGACGAGGCTGCTTTTCAGGCCGCCCGGACCGGTAGCCCGAACCAGCAGCGCCAGCAGACCCAGCAGCACCAGGCCAAACAGGATGAAGGCCGGATGGTAGAACGAGAGCAGCAGCAGGCCGAACAGAATCTGGAGGGCGGCGGCCGAAAAGTCGATGAGCAGCGTGGTGAGGCCCTTTTGCAGGGTGGGCGCGTCGAGCAGGCGGTTCATCAGCTCGGGCAGGTATTGCCCGTTCAGGGCTTCGGTACGCACGCGGGGCAGGCGCACGGCAAAGTCGTAGCTGATGCGCGCAAACAGCCGTTCCTGAATAAACTCGACCAGGTAGAGCTGCATCACCTGCAAGCCGCCCACGGCAATGGTGCCGAACACGATAAAGCCAATGAGCACGACCAGCGAGGTGCTCACGTCGCCGCTCGTTACGAAGCCGATAACCGACTGCACCCCCAGCGGCAGCGTGAGGCTGATGAGGCCCGCCAGGCCCGCATACATATAGAGGTAGGTGATGTCGCGCCGCTCGCTGTGCAGCAGCTTCCACAGCCGTTGCGTGGGGGTGAGCGAGGTTGCCGGGGCGTTGGCCATAAACGGGTAAAGGCGGGGGAAGTATTGAAAAGAAGTCGGCTAAAGCGCCACGCCACGCTGCTCGCGCAGCGCGCCAAAAGCCAGGCTTTCCAGGAAATGACACACATTCTGCTCCTGCTCGCCGGCGCCCGGGGTATCGGTGAGGCCGGGCAGGTGGCGGGCAAAGAAGTGCTGCTTGCGGGCGGCCTCTACCAGCGTGCTCACCAGCGCCCGCGGGTACGGGTAGGCGGGGTTAAGCTCGGCCACCACCTCGGCCACTTCGGCCACCAGGCGCTTGTACTCGCGGAAAAGCCCGGCCTGGTTGTCCTGGTCGACATCGTGGGTGAGGTAGGCCTTGGAGGCCTCGTTGACCACGATGCGGTGCAGGGCCGCTTCGTCGAGCGACGGGGTGCTGGGGTCGTCGTGGTGGGCGCGGGTGAGAATGCCCAGAATCAGGCGCAGGCGCTGGGCGGCGTCGGGCACGTTGTGGGTGTGAAACCGAATCTGGTAGCGCAGCCAGGCCCAGTACCACGACACCAGGTACACCAGCAGCCGGTGCTTGTTTTCGAAGTAGCGGTAGAGCGAGGCTTCCGTTGATTCCATGCGCTGGGCCAGCTTTTTAAACGTGAACTGCTCCAGCCCGATTTCATCCAGCAGCTTCACGCTCTCGGCCACCAGCCGGCGGCCCAGCTCCGTGTCCTGGGGGTCGCGCAGGTACAGGCGTTCATTCAGCTCAATGCGTAATGGATTCATAGTCAAATGCAAGAAAGGCGGCGGGCAGCACTTTACTACTTGATAGTGATGCTACCGCGTCGGCGCACAAATTCGCCTTACCCCACCAAAGCCAGCTGCGGAACTTCCCTCCCGGAATGTTTGGCAAAGGTACTTAGGTGGGGCAAGGCCGAACTTAAATCAGGGTTAAATCAGGCTTAAATTTCGATTAAAGAAAGCCTTGGCGCGCCGCTTATTCGCCCTGTCCCAGCGAGAAAGCGCGCTGCCCGTCCATAAGGTACAGGTTTTCGGTTTTGATGACCATGACGCCGGCTTCGGTCAGGCGGCGCTGCAAATCGAGCACCTGCCCGAACTGCACCGGCGTGTAGCCCACCTCGGTGGCCGTGGCGGCCGTGGCGTTGGCGGCCACAAACCGGCAGCGCCAGTGGTCGGTGCAGAACGTTTCGTCGTGGCCGTTGGGGTACACCTTCACGCCGCGGTTGGTGATGAGTTTGAGCTTCATATCGGGTCCCGCCAGCCGGACCAGCTGCCCGCCCAGCTCGTTGGGGTCGAAACCGCTCCAGCACACAAACAAGTCGGAGCCCACCAGCTGCTGCGCCACCACGGGCCGCTCGTAGGCCGCAGTAGCCCTGGCGGCGGGCCGACTGGTTTCGGCTGCCTCACCTGCCTTAAACGGGGCCAACTGCTGCGGCATGCGGCCCAGGCGCTCTATTACGGCGTCGGCAAACCCTTCGGTGCTTACTTTAACAGCACTGGTTTCGGGGCGGTAGATGTCGGCCGTGTGCAGGCCGTCTTCGAGGGCGCAGAGCCAGGCGTTGTGCACGCGGGCGGCCACGTCGTGCTGGCCCAGGTGCACGAGCATGAGCACGGCGGCCTGCAACAGGCCCGAGGGGTTGGCAATGCCCCGGCCGGCAATATCGGGGGCCGAGCCGTGGATAGCCTCGAACAGGGCGCCCTGGTCGCCGATGTTCGACGAGCCCGCCAGGCCCACCGAGCCGGCTATCTGGGCCACCACATCCGAAATAATGTCGCCGTACAGGTTCAGCGTCACGATTACGTCGTAGCGTTCGGGCGTGTCGGCCAGCCGGGCCGTGCCGATGTCGATAATCTGGTGGTCCTGGCCCAGGTCGGGGTACTCCTGCCCGATTTCCATGAACACCTTATGAAACAGCCCATCGGTGAGCTTCATGATGTTGTCCTTGGTCATGCAGGTCACGTGCTTGCGGCCGTGCTTGCGGGCGTACTCGAAGGCGTAGCGCACGATTTTCTCGCAGCCGGGCCGGCTCACCAGCTTCAGGCACTGCACCACTTCGGGCGTCTGCTGGTGCTCGATGCCGGCGTAGAGGTCCTCCTCGTTCTCGCGCACAATCACGATATCGAGGTCGGGGTGGCGGGTGAATACGGCCGGGTAGAGCGAGCGGGTGGGCCGCACGTTGGCGTACAAACCCAGGGTTTTGCGCAGCGTTACGTTCAGGCTCTTGTAGCCTCCGCCGAGCGGCGTCGTGATGGGCGCCTTCAGCAGCACGCCGGTGCGCCGCAGCGAATCCCAGGCCTCCGGCCCGATGCCCGAGGCGTGGCCCGCCAGGTACACCTGCTCGCCCACTTCGATAAACTCGGGCGCCAGCGCCGCGCCGGCCGCTTCCAGAATGCGCAGCGTTTGGGTCATGATTTCGGGGCCGATACCGTCGCCGACGGCCACTGTGATGGGTACTTTGGTGGACTGCATAGTGAATGAAAAGGGGAAAAGTGAAAGCCGGAGACGTTCCGGTTGATGGCCCAAATGTATAATGACTTTCACAAATAATAGTAAAGCTATCAAAACTAAAAGCATCCCCTTCATCCGGCCATTCGTAAACAGCCGTCAGCCTTCCGCTCGGGTTTGCCGGCCATTTTAGCATCCCGGCCGCAACTCCTTACCTTTGCGGCGCGGGCCGCGCTGGTGGTGGCTCCGTGGTTTTTCCGCTCCTTCCCTGGTTTTTCGGTCTATGAGGCTATCTACCCTCCTACCCCTGGTGCTGCTGCTTGCCGGTCTAGCTCCCACTCCGCCGCTGCGGGCCCAGCCCCGGTCGGCGGCCAAACCGGGCGGCCCCGCGGCCCCGGCCGCCGCTACCCCCGACCAGGATTTACACTACAAAAACGGGAAGATTCTGGTGGAGCGCGGCTCCTACGCGCTGGCCATGCAGGAGCTGGAGCCCCTCACGCTGCCCACTGCCAAGTTCGCGCGGGCCCCGGAAGCCGCCTACCTGTACGCCGTGGCCGCCAGCCGCCTGAAAAAATGGGCTGAAGCCGAGCAGATGCTTAACCTGCTGCGCAACCGCTACGCCAACTGGGCCGGCCTGCCCGAAGCCCTGTTTCTGCAGGGTCAGATTTCGTTTGAGCAGCAGGACTACGCCAACGCCCTGGCCGTGCTGAACGGGCTGCCGGCCGGCACGCTGGCCGCCGAGCGGGCCAATATGGAAGCCGCCTACCTGCCCCGCATCGGCGAGAAAGCGACCTTCCAGGCGTTGCTGAAGGATTTTCCGCAGGATGCCGCCCTGGGCCGGGCCTTCGCCGACAAGCTGATAAGCGGCGGCTGGTACACCAGCGCCGACCAGCCCCAGCTCGACCAGCTCATCAGCCGCTTTAAGCTCGACCGCAACGCCTACACGCCCCGGCTGGGCGGCACCAAAAAAAGCAGCTACAACATCGGGGTGCTGCTGCCCTTCGAGTTCAATGATACGAGTTGGGAAAAGCGCCGCCGCAACCAGTTCGTGACTGACCTGTACGCCGGCCTGCGCCTGGCCCAGGACTCGCTCCAGCGCGCCGGCCGGCCGGTGCAACTCTTTGCCTACGACACCGGCGCCGATACCGTGCAGCTCAAGCAGGTGCTCACGCTGCCCGAGCTGGCCGGCATGGACCTCATCATTGGCCCCATTTATAAGTCGGGCTCGAAGCTGCTGGCCCAGTACGCCCAGCAGCACCAGATTGCCGTTGTCAACCCGCTGTCGCAGGATGGCAGCCTAGTGCTCGACAATGCCTGGCACTACCTGTTCGAGCCCGCCACCACCACCCAGGCCCGGCAGGCGGCGCAGTTCGCCTACACCCGCCTGGGTGGCCCGCGCACGGCCGTGGTGCTCTACGAAGACACCAACGACGAAACCGCGTTCGGGCTGGCCTACAAGCAGGCCTACGAGGCGCTGGGCGGCAAAGTACTGCAGCTGCGCCGCCTCAAGTCCGACGACGAAACCTCGCTGGCGGCCGGCTTCGGGGGCATCGATCTGAAGACCATCGGCCACCTCGTCGTGGCGTCTGACAACCCTAAAGCGGGCGTGTTTACGCTTTCGGCGCTGCGGGTGCAGAATGCCAAGCCGCCGCTTATCACCTACGCCTCCTGGCTCGACAACAACCGTCTCAGCCTCGACCAGCTCGACTCGCGCGACGTGTACTTTATCCATCCTAAGTACCTCGACCGCAACAGCGCCGGGGTGCGGCGGGTGCGCCAGCTTTACTCGCAGCAAATGAACCTGCCGCCCTCGGTGTTTGCCTATACGGGCTTCGAGCTGCTCTACTATTTCGGCAGCCAGCTGCACCAGTACGGCCCGGCGTTCCAGCAGCCGCTGGCGGGCAGCGGGCCGGTGTCGGGGGCCGTGTTCCAGGGCATCGGCTACCCCGACGGCGCCCACGACAACCAGTACGTGCCCATCACCAAGCTCGAACGGCTGGAGGTGGAAGTGCTGAACCCGGTAGGCTTCCGGTAGTTGTTTAGTATTGAGTAATGGGTATTGAGTAGTTAGATACCCGTAACTCGAATCTCGACTGAAACGGTCCGATTTTAACTTCCTCTTACGCTACTTCTCATGTCTCACGACTCCATAATCCATACTAAAACGGCCCTCAACCTCGCCACTTCCGACGCCCTGTTCACCCGCGCCCAGCACCACATTCCGGGCGGCGTCAACTCGCCGGTGCGGGCCTTCCGGGCCGTGGGCGGGCATCCGGTGTTCATGCAGTCGGCTAAGGGGGCCTGGCTGACCGACGTAGACGGCAATAAGTACCTCGACTTCATCAACTCCTGGGGCCCGATGATTCTGGGCCACGCCCCCGACATTGTAGTGGACGCCGTGCAGAAGGCCGCCGGCGACTCGCTCTCGTTTGGCGCGCCCACCCGCCGCGAGGTGGAAATGGCCGAGTTGATCAAGAAAATGGTGCCCAGCATCGAGAAGGTGCGGCTGGTGAACTCGGGCACCGAGGCCACCATGTCGGCCATCCGGGTAGCGCGGGGCTTCACGGGGCGCGACAAAATCATCAAGTTCGAGGGCTGCTACCACGGCCACGGCGACTCATTTCTGATTGCCGCCGGCTCGGGCGCCCTCACGCTCGGCGCCCCCGACTCGCCCGGTGTCACGCAGGGCGTGGCCCTCGACACGCTCACGGCCCCCTACAACGACCTGGCTGCCACCGAGCGGCTCATTCTGGCCAACGAAGGCCAGGTAGCGGCCCTGATTCTGGAGCCCGTGGTGGGCAATATGGGCCTGGTGGCCCCGGCCGAGGGCTACCTGCAGGGCTTGCGCGACCTGTGCACGAAGCACGGCATCGTGCTCATTTTTGATGAGGTGATGACCGGCTTCCGCCTCGCCCGCGGCGGCGCCCAGGAGCTGTTCGGCATCACGCCCGACCTGACCACACTGGGCAAAATTATCGGCGGCGGCATGCCCGTGGGCGCCTACGGCGGCCGCCAGGATATTATGGACCAGGTGGCCCCGGCCGGCAAAGTATATCAGGCGGGCACCCTCTCGGGCAACCCCATTGCCACGGCCGCCGGCATCGCTCAGCTCACCTACCTGCAGGAGCACCCCGAACTGTACACCGAGCTGGACCGCATCACGGCCCGCCTGGCCGACGGCACCCGCCAGATTTGCGCCGACCTGGGCCTGAACTACACCGTCAACCGCGTGGGCTCGATGTTCAGCGTCTTCTTCACCGACCAGCCCGTGCGCAACCTCGACGAGGCCAAAACCTCCGACACCGAGGCGTTCGGCCGCTACTTCCGGGCCATGCTCAACCGCGGCATCTACCTGGCTCCGGCCCTCTACGAAGCCCTGTTCATCAGCATCTCTATGACCGACGACCTCGTGGACCGCTACCTGACCGCCTGCCGCGAGTCGATGATAGAGGCGCATGGGTTGTAAGGGTTAGGGATTAGGGATTAGGGATTAGGGATTAGGGATTAGAGAAAGAACGTCATTCAGAGCGCCGCGAAGAATCTCGCGTGTTGACGTTGTGCATCATTATAACATCAACACGCGAGATTCTTCGCGGCGCTCTGAATGACGTTCTTTTAGCTAACAACTAATCAGTAAAAACCCGACCTTTGCGCGAATCAACCGCGCTTACATGTTCCGATTTCGCCCGCTGCCGCTGCTTTTCCTGTTGCTGGGGCTCGTGTTGCCCCTGCTGCTGACGGCCCAGACGGTTACCGGCCCGGCCGCGGCCAACAAGCGCCTCTTCGACCGCACCGTCGATGAGCTGAATTTCCGGACGATGGAAACGGTGTACGACAAGTCGTTCACCCGCGCCAAGTATCCGGTAAGTCTGCGCTCGACCAAGGCCCGCGCCGAGTTCGACACCTACTTCGGCCGCGAAGACCTGAAGAAGCTATTTCGCAACTACAACGGCGTTTCGGAGCGGTTTAAGGGCCAGTTTGGCAAGGGCCGCACCGATTTACTGGAGTTCGAGAAGCAGCTCAACAGCCTGCTGGTCGACCGCAACTTCGAGTTCTTTATCCGGGTGCTGCCGCGCGATGAGCGGGTGGCGCTGGTGCGTACGCTGCAACGGCTCATCAAGCAGAGCGCGGCCCAGTTCAACGCCTCGCAGGACCCCACCCCCGACGAAGTAGCTGCCGACGTGGCCACCGTACCGGCTGCCGCCGATGGCGCCGCGCCCGCCACGCTGGCCCCCGCCACGGCCGTAGCCGAAGACCCGCACCCGCAGCCCGAAGCCGACCTGGCCGCGGCCCCCGCCTACGCCGGTCCCCGCCCGCTCGACGTGCCCGCCCGCCACGACTGGCTCGATTACCTGAGCCTGATGCTGCTCATCGGCTCGTTTCTGCTGCTGCTCTACCTGGTGCTCAGCGTAGCGCCGGCCCTGCAGCAGCGCCTCGACACCGTACTTCCTGCCGATACCGATGCCGACGACGCGCCCGAACCCCTTCCGCAGCGGCCGCGCCGCACCGCTTCGCGCGCCCTGCCCGAAGACCGCTACGAGGAGGAAGGGGAATAATTATGAATTTTAAATTCTGAATTTTGAATTAATTGGTTGCCTTGCTTTTTTAAAGCAGCCCAATAATTTATTCCAGCTAATTCATAATTAAAAATTCAAAATCCCTAATTCAACAAAATGATTCTTTCTGACCAGCAGATTCTTGCCGAAATTGAGCGGGGCACCATTGTAATTGAGCCCTACGAGCGCAGCTGCCTGGGCACCAACTCCTACGATGTGCACCTGGGCCGCTACCTGGCCACCTACCGCGACGCCGTACTCGACGCCCGCAAGCACAACGAAATCGACGTGTTTGAAATACCGGCCGAGGGCTTTGTGCTGCAGCCCGGCACGCTGTATCTGGGCGTAACCGAGGAGTACACCGAAACCCACGCCCACGTACCCTTCCTGGAGGGCAAGAGCAGCGTCGGCCGCCTGGGCATCGACATTCACGCCACCGCCGGCAAGGGCGACATCGGCTTTTGCAACACCTGGACATTGGAAATCAGCGTGTCGATGCCCGTGCGCATCTACCACGGCATGCCGGTGGGCCAGCTCATCTACTTCACGGTGGAGGGCGACGTAGAGAACCTCTACAACCGCAAGCCCAACGCCAAATACAACGAGCGCACGGTAAAGCCCGTCGAGTCGATGATGTGGAAAAACGCCTTCTAGGCAACCGCAAACGGCCCTAGTAAGCCGCTTGGCAATCAGCCCGCGGGGCGGCCTGGGCCGTTGCGCGGGCCGGTTGCTTTTAAGCAGGTATCGGGCCGCCCAGGGCCGCGGAGTAAACTACCTGGCATCATTTTTCGTTAGGGAGGGGCAAGCCCCGGCTTACGCGCCGGCTGGCAATCAAGGATTTGTCCTTGCCCCATCTATTCACGCTATTCTTTCCCGATGAAAAAGATACTTGCCCTCGCCTCCGCTCTGCTCCTGACTTCGTTTGGCGTGTATGCCCAGCAACGCGCCCCGCTGGTTGTCAAGCAGGATAAAACCAAGCCCTCCCCGCGCCTCAACCCCGGCCAGCAGCACGCCCGCGAGCTGTCGTACCAGATGACGCGTGATTTGCGCCTCAACGGCTACCAGAAAACCCGTATTCAGGCCATCAACGAGGATAAGCAAGCGCGCATCATTGCCATCATTCAGCAAAATGAAGGCAACGACAAGCTGATTAAAGACCAGTGCGACGCCGTGTGCAAGGAGCGCGACAAGGAGTTGCAGGCGGTGCTCAGCACCGACCAGTACAGCAACTACTACGGTTCGCGCAAGGAGTACAACGCCTTCAGCATGAACTACAAAACCCAGACGACCAACGATGCTTTCGTGAAGTCGGTGAAGGACCCGGCCCCGGCCAGCAGCAAGGGCGCCACTATTGGCCCCGCCGCTACCAGCAAAACCAAGTAGCATCGTACAAGTTGACACAAAAAGCCCCACCAGCATGATGCCGGCGGGGCTTTTTGGTGTTTGATACGGCCGCTTGGCTGGCTGGCAGCTACCGCGTTATTTCTGCTTTTGCTGCTCCTCCTCGATGTGGTCCATCAGCTGGCGGCACAGCTCGCGCATTTTGGTGGCCATTACCGTGTCGTTGGTGGCGGTGAGCACGCTTTCGGCCATGGCGCCGATGGTATCGACGTAGAAATGCTTCATCTCATCGACGGGCATATCCTTGGTCCAGAGGTCAATTTTCATCGTTCCCCGCTCGTCCCGGTCCCAAAGGGCGATGTTGATGGCTTTGGCAAAGTGAATATCGGGCCCTGCATCGGTGGCCGACCAACTGATGGCCTCGGGCACCTTCTGGTCGTCGAGGGCAATGCTGAAGCGGATTTCAGATTTCTTCATCACGGATTAGCGTGGATTTAAACGGATTTCACGGATTTTGTAGGCGGGTCACGAAGCAGCACGAATCCGGATGGATTTCATGAATGGTATCCTGGGAACAGTCGTTCGACGGGCCCATCTACAAAATCCGTGAAATCCGCTAAAATCCGCGCTAATCCGTGATCAGACGTAGTTGTTGAGCATCACGGGCATCACCAGCATCAGGATGTTCTCGTGGTCGTCGGGGGTGGTGGGCATCAGCAGGCCGGCGCGGTTGGGCGTGCTCAGCTCCAGCGTAATTTCCTCCGAGTCGATGTTGCTCAGCATTTCCTGCAGGAACTTAGCGTTGAAGCCGATTTCCATGTCCTCGCCATCGTACTGGCAGGCCAGCTTCTCGTTGGCTTCGTTGCTGAAGTCGAGGTCTTCGGCCGACACCGTCAGCTCGGAACCCGCGAGGCGCAGGCGCACCTGGTGGGTGGTTTTGTTGGAGTAGATGCTGATGCGCTTCACCGAGTTCAGCAGCTCCTGACGGCTGATGATGAGCTTGTTGGGGTTGCTGACCGGAATGACGTTCTCGTAGTCGGGGTAGCGCTCATCAATCAGGCGGCACACGAGGCGCATCTGGTTGAAGCTGAAGTAGGCGTTGGAAGCGTTGAACTCCATGCGCACGGGCGTGGCCTCGGAGGGCAGCGCGCCCTTAAGCAGGTTGAAGGCCTTGCGCGGGATGATGATGTTGCTGGTCTGGCCCGCGCCCACGTCGGAGCGGCGGTAGCGCAGCAGGCGGTGGCCGTCGGTGGCCACAAAGGTTACCTGGTTGTCGGCCAGCTGCACCAGAATGCCGGTCATGGCCGGGCGCAGCTCGTCGGTGCTCACGGCGAAGATGGTTTTGTTGATGGCCCGGCTCAGCGACGAGGAGGGCATCTCAACCGGGGCCGTGCCCTTTACCACCGGCACGCGGGGGAAGTCAGTGGCATTCTCGCCGGCCAGCTTGTAGCGGCCGTTGGAGCTGGCAATTTCGATGCTGTAGGTTTCCTCGTCGAGCGTGAAGGTAACGGGCTGGTCGGGCAGGTTCTTGAGCGTGTCGAGCAGGATGCGGGCGGGGGCGGCAATGCGGCCGCTTTCGCGGGCCTCCACGGGCAGCTCCGTCATCATGCTCGTCTCCAGGTCGGAGGCCGTAATCGTCAGCTTGCCGTCCTCGATTTCAAAGAGAAAGTTCTCCAGAATAGGCACCACGGGGTTGTTCGTAACCACGCCGTTGATGCTCTGGAGCTGCTTGAGCAGGGCGGAAGACGAGACGATGAACTTCATAGGGAGAGTTGAGTTGGAAGGCAGTTTGGGTAATGAGCAAAGATAGGCAACGCGGCCGGGGTTTGCTAGCGGGGCCGGGCGGCGTGGACCGGGAATGTGGCAGCCGTGGTGCCAACACCGCAAAACAGCCATCATAGTGCCGGCCTCACTCCCACCGCCCGCAGGTTAGCAGCCAATGGCACGACTTATTTTACTGCCCAATAGCGACCCAGAGGGCCTTTGCCAGCAGCAGCAACCCCGTCGCCGCCAATGCCAGCAGCAGCGCCACGCCCAGCCCCTGCAGCAGCCCCGTCAGCACTGCCGAGCCAGCCGTGGCGTAGCGGCCGCCGTAGCGCCCGGCCAGCTGCTCGCGCACCCGCCGCGGCCGCCAGTAGCGCAGGTACAGGTATCCGAAGCCGACGCAAGCCTTTATGCCGTGCCACGGGGAGCCCAGCAGGCCTTCAACCAGTATTTCGCCGATGAATTCGCCGAGCATAATTGTGTCTGGTTACCTTACACCCGCTACTAAAACCGCGCGTAGCGGCGCTTGCGGCGCCAGGCGCGCACCAGCCCGAAAAGGCCCAGCAGCACCAGCGGGGCGGCCAGGTTCAGCAGCTGCCAGCGGCTTCGCTCGGCCGCTACGCGCACTTTATCGAGGGGGCGGAGCGTGATTTGCTTGCCGCGCACCGCTATCAGGCCCGACTGGTCGAGCATGTAATCGACGGCATTGAGCACCAGCTCGCGGTTGGCGAATTCGGTGGGCGCGAGGCGGTCGAAGCCCAGGCGCATCGGGCGGCCCGTTTTGGGGTCGATGTCGTTGCGCACGAAGTCGCCGTCGGAGATGACGAGGATTTTGGCGGGGCGGTTTTCGGGGCTGGTTTCGGGCAGAAAGCGGCTGGTGCCGGGCTCGGCGCGGTTGGCGAACAGCGAGCGAAACTGACCTTCAAGCAGGTAGCCGACCGGCTTGTTGCGGGCCGTGTACAGCTTGGGGTCGGGGGGCAGGCGGGCGTCGTTGAGGTTCACGGGCACCGGCGAGGGCAGCACCCGGGTGTAGCGCGAGGTGAACAGCAGCGGCGTTTTGCGGATGCCCACGGCCTTCACCGTGTCGATGCTGCTCACGAACTTGGTGTACACCGCATCGAGGTTGCGGGTGATGGGGTGCGGGCTGAACTGGTTGATGAGCGGGTAGAACTGCCAGGGCATGGGCTCGACCTTGGGCTTGTCGCCGTTCAGGCCCGTGACGAGCGGAATGACGCCCGAGTTGAGGTCGAGCAGCAAGTCGGGGTTGATGCGCAGGCCGTACTTGAACAGCATATCGTCGAGGTTCAGGCTGAGCGGGAAGGCGAGCATGCCGCCGCGGCTGGCGCTGTCGAGGTTCACGCGCATGGCATCCACGAAAAACAGCGCGTTGCCGCCGTGGGTGATGAACTGGTCGAGCTTGAACTTTTCGGGCTCGGTGTAGGACTGGGCCGGCTTGGCCACGATGAGGGCGCTGAGCGAGGCCAGGTCCTGGGGACGCGACTTGTCGAGGCTCACCCGGAACACGTCGTAGTCGCGGCTGAGCGAGCCAATCAGGTCGCCGGCTTCGAGGTTGGTTAGCTCGCCGTGGCCCTCCACTACCCCGATGCGCAGGCGCGGGCCGGGGCTGAGGCGGCGGATGGCGCTGGCCAGCTCATACTCCAGCCCCTCGATGCTCTGGTTAAGGCGTACTTCGGGCGATTCGGCCTGGTTGCCGCGCAGCAGCAGCACTTTTTCCTCCTTGCCCCCGGCTGAAACCACGGCCCAGGGGAAGATGATTTTCTCGGTGCGCTTGCCGTTGTCGTTGGCCCCGAGGTTGGTGGGCGTCAGCCCCTTTTTGAACAGCGTTTGGTAGAACTCGTTGCGGGCCTGCTCGGTGGCCGCCGCCGAGGGGTCGACGAACACAAAATGCAGGTTGGCGCCACCGTACACGCGCATTTCGGTCAGCGTTTCGCGCACGCCCTGCTGTAGCCGCCGGAACGCCGGCGGGAAGTCGCCGTCGAGGTACACCGTAACGGTTACGGGCTGCGGCAGCTTCTCCAGCAGCTCTTTGGTGGCCCCCGACATGGTGTAGCGCTTGTCCTCCGTCAGGTCGAGCCGGAAGAAGAACAGCCCACCCAGAAAGTTGAGCAGCAGCAGCACGCCCAGCAGCACCGCAAACCGGGTCAGGTCGCGCTTTTTGATTTGAGCTGTTGGGTTTTGAGCTGTTAGCTGAGAGCTGTTAGCTGTTAGCTCCTGTTCTGGTTCAATACTCACGAATGCACGCAAAAAAGTTGTTTAAACTCACTCTCAATAGCTGACAGCCCTAAACAGAGCCATTAGCACAGAAAGCTAACAGCTATCAGCTACTAGCTATCAGCTTAAGAAATCACCAGTTGCGGCTTTGGAGCGCCACCCGGGTGGCCAGCAGCATGATGGCGCTCAGGGTGAAGAAGTAGAGCAGGTCGCGCGAATCGATGAGGCCCTTGCTCAAGTCGCGGTAGTGAGCCGCAATGCCGAGCTGGCCGATGTAGTAGGCCGGCGCGCCATCGAACACCGAGGCCAGCGAATCGAAGCCGGAGTATACCAGAAAGCAACCCACCACGGCCGCCAGAAAGGCCACAATCTGGTCGCGGGTGAGGGCCGAGGCAAATACGCCGATGGCCGCAAAAACCGCCGCCAGCAGCGCCAGACCCAGGTACGAGCCCACTGTAGCCGCCGAGTCGATATTGCCTTGCGGGTCGCCGAGCTGGTAGACCGAGTAGTAGTAGAGCAGTGTGGGCAGCAGCGCCAGCAGGGCCAGCAGCAGGCAGGCCAGGTACTTGCCGCCGATGAGCTGGGTGTCGGTGAGCGGGCGCGTGAGCAGCAGCTCCATCGTGCCGGCCTTCTTTTCCTCGGCAAACGTGCGCATGGTGAGGGCCGGAATCAGAAACAGGAAAATCCAGGGCGCGATATTGAACAGCGTCTGCAAGTCGGCAAACCCGTAATCGAGCACCGAGCTATCCGGGAACACCCACACGAACAGCCCGGTAGCCACCAGAAACACGCCCAGCACCACGTAGGCCACGGGCGAGTTCAGGAAGCTGTTGAATTCTTTGCGCAGTATGGCAAGCATGGTTGGGGGTTGATTTTTTGATGTGCTGAAGGGAAAGAAAGCAGTACTGGAGAACGTCATTCAGAGCGCAGCGAAGAATCTCGCACGCACTCTTTAGGGTTGCTGCTGTAAAGTCAGCATGCGAGATTCTTCGCTGCGCTCTGAATGACGTTCTTTTCTCACTTCTTCCCGCCTTCCGTCAGCTGCTGGAACACCTGCTCCAAACTCTGTTCTTCCTGGCGCAGGCCCAGCAGCACCCAACCCTGGGCGGCGGCGAGGCGCGAAATGGCCCCGCGCTGGTCGGTGCCGGCGCGGGCCCGGATGCGGTAGGTGGTACCGGCTTCCAGCTCGGCGGCCTGCACGCCGGGCAGCGCCAGCAGCGGCGCCGTGTCAATCGGCTGCTCAAATTCGGCGCGGATGACGGTTTCGCCCGCGGCCCGGGCGCCCAGCTCGGCCACCGGTGAGTCGGCCACGAGGCGGCCGCGGCTGATGATAACGGCGCGGCTGCACAAAGCGGCTACTTCGGGCAGGATGTGGGTGCTGAAGATGACGGTTTTGTCCTGGCCCAGCTCGCGGATAAGCTGGCGGATTTCGCCGATTTGGTTGGGGTCGAGGCCGGTGGTGGGCTCGTCGAGGATGAGCACGCCGGGGTCGTGGATGAGGGCCTGGGCTAGGCCCACACGCTGGCGGTAGCCTTTGCTGAGGGCCCCGATGAGCTTGTTCTGTTCGTGACCTAGCCCTACCCGCTCCACCAGTTGGCGTACCCGCTGGCGCAGGCCGCTGCCACCCAGCCCGTGTACCGAACCGATAAATTCGAGGTATTCGTGCACGTACATATCGAGGTAGAGCGGGTTGTGCTCGGGTAGGTAACCCACCCGGCGGCGCACTTCCAGCGGGGCCGTACGCACATCAAACCCCTCCACGACCACCGTGCCGGCCGAGGGCGGCAAATAGCCCAGCGCCATCTTCATGGTCGTGGATTTGCCCGCCCCGTTCGGCCCCAGAAAGCCCAGGATTTCGCCCTTGCCCACCGAAAAGCTGATATCATCCACAGCGGCCTGGGTGCCGAAGGTTTTCGTGAGGTGCTGAACTTCTACCATGTATCAACTGCTGGTTAAAACGTCATTCAGAGCGCAGCGAAGAATCTCGCATGAATTCGTTGAGCGGCTAACGTTACGTTGTCAGCATGCGAGATTCTTCGCTGCGCTCTGAATGACGTTCTTTTTCACACTTCCTCTATGCCTACTTCTTCGGCTGCAACGGCCGCATTTCAATATCCACTAGGTGGAAATTAAATGGCGTTTCCAGGGCGTAGACGATGGTGTCGGCAATGTCCTGGGGCTGCATCATCGAGTCGTTGGCGTCGGTGCCGGGGATGTCGTCGAAGAAGTTGGTTTGGGTGGAGCCGGGGTACAGGCAGGTAACCTTGATGCCGTCTTTGCGCACTTCCTTGAACAACGACTGCGAGAAACCGCGCACTGCAAACTTGCTGGCGCAGTAGCCGGCCATGTTCTCGATGCCCGTGGTGCCGGCAATGGAACTGATGTTGAAAATGTGGCCCAGCTGCTGCTTTTTCATGGCGGGCAGCACGGCCTGGGTGCAGTAAAACGTGCCGTGCACGTTGGTGTCGAACATCAGGTGCCAGTCGTCCGAGGAGAAGCCAGCAACGGCGCCCGAAATGCCCAGGCCGGCGTTGTTCACCAGTACGTGCACTTCTTCCCCCAACTGCTTTTGAGTGGCGGCCAGGGCCTTCTGCACGGCTTTTTCGTTGCGCACATCGCACTCGATGAAGTGGAAGCGCGGGTGCTGAAAGCTGGCGGGCGCGGTGCGGCCCCAGCCGGCTACGTGCATGCCGCGGGCCAGCAGGGCCTCGACGGTGGCCAGCCCGATTCCTTTGCTGACGCCTGTGATAATGGCTACCTTGCCGCTCAAATCCATCGCGCGAAGTGCTATAATGTGGGGTTTCTGTTTGAAGATGCAAGGTAACGCCCCCGGCCGGGTTTTGCGCGCGGCCACGGTCCTGGCCCTGATGGCCGCGCTGGCCGGCTGCCAGAAAGACAACGAAGCCGGCTGTTTCACCAGCACCGGCAGCATCACCACGGAGCGCCGCAGCCTGCCCCCCTTCCAGCGCCTGACCACCTACGACAACGTCACGGTGATACTGGTGCAGGACACGGCCACCTACGCCGAAGTACGGGCCGGCAAAAACCTGCAGGACGATATCCGGCTGGAAGTAGCCGACGGCATGCTGACGGTGCGCAACACTAGCCGCTGCAACTGGGTGCGCCGCTACGATACGCCCCGCGAGGTGCGGCTGCACCTGCCCCGCCTCACCGACCTGTTTCTGCGCGGCCAGGCCGATATCCGCACCGAGGGCGCGTTCCGGCAGGACACGATTTTCCCGCATCTGGTGGGCGCCGGCGACCTGCGCCTGCAGCTTATCAGCCGCTACATCGGCATGGACCAGTACGAGCTGGGCGACATCTACCTGACCGGCTCGACCTACGAGTTGCACCACACGCTGGGCGGCGGCGGCAGCCTCTACGCCCAGAAGCTTCCGCTACGCTACATGTATCTGCAAACCAACGCCAGCAGCGCCGGCGACACGCACGTGCGGGCTTCGCAGCTGCTGGCCGGCGCGCATGCCGGCTCCGGCACCGTGTTCTACTCCCCTACCCCCAAATTGCTGGAACTGAAGGTAACGGGCCGGGGAAAACTCCAGGCAGAATAGCTCAGCTCTCCACTAACCCGTTTATTATGCTTTCTGTACTGCTCGTTATGGGCCTGGTCCTGCTCATTCCGGCGGGCCTGCTGCTGCTGATTGCCCGCCACGGCACCCTGCGCCACGACCCCGGCTTCCTGGCGACTGTTCTGCTGGCGGCGGCCGGAATTGTGGTTGGCGTCCTGTTCAAAATCCAGCACTGGGAGGGCGCGAATGGCCTGCTGCTGGGTGGGGCGGTGGGGCTGGCGCTGACCTACGGCTGGTGGTTTGCTCGCAAGACCCCGAAAACTGCCCTCGATGTGCTGAAGCTGGTTTTCGTGCTCAGCTGCAGCCTGAACGCGGCAGCCATTAACTTTTCGGCGCTGACAAATGCTGCGGGGCGCCTGCGGACGCTCAGCTTCTGGGCGTTGGCGCTGTACTTCCTCTACCTAACCTACGGGCGCAGCCTGGGCGCCAACCGCCGCTAGGCTGCGCCCCTACCGGCCTACAAGTCGCCCAGTTGGGGTCGAATCAGCAGCTCCTCGACTACGGCCTGGCCCGAGAGGCTGAAGACGCCGAAGATGGCGTCGGCCACGTCTTCGGCCTTGATGAAGCGCTCGGCGGGCAAATCGACGCCCTCCCAGCTGGCCGTGAGCGTGGCGCCGGGCAGCACGGCCGTTACCCGCAGGCCGCTTTCCTTTACTTCTTCGCGCAAGTTTTTGCTGAAGCCCAGCAGCGCGTGCTTGGCAATGCCGTACGAGCCGCCGTTGGGGTACGCCGTGATGCTGGCCGTGGAGCAGATATTGAAAATGTGGCCTTCGTGCTGCGCCAGCATGTCGGGCAGCAGCGCCAGCGTCACGTCGTAGGCGCTGAGCAGGTTCACGGCCAGCATCTGGCGCAGCTGCGAGCCGTCGGCGGGCTCGTCCTGCAACCTTCCGGGAATAAAAGCGCCCGTGTTGTTGACGAGCACCGCTACCGGGCCCTGTTGCTGCACAAAATCGGTGAAGCGGCGCGTTTGGGGCTGCTCGCTCAGGTCGGCGGCGTGGGTGTGCAGCACGGCGCCGGGCACCAGCGTGGCGGCGGCGGTTTGCAGGTCCTTTAAATCGGGGGCCGAGCGGGCGCAGGTGACGACCGGGTAGCCGGCGCGCAGAAACCGGAACACCAGCGCCCGCCCAATTCCTTTGGTGCCGCCCGTTACCACGATATTTTTTTGCATTCCTTTGTTTAGCATAGCTGTTTTTACGTAGGGAAACCAGCACCGGCCAACGGCCGGGCTTCCGCTCCGCCTTATTCCGGCGCAAGTATCCGCTTTTCCTGTCTGTTTTTTCGTTTTATGGTCAAATCATTTGGTCAGTTTCTGCTTTTCATGCAGAGTATGCTCGTGCGCAAAGAGCGGTTTGCGGTGCTCTGGAAGCGCACCATCGACGAGTGCGTCACGATTGGGGTGAATTCCATCTTCATTGTGGCCATCGTGTCGGCCTTTATCGGGGCCGTAACCTGCGTGCAGATTGCCTACAACCTCACCAACCCGCTTATTCCTAAAAGCACCATCGGCTACATGGTGCGCGAAATGACGATTCTGGAGCTGGCGCCCACCATCACCAGCATCGTGCTGGCCGGCAAGGTGGGCTCCAGCATTGCCGGCGGCCTGGGCACCATGCGCATCACCGAGCAGGTGTCGGCGCTGGAGGTAATGGGCATCAACTCGGCTTCGTATCTGGTGCTGCCGCGCATTCTGGCCGCCATTCTCATGTTTCCGCTGCTGGTGGTGCTGGCCATGGCCCTCTCCATTATCGGGGGCTACCTGGCCGGCTCGCTCACCGGCTCCATCTCGGCCCAGGAGTACATCGAGGGCATCCGCTCCGATTTTATTCCTTACAACATCGTGTTTGCCCTGATTAAGTCGGTGGTATTTGCCTTCCTGGTGTCGGCCATTTCGGCCTTCAAGGGGTATTACACCGAAGGCGGCGCCCTCGAAGTGGGCACGGCCAGCACCACGGCCGTCAACAATTCCATCATCGCCATTCTCATTGCCGACTTCGTGCTGGCCGCTATTCTGCTGTAGCCGGATGGGCGGTGGGGCCTGAGCAAGCGCGCAGAGCAACTTTTGCGGCTTTTCTAGGCTCTCCGCCATTACTTATATTCTATGATCGAGATTCATAACATCGAGAAGAGCTTCGACGGGAATCCGGTGCTCAAGGGCATCAGCTGCACCTTCGAAACGGGCAAGTGCAATCTGCTGCTCGGCGGCTCGGGCACCGGCAAATCGGTGCTGCTGCAGTGCGTGGTGGGGTTGATGCAGCCTGATTTGGGCAGCATCACCTTCGATGGCACCGTGTTCACCAACAACAAAGTGCAGATCCGGCAGGAAATCCGGCGCAAAATCGGGATGCTGTTCCAGGGCTCGGCCCTGTTCGACTCGATGACGGTGGCCAAGAACGTGGAGTTTCCGCTGCAGATGCTGACGCCCGAAATGAGCGCCGCCGAGCGCCGCGACCGGGTGGAGTTCTGCCTCAAGCGCGTGGGCCTCGAAAACGCGGGCGACAAGATGCCCTCCGAAATTTCGGGCGGCATGAAAAAGCGCGTGGGTATTGCCCGCGCCATTGCCCCCAACTGCACCTACCTGTTCTGCGACGAGCCCAACTCCGGCCTCGACCCGCTCACGAGCCTCAAAATCGACGAGCTCATCCAGGAAATCACCTACGAATACAACATCACCACCGTCATCATCACCCACGACATGAACTCGGTGGTGGAAATCGGCGACCATATCATCTTCCTCTACAAAGGCCTCAAGCTCTGGGACGGCACCAAGGACGAAATCCTCAACGCCCAGGTCCCCGAGCTCAAGGAGTTCATCTTCAGCAGCAGCCTCGTACGCGCCGCCAAACGCATCGACGACGAAACCCACAGCGGCGTAGAGAATCTGTAGAAGTAAGTTAGTTGGCGAACACGCCTGTCATCCTGAGCAAAGCGAAGGACCTTATTGCGCTGAAACGGCCGTAACAACGACTCGTTTCAGCGTAATAAGGTCCTTCGCTTTGCTCAGGATGACAGCTTTTTTTACTCACTCACCGAATCGGCCATGGCGGCGCGGCGTAGGTGGGCCAGGTGGTGGCGGCCGTGCCAGGAGTAGAGCACCAGCGCCTGATCGAGCGTGAACGCCCGGTTGGAATCGGGGTGGAAGTAGGTGCGCTGCCACTGCGCATCGGTGAGGTTGCGCAGCAGGCGCACCCAGCGGATGTGCAGCGCTTCGAGCAGCGCCAGCGACACGGCTGGCGGCGTGGCGGCCGTATCGGGCAGCTCGGCCCAGGCGGCTTCGTCGTAGGGCTTGATGGTGGGGTTATCTTCGGTGAGGGCCAGCTTGAAGCGCAGATAGGCGTTCAGGTGCGAGTCGGGCAGGTGGTGCACCAGCTGGCGGGCGCTCCAGCCGCCGGGGCGGTAGGGCTGGTCGAGTTGCTCGGGCGAGCGGCCGGCCACCGCGGCCCGCACCAGGTCGGGCAGCGTGGCCAGGTGGGCAATATAGGCCGTGCGGGCGCCCCGGTCGAGCGGCTCGGTGGGCAGTTCGGGCTGGCCGATGGGATAACGGGCGTCGTCGGACATATCTTTTGGGCTATCAGCTGCGGCGGTTAACCGACAGCTTTTGGATTGGATAATCGGGCAAAACAGGAAAGCGCAGGTAGCCCCATCTATTAAAACCTGAAACCCCGCCTGAACCTTATGTTCAAGCGGGGTTTCAGGCTACAACGGCCTGACGTAGCCCGGAAACTATCAGCTAGCGGCTGTAAGCTAACAGCTAAAATGAAGCTAGTCGTTGCGCTTGTTGAGTTCGTCGCGGATTTTGGCGGCTTTCTCGTAGTCCTCGCGCTCCAGCGCCTGGGCCAGCATCTTGGTCAGCTCGTCGAGCGACACCTGGCCGCTGGGCTCGCGGGGCGTGGGCGTAGCGCGGGGCTCGTCGGTATCGATGTCGTCGTCATCATCATCGTCGTCCGAATCTTCGGCGTCGGTTTCGTCGAGGTCAGACAGGATGATACCGGCTTCACTGAGCACGCTTTCCACCGTGAAAATGGGCACTCCGAAGCGCAGGCCGATGGCAATGGCATCGGATGGCCGCGAATCCAGCTCGAAGGTGCTGGCCCCGTCGGAGCACACGATTTTAGAGTAGAACACGCCTTCTTTGAGGTCGGAAATCACCACCTCCAGCACGGCCACGTGGACCTGCTCGGCAAACGAGCGGAACAAATCGTGCGTCAGCGGCCGGTTGGGGCTGATTTTCTCGATCTGGATGGCGATACTCTGCGCCTCGAACATGCCGATGATGATGGGCAGGCGGCGGTTGCCGGTCTTTTCGCCCAGAATAAGCGCGAACGAGCCCGACTGCGACTGGCTGGACGAGAGGCCCAGAATTTCGAGCGGTATTTTTTTCACAAGGTGGTGGTTATGGTCTGGAGAACTGAATAAATACTGTCATCCTGAGCTTGCGAAGGACCTATACAGAAGCTAATCCTTTTGAAGTTACCTTCTGTAAAGGTCCTTCGCGCTGCTCAGGATGACAGTATTTACCTGGTATCCACTTATAGCTAGTTCAGCTGCTTTACGGCCTCGGTGAGCTTGGGCAGCACGTCGAACACGTCGCCTACAATGCCGTAGTCGGCCGCCTTGAAGAACGGCGCCTCGGGGTCTTTGTTGATGACCACAATCACCTTGCTGGAGTTGACGCCGGCCAGGTGCTGGATGGCGCCCGAAATGCCGCAGGCAATGTACAGGTTCGGCGACACGGTGATGCCCGTCTGGCCCACGTGCTCGTGGTGAGGGCGCCAGTCAACGTCGGATACGGGCTTGGAGCAGGCCGTAGCCGCGCCGAGGGCCTTGGCCAGGTCTTCGATGAGGTTCCAGTTTTCGGGGCCTTTCATGCCGCGGCCACCCGATACCACGAGGTCAGCCTCGGGCAGCAGCACGCCACCGGCCTGGTCCTGCATGATAACTTCCTTGGGCGCGTCGGCAAAGTCGGCGTCGGTCAATTGGGCCGAGAACGACTCGACCGGGGCCGTTTTGCCGTCCTCGTGCAGGGCCTCAATCGAGTTTTTCTTGACAGCGATGATTTTCCGGTCGCTTTCCAGCTCCACATCGGCAAAGGCTTTGCCCGAGAAGGCGCCGCGCTTCACCACGAACTTGCCACCATCGGTTTTGGGCAGCTCCACCACGTTGGTCGCCAGGCTGGCTTCGAGGCGGATAGACAGGCGCGAGCCCACGGCCGCGCCGATGTTGGAGTTGGCCAGCACAATCACTTTCGCGTCCTCCTGCTGGGCAGCGGCGGCGATGAGCTTGGTGTAGGCGCCGTTCACAAAATCTTTCAGGCGGGGCTCCGAATCGTAGAGCACCTTGCCGATACCCTGCTCGCCGAGCTTGGCCAGATTGGCCTCGGTAGCCTCGCCCACGGCTACGGCCGTGGCGGTGGTGCCCAGCATCTGGGCCACCTGGCTGGCGTAGGAAGCTACCTCCAGCGAGGACTTCTTCACCTCGCCGCCATCACATTCAACAACTACTAATACTGACATTTTTATTTAATTAATAATTAACAATTAGTAATTAAGAATTGACTTTGCAGTTTCGGCAAATGCTTCCGCAGCAATTACTAATTCTTAATTACTAATTATTAATTCAGTTTCAGATAACTTTCGCTTCGTTGCGCAGCAGCTTGATGAGCTCGCCGGCATTTTCGGCGGGGATGAGCTTGACGCCCTGCTTGGCGGGCGGCAGCGCGAAGTGGTCGACCTCGGTGCGGGGGGCATCGGCGGTGGGCTCCACTACTTTCAGGGGCTTGGTGCGGGCCGTCATGATGCCGCGCATGTTGGGGATGCGGGGCTCGCACATGGGCTGCTGGCAGGAGGCCACGAAGGGCGTGTTCACCTCCACGATTTCCTTGCCGCCCTCGATTTCGCGCTCCAGCGTGGCGGTGTTGCCATTCATATCGAGCTTCATGGCCGGGGCCACGGTCGGGATGCCGAGCAGCTCGCCCACCATGCCGTGCACCTGGAAACCGTTGTAATCGATGCTTTCCTTGCCCATCAGGATGACGTCGTAGCCACCGTCTTTGGCAATGGCGGCAATCTGCTTAGCCACGAAAAAGGCGTCTTTGGGGTGGGCATTGACGCGAATGGCGTCGTCGGCGCCGATGGCCAGGGCCTTGCGGATGTTGGGCTCGGTGTCGGCCTCGCCAACGTTGAGCACGGTAACGGTGCCGCCGCCCTGGGCTTCTTTGAGCTCAATGGCACGGGTCAGGGCGTATTCGTCCCAGGGGTTAATCACGAACTGCACACCGGCCTTGTTGAACTCCTTGTTATCGGGCGTGAAGGTGATTTTGGTGGTCGTGTCGGGAACGTTGCTGATGCAAACGAGAAACTTCATCTACGGCTGCTTATATGGAAGAAACTAAAGAAAGTGTCAAATTTGGGCGAAGATACTCAAAACTCCTGCCCTATGGAAACCGCGCCCAGCCGTCTGCAACAGCTCCTGGCCTTCTACGAAGACGACCCTACAGACGCCTTTACCATCTATGCGCTGGCCACCGAATACCGCGAAACGGCGCCCGAAACGGCCATGCGCTACTATCAGACGCTGCTCGATGAGCACCCCGATTATGTGGGTACGTACTACCACGCCGGCAAGATGCTCCAGCACCTGCAAAAGCCCGACGAAGCCGAAAAAGTTTACCAGAAGGGCCTGCGCGTGGCCCGCAAAGCCGGCCAGCTGCACGCGGCCAGCGAAATTCAGCAGGCCCTCAACCAGCTGCTGGGCCTCGATTACGAGGACGAGGATTAGCCGCTTAGCGTTCCAGTGTCCCAGGGCTGAAGCCCTGGGCTACGCAGCACGCCAATTGGAACGCTGATTAGCCCAGGGCTTTAGCCCTGGGATGCCGGGACAGTAGAACGATAGAATACCGAGAGCTTCCAAGTCTAAATTGCCCCATGAAAATCCTGCTGGTGGAAGACGAGCCCAAGGTGTCGGCCTTTATCCGCCGGGGGCTGGAGGAGGAGGGCTTCGAGGTGGAGGTGGCTTACGACGGGCGCTTTGGCCGGCAGCTGGCCCTGGGCCACGCCTACGACCTGATCATTCTGGACGTGATTCTGCCCCATTTCAGCGGGCTGGAGGTGCTGGCGGCCCTGCGCACCCAGGACCAGCAGACGCCGGTGCTATTGCTCACGGCACTGGGCACCACCCAGGATAAGCTACTGGGCTTTGGCGGCGGAGCCGACGACTACCTGGTAAAGCCTTTCGATTTTCCGGAGCTGCTGGCGCGGGTGCGGGCCCTGCTGCGCCGCCGGGGCCAGCAAGCCAAAAGCGCGGTGCTCATCTTCGAAGACCTCACGCTCGATACGGCGGCCAAAACCGTGATGCGCGCCGGCCAGCCCATCAGGCTCACGGCCCGCGAGTTTGGGCTGCTGGAGCTGCTGCTGCGCCACGCCGGCCGCGTACTCAGCCGCGCCGAGCTGGCCGCCGACGTCTGGGAAGACTCTTTCGACGCCGGCTCGAACGTGGTGGATGTGTACGTGAACTACCTGCGCAACAAGGTAGATAAGGGCTTTTCGCAGAAGCTCATCCACACCGTGGTGGGCATGGGCTACGTGCTGCGGAGCGAGTGATTTGACGAGGTGGTGATTTGGCGACGTGGTGATTTGGTGGGCTTAATTCGCCACAGGCGCAGCATAACGTTCTTTCAGCTCACCAAATCACCAAACCACTAAATCACCACGTCACCAAATCACCAAATCACCACCGCATGACTATTCGTAACCGACTGACGTGGCTGTTTCTGGGGCTGGTGGCGGTGCTGCTGCTGGGGGCGCTGCTCACGGCCTTTGTGCTGCAGGTCGATTACACGCACGTGGAGTTTCAGCAGCGGCTGCGCGACCGGGCCCAGGTGACGGGCTACGTATTTCTGGAGCAGGACGAGTTGGGCGTCGAGTCTTTCCGCAAGTTTCAGCGCCGCTACCTGCGCACGCTGACCGGCGAAGTGCTGCAGATTTACGACCGGCAGTTTCAGCCTCGCTTTATCGAGCAGGACAAGCGCATCAGCATTCCGGGCAAGGTGCTGGCCCGCATTCCCATCGAGAAGGAAGTATATTTTGACCTGGGCCCCCGGCAGGCAGTGGGCTTGTATTATCAGGACAACCAGGGCGACTTTATTATTGTGGCCGCCGCCCAAAACCGCTCGGGCCGGGCCCGGCTGGAGCATCTGGCCGAAATGCTGGCCGGCATTTTCGTGGTGAGTTTGCTGGTGATTTACGGGGCCGGGCGGGTGTTTGCGGGCCGTGCCCTTGCCCCGATTGCCGCCGTCAACGACCAGGTCGACCGCATTACGACCCAGGATTTGCACCTGCGGGTGCAGGCGGGTACCGGCTCCGAGCAGGATGAGCTGGCGCGCCTGGCCCGCACGTTCAACCGCATGCTGGAGCGCATGGAGGAAGGCTTCGAGGCCCAGCGCACTTTCGTCAGCAACGCCTCGCACGAGCTGCGCACACCGCTTACGGCCACCATTGGCGAGCTGCAGGTGCTGCTCAGCCGCGAGCGGGCCCCGGCCGAGTACCGGGCGGGCGGGGCCTCGGTGCTGGGGGAGTTGCAGCAGCTCAAGCAGCTCCTCAACAACCTGCTCGACCTCACCCAAACCAGCACCCAGACCAGCCTCACCGGCCCCGACGATATTCGCCTCGACGAGCTGCTGTGGGAGGCCCGCGAGGCGCTGCCGGCCGATCAGCGCCGCCGCGTTCAGATTGCGCTGGGCGAGCTGCCCACCGACTCGGAGCGGCTGGAAATTACGGGCAACCGGCAGCTGCTGGTTCGGGCGCTGGCCAACCTGCTCGACAACGCCCTCAAGTACTCGGCTCCCGGGCAGGCGGTGGAGGTGCACTTCGATTACCGGGCCGGCCAGCGCTGCATCCGGATAACCGACCACGGCATTGGCATTAGCGGCAAGGCGCTGCCGCAGGTTTTCCAGCCCTTCTTTCGCGCCGATAATGCTCGGGTGGTGAGCGGCCACGGTGTAGGGCTGGCCCTGGCCCGCCGCATTGTGCTGCTGCACGGCGGCGAGCTGCACATATCCTCCGAGCTGGGCGCAGGCACGGTAGTCGAAGTGGTATTTTAAGCTGTTAGCTGTTAGCTGTTAGCTGTTAGCTGTTAGCTGTTAGCTGTTAGCTCAAAAAACGGAAGCTAGCAGCTGATAGCTGTCAGCTAGCAACTGTTTTTTCCATTCTAATCTGTTTCTAATCCGGCTCTAATTTGCTCCTAATACGGGGGGCGTACTCTTGCATAACCAACCCCGAACCCGGTTATGCTTCGCTTTTTCCTGCTGCTGACAGCGGCGCTTTTACCCTGCTTTTCCGTTCTTTCCGCTACGGCGGCCCCGCTGGGTTCCGACACCCTGCGCCTCACCTTGCCCGAGGCCGAGCAGCGGTTTCTGGCCGGCAACCTGCAGCTGCTGGCCCAGCGCTACAGCATTTCGGCCGCCGAGGCCCAGATTCAGCAGGCCCGCCTCTGGGACAACCCCACGATTTCCGTCGAGCAGAACGCCTACAATCAGTACACCCACCGTGCGCTTGATGTAACGCGCCAAGGCAATACCATTGTGCAGGTGCAGCAGCTGTTTGCGCTGGCCGGCCGCCGCCGCGCCGCCGCCAACGTGGCCCGCCAGGGTATGCTGATTGAGCAGTTTACGTTCGATGATTTGCTGCGCACGCTGCGCTACCAGCTCCGCAGCACGTTCTACGACCTGTATTACAAGCAGCAAAGCGTGGGGGTGTACGATATGGAAGTGGCCAGCTTCCAGCGCACCGTGAACCTGTACCAAAGCCAGTACGAGAAGGGCAACATTGCCCTCAAGGAAGTTGTCCGCCTCAAGGCTTTCCTCTTTCAGCTGCGCAACGAGCGGCAGGCGCTGCTGGCCGAAATAGCCGCCCAGCAGGCCGATTTGCGCATTTTGCTGCGCGATGAAGCCGGCACCTACTACCTGCTCCAGGCCGACGACGCCCGCCTGCGGGCCCTGACGCTAACCGGCCACTCCGAGCAGCAGCTCATCGACTCGGCCCAGGCAAACCGCGCCGACGTGCGGGCCCGGCAGGCGGCCGTGCAGCAGCAAACCCAGAACCTACGCTACCAGCGCGCCCTGGCCACCCCCGACCTGGCCGTGGGTTACGTGTACGACCGGGCCGGCAACTACATCCAGAACTACAACGCCCTGACGCTGGGCGTGGCCGTGCCGCTGTTCAACCGCAACCAGGGCAACATCCGCACGGCCCGGAACCAGGTTGACATCAGCCGGGCGCAGCTGAGCCAGCAGCAGCTGCAGGCCGAAAACGATGTGCAGGAAGCCTGGCGCCAGGCCTACCAGACCGATGCGCTTTACCAGGGGGCCGGCCGCGATACCGGCGACTTCGACCGCCTGATGGTGGGCATCGACCAGAGCTTTGCCAAGCGCAACCTCACCATTGTCGAGTACCTCGATTTCTACGAGAGCTACAAGAACAACCTGCTGCAGCTCAACAACCTGCGCGCCATCCGCGTGCGCGCCTTCGAGCAGCTGAATTACGCCGTGGGCCGGCCGGTGTTCCGCTAGCCCCAACGTCCCAGGGCTGAAGCCCCGGGCTAGTCAGCAGCCCATTCAGCAGTCTTTTCCCCTCCGTAGCCCAGGGCTTTAGCCCTGGGACCCTCGCCCGCCTTCAAGCCCCAACCATATGCCCCGCTTCCGCCCCCTCCTCCCCTTTACCTTCTCGCTCACGCTCCTGACGCTGGCGGGCTGTTCCAAGAGCGACGACCAGAGTGCCGCCGTCAGCCCCAAGGCCGAGGCGGGCTTTACCCTGTCGGACCAGATGCTGCGGGAGCTGAGGATTGACACGGTGCGCCTGGAGCCCGTGCGCGACGAGCTGACGCTGACCGGCCAGATTGCCGCCGACGGCGACAAAACCGTGCAGGTATACCCGCTGGTGGGCGGCGTGGTGGAGCAGCTGAGCGTGGAGCTGGGCGACCACGTAAGCAAGGGCCAGGTGCTGGCCGTGATTCGGAGCTCGGAAATTGCCGACCTGCAGAATCAGAGCAGCACCGCCGGCACCGACCTCGCCATTGCCCGCAAAAACCTCTCGGTGCTCGACGACCAGTACAAGTTGGGGCTGGCCTCGGAGCGCGACGTGAGCCTGGCGCGCCAGGAGCTGCGCAAGGCCCAGAGCAACGTGGGCAAGAGCCGCAAGCAGCTGAGCGTGTACGGCGTATCGGCGGATGGCACCTACACGCTGCGGGCCCCGATTTCGGGCTTCGTCACCGAGAAAAACGTGACCGACCACATGCAGTTCAACGCCGACAACGTGGGTAGCCTGTTCACCATAAGCAACCTCGACGACGTGTGGATTATGGCCAACGTATTCGAGTCGGATATCAGCCGGGTGCAGCAGGGCTACGCGGCCGACGTGACGACCCTCTCCTACCCCGACCAGCACTTCAGCGGCCGCATCGACAAGGTGTTCAACGTGCTCGACCCCGAGAGCAAGGCGATGAAGGTGCGCGTGCGCCTGGCCAATCCTGGCTACCTGCTTAAGCCCGCGATGTACGCCCAAATCAAGGTATCGACCACCGGCACCGCCCAAATGCTGGCCATTCCCGCCAAGTGCGTGGTCTTCGACAAAAACCGCCATTTCGTGCTGGTCTTCAACGACCGGCACCACATCGAAACCCGCGAAGTGCAGGTGGCTAAAACCGTGGGCAGCACCGCCTACGTGGCATCGGGCCTGCAGCAGGGCGAACAAATCATCGCCCAGAACCCGCTGCTGGTGTACAACGAGCTGAATGATTAGTATTTGAGCTGCCAGCTGCCAGCTACAAGCGGCAAGCTTTGACGCTCTACCAGCACTTTTTCCTGCTTACCTATTTGCCTGCCCCAAGCTTGCCGCTTGTGGCTGGCAGCTTGCAGCTCAAGACAAATGAACAAATTCATCCAGGGCATTATTGCCTTTTCGCTTAACAACCGGGGCTTTGTATTTCTGATGACGCTGGCCGTTATCGTGGCCGGGGTCATCAGCTACCGCAACACGCCGATTGAGGCCTTCCCGGACGTAACGAACACCGAAATTACCATCATCACCCAGTGGCCCGGCCGCTCGGCCGAAGAGATGGAGAAGTTCGTGACGGCCCCCATCGAAATCTCCCTCAATCCGGTTCAGAAAAAAACCAGCATCCGCTCCACTACCCTGTTTGGGCTGTCGGTGGTGAAGGTGATTTTTGACGATGGCGTGGACGACGCCTTTGCCCGCGTGCAGGTGAACAACCTGCTCAGCCAGGCCGATTTGCCCGAGGGCGCCGACCCCGACGTGCAGCCACCCTACGGCCCCACGGGCGAAATTTTCCGCTACACGCTGCAAAGCAAAACCAAAACCACCCGCGAGCTGAAAACCCTGCAGGACTGGGTGGTGGAGCGCAACCTGAAGGCCGTGCCCGGCGTGGCCGACGTGAACAGCTTCGGTGGCGAGGTGAAAGCGTACGAAATCAGCGCCGACCCCGGCAAGCTGCAGACCTTCGGCCTCACCCCGCTCGACCTCTACAACGCCGTGCAGCGCAGCAACATCAACGTGGGCGGCGACGTCATCAGCCAGGGCCAGCAGAACTACGTGGTGCGCGGTATCGGCCTGCTCAACAACATCGCCGATATCAACAACACGGTTGTCAAAAACGTGAACGGGGCCCCGATTCTGGTGAAGAACGTGGCCCTCGTGCACGAGTCGGCGCTGCCGCGGCTGGGCCGCGTGGGCCGGGGCTACCACGATGATGTGCTCGAAGGCATTGTGGTGATGCGCAAGGGCGAAAACCCGACGGAGGTAATTGCCCGGCTCAAGGAGAAAGTGGCGCTGCTGAACGATAAGATTCTGCCCTCCGACGTCAAAATCAGCACTTTCTACGACCGGCAGCAGCTCATCGACTTCTCCACCGAAACCGTGATTCACAACCTGCTCGAAGGCATGGTGCTGGTGACGGTTATCGTGTTCCTGTTTATGGCCGACTGGCGCACGACGGTTATTGTGGGCATTATTATTCCGCTGGCTTTGCTGTTTGCCTTCATCTGCCTGCGGCTGCGGGGCATGAGCGCCAACCTGCTCAGCATGGGCGCCATCGACTTCGGCATCATCATCGACGGGGCCGTAGTGATGGTGGAGGGGCTGTTTGTGGCCCTCGACCACAAAGCCCACAAGGTGGGCATGCCCCGGTTCAACAAGCTCGCCAAGCTGGGCCTCATCAAGAAAACCGGCCGCGACATGGGCAAGGCCATTTTCTTCTCCAAGGCCATCATCATCACGGCCCTGCTGCCCATTTTCTCCTTCGAAAAGGTAGAAGGCAAGGTGTTTTCGCCCCTGGCCTGGACGCTGGGCTTCGCCCTGCTCGGAGCGCTGATTTTTACGCTTACGCTCGTGCCGGTGCTGGCCTCGCTGCTGCTCAAAAAGAACGTGGTGGAAAAGGACAACTTTTTCGTGCGCGCCGTGAACCGGGGGGCGCAACGGATCTTTGCCTTCACCTACGCCCGCAAAACGGCCAGCCTGCTGGTGGCCACCGCGGCCGTGGTGCTGGGCCTGGGCTCGTTTCACTTTCTGGGTTCCGAGTTCCTGCCCGAGCTGAACGAAGGCTCGATTTACGTGCGGGCCCAGCTGCCGCTCAGCATCTCGCTCGACGAAAGCAACAAGCTGGGCAACGAGATGCGGCGCGTGTTTCTGAGCTTCCCGGAGGTGGGCGACGTAGTGAGCCAGACCGGCCGGCCCAACGACGGCACCGACCCGACCGGCTTCTACAACAACGAGTTTCTGGTGCAGCTCAAGCACACACCCGAAGTGCAGGCCCGGATGAAGCACAAGGACCGGCGCGAGGCCCTGATTGCGCAGATGAAGCAGAAGCTCAGCCGCTTTCCGGGCGTCGATTTCAACTTCTCCCAGCCAATTACCGACAACGTGGAAGAGGCCGCCTCGGGCGTGAAGGGCTCGATTGCCGTCAAAATCTACGGCACCGACCTCCGGCTGATGGAGGAAAAGGCCCGCCAGGTGTATGGCGTGCTCAAACGCATCGACGGCATCGACGATTTGGGCGTGCTGCGCAACATCGGCCAGCCCGAGCTGCACGTCGACCTCGACGAGGAGCGCATGGCCCAGTACGGCGTGAGCAAAAGCGACGCCAACGCCGTGCTGGAAATGGCCGTGGGCGGCAAGCAGGCCACTCAGCTGTACGAGGGCGAGCGGAAATTCCCGATTCGGGTGCGCTACCAGGAGCAGTTCCGCCAGCGCCCCGCCGAAATTTCGGCCCTGATGGTGCCCACCCACAACGGCAAAACCGTGCCGCTGTCGGAAATTGCCACCATTTCGGAAGTCACCGGCCCCTCGCTCATCTACCGCGACGACAACACCCGCTTCGCCGCCGTCAAGTTCAGCATCCGGGGCCGCGACATGGGCTCGACGATTGCCGAGGCCCAGAAAAAGGTGAACGACGTAGTGGGTTTGCCCAAGGGCTACAGCCTGAAATGGACCGGCGACTTCGAAAACCAGCGGCGCGCCACCGAGCGGCTGGCCCAGGTAGTGCCTGTGTCGCTGGCCCTCATCTTCTTCATTTTGTTCATGCTGTTTGGCAACCTCAAGGATGCCGGACTGGTGCTGCTGAACGTGCCGTTTGCCATCATCGGCGGCATTGCGGCCCTGCTGCTTACGCACACCAACTTCAGCATTTCGGCCGGCATCGGCTTCATTGCCCTGTTTGGTATCTGCATTCAGAACGGGGTGATTCTGATATCGGTATTCAAGCAGAACATGGTGCGCAAGCTGAGCCTCGACCGCAGCATTGCCGACGGCCTGACGTCGCGGGTGCGGCCGGTGGTGATGACGGCCCTGATGGCCACCATTGGCTTGCTGCCGGCCGCCCTCAGCACCGGCATCGGCTCGGAAACCAGCAAGCCCCTGGCCATTGTGGTAATTGGCGGCCTGATTACCGGCACGCTGCTCACGCTGTTCATCTTCCCGCTGATATTCGAGCGGGCCTACCGCGCCGCGCACACCCACTCCACCGACGCCCCCACCCTGCACCCGCAGCAGAAGCGCGAGCCGGTACTGGTGGGCTAACGGGCCGGGCCGGGTAGGTTAGGCTGACGGGCCGGAGTTGCGCAACTGGTTTTTCGCATCCCCGAAGGCGCAACCCCGGCCCTGCTTTTGGCATCTGTAGGCACTACTGGCGCCGCCGCATCTTTGTAGCGCATCTGTGCCGAAAAGTTTGCAACTAGCAGCCTCGTTTCCCCTCCTACTTACTCCGATGAACAAACCCTTCCTGCTGGCTCTCGGGCTGCTGTTTGCCACGCCGGCCCTGGCCCAGCAAGCCCCCGCCCGCCCCGATTCGGTGGCTTTGGCCACCTACCGCGCCTCGCGCACCAAAATCAACGACCTGGTGCACACCAAGCTCGACGTGCGCTTTGACTACGGCAAGCGCCAGCTCATTGGCAAGGAATGGGTTACGCTGAAGCCCCACGCCTACCCCACCGACTCGCTGCGCCTCGATGCCAAGGGCATGGATATCGGTTCGGTAACGATGGTGGGCCAGGGCGATGCCAAAGCGCTGACCTTCAAAAACACGGGCGAATTCCTCGATATCAAGCTCGATAAAACCTACCCCGCCGGCCAGGACTACACCGTGTACATCGAGTACGTGGCCAAGCCCGACGAGATGAAAACCAAGGGAAGCGCCGCCATTACTGATGCCAAGGGCCTGTACTTCATCAACCCCGATAGCAGCGTGGCCGGCAAGCCGGTGCAAATCTGGACCCAGGGCGAGACGGAAGCCTCGTCGGTGTGGTTTCCGACCATTGACGCCACCAACCAGAAGACGACCCAGGAAATTGCCATGACCGTGCCGGCCAAGTACGTGACGCTGAGCAACGGGGCGCTAATCAGCCAGAAACCCAACGCCGACGGCACCCGCACCGACACCTGGAAAATGGACCTGCCCCACGCGCCCTATCTGTTTATGATGGCCGTGGGCGACTTCAAGATTACCAAGGACACCTGGCGGGGCAAGGAGGTGAACTACTACCTGGAGCCCAAGTACGCGCCCTTCGCCAAGCAGATTTTCGGCAACACGCCCGAAATGCTGGAGTTCTTCTCCAAGAAGCTCGGCGTGGAGTATCCGTGGAACAAGTACGCGCAGATTGTGGTGCGCGACTACGTGAGCGGGGCCATGGAAAACACCACCGCCACGCTGCACGGCGACTTTTTGCAGAAGGATGCCCGCGAGGCGCTGGATGCCGAGTACGACCGGGGCGAGTCGGTTATTGCCCACGAGCTGTTCCACCAGTGGTTTGGCGACCTGGTAACGGCCGAAAGCTGGAGCAACCTGACGGTGAACGAGTCGTTTGCCGACTTTTCGGAGGCGCTGTGGGCCGAGTACAAGTACGGCCAGGAGGCCGGCGACGCCCACGCCTACCAGAACATGCGCAACTACCTGCGCAGCCCCCGCGACGCCCAGAAAAACCTGGTGCGCTTCCACTACGCCGACAAGGAAGACATGTTCGACCTGGTAAGCTACCAGAAAGGCGGCCAGGTGCTGAACATGCTGCGCAACTACCTCGGCGACGAAGTATTTTTCAAGAGCCTGCAGAAGTATCTCACCGATAACAAGTTCGGCAACGCCGAAGCCCACCAGCTACGCCTGGCCTTCGAGGCCGTGTCGGGCCAGGATCTGAACTGGTTTTTCAACCAGTGGTACTTCGGCGCGGGCCACCCCATGGTTTCCATCGACTACAGCTACGACCAGCTCAATAAGGAGCAGGTGGTTACCATCAAGCAGAACCAGCCGGGCCAGGTGTTTGAGCTGCCGATGGCCATTGATGTGTACAGCAGCAGCGGCAAGCCCACCCGCCACAAGGTGGTGCTGCGCAAGGCCACCGAAGTGCTGCGCCTGCCCGCCGCCACCCAGCCCGACCTCGTGAACGTGGACGCCGACAAGACGACGCTGTGGCAGAAGCAGGACAACAAGCCCTTCGCCCAGTTCGCCTATCAGTACCGCCACGCCCCGCGCTACGTGGACCGTCGCGAAGCGGTAGCTCAAGCGGCTTCCTTGCCGCCCACCGATGCGGCCGCCCGCCAGCTGCTTTTCGCGGCCCTGAGCGACAAGAGCGAGTTCATCCGCCGCGCCGCCCTTTCCTCCCTCAAGCTCGATGACAAAGCAGTGGCTAAAGCGGCCACTCCGCTTATTCGCAAGCAGCTGGCGCAGGAGAAAAACACCAACAACCAGGCACTTATGCTACAGGCCTTGGCAGCGGCCGGCGACAAGAAAGATGAGAAGCTGTTTCTAAAGTCGCTCAACAGCCAGTCGTACGCCGTGCAGGGGGCCGCCCTGGAAGGCCTGGCCGCTGTGCAGCCCAAGCAGGCCCTGGCCCGCGCCAAGGCGCTGGAGCCCGATGCCAAAGCCGATGTAGCCGCCGCCATTGCCAGCGTGTACGCCGAGGTGGGCGACGCCAGCACCTGGCCCTACGTGCGCGACAAGTTCGATGCGGCCGGCCCGCAGGGTAAGTTCCAGATGATGGAAAGCCTTGTAGGTTTCATGGCCCGCCTGAATGACCCGACCGTGCTCCGCGAGGGTGTGGCCCGCCTCCAGCAAATGGCCATCCAGTACAAGCAGTACGGCCTCGACCAACCCGTGCTGGCCATGCTGGAGAAGGTGAAGCAGAACAAGCCCGCCGACCAGCAGGCCATCATCCAAGCGGCCGAAGAAGCCATCAGGGCCGCTAAGTAAGCTTAGGGCTTAGGGCTTAGGGCTTAGGGCTTAGGGTTTAGGGCTTAGGGCTTAGGGCTTAGGGGGTATATGTGAAAGTCCTCACCGTAGTTGCGGTGAGGACTTTTCTGTTTTACGCTGATACTTTAGTCGTTATTGGCTGAGCCCAAGTTGCTATACGATAAGCACAACTCGCTAGCAGTTAAGCACTAGCGGCAGGAACCATTCGCGCCGGCTGGGCGTCTTGGGGGCCATGCGCAAAACCACCTTGCTGATTGCCGGCGCGTTGCCGTTGCTGGCGGCCCCGGTCTGCACCCTGGCTCAATCGGCCGACGCCGAGGCCGCGTTCAACCCCAACAGCGAGTCGCCCTTCGTGCGCCTCATCCGCCCCGACCGGCCCGGGCAGACCATCACCACCAACATGCTGTATCCCGGCCAGTTTCAGTTCGAAACCGGCCTGACGCGCTACGATGCGGGCGGCAACAACAGCTACGCCGGCCGCCAGGTGTGGGGCAGCACGCTGCGGGTGGGCTTTTTCAACCACATCGAGCTGCGCGCCACCCAGCACTACCTGCGCACCCCAACCGCCCCCCGCCCCCTCGGCGATACGCCCGCGCTGCCCTTCGCCGGCCCGGCGGGCTTTGCCCCGCTCAATGTGGGTGCCAAATTTCTGGCTTCCAGCACCCAGAATGCCCGCTCGCAGGTAGTGGTGCTGCTCGACATGAACCTGCGCAACGGCGACGCCAGCTTTACCGGCAAGCAGCTGGAGCCCGGGGGCCGGCTGCTGGTGTCGCAGCAGTTGGGGCAGCGGTACGGGCTGGAAGGCAACTTCGGCTTCCGCCAGCAGGGTTTTAAAGCCGAGGGCACCAAGCAGGGCCAGTACCTGACCACGCTGGCCCTCAACGGCCCGCTGGGCGCGGGCACCCACTTTGGGTTTCTGGCCGAAACCTACGCCACCTGGCAGCGCCAGCAGGGCTGGCTCCCGGGCCTGACATCGGGCCTTTACTACCGCCCCCTGCCCGGCCTGCGCTTCGATGTAACCGCCGGCCACGGCCTCACGCCAGCCGCTGGCGGCTTCAGCATCGGCGCTGGCATCAGCGCCCGGTTGGGCAAGTGAGTGAGCGAGTGAGTGGCTTGCTGAGTGAGCGAACTATCCTGTCATCCTGAGCGCAGCAAAGGACCTTGTCCCACCAAGAACGGCCATAATAGCGGTTCTTTCTTGGTGGGACAAGGTCCTTCGCTGCGCTCAGGATGACAGGACTTTTCTACTCACCAACTATCCGGGTGGGGGTTTGCTGGCCGCTGATGATGGGGGCAGCGGCGCGGCCAATGGCCGTGATGACAGCCGTCATGTTGGGCAGGTCGAGGCTCTCCACTTCATCATTGACCGAGTGGTAGAGCTTGTCGGTCGGAATCTGGTCGGTGCTGATAGTGTGGGCCGGCACGCCCAGGCGGGCCAGCGTGGCGTTGTCGGAGCGGTAGAACAGGTTCTGCTCGGGATACGGGTCGGGCTCGAACCGGAACACCGAACCCTGAGCGTTCTGCTGGAGCAAACGGCCGAAATCCGACTTATCGAAGCCCGTGATGAAGGCCGTGTTGGGCCCGAATTTGGCCTGCTTGCCAATCATTTCGATGTTGAACATGGCCACCACCTGCGCGGGCGGTAGCTGCTGCGAGAAGTAGCGGGCCCCGAAGCCCCCAATTTCCTCGGCCACGAAGGCCACGAATACCAGCGGCCGGGCGTTGTTGTGGCGCTGCTTGAAATACTCGGCCAGCGCCACCACGGCCGTGGTGCCGCTGGCGTCGTCGTCGGCCCCGTTGGCAATCGAGTCGCCGGCCACGGCGGGCAGAATCCCGATGTGGTCGTAGTGGCCGCTGAACACAACCTGCTCCTGAGCCCGGTTCTTATCCAGCCCCGGCAGCACGCCCACCACGTTGCGCAGCATCACCGTGCGGATGTCGGTGGTAGCCGTCACCAGAAACTTGAGCGGGCCGGCCGGGGCCGCGCCCAGCACAAGCAGGGTGGAAAACGGCGCCGGCTTATCGGGCCGCAGCCCGGCACGCGCCACAAAGCCGGCCACGCGCTTAAACGCTTTCGCCTGTGCCGTATCAACGAACACAATAGTGTTGGCCTGCGGGTTGAGCAGCGGCCGGATTTCCTTGAGCAGGTTGTCCTTGGCCCCGATGGTTATGACGCGGGGGGAGGGCTCGTCGTAATGCATCCAGTTCAGCTTGGGCTGACCCGAAACCAGCACATACCGCTCGGCCGGCACCACTGCTCCGTCCACCGATACCAGGATGGGCTTGGTGTGGGCCTCGTACACCGGAAACGACTGCGAAAAGTCAGTCAGGCCCGGCAGCGGCTCCAGCCCGATGCGCTGGAACTCGGCCACCAGAAAATCGGCGGCTTTTTCGCCCCCCGGCTGCCCCGAAGCGCGGCCCAGCATATCGTCGGCGGCCAGCGTCCGCACCACGCGCTCCACGGTGGCGGCCGACACGCCGGGGGCGGCGGGCTGCTTCACCGGCTTTTTCTGGGCACAAACCGAACCGCCCGACAGCCCGAGCAGCAAAACGAGAACAATAGCTTTAACCATGGCGCAAAATAGAATCTTGCCCCGGATTTTACGCATAGTGCTTCTACAGTATTCTTATTTCACCGGCGCAATTTTCTAAAACCTGCAGCACGAAGCACTTACCGGGCTTCTGCAGTGGCCAATACCGCCGCCCAGTCGGTGTCAGTTTTAGCTGTCTCGGCTCCGGAAACGGTTTTCAGGGCTAGCTCGGGCGCGGCGGCCTGCAGCATTTTCAGTGTCAGCTTTAAAGGCACCAACTTTTTGTCAGGCCGTAGCAGGAAATACTGGCTGCTGTCCAGAATCTCGTCGTAGTTGCGGCTGCTGCCATATGCCTGGTGCGAATCGGCTTTATTAAGCTGCTTGATATAGCGCCTGAGCAGCGTGTAGCGGCCTTTGTGGAGCACCTCCACATAGTCGGCCTGGTGGCGCGGGTTGGGCGACTCGGTGAAGCGGCGGAAGATGCGGGTGCGGGCCGGCGCGAGTGGGGTAGCCGGCTCATCCAGCTCGAAACCCGCTACGAGCTGGTCGTTGAGTTGCAGCGAATCAGTAGGCTTATTCAGAGGCCGCATCAGCAGTCGCTGGTTCAGGATGTCCACCTTAATGGGCACCGGAGCCAGCGGCAGGTTATTGCTCATTTTCAGCCGGGCCGGCAGCCACCGTTTGTCTAGGTAAGGCGAGCCCACGGTGTTGGCGCTGTTGCCCCCCGGAACTACGGTGGGAGCACCTGCCACTAAGCTATTGAGGTTGGCCTGCCCGGCAGCCCCCATTTGGTCGGCAGCCGACTGCTGGGCGGCGGCACTGAGCGGCAGCAGACCCGCCAGCAGGGCAATATATCTAGCTTTCATAACCGAATGATATAGCAAAGACAGAAAAGCTAAAGCTACGGTTTTCAGGCCAGTAACCAGTGCCGCTGAAAAGCCCGAAGCATGACAGGATTCAACCTTCCTTGCCTTGGGCTTTTCTCCTTTCCTGCTCGCCTACCCTACCCCAGCGTCAGCACCAAGTCGTCGGCGTTTACCAGCGTGCCCTCGGCCAGGTTTACGGCCTGCACGGTGGTGTCGTCGGGGGCGGTGATGGTGGTTTCCATCTTCATGGCTTCGATGATGAACAGGGGCGTGTTTTTGCGCACCGGCTCGCCGCTTTTCACCAGCACCCGGCTCAGCAGGCCCTGCAGGGGCGCGCCCAGCTGGCGGGGGTTGGCTTTGTCGGCTTTCGGGTTCATAATGCGCTTGACCTCCACCGACTGGTCGCGGATTTTGAGGTTGCGGGTCTGGCCGTTGAGGGTGAAGAACAGCGTGCGGTTGCCGTCCTCGTCCACCGGGCCAATGCTCTGCAGGCCCACGATGATGCTCTTGCCGCGGGCAATTTCAATGAGCGTTTCGGCGCCCGGCTGCAGGCCGTAGTAAAACACCGGCGTCGGCACCACCGACACGTCGCCGTACTGCTGGCGGAAGTCCCAGTACTGCTCGAACACCTTGGGGTAGAGCAGCCACGAGAGCACGTCGGTGAACTTGCCTTCGACCTCGAACTTTTCCTTGAAATTGGCCTGCTCCTGCTCGAAGTCAATCGGGGCCAGGTGTTCGTTGGGCCGGTCGGTGAAGGGTTGCTCGCCTTTCAGTACCACGGCCTGCACGTCGGCGGGCCAGCCGCCTTCGGGCTGGCCAATGTCGCCGCGGAACAGCTGGCGCACCGACTCGGGGAAGTTGAGCGTCTCGCCCTTCGCCAGCACGTCGGCCGTGGTCAGGTCGTTGGATACCAGGAACAGCGCCATGTCGCCGACTACTTTCGACGAGGGCGTGACCTTCACGATGTCGCCGAACAGCTGGTTGACGTCGGCGAAGGTCGTTTTCACGGTTTCGAACTTGTCGAGCAAACCCAGCGCCTGGGCCTGGGGCCGCAGGTTGGAGTACTGCCCGCCCGGAATTTCGTGCTGGAACACCTCCGAGGTGCCCGCCTTCAGGCCCGACTCGAAGGGGTAGTAGTACTCGCGCACCGTTTCCCAGTAAGTCGAGAATTCGTTGAGCGAGAGTTGGTTGAACTCGCGGTGCCGGGGCTGGCCGCGTAGCATCTCCACCACCGAGTTGAAGTTGGGCTGCGAGGTGAGGCCCGAGAGCGAGCCTAGGGCTACATCAATCACGTTAACGCCGGCCTCCACGGCCTTGAGGTAGGTGGCCGGCTGCAGGCTGCTGGTGTCGTGGGTGTGCAGGTGGATGGGCAGGCTGATGGTGTCGCGCAGGGCCGTAATCAGCTCCTGGGCGGCGTAGGGCTTCAGCAGGCCGGCCATGTCCTTGATGCAGAGGATGTGGGCGCCGGCGTCCTCAATCTGGCGGGCCAGCCGCAGGTAGTAGTCGAGGTTGTACTTCTGGTGGCGGCTCACGTCGAGCAGGTCGCCGGTGTAGCAGATGCTGGCCTCGGCGAGCCGGTCGGTTTTGTTGCGCACGAAGCCAATGCAGGCCTCCATGCCCGGCATCCAGTTCAGCGAGTCGAATATGCGGAACACGTCGATGCCGGTTTCGGCCGCCTGCTGCACGAACCGCTCGGTCAGGTTGTCGGGGTAGGCCTTGTAGCCCACGCCGTTGGCCCCACGAATCAGCATCTGGAGCAGAATGTTGGGCACGGCGGCGCGCAGCTTGGCCAGCCGCTCCCAGGGGTCTTCGTGCAAAAAGCGCAGCGCCACATCGAATGTGGCCCCGCCCCAGCACTCCAGCGAGAAGGTTTGCGGGTGCTCGTGGGCGTAGCGGCCGGCCACCTTCAGCATGTCGAAGGTGCGCATGCGGGTGGCCAGTAAGCTCTGGTGGGCGTCGCGCAGCGTGGTGTCGGTGTAGTGGATTTGGGGGTCGGCGCGCAGCCACTTGGAGAACCCCTCGGGGCCCAGCTCGGTGAGCAGCTGCTTGGTGCCGGCCGGCGGTGGGCCCGTGAGGTCCGATTCGGGCAGGCGGGGCTTGCGCAGCTCCTTTTTGGGGTCGACGCTGCCCGCGACGTCGGCGTGGCCGTTCACGCTCACGTCGCCCAGAAAGCGCAGGATGCGGGTGGCCCGGTCGCGGCGCTGCTGAAAGCGGAACAGCTCGGGGTGGTCTTTGATGAAGTCGACGTTGGCCTCGCCGGCCATGAAAACCGGGTGGGCAATGATGTTCTGCAGGAACTGGATGTTGGTGCTCACCCCACGCACCCGGAATTCGTCGAGGGTGCGGGCCATCTTCTGGGCCGCATCGGCCAGGGTGGGCGCCTGGGTCGACACCTTCACCAGCAGCGAATCGAAGAACGGCGACACCCGCACCCCGCTGTACACCGAGCCCTGGTCGAGGCGGATGCCGAAGCCGCCGGCCGAGCGGTAGGCCGTGATGGTGCCGTAATCGGGCTTGAAATCCTGCTCAGGGTTTTCGGTGGTGATGCGGCACTGGATGGCGTAGCCGTTTTTCATCGGCACCACCTCGGGCCCCAGGTTGATTTCGGGGTCGGTGAGGCGGTAACCGGCCGCCACGTAGAGCTGGGTTTTAATCAGGTCGACGCCGGTAATCATCTCCGTCACGGTGTGCTCGACCTGGATGCGCGGGTTCACTTCTATGAAGTAGATGCGGTTGAGCTCGGGGTTCACCAGGAATTCCACAGTGCCCACGTTGTTGTAGCCCACGGCCCGGCCCAGGCGAAGGGCGTACTCGTAGAGCTGCTCGCGCATTTCGGGCGTCAGGTGCAACGAGGGGGCTACTTCCACCACTTTCTGGTAGCGGCGCTGCACCGAGCAGTCGCGCTCGTAGAGGTGCGTGAGGCCGCCGTGGTTGTCGGCCACCAACTGCACCTCAATGTGCTTGGGCCGCTCCACGAACCGCTCCAGAAATACGGTGTCGTCGCCAAAGGCCTTCAGCGCCTCGTTGCGGGCCTCAAAAAAGCCGCGCTCCAGTTGCTCATCGTCGCGGATGACGCGCATGCCCCGGCCGCCGCCGCCGCTGGCCGCCTTCAGCATCACCGGGTAGCCGATGCGGTGGGCTTCCACCAGCGCCACCTCCAGGTCGGTCAGGTCCTGCTCACTGCTTTCGATGATGGGCACGCCGCACTCCACGGCCACGCGCTTGGCGGCCACCTTGTCGCCCAGCGCATCCATCACCTCCGGCCGCGGGCCGACGAAGATGATGCCTTCCTCGCGGCAGCGGCGGGCCAGCGTGGCGTTTTCGCTCAGGAAGCCGTAGCCGGGATGAATGGCATCAACCTGATTCTCTTTAGCTGTCCGGATAATACCTTCAATGTCGAGGTAGGGCTTGAGCGGGTCATCGTCGCGGCCCACCTGGTAGGCCTCGTCGGCCTTGTAGCGGTGCAGCGAGTAGCGGTCTTCGTAGGTGTAGATGGCCACGGTGCGGATGCCCAGCTCGGTGGCGGCGCGCAGCACGCGAATGGCAATTTCGCCGCGGTTGGCGACCAGTAAACGACGGATATTCATGCGGCAGGAAGGAATAGGGGTCACGAAGGAAGATGCCGCAAGCTACGGAAGGCGACGCAAAAACGTTAGCGAATATTTGCTGACAGCGAAATTTTGTGCCGCCTCAGCTCTGTTGCTGCCCGTCTAACCTGGCCACTGGCTTCGACAACTCAGTTTTCCCGGTTGATAAGGTTTACGACCAGCGTCACCATCACCTCCTTGTCTTCGGGCTTGCTTTCAGCAATAAGCAGTGTGAGGGCTACCAAGGCATTATCGGCGAGGCGGCGCGAACCGTCGGGCTTGTAGAGGCAGCCGTTTTTGTCCATAAACCATACGAACAGAACCGAAGGTCAGCGAAGCTAAAGGCGGCAATGCGTTTATTGCCGTCAGAGAACGAATGGTTCTTCACTACAAAGTAGAGCAGGTTGGCCGCTTTTTCTTCCACGCTCGGATACAGTTCCTCGCCTCCAAAGCTCTGGTAGATGGTGCGCACCGAACTTTCAAACGACTGGTCCTTCTCGCGCCCAAACAACGTACTACCGCCAAACTGAGCCCGCAGCCCATCAACGGCCCGCATAGCCGCCTCGTAGGTTAGCTCGAACGGCGTATCGGGCGAGGTGGCCACGACGCGCAGGCGCTGGTGGTCGTACTGGTCGAGCACGTCGAGGGCGCGGGCGTAGTCACTGAGCACTCGGAGTAGCGCCGTGGTCTGGTCGGGCGTGAGTTCCTGATTCTCCACTATTTCACCCTGCAGGGCCAGCAGCCGTTTCAGTTCCCGCAGCTGCTGGGCATCCTGGCGCAGCCGCTTTTCATTCAATGCAAATCCCTGCACCAGAAACTCACGCAGCGTCCGTGTAGCCCACTGCCTAAACTGGGTACCCTGGCGGGACTTCACGCGGTAGCCGACTGAAATTATTACGTCGAGGTTGTAGTGCTTGGTCTGGTAATTCTTGCCATCGACGGCAGTTGTCAAGAAATCCTTGACAACTGAACTTTCCTCTAATTCCCCCTCACGAAATGCATTCCGGGTATGAAGGCTGATGTTTTGCTTGGTTGTGTCGAACAACTCCGCCATCTGGGCTTGGGTGAGCCAAACAGTTTCGTGCTGAAGCTGCACGTCAAGGCGGGTTAGCCCATCGGCCGACTGGTAGAGCAGGATATTGGAAGAGGACATGGAAGTAAAGCGGAAGGGATGCTAGCGCGCACTTGAAACTACTGCATTTCGACTACTACTCCGGCCTACTTCGTCAGCACCCGCAAACTCAACCGGCGGTTCATGGCGCGGCCGGCGGCAGTTTCGTTGGAGGCTATGGGGTAGTTGGGGCCGTAACCGCGGGCTTCGAGGCGCGAGGGGCTCACGCCCATTTCCACGAGGGCAGTCCAAGCGGTGCGGGCGCGGGCTTCACTCAGCTGCCGGTTCATCTGGTAGTTGCCCACGCTGTCGGTGTAGCCGCCTATTTTGAGGCGGGCCTGCGGATAGCTCTGCAGCAAAAGCGCAATGTTTTTGAGCTGATTTCTCGATTCGGGCGTGAGCGTGGCCTGGCCCGTCATGAAGAATACCCGGTCGAAGCTGATCCAGCCCCGGGTGCGGTCCACGGTATCTACCTGCTGGCGGGGGCTGCTCAGGAACTGGTAAAGCTGGCTTTCGGTGGACTGGCGGCCCACATTACGCACCTGCTGGCCTTTGGGCAGCGGCAGCGTGATGGGCGTGCCGGTGTGGTAAATGTAGTAACCCGATTTCGCGTCGTAGTGCCCGTCTACCAGCGGCGGCGCAATGGTGCCCGCCCGGCGGCTTCCCGGCTGGTAGCGCGGCCGGCTCCGGGCGGCGGCCGCCGGCAGAGGAGCAGTTGGCCGCGCTGCAGCCGGTTGGGCTGAGGTAGGCGGCGAAGGAGTTGCGGCAGCTACCGGAGCGGCTGCTGCAACTGCTGCCGGAGTGGCTGGCGGAGCGGCGGCTGGTTTGGTGGCAACGGCCGCCGGGCGGCCGGCCGGTTTGGCAGCAGTTGCGGCCTTCGCGCGGGCAGCCGTGGCCGCCTCGCCCGGCGGAATAATGCGGCACTGCTGAATATAGGTCAGGTAGTCGCGGTTGGGCGTTTGGTTCGGCCCTTTTTCCACGGGGAAAAGCACGAACGTGCCGTTGGCCGTTTTGCCGGCCAGCAGAAAGATGTTCTCGATTTTCTGGGGCTGAAAACCGGTCTGGCTGACCTGTAGCAGGTAAGGCCCGCCCACTGCCAGGCCCTTGAAGGCGAAGTTACCGGCCTCATCGGTGGTGGTCGTGGTGCGGGTCTGGCTGGGCCCGTGCACCACTACTACCGCCGCCTTTTCGAGGGCCTGGTTGTTGGGCGCCATCACGTTGCCGACGATGCCCACCAGCTCCTGGGCCACTCCGGGCGTGGCCAGACTCAGCAGCCCCAGCAGAACGAGCAGCAGGAAAGTAGAGAAGCGTTTCATAAGAATGTATTGAAGACCGAACCAAATAAATCAGTAACCCAATGTAAGCACAATGCTGACTGATGCACATCAAAATACAAAATTATTTCTCTATTTAATTATATTTATAATGACAGATATTTCACCGCTCCGTCATTTCCTGCCAACGGCCAGAAACCTTCCCTGCATGTCCTAGTTCTCTGGCCGCCCCCTCACCTAACCTCCCACGCATGGAATTCGCGGACCAGAACATTCTCATCATTGGCGCCTCTTCGGGTATTGGGCTGGCCACGGCCCGGCTGCTCAGCAAGCTCAACGCCAACCTCTACACGGCCTCGCGCACCCACTCGCCCGAGCTGGCCGAGCTGAACACGACCTTCGTGGAGCTCGACGTGACCCAGCTACTGGGCACCGCCCTCGACGCGCTGCCCGAGGTGCTGCACGGCGTGGTGTACTGCCCGGGCTCCATCAAGCTGCGGCCCTTCGAGCGGATTCCGCTGGCCGATTTTCAGGCCGATTTCCAGCTTAACGTGCTGGGCGCGGTGCAGGTGCTGCAGGCCTGCATGAAGCGGCTCAAGAAAGCCGATGGCGCCTCCGTCGTGCTGTTCAGCACCGTGGCGGCCGATACGGGCATGTCGTTTCATGCCAGCATTGCCACAGCTAAAGCGGCCGTGGAGGGCCTCACGCGCGCGCTGGCCGCCGAGTACGCCGGCAGCAACATCCGCGTGAATTGCGTGGCGCCCTCGCTCACCGATACGCCCCTGGCCGCCGCCTTGCTCAACACGCCCGAAAAGCAGGAAGCCGGTGCCAAGCGCCACCCGCTGCAGCGCATCGGCCAGCCCCAGGATTTGGCCTACATGGCCTCTTTCCTGCTCTCCGACCACGGCTCATTCATCACCGGACAGGTGATGAACGTGGATGGCGGCATGGGCAATCTGAAGTAAACACCTTGGTTGAACTTCCTTCTGCCCGCCGATGAAATGCGTCCTTTTCTGGCACCGGCGCGACCTGCGGGTGCACGACAACGCGGGCCTCGCGGCCGCTCTGCAAAGCGGCTATCCGGTGCTGCCGCTGTTCATCTACGACCGCGAAATCCTGGATTTGCTGCCTTCCCGGCAGGATGCCCGCGTCACGTTCATTTACGACCAGGTGGAACGGCTGAGCCGCGAAACCGCAGCAGCCGGCGGCTCTTTTCTGGCTTTCTACGGCCGGCCCCTGGAAGTTTTTGAGCAGCTGCTGCGCCAGTATGAGGTGGCCGCCATCTATACCAACGAAGACTACGAGCCCTACGCCGCCGAGCGCGACGGGGCCGTGGCCGCGCTGGCCCGGCAGCACGGCGCGGATTTTTACGCGTTCAAGGATCAGGTGATTTTCGCCAAAAACGAGCTACTGGGCAAGTCGGGCAAACCGGCCCGCACGTTCGGCTCCTACCGCAAAGCCTGGCTGGAGAAAGTGCAGGACCCAGACTTGGCGCCGTACCCTTCGGCCGAGCTGTTTACAGCGGAGCACCTGCACGCGCTGGCCAATGTGCCGGTACGGCCCACGCTGGCCGAGATGGGTTTTGCGCGACGCGAGCAGTTCGTACCGGCCAACGAGTTGCCCACCGAGGCGCTGGTACGCAACTACCACGAAACCCGCGACCGGCCGGGCCTCGTCGACAGTAGCACGCGCCGCTCGGTGCACTTGCGCTTCGGCACCCTGAGCGTACGCGAGCTGATGCGCCAGGCCCGGGAGCTCAACCCCAAGCTGCTGGCCGAGCTGGTGTGGCGCGACTACTTCATGATGCTGCTCTGGCACTACCCCGGCACGGCCACCGAAAGCTTCGACCCGCGCCTGCGCCAGGTGCCCTACCGCAACAACGAAGACGAATTTGCGGCTTGGTGCGCGGGCCAGACGGGCTACCCGCTCGTGGATGCCGGCATGCGCGAGCTGAACGCTACCGGCTACCTGCCCAACCGGGCCCGCATTGCGGCGGCCGGCTTTCTGGTAAAGCACCTGCTCATCGACTGGCGCTGGGGCGACCGGTATTTTGCCGACACGCTGCTCGACTACGACATGAGCCAGAACGTGGGCAACTGGCAATGGATGGCCGGCACCGGCGTGGTGGCCGCCCCGTGGTTTCGGGTGTACAGCCCCCAAAGTCAGCTCGAAACCTACGACCCCGACCTGGCCTACGTGAAGCAGTGGGTGCCCGAATACGGCACGGCCGCCTACCCCGCTCCCATCGTGGAGCACAAATTTGCCCGGCAGCGGGCTATTGATACGCTGCGAGCGGCCTACCGGGCCGCGGGGTAGCGTGCGAAACCCTACTGTACAGCTTCTTGTTATACCTCTGATATGAAACAGCCGACCACTGCCGCGCCCGAAGCGGCCACGCCCAAGGCCCGCATCAAGCAGGCATATTTCGATTACGTCCTCAAAAAGGGCCATCCACCGCAGTCGGTGTACAAGCTCACCAAAAAGCTGGGCCTGCCCGAGCAGGAGTTCTACCGGGTGTACGCCAACTTCGACGCCATCGACCGCGAAATCTGGGCCGACTTTGGCCGCGAAGCCCGCGAAACGGCCGCCCGCGAGCCGGTTTGGGAGCAGTACGGTGCCCGCGAAAAGCTGCTGGGCTTCTACTACACGCTGATTGAGATTCTCAAGCGCAACCGCAGCTACGCCCTGCAAAGCGTCCGCCGCTCCTTCGAGCGCCGCCCGATGCCTGGCTTCACGCCCCGCGTGCTCGACGATTTCCGCCAGGATTTTGAGGAGTTCGTGGAAGAAATCCTGCGCGAAGGCCGCCGCACCGACGAGGTAGCCAGCCGCAAGCTTGTGCAGGACGGCTACCCCCGCTTCTTCTGGCAGCAAGTGCTGTTCGTGCTTGGCTTCTTCGCCAAAGACGACACCGTGGACTTTGAGCGCACCGATGCCGCCATCGAAAAAGCCGTCACGCTCAGCTTCGACCTCGTGGGCCGCAACACCCTCGATTCGGCCGTGGATTTCGTGCGCTTCCTGCTGCACAGCCGGCGGCACCGGCGGTAATTTTTAGTTGTCAGTTGCTGGAACGTCATTCAGAGCGAAGCGAGGAATCTCGCGTGCTAAAGTATTCCTGACGCAAGGAGTTACCGTTGCATGCGAGATTCTTCGCTTCGCTCTGAATGACGTTCAGTTTCGTTAGTACCATCCCTCGATACCCTTTTCTAATGTCCGATAGCCCTGCCAAGTCCCTCACCTCGCTGCCGACCACCAAAGTGGCGCGGGCGGCGCGGTTTGCTAAAACCGGCCTCAACGTGGGGGCCAACTACGTGAAGCACTACGCCAAGCGGGCCGTAGGCGCCGATAGTACGATGGCCGATTTGCACGCGGCCAACGCCGCCGAGTTGTACGGTACGCTTAGCGAGATGAAGGGCTCGGTGCTGAAGGTGGCCCAGATGCTGGCAATGGAGAAAAACCTGCTACCCATCGCCTACGCCGACCAGTTTGCCCAGGCCCAGTACCAGACTCCGCCCCTCTCGGGTCCGCTAGTGGTCAAGGCCTTCCGCGATGCGTTTGGCAAGTCGCCGTTTGAGCTGTTTGATGAGTTTGACCGCGAAGCCCGGCAGGCGGCCAGCATCGGGCAGGTGCATTTCGCCCGTAAGGATGGCCGGGAGCTGGCCGTGAAGGTGCAGTACCCCGGCGTGGCCGACAGCATCCGCTCCGACATCCGGCTGGTGAAGCCGTTGGCGTTGCGGGTGCTGGGCCTCGATGAGGCCACCGTGCGCCCCTACATGCAGGAGGTGGAAACCCGCCTTATCGAGGAAACCGACTACGCCCTGGAGCTGCGCCGGGGCCAGGAAATTGCCGCCGCCTGCAACAACCTAGCCCATTTACAGTTCCCGCGCTACTACCCCGAGCTGTCGGCGGCGCGCATCCTGACGATGGATTGGCTGCCGGGCCAGCACCTGCGCGAATTTCTGCTGACGGAGCCCAGCCAGCAGGTGCGCAATCAGCTCGGCCAAGCCCTTTGGGACTTTTATATGTTCCAGCTCAACGAATTGCGCCGGGTACACGCCGACCCGCACCCCGGCAACTTCCTACTCCGCGCCGACGAGGGCGGCACCGTGGGCGTGCTCGATTTCGGCTGCGTGAAGGAAATTCCCGAAGATGTGCACCGCCTTTTCACGGCCCTGCTCACCCCCGAAACCCTGGCCGACCCGGCCCGGCTGGCCGCCCTGCTCGAAGAAGGTGGCGTGCTGCACTCCGCCGACGCGCCCGCCCGCCGCGACTTTTACGTGCGCACCATGCAGGCCTCGCTGGAACTGGTGGGCCGCCCGTTCCGCCAACCCCGCTTCGACTTCGGCGACCCCAGCTACATGCAGGCCCTCTACGCCCTCGGCGACGATTTGATGCAGCAGCCCGAGCTACGGGAGCAGCGCGAACCCCGCGGCTCCGAGCACTTTATCTACCTCAACCGCACCTACGTGGGCCTCTACGCGCTGCTCACCGAGCTCCGGGCCAGCATCCGCACCGGCGCCGAATAGCGGGGCGCAAAACCAATCTACTGTCTTTCGGTTAAGAGCAACCCCGACCTATCAGTGTAGCTACACGAAAAGGGTCGGGGTATTTTTCGCACCCTTTTATTTCTCCCCATGAAAAGATTCTGGACCCTTTGCGCCGCGCTGCTGAGCGTGGTTTCCATGGCTTCGGCCCAAACCTCCATGAGCTGCTGCAGCAAGCCGGCCGCCGGCCCCAACGCCACCGAAACCTTCGCTATGCTGGCTTCCAATGTGGATTTCTCGGGTGGCCACGATGCGCCCCTGCCCTTCCGCTACGCTGGCGGCGGCGAGATGATAGAGTTCACGACCACCGACGGCGGCACGAGCAAGGCCTTCGAAATCAAGCCCAACATCCGCTCAGACAAGTACCTCTTCGTCATCCACGAGTGGTGGGGCCTCAACGACTACATCAAGCAGGAGGCCGCCCGCCTGGCCAAGGAGTTGCCCGGCACCAACGTCATTGCCCTCGACCTGTACGATGGCCAGGTAGCCGCCACGGCCGACGAGGCCGGCAAGCTGATGCAGGGTGTGAAGACTGCCCGGGCCGAAGCCATTATCAAAGGCGCTTTGCTGCACGCCGGGCCCCGGGCCCAGGTAGCCAGCATCGGCTGGTGCTTCGGTGGCGGCTGGAGTTTGCAAACGGCGCTGCTGGCCGGCAAGCAGGCGGTGGGCTGCGTGATGTACTACGGTATGCCCGAGAAGGATGTGGCCAAGCTCAAAACCCTGAACACCGATGTGCTGATGATTTTCGCCAAGCAGGACCAGTGGATCAATCAGGAAGTGGTAACCGAGTTCGAAAAGAACATGAAGGCCGCTAAAAAAGGCCTCACCGTGAAAGCCTACGACGCCGACCACGCCTTCGCCAACCCCTCCAACCCCAAATACAGCAAGGCTCTGGCCGAGGACGCCCACGCCGCATCGGTAGCCTACCTCAAGAAGAACCTCAAGCTCAAGTAGACCACGGATTAGCGCGGATTTTAACGGATTTCACGGATTTTGTAGACGGTTGTGAGCATGACTCTACTTTGCGTGTAGCCGGAGGATACGTAGTCTTAATCCCGAAAGGCTGCCTCAATGAGGCAGCCTTTTTCTTTTCCGTTTCGGCAGAAAGAGCAGGCGCATCCTGGTGTGTAAGTGCGCAAATAGCTACCTTTTAACTGACTTTCACTTGTTTGACCCGTCCTGAAAAGCGTTGACCGTTTTTGTTGTTAGTCCGGATTTCTATTGACCAACCGAAGTTAGTCCGTTTTTTCGTTGACCACGCTATCGTCCACGACCTGCTGGCGGTAGTAGTTGCGCCATCGCCGTTTCAGCTTCCCCTCTTTCTGATGCGCCTGATCCGGCACCAGCATGTCACAGCTCAGGTGGGGACGCTGGTAGTTGTAGAGGTGCACGGCCTGTTGCAGTACCGTTTGTGCCTGCGCCAGCGAGTACACGCGCTGATGC
>NZ_KB907816.1 GCF_000382225.1 Hymenobacter aerophilus DSM 13606
CCATAAACTTAGTGGGGTAAAACAGTGGCTAGCCGGGCGGGGCGTGGAACTGCTGTTTCTGCCGCCCTACTCGCCCGACTTCACCCCCGTCGAGCAGGCTTGGAGCAAGCTCAAAACCAAGCTACGGGCGGCACAGGCCCGCACCCGCGAGGCGTTAATCGACGCGCTGCAAGAGGCCGTCAACTGGATTACCAGCGCTGATGCGCTCGGGTGGTTCAACCACTGCGGCTATCACGTCGCACAAGCGTAAAGATGGGCTAGATGTTCACGAAACCGCTATATACACTTATCCAGACTTATACAATTACCCATCACACCTGAATAACCCCCACATTGTACGCCTTCTCAATGGGCGCGTGGTTGGCCATGCTGATGCCCTGGGAAATAACCTTGCGGGTTTCGCGGGGGTCGATGATGGCATCGACCCAGAGGCGGGCGGCGGCGTAGTAGGGCGAGAGTTGCTCGTCGTAGCGGGCCTTGATGGTGTCGAGCAGCTCCTTCTCGGCTTCGGGCGTGATTTCCTGGCCCTTGGACTTAAGCGAGGCCACCTGAATCTGGAGCAGCGTGTTGGCGGCTGCCGCGCCGCTCATCACGGCCAGCTGGGCCGTGGGCCAGGCCACGATGAGGCGCGGGTCATAGGCCTTGCCGCACATGGCGTAGTTGCCGGCGCCGTAACTGTTGCCCACGATTACCGAGAACTTGGGCACCACGGAGTTAGCCATGGCATTCACCATCTTCGCCCCGTCCTTGATAATGCCGCTGTGCTCACTTTGCGAGCCCACCATGAAGCCCGATACGTCGTGCAGGAACAGCAGCGGAATCTTCTTCTGGTTGCAGTTCATGATGAAGCGCGCGGCCTTGTCGGCCGAATCGGAGTAGATGACGCCGCCCATCTGCATGGCGCCCTTCTTGGTTTTCACGATTTTGCGCTGGTTGGCCACGATGCCCACTGCCCAGCCATCAATGCGGGCCAGCCCGCACAGTAGCGTCTGGCCGTAGAGGTCCTTGTAGGGCTCAAACTCCGAGTTATCGACCAGCCGGTTGATGATGTCCATCATGTCGTAGGGCTTGGCGCGGTCGGCGGGCAGCAACCCCAGGATTTCCTCGGGGTTTTCTTTGGGCAGCGCGGGCTCCTTGCGCGAGAAACCGGCCGTAGCCTGGCCGCCGAGCTTGTCGAAGATGTTGCGCAGGTGGTCGAGGCACTCCTCGTCGTTGGCGAACTTGTAATCGGTCACGCCCGAAATTTCGGAGTGGGTAGAAGCGCCGCCCAGCGTTTCGTTGTCGATGCTCTCGCCGATGGCCGATTTCACCAGGTAGGAGCCCGCCAGGAATACCGAGCCGGTGCCGTCCACAATCATGGCTTCGTCGCTCATAATGGGCAGGTAGGCCCCGCCGGCCACGCAGGGGCCCATAATGGCGGCCATCTGCACGATGCCCATGGAGCTCATCACGGCATTGTTGCGGAAGATGCGGCCGAAGTGCTCCTTGTCGGGGAAAATCTCGTCCTGCATGGGCAGGTACACGCCCGCCGAATCGACGAGGTAGATGATGGGCAGCTTGTTTTCGATGCTGATTTCCTGGGCCCGCAGGTTTTTCTTGGCCGTAATCGGAAACCAGGCGCCCGCCTTCACGGTGGCGTCGTTGGCCACCACCACGCACTGCCGGCCCTGCACCCAGCCAATCATCACCACCACGCCGCCGCCGGGGCAGCCGCCTTCGGCCTCGTACATCCCGTCGCCGGCAAAGGCCCCGATTTCCACGCTGTCGGCACCCTCATCGAGCAGGTAAGCAATTCGCTCGCGGGCCGTGAGCTTGCCTTTGGCTTTGTGCTTGGCCATGCTTTTCTCGCCGCCGCCCAGCGCCACGCGCTTTTGCCGCTGCGAAAGTTGAAACAGGAGTTGCTTGAGGCTGTCTTCGTTCTTGTTGAATTCGAGGTCCATTGCGTGGGTGGGAATGAGTAGGTGGGATGGGTAAGGTTAGCTTTTTATCTAAATGTCATGCAGAGCGCAGCGAAGCATCTCGCGTGCTGACGTTGAAGTTACTTCGGCAACGTCAGCACGCGAGATGCTTCGCTGCGCTCTGCATGACGTTCTTCGGTGTTCATTACCAGTTCAGATACCAGTTAAAACCAAAGAAATCCGCCTGGGTGGGCGGATTTCAAAGGTAAGCAGATTGGCGAAAGCCGGCCGGGCTATTTCACCGTTTTGGTTTCCACTTCGGTTTCGATAGTCGTGCCGTTGGGCTTGGTAACGGTGGTTTCGACTTCCTTCTTCGACTTCTTGCCGCCGCCGAATACCGAGAAGTGCACGTATTTCTTGGGGTTGGCCTGCAAATCGGAAATCAGGGCGTTGGAGCTGGCCGCAGTGGCGTTGAGGTTGCGGTAGAGCGTGCTGTCGGAGAGCAGCTTGCCCAAAGAGCCCTGCTGGTCGGAGAGCGAGCGGTTGAGCGTCGTAACGGCACTCTGGGCCTCGGTCATGGTAGCGTTGAGCTTGCGCATGGCCGGACCGATGGGCGCATCCTTGAGCGAGTCGCTGAGCACGGCGAAGTTGGCGGCAATGCGGTCGAACTTCTGGCTCGTCTTGTTCAGGTCGGCCGTAAGGCGGGCCATGTTGGTGGTGATTTCGTTGACGTTGCGCTGGTTGAGCAGCAGCAGGTTTTTGAGGCTCTCGGTGGCGGCCTGGCTGTTGAGCAGCGTGGCCTGCAAGCTCAGGCGGGCGTCTTTGCTGAGGAAGGCATTCACCTTGGTCAGCGTCGAATCGACGGTGCCGAGCACCGGCAGGGCCTTGGCCTGGAAGGCGTCGGTGAGGCTGGCCACGGTGTACGATTTCAGCTCCTCGCCGCCGTCATACACTTTCGAGTTGCGACCCAGAAACAACGTGATGGTTTTCGAGCCCAGCAGCGAGCCGCTCAGGCTGGCCACCGTCGAGTCGCCCACCACAATGCCTTTCTGGAGCTCCACGGCCACTTTTACGCGGTTGGCCTCGTCGGGCAGCAGCTCCATCTGCTTCACCTGGCCCACCTTCACGCCGTTCAGAATGACGGGGTTGCCCACGGCCAGCCCGTCTACGTTGTCGTATTTGGCAAAGTAAGTACGGTCCGACGACAGAATATTACTGCCTTTCAGGAAGTTAAAACCGAAAATAAGTAGCGCCACGGCCACAATGCCCAGCAGGGCCACTTTTATTTCTTTGGACACGGGAGGTCGCGGTTATATGGATAGTGAGTCAGCAAGCGGGGCCGTAGTTGCACGGCCCGGCTAGTCGCCCGAGCCGATTTCCAGCTCCTGCTTGTATTCGCGGAAGGCCTGGTAGATACCCGAGGCCATATACGCCTGATTGGTTTTATCGTTCAGATAGATCTCTTCCTGCCGGTTGGTCAGAAAGCCCGACTCAATCAGCACCGAAGGCATAGCCGATTTCCAGAGCACCAGAAAACCCGCCTGCTTCACGCCCCGCGAGGGTCGCTTGAGCGTGGTGCGGAACTGCCGGTCGACCTTCTGGGCAAAGCGCAGGCTGTTGACCATGTAGGCGCTCTGGAACAAGCTGAACAGGATATGACTCTGGGGTGAGGTGGGGTCGAAGCCGTTGTACTGCTCCTTGTAGTTGTCTTCCTGCAGAATAACCGAGTTTTCGCGCTTGGCCACGGCCAGGTTGGCGTCGGTTTTGTGCGGGCCCATCGTCCAGACTTCGGTGCCGTGGGCCGAAGGCGAGGCGGCGTTGCAGTGGATGGAGATGAACAGGTCGGCGTTGTGATTATTGGCGATGTTGGCGCGGTCGGCCAGCTCCACAAACACGTCGGTTTTGCGGGTGTACACCACCTTCACGTCGGGCATTTTCGTCTCGATTTCCTTGCCCAGGGCCAGCACCAGCTTCAGCGCCACGTCGGCTTCGCGCGCCGATACGCCGGCGCAGCCGCGGTCTTTGCCGCCGTGGCCGGCGTCGAGCACCACCGTCCGGAGCTTGTAGCGCACGGGCGGGGGGGCTGCCGACCGCGGGGCCGGAGTGAAGGGAGATGTGAATTCGGCGAAAAGAAGGAGGGCCGCCGTGCCCAGAGCGACAATATTCCGCACGGTGTTCGTTAGTTGAGGTAGCTACCGGCTACCTTTGCAAACCGCTACAAAATAAACGATAAATAACTACGTGGCCCCATTCGCGCCTGTGTTTCATCTAGTAACACGCTTATTCGGGCACCGGCCGGTGCAGCTGGTGGTGCTTACGCTGCTGCTGAGCCTGGGGTTGCTGGCCGCGCCCGCCCGGGCCCAGCAGACGCCCGCCCCGAAGACGCCGGTGCGGCAAAAGCCGCTGCCCGCCCAGCAGGTGCCCCACCCTACCCCGCCGCCCGGCACGGCCGTGTCGCCAGCCACCAACGTGCCCGGCGACGTGCGCCCACTGCCCACCATCGTGAACCCGCCCAAGCCCGACGGGCGGGTGCGCACCGACACCACCGGCCTGCAGGTGGGCGGCACGCCCGATTCGCTGGGCGTGGCCGCCGGCCGCAAGGGCGCCGTGGAAACCACGGTGGTCTACAAGGCCCAGGACTCCATCCGGTTCGAGGTGCAGAACAAGCGCGCCATCCTCTACGACAAGGCCGACGTAACCTACGGCGACGTGAACCTGAAGGCGGCCCTGATTACGGTGGACTATGAGCGTAACCTGGTAACGGCCGAGGGCGCGGCCGACTCGACGGGCAAGGTGCAGGACCGGCCGCTGTTCACGCAGGGCGCCGAAACCTACCAGGCCGGCCGCATCGACTACAACATCAAAAGCAAGCGCGGCCGCATTACCGATGTGGTGACCAAGCAGGGCGAGGGCTTCATTCATGCCGATAAAATCAAGCGCCAGCCCAACGGCGACATCAACGGCCTGCATGGCAGCTACACCACCTGCAACCTCGAACACCCGCACTTCTACATCAACGCTTCCAAGATGAAGCTCATCCCCGGCCAGCAGGTGATTACGGGGCCTTTCAACCTGGTTATCGGGGATATTCCGACGCCGCTGGGCTTTCTGTTCGGCTACTTCCCGACGCCCAAAACCAACAAGCGGGCCTCGGGCCTGATTATCCCGACGTTCGGGCAGGCGGCCGACCGCGGCTTTTTCCTGCGCAACGGCGGCTACTACTGGGCCGCCAACGAGCACATCGGCGTGCGCCTGACGGGTGACATTTACGCCGGCAACGGCGACCGGTTTGGGGGCTGGCGGGGCACGGCCGAGATGCAGTACATCACCCGCTACAAGTACGACGGCCTGTTTTCGTTCGGCTTCAACTCGCAGCCGATTGAGCGCATCTTCAACAGCACCGACGCCAACACCGACCCCACGTACAAGCCGCCTACTTCGTCGAACTCATTTATGCTTTCGTGGCGGCATACGCCGGTGCCGCGGCCGGGCGGCGGCCGTTTCTCGGCCAGCGTGAACCTGCAATCGAGCGACGGCTCGTACCAGCGCAGCTCTACGTTCAATACGCGCAACTACCTGAGCGCCTCGTTTCAGTCGAACATCAGCTACTCCAAGCAGCTGCGCAACCTGCCCATTAACTACTCGCTGCAGCTCAGCCAGACCCAGGACACGCGGCTGGGCACCATGACGGCCAACCTGCCCGACGTTTCGGTGGGCCTGGCCCGGCAGTACGTGTACGATATTCTGAAGCTGCAGCCCCGCAAGGCCTACGAGCAGTTTGCATTTTCCTACAACCTCACGTTCCGTAACAGCCTCAGCAACAACGTGCCGGCCCGCCTGCTCAACAACGGTACTATTCCGCTGCTGGGCGGCTCGCGCGAGCCCTTCATTGTGCCCATCAAGCTTGGCAACCTGAACCAGTTGCTACGCAACTCCCAGACGGGCATGAAGCACGATTTCAACATCACGCTGGGCAGCTACACCATCAAGCACATCAATATCAGCCCCGGCGTCACGTACAACGAAACCTGGTATTTCAAGAAGCTCGACTACAGCTACAACCCGCTGGCCCGGGCCGTGGCCATTGATACGATGGTGGGCCTTTACCGCCTGCCCACGGGCTCGGGCAACCTCAACCTGAACACGTCGTTTTACGGCACCTGGATTCGCAAGGGCAACCGCAAGATTCAGGCCCTGCGCCACAAGGTGACGCCCAGCATCGGCTACAGCTATGCGCCGGGGCAGCTGGGCCGCAACCCCTTCCAGAGCGTGCAGCTGGGCAACCTGCGTGACCCGGCCACAGGCCAGCTCTATTCTGATATCGAATTGTATAAGAAGAATGGGGTGCCGTTTTCGCAATTCAACAACTTTATCTACGGCGTACCGCTCAACAACTCCAACAACCGGCTGTCATTCCAGCTGCAGAACTCGGTGGAAATGAAGGTGCGCAACTCCGACGACACCACCGGCACAGTACCCTTCAACAAAGTGGCCCTGATCCGGGACCTGACGTTTTCGGGCGGCTACGATTTGGGGCGCGACACTTTTCAGCTCGACCCCATTTCCTTCTCGTTCAACACCGAAATTGCCCGCAAGCTCACGGTATACATCAACGGCCAGCTCAACCCCTACCAGCAGGATTCGCTGGGCCGGCTGCGCGACAAGTACCTGTGGCAGCAGTCGAAGGTGCGGCTGTTACGCCTGACGGGCGCCAGCATGAACCTGGCCTACCAGTTCAACCCCAGCCAGGGCGGCCGCAAATCGGCCATCAAGCGCGATGTGGCCCCCGTGAATGACCCGCAGCTGGGCGCCGTGACACCGCTCAACCCGTACGAGGACTACGTGAACTTTGAGATTCCGTGGGAGCTGAACACCACGTTCGGCCTGACTTACCAGAACCAGGGGCCGCTGCCGGCCCGGCCCGGCCGGGTGCGCAAGGGCCCCTACACGGCCGCTTCGCTCAACCTCAACGGCTCGGTGAAGCTGACCGAAAGCCTGCGCTTCGGCTTCAGCTCCAACTACGACTTCGTGAACAAAACGCCGGCCTTCACCCGCCTCGACCTGACCAAGGACCTGCACTGCTGGCAGATAAACGGCACCTGGACGCCCTTCGGCCCGGCCCGCGGCTACTTCATCACCATTGCGGCCAAATCGGCGCTGCTGCAAAGCCTCAAGCTGAGCCGTAACCGCACCTTCCTCAACAACCTGTAGCTTTTTAGCTGTTAGCTGACAGCTATCAGCGGTTAGCTTTGCGCACATCTTCTGAAAAAACCGCAGCTTTGCTTTCCCGCTCCGACAAGACCCGGCAAGCTTGAAGCCGGCCGATTACTTTGCAGCCTCCCAATTCCCCTGCTACTTGCTCGTGAGCACAGGCAGATTGCGCGGCGCTAAAGCAGACCGGAACTACTATTCAGAACCTCAGCTAACGGCCATCAGCTGGCAGCTAACAGCTAAAACCCATGTCCATACACAAGGAAGTAAAGATCGTAACCACGCATCAGCTGCTGAGCATGAAGGAGCGCGGCGAGAAAATCTCCATGCTCACGGCCTACGACTTCTCGATGGCCCAGATTCTCGACGGTGCGGGCGTCGATGTGCTGCTCGTCGGCGACTCGGCCTCCAACGTGATGGCCGGCCACGAAACCACGCTGCCCATCACCCTCGACCAGATGATTTACCACGCCCAGAGCGTGGTGCGGGCCGTGAAGCGGGCGTTCGTGGTGGTCGATATGCCGTTTGGCTCCTACCAGGGCAACTCGTCGGAGGCGCTGCGCTCGGCCATCCGCATCATGAAGGAGTCGGGCGGGCACGGCATCAAGCTGGAGGGCGGCGCCGAAATCAAGGACAGCATCACCCGCATTCTCACGGCCGGCATTCCGGTGATGGGCCACCTGGGGCTTACTCCGCAAAGTATTTATAAATTTGGCACGTACTCGGTGCGGGCCAAGGAAGAAGTGGAGGCCCAGAAGCTCATCGACGACGCCCTGCTGCTGCAGGAAATCGGCTGTTTTGCCCTCGTGCTGGAGAAAATTCCGTCGGGCCTGGCCAAGCGCGTGGCCGAGCAGCTCACCATCCCCGTCATCGGCATCGGCGCCGGCCCCGACGTGGACGGGCAGGTGCTGGTGGTGCACGACATGCTGGGCATCACCAAGGAGTTCAAGCCGCGCTTTTTGCGCCGCTACGCCGACCTGGGCGACGCCATGCACGACGCCGTGCAGCGCTACATCAGCGACGTAAAATCGCGCGACTTCCCCACCGCCGACGAAGCGTATTAATTTAATTAGTAATGAATAATTAATAATTAGTAATTGGCATTGAAGCCGGCTTACGCTTGCCTTGTTGCAAACAGTGGCTGTTCTTTTAATTCCTAATTACTAATTATCAATTATTAATTAACACTCAGTGAACCGTCCCAACCTGTGGTCGGAGCAGAAGGAAATTCTGTTCGAAGACAACCATCTGCTCATCATCAACAAGCCCGCCGGCCTGCTCGTGCAGGGCGACGCCACCGGCGACGAGCCGCTGTCCAACAAGGCCGAGGAGTACCTGCGCTTCAAGTACAAGAAGCCCGGCGCGGCCTTCGTGGGCGTAGTGCACCGGCTCGATAGGCCCGTGAGCGGCGTGGTGGTGCTGGCCAAAACCAGCAAGGCCCTCAGCCGCATGAACGAGCTGTTCCGCGACAACAAAATCAGCAAAACCTACTGGGCCCTTACCGGCAAGTGCCCCGCCCCCACCGAGGGCCACCTCACGCACTGGCTGGTGAAAGACCCCATCCGCAACGTGGTGAAAGCCTACTCCGAGCGCCACGGCCAGGGCCAGAAGTCGGACCTCGACTACAAGGTGCTGGGTGAGGCCGGCAGCCGCTTTCTGCTGCAGGTAAACCCCATCACGGGCCGGTCGCACCAGATTCGGGTGCAGCTGAGCACCGGCCTGGGCACGCCCATCGTCGGCGACGTGAAGTACGGTTTCCTGGCCCCGCTGCCCGACGTGAGCATCGCCCTGCACGCCCGGGAATTGGTCTTCAAGCACCCGGTTACGAAGGATGATATGCACATCGTGGCCCCGCTGCCCGATATCGCCCATTGGGAAGCTGCCGAGGCGTATTATTAATTTTGAGCTGTTAGCTGAAGGAACGTCATTCAGAGCGAAGCGAAGAATCTCGCGTGCCAAAGTAATCCTATCATCAGGAGTTACCATTGCACGCGAGATTCTTCGCTTCGCTCTGAATGACGTTCTGGTTTTCCGACGTATTCGGTTCTCACCCCTACTGGCTCCCCAACAACATTATGACCTTTTGGGCAGGGAAATTGCACTGGCGGCGGGGGTAGCCGTAGTTTTGCGGTATGGTTGCTGAACTTATATAGCATTTCCGCGCTTTGCTGCCTGTATGCTCCGGCGGCATCTCCCCGAGACCTCCTCACCTTTTCTGCCCTTTTCATGGCAATACTCGTTTTCTTCGTCGCGCACTACTACCTGTCGCTGTTCACCCAGACGTTTTACCTGCACCGTTACGCGGCGCATAAGATGTTTACGATGAACAAGTTCTGGGAGAAATTCTTCTTCCTGTTCACCTACATCTGCCAGGGCTCCTCGTTCCTGTCGCCACGGGCCTATGCGCTGCTGCACCGCATGCACCACGCCTACTCCGACACCGAGCTCGACCCGCACTCGCCGCTGTACTCGTCGAACGCTTTCACGATGATGTGGAAGACCAAGAACATCTACAACGCCGTGCTCAACCGCAACTACGAAGCCGCCGAGCGGTTCGAGGGCGACTACCCCGAGTGGAGCCTCATCGAGAACCTGGGCGACAAGTGGTACTCGCGTTTGGCTTGGGGCACGTTCTACGTGCTGTTCTACGTGAACTTCGCCACGGCCTGGTGGCAGTTCCTGCTGCTGCCGCTGCACTTTCTGATGGGCCCGATTCATGGCGCCATCGTGAACTGGGGCGGCCACAAGTACGGCTACCAGAACTTCGACAACCACGACCACTCCAAGAACACGCTGCCCTTCGACTTCCTGGCCTTCGGCGAGCTGTTTCAGAACAACCACCACAAGCTGCCCATGCGCGTCAACTTCGGCGTGAAGAAGTGGGAGCTGGACCCGACTTACGCCTTCATCTGGGCGCTAGACAAGGTGAAAATCGTGAAAATCAAGCGCAAGTGGCAGGAAAACGTGCAGATGGCTGCTTAGTTAGCTGTTAGCTGTTAGCTGTTAGCTGGCTACTGAATTGTAGTGAAAAGGGTTTCTCCGCATGGAGAGACCCTTTTTCATTGGCTTGGGCTTGGCCGCAAGCCAACTCCGGCTAAATTAATCAGCGTAATCAGCGTAATCCGATAAATCAGTGATTACCTTTGCACCTCATTTTCAACCAGACGCACGGGATGCGTCGCTTAACCCCACCGGTTTATGGCAGTTAAAATCCGCCTCGCCCGCCGCGGCCGCAAGAAGGCCGCAATGTTCGACATCGTTATTGCTGACTCGCGCGCTCCGCGTGATGGTCGCTTCATCGAGAAAATCGGTACCTACAACCCCCAGACCAACCCCGCCACCATCAATTTCGATGGTGAGAAGGCGTTCGACTGGATTATGAAAGGTGCCCAGCCCACCGACACCGTACGGGCCATGCTCTCGTACCGCGGCGTGCTCTACCGTAAGCACCTGCAGCTGGGTGTTATCAAGGGCGCTATTTCGCAGGAAACTGCCGATGAGCGTTACACCGCCTGGAAAGAAGACAAGGATGCCAAGATTGAAGGCAAGCGCACCAGCCTCGGCACCGCCAAGGAGGACGCTCGTCAGCAGCGTCTGGCCGCCGAAACCAAGGTAAAGGATGCCCGTTCGGAGGCTCAGCGCGCCAAGCAGGCCGCCATCGACGCCGCCAACGCCCCGGCTCCCGTAGCCGAGGAAGCCACGTCGGAAGCCGAAGGCGAAACGACCGAAGCCGCTGCTTCGACCGAGGAAACCACCGAAGCCGCCGCCGAATAGTTAGCGAGCTGAGCAGCTGGAAAGCACCAATGCCGCCAAGGCGCTGATTCTTTCCGGTTGCTCAGCTTCTATCGCGCCAAGCACCACCCCGCCATGAAACTCGACGACTGCTACCAGCTGGGCTCCCTCGGGAAGCCCCACGGCCTGAAAGGGTTTGTGGTGGCCTTCTTCGACGTGGACGACCTCAACGACTACCGCAAGCTCCAAACGGTGTGGCTGGAAATGCCCGCCGCCCCCGGCAAGCTGGTAGCCTACGACGTCGAGAAATTTCAGCCCCAGACCGATAACAAGGTCCTGTTCAAGCTGAAAGGCATCGACCGGATTGAGGACGCCGAACCGCTGCGCAACGCCAAACTCTGGCGCCCGCTGGCCGAGCTACCCGCTCTGGCCGACGACCAGTTCTACTTTCACGACGTGGTAGGTTACCTCGTGGTGGATGAGGCGCTGGGCGAGCTGGGCACCGTGGAAGCCTTCTACGAACTGCCCCGGCAGGACGTGCTGGGCATGCGCTACCAGGGCCAGGAAGTCCTGATTCCGGTGGTGGATGAGCTGGTGCTGCGCGCCGACCAAACGGCCCGTCGCCTGCTGGTGAAGCTGCCCGACGGTTTGCTCGACGTGTACCTGAGCCCTTCCTCGCCCAACGACGAGCAGGATTCGGATGACGACGAGCCGGCCGCGTAACCGTTCAACTGATGCGGATCGACATTGTCACGTGCCAGCCGGATTTGCTGGTCAGCCCCTTTGCGCATTCCATCGTGAAACGCGCTCAGGAAAAAGGTCTGGCCGAAATCCATCTGCACGATCTGCGCCGCTACGCCATCAACAAGCACGGCCAGATTGACGATTACGTGTTTGGAGGCGGAGCCGGCATGGTGTTGCGCGTGGAGCCGATTGCCGCTTGTTTCGACGAGTTGCTGGCCCAGCGCCCGTACGATGCCGTCATCTACCTCACGCCCGACGGCGAAACCCTGCGCCAGCCGCTGGTCAACCGTCTGTCGCTCAGCGGCAACTTACTGTTGCTGTGCGGGCACTACAAGGGCGTGGATGAGCGGATTCGGCAGGCCTACATCACCCACGAAATCAGCGTCGGCGACTACGTATTGAGCGGGGGTGAGTTGGGCGCGGCGGTGCTGATAGATGCGGTGGTTCGGTTGCTGCCCGGTGTGCTGGGCAACGAAGAATCGGCCCTGAGCGACTCGTTTCAGGATAATCTCCTTTCGCCGCCCATCTATACCCGGCCCGCTGAATGGCGCGGCCAACCGGTACCAGAGATTCTTCTTTCGGGCAATACTCCGAAAATTGACATCTGGCGCCACGAACAGGCCCTGGCCCGCACTCAACAGCGGCGCCCGGACTTACTAGAGTAGTGAAATGGTGAGCTGGTGAAATGGTGAGTTTTATGTTCCAGGAGCCTGTCGGCAACCCGGGTGCATTTAGGACCACAAGAACATAAAACTCACTATTTCACCAGCTCACCATTTCACCATTTAAAAACAGAGCGCTATATTTGCGCCTCTTTACCAGAAACCCTCGGGGCGGCGCGACCGTCCTTTATAGTCTTTTTCAGCCATGAGCGTACTACTCGATTTTATTGAGCAAGAGTCCCAGGAGCGCCGCGCCAGCTTCCCCCGGTTTGCCGCCGGCGACACCATCAACGTCCACGTGAAAATTCGCGAGGGCAACAAGGAGCGCGTGCAGCAGTTCCAGGGCGTTGTTATCCAGCGCAAGAACGCCAGCACCAACGGCGAAACCTTCACCGTGCGTAAAATCTCGAACCAGATTGGTACCGAGCGGATTTTCCCCCTCCTCTCGCCCAACATCGAGAAAGTGGAAGTTATCCGTCGTGGTAAGGTGCGTCGCGCCCGTCTGTACTACCTGCGCGGCCTGTCGGGCAAAGCGGCTCGTATCAAGGAGCGTCGCCTGAACGCCCCCAAGGAAGTAGCCGCCGCGTAAGCAGCGTTGCTTTCAACACAAAAAGCCGGCTCCCTACAAGGGGAGCCGGCTTTTTCTATGTGGTATCGGTAGTATTGCTTTATGTCATCCTGAGCGGAGCGAAGGACCTATACAGAAGCTAACGTCAATTATACCTTCTGTATAGGTCCTTCGCTCCGCTCAGGATGACACAAGGAATAAGCGGACCTACTTGTTCTGGGCCGAATCCTGCTTCAGATCCTGGGCCGGCGTGTTTTCGTTGCTGCCGCGAAGCTGCTTGGCGGCGGCGCCCAATGCCTCGCCGAGCTTGGTGATGCGCTCAGCCGTGTTAGGGTTGTCGGCGAAGATGGCGGCCGATACGGTGTTGGCGCCCAGCCGGGCCATCAGGCGGGTAACGGTATCCTGGTTGACGGCGCCGCCGCCGAAGTGGGCTTTCAGGTCCTGCAGGTCGACTACAATCTGGTGCAGCTGGGGATTGTCGACATCCTTGAGGTCTTCAATCCAGCGCTGGAAGTGGTTGTCGAGGCCGGCACGGCTGGCTTCGGCCTGCAGGTCATTGCCGAGCAGCGTAATGGCGCCGTCGAGGTGAACCTGGTGCTGGGTATCGTCTTTGGGAATCTTGTGAAAGGACATGCGGAGAGTGGTTGGGGCCGCCGGGCGGCCGGTTGAAAAGTGTCTTTTTGGCAAACGCGGCCCTTCCGCTAAAGGTTGTGCGTACTTTCGGGCCGGCGGCGCTACTTTCGCCGGGCTCCCCCGGCTGACTGCGGGGCAGCTGGATACCCTTTTTGCCATGCGCCGACACGCCTTCCTTTTCTGCCTGCTGCTGGCCGGTTGCGAGCCGCGCTACGCCGATTTGCCCACTTTTTCGGCCGAGCGTAAGCTGCTGCAGCTGGTGGTAGAAACGCCCGCCGGCACCAACCGCGAGCAGCGCTACAACCCGGCCACCAATGCCTTCGAGCCGCGGCGGCTGGCGGGACTGGCGGCCGTGGTCGAGTTTCTGCCCGCTCCCGGCAACCTGGGCTTCGTGGCCGGCACCAGTTCGCCCGCTACGGCCCAGGGCCAGCCCGTAGCGCCCCTGCCGGCGTTGCTGCTGGCCGAGAGCCAGCCCACCGGCACGGTGCTCGAAGTGCTGCCCATTGCCCTGCTTACGCTCGATATAAACGGCCAGCTACGGCCGCTGGTAGTGGCCGTGCCGGCCCGGCCCAGCCAGCGCATCCTGCCCGAGGCCACCGACTGGGCCAGCCTGCGACGCGTTTACCCCGGCGTGCAGCCCTTCGTCGAACTCTGGTTTCGCCACCGCGCGCCCAACACGCGCATTGTGGGCTGGAAAGACGAGAAAGCCGCCAGCCAGCTCATCCGGCAGTGGATGCGCTAAGCTGGCGGCCACCGGGCAGCACACGCAAAAGCGCCCCGTCGGTTGTACCGACGGGGCGCTTTCTATACCTATTAAGCTACTGGGCTTACTGAATCTTGTTCAGACGCTCCTTTACGGCTTCCAGGGCCACGCGCATGTTCACGATGTCGGCGCGGGCACCCTCCTGCTCTTTCAGGTTGGTATCTACCTGGTTGTTGAGCTGCTGCAGCTCGGCCGCGTTCTGGGCCAGCTGCTGCTGGATTTCGATTTTCTTCTGCTTGTTCTTTTCGATGTCCTTCTTGTAGGCATCGGCCTTGGCAATAACGGCAATGTGCTGGGTTTGGGCCTGCTCCAACGACTTCTCGGCGGCCATCACCTGCACGGCCATGTCTTCACGGTAGAGCTTGCGGGAGAAGTCCTTCAGGTAGCCTTCGGCGGCAGTCCACTGCACGGGCGTGGCCTCCTTGCTCAGGTAGGCGTTGCCCAGGTCAATCGACCACCAGATGGTGGTGCCCGTAGGCACGGCATCAACCTTGCTGATGACGCGCACCGGCGTTTTAGACAGCGCATCGATGACTACGCCGTCCATCGTGTAGATGCCCTTATCGGCTTTCACCTTGTTGCCAAACTGCTCGTCGAGCTGTTTCTTCCAGGATTCTTCTACCCTTTTGCTGTCGAGCTGCATGGAAACCCGCTGGCCTTTGCGCGGGATGCCTTTGATGGCCATTTCGGTTTCGTCAACCTGGGCAGACTGTGCGAAGCCGGTTACCGACGATACCAGCACCAGCAGCAGCGGAAAAAGTATGCTTCGTTTCATAAGGGGAACAATTGATTGAAAAAGAAAAGCTTGCGCAACAAGGTTGTAGCCGAAAAAAAGCTCTCCGACTGACCAAATTTAACCAGCCTGCGTGCATGTTGCTACACCCGGCTTTGTTTTTTTTCGGGAAATTAGACTTTTAGGGGAAATTTACTATATTAACTTATTTATATGATAAACTTATTCCTCGCCTTACTTTGCGAAACAAAAGCCTCGCGGGCGGGGTTGCCTGCTCACTATGACCATAACCATCTGCCGCCAGGAACACTTCAACGCCGCCCACCGTTTGCACAATCCGGCCTGGTCGGAGGAGCGCAACCAGCAGGTGTTCGGCAAGTGCAACAACCCGAACTACCACGGCCACAATTACCAGCTGATTGTGCGCCTGACGGGTGAAATAGACCCGGAAACCGGCTACGTGTACGACATGAAGCGGCTGAGCGACCTCATCAAGCGGGAGATTCTGGATACCTTTGACCACCGGAATCTGAACTTGGATGTGGCTGATTTCCGCGACCTCAACCCCACGGCCGAAAACATTGCCGTGGTAACCTGGAACCGGCTCCGGCCGCACCTGGCCGAGAACCTGGCTTTGTCGGTTACGCTGTACGAGACCGAACGCAACTTTGTAGAATATCATGGATAACCTGCCCCTGTCGGTAGCAGCCGGCGACGCTGCCGCTACCACCGACGCCCAGCTTCCTCCCGACCTGCGCACCCCATTGCGAACCGACGCTTTTGAGCTAAGCGAGGAAGCCAAGATTGAGGCCATCAGCGGCCACTTTCGCGAAATTATGCAGCTGCTGGGCCTCGACCTGACCGACGATAGCCTGGCCGGCACGCCCCGGCGAGTGGCCAAAATGTACGTGCAGGAGTGGTTCCGGGGCCTCAACCCCGCCTACCACCCCGAGGTGCGCCTGTTTGAGAACCGCTACCAGTACCAGCAGATGCTGGTGGAGCGCGATATTACGCTGTTCTCGTGCTGCGAGCACCACTTCGTGCCTATCATCGGCAAAGCCCACGTGGCTTACCTGCCCGGCGAGCACGTGGTGGGCCTGAGCAAGCTGAACCGCGTAGTGCAGTACTTTGCCCGCCGCCCCCAGGTGCAGGAGCGCCTCACGCGCCAGATTGCCGAGGAGCTAAAAAACAGTCTGGGCACCAACGACGTGGCCGTGCTCATTGAGGCCGACCACCTGTGCGTAATGAGCCGGGGCGTGAACGACACGAGCAGCAGCACCCTCACGGCCGAGTACGGCGGCGCCTTCGGCCAGGATGCCAGCCTGCGCCAGGAGTTCCTGCGCCTGATTGGCAAATAGAGCTGTTAGCTGTTGGTACGGAACTCCGTAGTAGCTTGCGGCGCTGATTACGATTTTCACTTAAAAACATAAGCTAACAGCTAGTAGCTGTCAGCTATCAGCTCCATACATATGTCGCGTAAAGTTCTGATTACGGGAGGCACCGGTATGATTGGAACCCGGCTGGCCGAAATGCTGATTGACGGCGGCTACGAGGTGGCCCTGCTCAGCCGTACGCCCGGCGACAACCGCTACTTCAGCTTCCGCTGGGACCCGCTGGCCGGCACCATCGATCCGGCGGCCGTGCCCTACGCCGACTTTATCGTGAACCTGGCGGGCAGCAGCGTGTCGGACGGCAAATGGACGGCCGAGCGCAAGCAGCAGATTCTGTCGAGCCGGGTGGCGGGCACGCAGCTGCTGGCCCGGGAGCTGCGCAAACCCGGCCACCACGTGCGCGGCTTCGTGTCGGCTTCGGCCATCGGCATCTACGGCGACCAGGGCGATCAGCTGCTGACGGCGGAAACCCCGCCCCCGGCCGACGACTTTCTGGCCACCGTATGCCGGCAGTGGGAAGAAGCCGCCGAATACGTGGAGCAGGACGGCATCCGCACGGCCATTCTGCGCATTGGCATTGTGCTCAGCCCCGAGGGCGGCGCGCTGGTGCCGCTGGCCCGCACCGTGAAGCTGATGGCCGGTGCCCCGCTGGGCTCGGGCAAGCAGTATATGTCCTGGATTCACCTCGACGATTTGTGCCGGCTCTTCATTCGGGCCATTGAAGACGAGCAGTGGCGCGGCGTGTACAACGCCGTGGCGCCCCACCCGGTTACCAACAAGGAGTTCACCGAAACCCTGGCCGAGGTGCTGCACCGCCCGCTGGTGCTGCCCAAAGTGCCCGAGTTCGGCCTGAAGCTGATGATGGGCGAGATGAGCGAAATCGTGCTGGCCTCGCAGCGCGTGAGTGCTGAAAAGGTGCTGGGCCTGGGCTTCCGGTTCGAGTACCCGACGCTGAAACCGGCGCTGGAATCGTTCTACGGGGAGGAATAGCCTGGCCCATCGCGCGAAAACTGCTCTTCCAGCAGTCAACAGCATTCACCTGCCAGTCTATTAACCCAACCTGCCCGCATCCGAAGCGTATCGGAACGCTCTTAGAGGGTGTGGAAACGCATCCGAGGGATGTGGAAATGTATTAGAGGGGTGTCGGAACGCATTCGAGGGATGTGGAAATGCATTCGAGGAGTATCGGAACGCATTCGAGGGATGTGGAAATGCATTCGAGGAGTATCGGAACGCATTCGGGGAGTATCGGAAAGCTCTCGAAGAGTGTGGAAACGCATTCGAGGGGTGTCAGAACGGTGTAGAGACGCGACCCATCGCGTCTCGTCGTTGAACGGCGACGCCTGACGGGCAACATCAGCAACGCCGAGACGCGATGGGTCGCGTCTCTACATGGCCTACAGCTTCAGGCTGTCGGGAATGGCGATGGCGCCCCGGTTGATTTGCTCCAGCAGATTATCCACCACGATGCTGTCGACGGGCTCGGGGCGGCGGCGGGGTTCGGCCGTGACGCACTGGTACTTCTTGCTGATTTTGACGGTGGGCTGCGGAAACGGGCCCATTTTGATGTCCAGCTCGGGGTCTTTGTAGAGCTTCTCCATGTAGGTACCGAAAATGGGCAGCGCCGTGCGGCCGCCCTCGCCCTGCTGCGAGCCTACGAAGTGGATGCTGCGGTCTTCGCCGCCCACCCACACGCCGGTTACCAGGTCGCGGGTGATGCCCATGTACCAGCCATCGGAGTAGTTGCTGGTGGTGCCGGTTTTGCCGCCAATCTGGTTGTTCTTTTTCCAGAGCTCGTAGTCCCAGAGGGCCTGCGAGGTTCCGCCCGGCTCCTCCATGCCACCGCGCAGCATGTAGGTCATCAGCCAGGCCGTTTCGGCCGGAATCACGCGCTTCTGGCGGGGGTCGAACTGCACCAGCACGTTGCCGCTCTGGTCTTCGATGCGGGTGATGAGCATGGGCTCGGGCCGGAAGCCCTGGTTGACGAAGGTGCTGTAGGCATTCACCATCTCGTACACGCTCACATCGCCGCCCGAGCCCAGGCCGATGCTCGGCACGCCCAGCAGCTTGCTCTTGATGCCGACTTTGTGGGCGTACTTGGCCACGTTGTCCCAGCCGACTTTCTCGGTGAGCTGGGCCGTGACGGAGTTCACCGAGCGGGCCATGGCGTAGCGCAGCGTCATGTTCATACCGGTGTACTCGCGCGTTACGTTGTCGGGCTTCCACTCCATGGGCTCGCCGTTTTCCACGTACTTGATGGTCACGCGCTCATCCCGAATTCGGTCGCAGGGGGCGTAGCCGTTGTCGAGGGCCGTCAGGTACACGAAGGGCTTGAAGGTGGAGCCGGCCTGGCGCTTGCCCTGCTTCACGTGGTCGTACTGGAAAAAGCGGTAGTCGATGCCGCCCACCCAGGCCTTGATCTGGCCCGTGAAGGGGTCCATCGTCATCAGGCCGGCGTGCAGGAAGTGCTTGTAGTAAGCCAGCGAATCGAGCGGTGAGAGCATGAGCGTGGTGTCCCGGTCGCCTTTCCAGGTGAACACCTTCATGGGGCGCTTGGCGTGCAGGGCCGAATCGAGGCGCTCGGGCTGGCCTTTGTAGCGGGCGGCTAGGCGCTTGTATTGCTGGGTGCGCTTTATCTGGGTTTCGATGAAGTTGGGAATCACCTTGCCGCTTTCGTCCACCCAGGGGTCGGTGCCGCGGTTGCGCCAGAACCGGTCGAAGGTCTGCTGCAGGCTCTTCATCTTCTTGTCCACGGCCTCCTCGGCGTAGCCCTGCATGCGCGAGTCGATGGTGGTGTACACCTTCAGCCCGTCGCGGTACAGGTCGTAGCCGTTGGCCTTGCACCACTCGTTGGCCTTCTGGCTGATGGCGCTGCGGTAGTAGGTTTCGGGGCCATCGACGTGCTTTTCGACCTGGTATTGCAGCACGATGGGCGTGGCCTGCTCGGCGGCCACCTGGGCGGCCGTCAGCTCGCCGGCCTGGCCCATGCGGGTCAGCACCAGGTCGCGGCGGCGCTTGGCAGCCTCGGGGTGGAACTGGGGATTGAAGGCGGTGGGGTTGTTGAGCATGCCCACCAGCATGGCCGCCTGCTCGATGGTAAGCGAATCGGGCGAGGTGCTGTAGAACGTTTTGGCGGCCACCTTCACCCCGTAGGCCTGCGAGCCGTACTCGACGGTGTTGAAGTACAGGGCCAGGATTTCGCGCTTGGTGTAGCGCCGCTCCAGCTCCACGGCCGTCAGCCACTCCTTGGTTTTGCTGATGATGGTGCCCACGAGCGGCACCCGGCCCAGCAGGCCGGTATTTTCCTTGCGGCGTGTTTTGTAGAGGTTTTTGGCCAGCTGCTGGGTGATGGTGGAGCCCCCGCCCCCGCTGCCGCCGGTAGCCACGCCCGCCACGGCCCGGGCAATGGCAATGGGGTCGATGCCCGAATGGTCTTCAAAGCGCACATCCTCGGTGGCTACCAGCGCCTTTATCAGCCAGGGCGACATTTTGCTGAGCGGCACCGGGCTGCGGTTTTCGCGGAAGTAGCGGCCCAGCAGCACCCCATCGGCCGTAAACACCTGCGAGGGCTGCTCGACGCGCGGGCTCTCCAGCTCCTCCAAACTCGGCGACTTGCCGAACAGGAACATGAAGTTCATGCTCACCAGAATCGGGTAAAGCAGAAACACGCCCAGCCCCACCACAAAACCGGCCCACAGCAGCCGGGAAACCCGGTTGGGCCAGCGGCGCCGGGGCCGGGTTGGGGTAGCAGAATCGGTTGGTTGAGAGGGCGTGGAAGCGGACATGCAGGGCGCGTGAGGCAGGCGGGGCCAGGCAAGCCGGCCGCGGGACTGCAAATATACCAGTTGCGGTCGGGCCGCCGGGAAAGCAACGCTATGTACTTTGGTCGGCAGATTCGCCTTCCCGAATTGCAAAGTGCTGTAGACCGGACTCCAGTCCGCTAATCTGCCTTAACTATGTTGCCAACTCCAACCATTCCGACGGCCTACGACGCCGCGGCTCGCGTCCAGCGGCACACTTGGCTCACAGTAGGCGGCGGGGCCGCACTGGTGCCGTTGCTGGTTGCGACATTTATTGTCGGCAGTGGCTCGGAACCATCGATAGGGAGTGGTTTCATCTTGTTTCTTCAAGTGAGTGCCTTGCTGCTAGTCGTGGGGATAGTACCGGCGCTATTATTTGCTTTCCTCCGGGAGCCAGCCATGCGGCGGCTATTCACTAAAACAAGCCAACTGATTCATCCCTGGGGCCGCGCTGTCATGCTTCTTACCGGTACATTATTCATTTTCCTGAGCTACGCTGCCGTTGCAGCCATACTCTTTTCACTGTATATGTGGCTGGAGGGGCCCGCGCACCGCCTGAGCTACTGGCAATACGTAACGAGCCAGTCTGATATGCTGGCTATCATCCGCATATTTTCCATTTTTGGGGCCCCCTGGCTGCTGGCGGCGCTGGTTTCGACCTGGTACGTCAACCGCGACTTGCTGCCGGGTAGCCAGTTCAGGAACTGACCATAAGGGCAATCAGCAAAGCAAACAGCGCAACAACCCCCGCGAGGTAGCCCCCGATGGTAACCAGACGCCAGAAGCTGCGCCACCACCAGCGCTGCACCTGAGAGATGAGCCGCTGAGCGGTGTAAACGCCCAACCACGGCAGCAGCGCCAGACAGAGCATCAACCCGGCCGCAAACCACGTTTCCGCCTGCGGATGATGCGGCCACAGCTCCGCCCGCAACAGCAGGTTCAGCCAGCTGAACCCCAGCAGCCCCAGCGTCCACCACGCCAGCCGCGGCACGGCCGGCAGCAGCGTCGCCCAGGCAAAGCGCCATAGTTGCGCGGTGTAAGAGCCGTTAACCATTAGTATTCGAGTAGTTATCGAAGCCGAGCATTGTGGGTTTAGCTCAGCAAACGATAATCAAGTCAATCAAAAAATCAGTCCATCACCTGGGCTATCATCCAAATCAGACCAAACGGCGGACTGAGTAGATGAAACAGTAGGCAAGGCACCAGCACTGCCCCGCGGTAGAGGTCTTGGCCGACGCGGGGCCGGGTACCGCGCCACAACGGCCGGGTAGCGCCTTGGAATACCAGCCAGTTGAGTCCTATCATGAGAAGGATAATATTCCCGCCGCCAAAAATGGTCGCCGGTAGCTGTAACCAAACTCCAATTAGGAGCAGCGCGGCTAGCAACACGGCCAGGCAGCGGGTGGGGGAAGTTGGATTGATGGGTTGCATAAGCGAAGTTACCGCGCCGCCAGTGCCGCGCCCGGCCCCCAGAGTAGCATCACGTGCAGCAGCGTCCAGAGGACGGAGCCCAGCAGCAGGGCCGCCGCGGGCAGCACTACGGCCAGCAGGCGCCAGCTGCGAGCGGGCGGCGTGGCGGCCCGCTCGCGCCAGGTAAGCAGCGTGGCCAGAATAACGATGCTGACCACGCACCAAAGCAGGCCGAGAAAAGTGAGGAAGAAGTTCATGGCTTTTGCAGTTAGGTATCGTTCTGTTATCCACCCCACCCCCCGGCCCCCTCCCCTCCGGGAGAGGGGGAGCCAGACGTAAATTCTGTCAGAACGCACCCCTCTCCCGGAGGGGAGGGGCCGGGGGTGGGGTAGCTACTTCAGGGCTTTGTAGGCTACCGATTCGGCGCCGGTCCAGCTTTGCCAGGTGCGCTGGCGCGAGTAGGTGCGCTGCCAGGCTTGCAGGCGCTGTTGGATGAGGGCGCGGGCCGCGGCGGGCGGGGCCGTTGTTTCGCGGTAGCTGCCGGGCGGGCTGATGATGATGCGGCGCATGCCGTCGAGCACCTGCTGGCGGGCGGCCAACTCGGGCAGCACGCGGGCGGGCATTTCGAGCAGGAAGCCCAGGTCGAGGGTTTGGAAGCGGGCGTTGAGGTTGTAGCGGGCAATCCAGATTTCCCAGTTGCCCAGCGCCAGCAGCAGCAGCAGCCCATAGGCGGCCAGCGAGTTGAGGCGCACCAGGGCAAAGGCCGAGCGGCGCTGCCAGATTTTGAGCAGCACCGTAATCAGCCCGAAAAAAGTCAGCAGCAGAAACCCATACACCCCGATGCGCTTGTAGGCCAGGCCCGTGTGCTGAATATAATAGTAGTTGCGCAGGCCCACCGACACGGCCAGCACCGCATTCTGCACCACCCACACGGTAGCGCCCCAGCGCAAAGCGGCCAGACCGGGCTGGTAGAAGTTGAGGTTGCGCCGGAAAAACCACAGCACAATGCCCATGGCCACCAGAATGCTGAAGATGAGCACGTAGGTCCCCTCGTGCACGAACTGCGTGAGGTCGAAGCCAGGGGCCGGCACGAACCCGAACCAAATCCAGCGGATGTCGATGATGTTGACCACCAGCAGCAGCGCGTTTACGAGGCCGAAGACGGCCAGCGCCGCCAGGTACTCCTTGCGCAAATCGAGGGCTTTGCGGTCGAGAGCCCGGAAATCGGGCCGGCGCACGCCCAGCGAGGCCACCCGGTCGCGCTGCCGCCGCACAAACTCGCCCAGCCGCGACTCCTGGTCCTGGAAATAGTGTAGCGGCACGACTACCAGCGCCCCGGCCGTGAGGGCCAACCCGACCAGAAAAAACAGCAGATGCGGCACGGAAACGGCCGGCAGCAGCGCCAACAGCCAGTCGCCGAGCCGCTCGAACACCTGCCCGGCCAGGGCGGCGTAGCGCGGATTGGCCAGCACGAACAGGAAATGGAACACCACCAGCACCGCCAGCGGCGCCAGCAGCAGCCGGCCATAGAAGCGCGTGCGGCTCCATTTACCGGCCCCGTTGCTCGGCAGCCGCAGGTAGGGCAGCAGCCCCGGCAGCACCCGCACGGCGCCCCCCAGCGCCGTCAGCAGCGCGAAGAACACCAGCCGCAAATGAGGCTGGTTCACGAAGCCGAGCAACATGACGAGCGAAGCCACGCAGGCCAGCCAGGCCGCCGCCGAGCCGTACCACAGCACGGCGCCCGCGCTCAGCAGCGTGCCAGCCAGCACCGCCCGGAAGTAGCCCGAGCGCCACACCGCCGCATGCTTCGGCAGCCCCATGAGCGTAGCCGCCACCACAAACAGCGTGTAGAGCGCCAGATTCAGGCCCACGCCCTGCCGGTAGAACAACACGTCGAACAACACGGCACCCAGCGGGAGCAGCAGTTTCTGGAGGGCCGTGAGGGGCAGCGGCCGGCGGCGGGCCGCGGCAGCAGGGGCCGCCGGTGCGGCGGGAACAGCAAATGTCGTCATCATAATTATTTTAAAAGAACTTTGTAATTCAAAGTTTAAAGCCAAAAAAAAGAGCCTGGCTAGCCCCGCAGCAGTTTTTCCAGCGCCGCCAGATGCTCTTGGAAAGCGGTTTTGCCTTCTTTGGAAGCCGAGTAGGTGGTGTTGGGCTTCTTGCCGACAAACTGCTTGCTGACGCTCACGTAACCCGCTTTTTCGAGGGCCGCCACGTGGCTGGCGAGGTTGCCGTCGGTGAGGTCGAGGGCCTCTTTGAGTTCAGTGAAGCTGACCACCTCGTTGGCCATGAGCACCGCCATCACGCCCAACCGCACCCGGTTGTCGAAAGCCTTATTGAGCGTGTGAATCAGGTGCTTCAAAGCGGTGAGATAGTGAAATGGTGAGCTGGTGAGTTTGATGTTCGAGGGGCCTGGGGGCGCGAACGGTGCATACGGTGCGAATGGTGCATTCTGGCAAGTGGAACGGCAAACTCACCAGCTCACCATTTCACCACCTCACCTTTCGTAGCGGTTATACATCAGCAGGCCGTAGCCGATGTGGCCCAGGCCGAAACCGAGGGCAAAGAACAGCAGGCCGAGGCCGGGAATCAACATGGCGACCAGGCCAAGGCCGATTTCGGTGAGGCCCAGCCAGCGGATTTCGTCGAGCGTATACTTGCTGGCATTGAGCAGGGCCAGGCCGTAGAAGATGAGCATGCCCGGCACCACCTGCGTTACGGCGCCATCCACATACAGGGCAATGCAGAACAGGCCGCCCGCCACCAGCGGAATGGCCAGGCTGATGGCCAGCCGTCGGCCCAGCGCGCTCCAGAGCGGCTGCCCGTTGCGGCGGGCCCGGCGCACCGTGAAGAACATGGCTACCAGCAGCGCCACCACCACAATGCCGCCCGCCAGCCCCAGCAGAAACGGCAGCACCGCCCGCCGCTCGGCGGCTGAGCTTTCCAGCAGGCCCAGGTAGCCGGCATCGGGGTACAGCCCTTTCAGGTACCAGTGCCCCAGTCCGGCGCCGGCCAGCGCCACCAGCCCCGCCCCTACCCCGGCCAGCCCGCTCAAGGAAATAAAGCGCGACGACCGCTCCATGATGGCGCGAATCTCGGTGAGTTGGGCGAGCGGGTCGGGAGTGGGCTGGGCCATAGGTCTGAAAGAACTTTGCGTTACAAAGCAACTAGTATTTCGGCGGTTTCCCAAATACTACCGCTTCTTTTTTTGCCCAACCTCCCGTCTGTCCGGCTAAATCGGCGCAAGCTGGTGGGGCTGGAACTCGCTGCCCGCTCGCCAGGCACTGTCCCAGAATGGACTACCGGCCGCACATAGCGACTGTAGTGCGGGTCTGTAACTGCCCTGGCAGCTGCCTGGAGACAGATGGAGTACGAACCAATTTGAAACAGGATTTTCCCAACAAAAAACCGCCTTAAAACAAACCACAAGGAACTTTTGCGGCGTAAGTTCCTGCATCAGCTACCTTCTTCACCGCACTTATTTTCTCATCTCTTACGCGCTACCGCTATGCCTCACCTGTACACTTCGGCCAATCAATCTACTATCGCCCGCACCCTTATTCTGTGGCTGCTAAGCAACGTGGGTGGCACCCTTTGGCTGACGCTGGATTTTGCCAGCGAACGACTTGATGACTACCCGATTGCCCTGATGGTGGGCCTGACGGCGGCGCTGACGTCGCTGGCCATTGTGCCGCTGGTGCTACCCTTCTTCGTGCTGATGGGCCGCTTGCGAGCCGACTGGCCGCGCCGCACCATAGCCCTGACGGGCATTACTCTGTTTTTCCTGCTGGCCAACCAGCTGCTGCTCGGTTTCATCCCGATGAAGTCGGTGGCCGCGCTGCTGCCCTTTTCTTTGCCCTACGGGGTGGCCGCAGTGCTGGGCGTGCTCTGGCTCTACGGTCCGGCCCGGCACGTGGCCGCCCCTAAGCAGTCGGTTCGCTAGCTGCCGGCCGGCGCCAGTGGGGCCAACGCAGCGCCCACTCTGCCCGTAAGCCCACGGCATGAAGCTGCGCCTGCATCTGTTCGAGTTTGAGGATTTGCCCTGGTTTCCGAAGTTGATTCGGGCCGGGATGATGGACTATTTGCGGTTTATGATTTCGGCCCTGGGTACCTACCGGCCCATTGTGCCGCTGCTGCGGGCGGCACTGCGCCACACGGGCCAGTCGCGGGTGCTGGAGCTGGGGGCCGGGGCGGGCGGCGGCACGGCCGGGGTGCTGCGCGGGCTGCGGGCCGGCGGCCTGCCCGATGCCCGCATTTGCCTCACCGACCTCTACCCCCAGCCGGCGGCCTGGCGCCCGCTGCAAGCCGCCACGCCCGGCCTGGAGTTTGCGCCGGAGCCCGTAAACGCGCTGGCCGTGCCGGCCGAACTCACGGGCTTCCGCACCATCTTCTCCGCTTTCCACCATTTCCCGCCCGTCGCCGCCGAGGCGCTACTAGCCGATGCCGTGCGACAGCGCACCGGCATTGGCGTGTTTGAGGGCGCGGGCAAACACTGGCTGGAGCTGCTGCTGGCCGTGTCAGTGCTGCCGGTGGCCCAGCTGCTCATCACGCCCTTTATTCGTCCGTTTCGTCTCAGCCGGCTGTTTTTCACCTACGTGGTGCCCCTGATTCCGCTCTTCACCATCTGGGACGGCTGCGTGAGCATTCTGCGCATGTACCCGCCCGAGCAGCTGCTGGTCCTGGCGCACCGCGCCGACCCGAAAGGCCGTTTCAACTGGCAGGCCGGCAAGGTACGCCACTGGTGGGGCCCCGAGGTTACGTATCTGATTGGCGTGCCGCGGGTGAAGGGTCCGGAGGATACCGAGAACGTCATTCAGAGCGGGGCGAAGAATCTCGCCTGAACCGGTGTACGACAAAGGCGCAAAGATTCAGGCGAGATTCTTCGCTCCGCTCAGAATGACACCCCTCTTTTATCTCCTGAAACATCCTGCTTTCTCACTCATCCTCCCATTCTACTACATTTGCCCCACCCACTTCTCCCCCACGCGCATTATCCATTCCTGATTGCCAATTACTAATTATAAAAACGCCCTGCCGCTGCTGCGGATACCGTTTTCGGTGTACCTGATGCCGGTGTTCTGGTTTGGGCTGAGCGCGTTGCGCGAGCCGTTCAGCGGGTGGCGGGCGGTGGGCGTGTTCGTGGTGCTGCACCTGCTGGCCTACCCCGCTTCCAACGGCTACAACAGCTACTACGACCGCGACGAGGGCAGTATCGGCGGCCTGCGCACGCCTCCGAAAGTGTCGCCCGAGCTGCTGCATCTGGTGTGGCTGTTCGATGCGCTGGCGGTGCTGGGCGGCTGGCTGCTGAGTCCGGTTTTCGCGGGGCTGGTGGCGGTGTACCTGCTCGTATCGAAGGCCTACAGCTACGAGGGCATCCGGCTCAAAAAGTACCCGCTGCTGAGCACGGCCGTAGTGGTGGTATTCCAGGGGGCCTACACGTTTCTGATGACCCAAGTGGGCGTGGGGGCCAATTCGGGCCAACTGCTGGCCCCCGACAATCTGCTGCTGGCCTTGGTGAGCAGCCTGTTTCTGTGTGGCTCCTACCCGCTCACCCAGGTGTACCAGCACGCCGAGGATGCCCGCCGCGGCGACCGAACGCTCAGCCTCCGGCTGGGCCTGCGGGGCACGTTCGTGTTTGCCGGGCTGGCGCTGGCCGCCGGGGCCGGGCTGCTGGCCTACGCCTACCTGCGCCGCGCCGAGCCCACGCACCTACTACTGTTTCTGGTAGCTACCGGCCCCGTAGTGTGGCTGTTCGGGCGCTGGGCCTGGGCCGTGTGGCAGAATGAGGCCGCCGCCGACTTCGACCGCACCATGCGCATGAACCAGGTTTCCTCGCTGTGTTTGAGCTTGGCCTTTGCGCTGATGCTGTTCTTTTAAACCTGCCGGCAGAAGTGTGGCAAGGCCGTGGAGCGGGCTTATCCGGAGCTTCAACTGTGGCGCTTACTTTTCGTAGAAAACCCCACCCACTTCTCCGTCTCTGCTATGCTTCACCGCCGCCTGCTGCTCCTCGCTTCGCTACCCCTGGCCGTTGCCTGCTCCGGCCCCACCGACCAGCCAACCGACCCGGCCGCCACTTCCGCCGCCACTGATACGCCAAAAACTCCGCTGGAACCGCTCGATACGGCCCGCGCCGCCGCTGTTGCCATGGAGTCCGACACGCTGCTGACGAGCCGGAGCCGCCACGTATTCTCGGATCCGGCCGCGCCCGACGTATTTGCGCTGGTGCTGCGCGGCCCGTCGGTGCTCAGCGGCGAGGCGGCGTTTACCATTACCACGGCCGCCGGGCAGGTTATTTTCCGCGAAATCCTGACTTCGCCCGACCTGGAAGCGGCGCTGGTGTACGAAATGAAAACGCCCACCGCTACCCAGGCCGAGCGCGAGGCCTACGTGCGCCGCCGCGTGCGGGAGTTCTTTGCCGAAAGCAACTTCCGGCGCCCGGCCCTGGCCGCTGCCTACCCCAGCCCCGCGCCCGCCAGCCCCGACCGTACCACCTGGAACGACCTGCGCCAGCGCCCCGACGCCGTGCGTTTCGACTATTTAGTCGGGAAAGAAGACCGCCGCCACATCGCCTGGTCGCCGCTGAGCAAGCAGGTCGTGCATCTGCCCTGAAGCTGTAACCCGTCAGTTGCCGGCCTGCTCGCTGGCCGCCTGCGCCAGCGCGTCCTGCAGGTTGCGGGCAAACACCTCGTAGCGCTGGAAGCCGCGGCTGAGCACGTAGCCCTGCGAGCCGGCCCGCAAAACAATGGTTGGAAAGCCCTGCACGCCAATGCGGCCCACGGCCTCGAACTCGCGCCGCACCGCATTGCTAGTTTCGGGTAGCGCAAACCGCCGCGCAAACTCGCCGAAATCCAGCCCCAGCGCCTGCACCAGCGGCTCGTAGGTGCCTACGGCGTTCAGGTCTTCGCCGCGCGCAAACAGCGCCAGCTGCACTTCGTGGGCAAAATCCAGCACCCGTGCCTGGGCATCGAGCTGGCGCACCACGTACAGGGCGCGGGCCGGCGCTTCGGAATCCTGGAAATACGTGCCGGCGGCGCCCAACTGCTTGTAGGCTTCGCCAAACTGCACGCCGGTAGCCTGCTCTACCTGCAAAATGGCGCCTGCAATGTAGCTCCAGTTGGCGCCGATGGGCTCGGCCCGCTCGCCGGCCAGCATGCCGCCGCTGAGCACGGATACCGTCAGGCGGCCCGCAAAATCGGCCTGGATGCGCTGCATCACCGGGCTCATGCCGTAGCACCAGCCGCAGTAGGCGTCGTAGATATAGAGGAGTTCGGGCAGGTCGGGGGTGGCAGAAGTAGTTGGTTGCATAAACTAGGGGGACTTTAGAACGGCCGTAGCGCGAAGCTTCCGCTTCGCGTATCGTTGCGGACGGCCGCGCCAAGCGGTTTCGTTCTACGATACGCGAAGCGGAAGCTTCGCGCTACAACCAGGCTTGCGCTACAGAAACATAAACTATCAGCTAATGGCTAAAAGCTAACATCTCAAACGTTAGCCGTTCATGGCCAGCAGGAACTCTTCGTTGTCCTTGGTGCCTTTCATGCGGTCTTTGAGGAATTCCATGGCCTCGGAAGCCGTCATGTCGGACATGAACTTGCGCAGCACCCAGATGCGGTTGAGCTCGTCCTTGCTCATGAGCAGGTCTTCGCGGCGGGTGCCGGAGGCCGGCACGTCGATGGCGGGGAAGATGCGCTTGTTGGCCAGCTTGCGGTCCAACTGCAGTTCCATGTTGCCAGTGCCCTTAAACTCCTCGAAGATAACCTCGTCCATTTTGGAGCCGGTTTCGATGAGGGCAGTGGCAATGATGGTGAGCGAGCCGCCGTCCTCGACGTTGCGGGCCGCGCCGAAGAAGCGCTTGGGCTTGTGCAACGCGTTGGCATCGACACCACCCGACAGAATCTTACCCGAGGCCGGCTGCACCGTGTTGTAGGCGCGGGCCAGACGGGTAATCGAGTCGAGCAGAATCACCACGTCGTGGCCGCACTCAACGAGGCGTTTGGCCTTTTCCAGCGCGATAGTGGCGATTTTTACGTGGCGGTCGGCCGTTTCGTCGAAGGTCGAGCTGAGCACTTCGGCCTTTACGGTGCGGGTCATGTCGGTTACTTCCTCGGGGCGCTCATCGATGAGCAGAATCATCAGGTACACCTCGGGGTGGTTCTCGGAAATCGAGTTGGCAATTTCCTGGAGCAGCACCGTTTTGCCGGTTTTGGGCTGGGCCACAATCAGGCCCCGCTGGCCCTTGCCGATGGGGGCGAACAGGTCGAGAATGCGGGTGCTGTACTGGGCCGATTTGGTGGACAGCTTCAGGCGCTCGTCGGCGAAGAGCGGGGTGAGGTTGTTGAACGGGATTCGGTCGCGGGCTTCTTCCACCGAGCGGCCGTTCACGCTTTCCACGCTCACGAGGGCGAAATACTTCTCGCCTTCGCGGGGCGGGCGAATGGTGGCTTTCACCGAGTCGCCGGCCTTAAGAGCAAACTGCTTCACCTGCTGGGGCGCCACGTAAATGTCGTCGGGCGAGGTGAGGTAGTTGTAGAACGGGCTGCGCAGGAAGCCGTAGCCGCCGTCGGGCATCATTTCCAGCGTGCCTTCGCCGGGAATCACGAGGTCCATTTCCGGCACCTTGCTGGCGCGCTGCTCCTGGCGGTCCTGGCGCTGGTCGTTGCGCGGCTGGTCTTGGCGGTCCTGGCGCTGCTCCTGGCGGCCCGAATCCGAGCGGCCGGCGTCGCCCCCGCCGTTCTGGCGCTCGGCCAGGCGCTGCTGGCGGGCCAGCTCGCGGGCGGCAAACCGCTCTTCGCGGCGCTGTTCGCGCTGCTCGCGGCCATCGGGGCGGTTGCCGTCGCGCTGGCGGCCTTCGCGGGGCTGGTCGTTGCGGTTTTCGCGGCCGTCGCGTCCATCCCGGTTCTCGCGTCCTTCCCGGTTTTCGCGGCTACCGTCCCGGTCGCCGCGGCCTTCGCGGTCGTCGCGGAAGTTGCGGGGCTGGTCGGAGCGGCCGTTGCGGGCTGGTTCGCCGGTTTCGCGCGCTGCTTCGGCCGGGGCGGCGCTTTCGGTCATCTCGTCGGAAAGCGCCACGTCGGTCAGGGCAGCATCGGCCAGCGCGGCGTCGGAGGCGGCAATGGGGCGGCCGGCGCGGTCGGTGCGGGCGCGGCGCTCGGGGCGCTGGTAGAGCTTAACGGGGCGGTCGGCGCCGGTTGTTTCGGTGGTTGCGGCTTCGGGAGTCGAGGCAGTGGCCGGTTCGGCGGGCGCGGCGGCTACGGTTACATCGTCGAAAGTGGGCGACGGGGCCGGCGCGGCGGTTTCGGGGGCCGGGGCCGGCGTTTCAGCGGGAGCCGGCGCGGCGGGCTCAGGCTGGGCGGGGGCCTGCTCGGCGGCAGCCGCGGCAGTGGCTTTGGTGCGGCTGGCAGCGGCCGTACGGGCAGCGGGCTTCTTTTCGGCCGCGGCTTTGGGCGCGCGGGCGGCGGGCTTTTTAGGCGCCGCGGCCTCAGTGGCTTCGGGGGCCGTTTCGGCTTTAGCCCGCGGCGCAGGCTTGGGCGCGGGGCCCTTCGCCTGGTGGTCTAAAATCTTGTAAATCAGGTCCTGCTTGCTTAGCTTCTTGAAGTTGCCGACCTGAATGGTTTCGGCAATTTCCTTCAATTCGGACAACAAACGGTCCTTCAGCTCGTCGATGGTGTACATATACTGAGGTAGGGGCAACAAAAGGGGGTTCGGGGCCGCGCACTCCCCACACCGGCGGGGAAAGGGGCATTCCGGGCACCAGCGGCAACCGCTGAGCGGGGCCTGACGCAGGGAAAAGCAGGAAATAGGGTAAGTGAAGCCGGCTGGCGCGGGGCAACAACGGGCGGGGCGTACAGAATAAAAAAGCTAACGGGCCCGCCGGCCAGGGCCGACTTGTACGTGCAATGTTAAGGGAATAAGCGGGAACTGCCAAATCGGCCTTTCGGCCCGGGCCCTCAGGCGGGTACCGGCGGCCGGGCGGCCAACCGGCAGAGCGAATAAGGCGGTGGAAAAGAAGGCGTTTCGGCCGGAATCCGCTGTTGCCCCATACGGCGGCGCGCCGCGAAAGGATGCATCCGGCTGCCACACCTGCCTGCTAAACCCGCGCGGCCGCCCGGCAGGTTCCCGGGTCGAGGGGCTGATTTGGCGGACCGAAGCCGGGGCGCGAAACGGCCGGCGCTTGGCCGCCGAAATCAAACGGCTACTTTTGGACTTCCGAATCTGATATTTCTGCGCCCCGCCGATATGCTGCAAGTTGCCGTTCTGAAAGAAAACACCGCCGCCGTGCTGGCGGCCTTGGCCAAGCGCCACTACCCCACCGCCGAAGCCGACGTGCAGGCCGTGCTCGACCTCGACCAGCGCCGCCGCGAGCTGCAAACCGGCCACGACCAGGCCCAGGCCGAAGCCAACGAGCTGGCCCGCCAGATTGGCGGCCTGATGAAAAGCGGCCAGAAAGCCGAGGCCGAAACCCTCAAGGCCCGCACCGCCGAGCTCAAGCAGCAAACCAAAGCCCACTCCGAGGAGCTGGCCGACACCGAAAAGCAGCTCCAGCAGCTGCTATACAAGCTGCCCAACCTGCCCCACGCCAGCGTGCCCGAAGGCCGCGGCGCCGACGACAACGAGGTGGTGCGCGAGTGGGGCCAGAAGCCCGAACTGGCCGCCGACGCCAAGCCCCACTGGGACCTGATTGAGCAGTACGACATCATCGATTTCGCGCTGGGCAACAAGATTACCGGCGCCGGTTTCCCGGTGTACAAGGATAAAGGTGCCCGGCTGCAACGCGCCCTCATCAACTTTTTTCTGGATGAAGCCCGCGCCGCCGGCTACATCGAAGTGCAGCCCCCTATTCTGATAAACGAGGCCAGCGGCTACGGCACGGGCCAGCTGCCCGACAAGGAGGGCCAGATGTACCACGCTACCGCCGACGACCTGTACCTGATTCCGACGGCCGAGGTGCCCATCACCAACCTCTACCGCGACGATATTATTGCCACCGACCGGCTGCCCATCCGCAACAGCGGCTACACGCCCTGCTTCCGCCGCGAGGCCGGCTCGTGGGGCGCGCACGTACGCGGCCTCAACCGCCTGCACCAGTTCGACAAAGTGGAAATCGTGCATATCACCCAGCCCGAAAATAGCTACGCGGCCCTCGACGGCATGGTGGCCCACATTGAAGGGCTGCTGCAGAAACTGGAACTGCCCTACCGCGTGCTACGCCTGTGCGGCGGCGACATGGGCTTCACCTCGGCCCTCACCTTCGATCTGGAAGTGTGGAGCGCCGCCCAGCAGCGCTGGCTGGAAGTCAGCTCGGCTTCCAACTTCGAAACCTACCAGGCCAACCGCCTCAAGCTGCGCTACCGCCCCGAAGACGGCGGCAAAACCCAGCTGCTGCACACGCTCAACGGCTCGGCGCTGGCGCTGCCCCGCATCGTGGCCGCCCTGCTCGAAAACAACCAGACCCCCGAAGGCATCCGCCTGCCCGAAGTGCTGCACTCGTACTGCGGGTTTGCGATGATTGGCGGATAATCAGGGAAGTTATGTGGTGAAAAGCCACTGTCATTCTGAGCGGAGCGAAGAATCTCGCGTGCAATAGTAAACCTATCGTCAGGAGTTACTTTGGCACGCGAGATTCTTCGCTCCGCTCAGAATGACAGGTCTACTCACTCTACCTCCTCACTCACTCACCGTCGTGACGATGCGCAGGCTGGCCTGCAGGGTTTTCTGGACGGGGCACTTGGCGGAAACAACTTCCAGCCGCTGGCGCTGCTCGGACGTGAGGGGGCCCAGCAGGCGCAGCTCCTTCTCGATTTGCTCCAGCATCTGGCCCGAATCTTCGCACTGCTCGCAGTCCTGGGCGTGCACGCGGCCGTGGCGCAGGTGCACTTCAATGCCTTCGAGCGGCCACTGCTTGCGGCTGGCGTAGAGGCGCAGCGTAATGGCCGTGCAGGCCCCCAGCGCCGCCAGCAGCAAATCGTAGGGCGTGGGGCCGCGGTCGAGGCCGCCTACGCTCACCGGCTCATCCACGAGCATGGTGTGGCGGCCGGCCAGAATATCGGCCGTCAGGGCCTCGGGGCCCACTTTCACCAGCACGGCGTACTCGTTGGCGGGCGTATCGGTCGTCATGGCGGCAGGGGGTAGGTTTTGGTGGAAGTAGCGCAAGGCCGCTGCTCTTCTGGCAATACGCAGCCGTTGGCCAGCCGTTGCGGCGGGCAGGGCCGGGGTGGGCAAAAGCGAAGGGCCGCCCGTGCTGTTGCACGGGCGGCCCCTGGTAAAAAGCAGGTTGCGGGTCGGCTGGCGGCCTGATCAGGATTTGGGGGTGTAAGGGAATCTCTTGGAGGCATTGCGCATCAGCGCATCCACCACCGAGGCCGACGAGCTGAACACCGAGCCGGCGGCTACATAATCGTATTTCCAGAGCAGTTTGCCCTCTCCGGCTTCGTGAATATTGACGCTGATGTTGGCCTGGTTGGTGGCGCCCCAGGCGCCTACTAGCAGCCCCACGGCCACGGCCGCCCCGTCGCTCATGGGCTTGGTGGTGCGCACGCTGGTTACCAGCACGGCATCTACGCCCAGCAAATGGGCCAGCTCCTGCGGCGTGTGGCTGCGCAGTTCGGCAACCGGAATGCCACTTTCGCGCAGCCGGGCGTTGGTTTCCATCACGTTCTGGAACTGCACGGTGTAGCCGCGCTGCTGGCTGCGGCGCAGCAGCCAGGCAAAAATCTGCTCCTGGAAGTCAGCACCGCTTTTCTCCTCCATCGACAGCCGCTGCTCAGCCGAAGTGCTGCGGGCTTGGTTGGGGCGCATCTCCATCGTTACCGCGGCGGGCAGGATGGCGACGGTTTTATGCTGGGGCGCGTAGGCGCGGAAATCATTAGCCAGATAGATAGAAGGCCCGCAGGCCGTCAGGAAAAGGCATAGCAGGGACACAGCCCACACGCTAAGGGTAGAGGTTTTCATCAAATGAAAAAAGAAGGATAGAAAAAGAGGGAAAGTACGCCACCCGACCAATCGGCGCCCCACCTGCAAAACGGGCATCCGACTGAATTGAATTTCGCCGAAAAATAGTAATTGTTCAGCAAAAATACTCTTCCGCTAAAAAATTTTCAATCGATTATAAATCAGTTAGAAGCCGCTGCATAAAGCTTTACCGCGCCCTTCCCTGATCTGAGCAGACACCCGGCATAAGTTCAATCTTTGCATTGTACCATCACCGTCGGCACTCCCTGCCTCTGCGCCGTTGCGCCCGGCCCTACCGCCCGTCGCGGGCCGGGGGCAGGTCGAGGTTGAACACGATGTCGCGCATGCACTTGAAATGGCCCTGGGGGCACTTGGCAAACCCGATTTTCGAGCACGGCCGGCAGGCGAGGCCTTCTACCTGCAGCAGCCGGAACTCGGTGCGGTAGGGGTACATGCCGAACTCGGGCACGGTGTTGCCCCACACGCTGAAAATCTCCTTCTCAAACGCCGCCGCCACGTGCATCAGCCCCGTATCGTGGCTCACCACCAGCTGCGCCTGCCGCACCAGCGAGGCCGATTGGTTGAGGTTGAACTTCCCGCAGGCGTTATAAATAAGGGTTCTTGGGGCCGGAGAAGCTGGTTGCCGCGGGAAATAGTACGGGCTTTCCGGAATCCGGGGCTCGGCGGGCGGCGAGGCGGCGGCACCCGCATCAAAGGCCAGCTCGATGATGTGGCCGGTGCTTTCGTCGGTGGGGCCGCCGAGCAGCACCACCGGCCGCCGCAGCAGCCCGCACAGCTCGATGATGCGCTCGGTGGGCAGGCGCTTGGTGGCGTGCTGGGCCCCGATGGCGAAGGCCACGTAGCCCTGCCGGAACGCGGGCGGCAGCACTTCAGCCACGTCCACTTCGTCTTCCTCGGGGATAAAGTAATCGAGCCCGCGGTTGTCGTTGCGCACGCCCAGCGGCGCGGCGGCGGCCAAATAGCGGTCCACGATGTGCACGCGGGGCAGCGTGTCAATCTTCCAGTTCACCAGCAGCCATTTGCGGGCGTTGAGCTTGTCGAAGCTGCTCGATTTCACCCCCAGGCGGGCCTTGATGATGGCCGTGCGCAGGTTGTGGTGCAGGTCGATGATGAAGTCGAACTGCTCGGCCCGCAGCTCAGCCACCAGTTCGCCCAGGCTGCCCGTCAGGCAGTGCACCCGGTCCACGTAGGGGTTGTTTTCCACGATGCCGCGAAAGGCCGGCTTGGTGGCAAAGTGCACCACGGCCCCCGCCACCTGCTGCTTCACGGCCCGGATAACGGGCGTCGTCAGCACAATGTCGCCGATGGAGGAAAACCGCAGAATCAGTATTTTCATGTGCGTTGAGAGCAGAGAAAAAGTGTCATGCTGAGCGTAGCCGAAGCATTCTACTGTTATGCTAATCCTGCCATTAGAGTTACCAATGCGGTAGAGATGCTTCGACTCCGCTGCGCTCCGCTCAGCATGACACCGTTCTTTATAAGTACTTACGCAAAGGGGGCCGTAGGCTTGTAGCGCGAAGCTTCCGCTTCGCGTACCTTTGAACATAATCACCTAACAGTCAGCAGCGATACGCGAAGCAGAAGCTTCGCGCTACATTCGTTCTGCGTAAGCCCTATTTATATTCAGCCAAAACCTGCATTACCCAAACAACGAATCCTGGAATTCGAGCGGGGGCTTGATGTTGGCTTTGCGTTTCGCAAAATACTCGGCCGCTTCTTCTACTGACTTCGTGTTGAAGGTTGTCGCCTTGGTGAGGCCGCCTTTGCGGCCCATCAGCACGCCGTAGCGCATGTCGGCGTAGCCGTTGGTGTGGTGGGCATCGGGGTTGATGCTGAGCTGTACACCCTGCTCCAGCGCGTAGTGCACCCAGCGCCAGTCGAGGTCGAGGCGCCAGGGGTTGGCGTTGATTTCGATGATGACGTTGTGTTGGGCGCAGGCGTCGATGACGGCTTTGTGGTCGAGCGGGTAGCCTTCGCGGCGCAGCAGCAGCCGGCCGGTGGGGTGGCCCAGCATGGTGGTATACGGGTTCTCGATGGCCCGCAGCACCCGCGTGGTGGCTTTGCGCTCGTCCATTTTCAGGTTGGAGTGCACCGAGGCCACGATAAAATCGAAGGTTTCGAGCACCGCCGGCGGGTAGTCCAGCCCGCCATCCGACAAAATATCCGACTCGATGCCCTTGAAAATGCGGAACGGCGCCAGCTCCTCATTCAGCTGGTCGATTTCCTGGTGCTGCTGGCGCACGCGCTCCACCGAGAGGCCGTTGGCGTAGTGGGCGGCCTGCGAGTGGTCGCAGATGCCGAGGTACTCGTAGCCCTCGTCGCGCAGGAAAGTGGCCATTTCGCGCAGGCTGTGGGTGCCGTCGGAGTAGGTGCTGTGGTTGTGCAGCGAACCGCGCAAATCGCCGGGCTCCAGCAGCTGGGGCAGCTTGTGCTGGCGGGCCAGCGGCAGCTCCCAGAGGCCCTCGCGCAGCTCGGGCTCGATGTATTGCAGGCCGGCGCGCTTATACAGGTCGGCCTCGGTGGCGAATTGCTCGCGCTTGAGCCACTGGCGCAGGCTGGCGGGCTGGCCGGCGGGTTGGGGCTCGTCGGTGAGGGCGCCGCTCAAGTGGGCGTCGGTGGCCGAGGTCAGCAGCAGCTGGTTGGTGAAATCGGCGGGCGAAACCAGGCGCACCTCCACCTGCACGCCCGAAGCCGTGGCCGCGCCGCGCCAGGCAAACGGGCCGCTGCGGCGCGGGTCGGCGGTGAGGCCCTCCAGCTCGTTGAGGGTCTGGCGGGCGGCCGCGGGGTCGGTGGTGGCCACCACCAGCTGCACGGTTTCGATGGTTTCGAGGCGGCGGCGCACTTCCCCGCTCACGGCGGCCTGCGCGGTGCCGGGGGCGGCTTCGAGGCGCGCCAACAGCTCGTGGGCCAGCTCCTCGCCCTGCGGATAGAGCACTTTGCCCCGGCTCTGGTCGGTGAAATCGAGGGCGTCGAGCAGGGCCTGCTGGGTTTTCTGGCCGAAGCCCTTGAGCTTGCTCACCTCGTCGTTTTCGGCGGCCGTGCGCAGCTGGGCAGCATCCTCAATGCCCAAATCTTTCCACAGCGTGCGGATTTTCTTGGGGCCGATGCCTTTTATTTTCAGCAGCTCGACTACGCCGGGCGGGGTGGCGGCCAGCAGCCGGTCGAGTTCCTCAAACGAGCCGGTGTCGAGCATTTCGGCCACTTTGGCGGCGGCGGTTTTGCTCAGGCCGGTGCGGTCGGGCAGGCCGGTGCGCTCCACGTCGGCCACCGGGAAGCTGAGGGCCTCCAGGGCGTTGGCGGTGCCTTCGTAGGCCCGGATTTTAAACTGGTTTTCGCCGTGCAGCTCCAGCAGCTGGGCCGCCAGGCGGAAGGCTCGGGTTAGGGCGCGGTTGTCCATGCGGGCAAAGGTAATGCGTGGGGAGGTTGGGTGATGGGGTGATGGGGTTGCGTTGGGTGATGAGGTGATGAGGTGATGAGGTGATGAGGTGATGAGGCTATACGCTGATTCCGGCCCGCCCGCTGCCCGGCGCCAGCGGCCGGCCCGCACGGGGCGCCCGGCTAAGCCCGCAGCACGCTTTTGCCGTACTCCTTTCCATGACGACTCCCCGACTATTGCTGACGGCGCTGCTGCTGAGTGGCGCCACGCTTCCGGCCTGCGCCCAGACCACGCCCGCGCTCAGCCCCGACCAACAGGCCTTCCGGCAGGGCACTTTCCAGGGCGCCACCGCTGACAAGGCCCAATACAAGGCCATTTACCAGCTCAATACCGACGACGCCCGGCATATTAAAATGACGCTGCGCAACATCCGCAACGCCCTGGCCGACCCGCGCCTGCAGGGCCGGCTGGAGGTTGAGCTGGTAGCCTTTTCGGGCGGCATCGTGGCGTTTCGGCGCGACCAGCCCTACGAGGCCGAGCTGCGGGCGCTGCTGGAGCAGGGCGTGATTCTGGCCCAGTGCCTGAACACCATGCGCGAGCGGAACGTGAGCCAGCAGGAGCTGTGGCCGTTTCTGGCCTACGTGCCCAGCGGCAATGGCGAGCTGATTATCCGCCAGGGCCAGGGCTGGGCGCTGGTGCATCCGTAGCCGCGGCCCGGCCGGGTGGGCGGCTATCCGTTCCCAAATCTGTATTTTACCGGCCCAACTCCCCTCACCCCTTCCCTTTCCGCTATGCGTCTGTTCACTGTTTTTGCCGCTCTGAGCGTACTGTTGCTGGCCGCCACCTGCAAGCCGCAGGGTGCCCGCCTGCCCCCCAACCTCAAGCAGCTGGAAGGCACTTGGCTGCACGCCCACGAAGAGGACCAGGCCGACGTGCTCGTGTACCGGCCCAACACCTACCCCTTCCCGCCCTCGCGGGGCCGCACGGGCTTCGCCTTCGAGCCCTACGGCCTGTTTACGCAGTACGACATTGCCCCCACCGATGGCCTCGAGGGCCACAAGGGCCACTGGAAAATGCAGAACGACCACACGCTGCTCATCAGCCTCGACGATAAGCAGGAACCCGATTATACGCTGGAAGTGGTGTCGCTGGAAGACAACGTGCTGAAGGTGCGGCGCAAAGATTTGTAGGCGGCTGCAACGCATTGGCGGGGCGCCGGCTCCTGCTGATGGGTGCTTTTGCCCGCTTTCTTTCCGCTCACTTTATGCGTTTACCCCTTTATTTATCAGCCGCCCTATTGATGTTTTCGGCCGGCTGCCAGAAGTCGGATGAGCCGACGCCCGACACCCTGCTGGGCAAAAACTGGTACAACACCACCCAGGCCGGCGACGACGGCCACACGATTTTCTCGACCACCAACCCCAACCTGGCCTGGACCTACGACGGGTTTCGCCTCGATGCCGACGGCAGCTTTGTGGAGTACGGCCTCGATGCCGCTTTCAACCCCGAAACCCGGCCTGGCAGCTGGAAGCAGGAAGGCAGCCTCAAGTACCGCATCAGCTTCCAAAACCCGGCCCGCAAAGGCTACCTGCTGCGCATTGCCAAACCCGCCGCCAACCAGCTCCAGGCCCGCCGCGACTACTAAGCGGGCGGCATTTTTCGGATCGGCTGCGTATGCATTACCGACCGGCTGACTCCCGGCCCACGCGGCTGGCGTAAGTGTCAAGTATTGGTAGCACAGGTCCCTTTCCTGCTACGTTTACACCCTATTACCCTCTTGGCTTATGCGCATCCCTTCTCTTCTGCTCGGCCTGTCATTGGTCCTGGTCGCTCCCACCTTTTCCAGTTGTAAGCCGGACAACGCCACGCCTCGCGAAAAACTGCCCCCCGCCACGGACAAGGGCCTGGAGACCGGTGGCTTCCGGCTCGACGGTGTGCTGTGGGTGGCGCTGCAACAGCACCTATTCGCCCCCAGACAAGTAAGCGCCTCCATTATCCGCGCCTACGACGGCCAGCCCGGCTACGCACTGAGCGTTTTCCTGTATCGTAGCCCCGTCGACGAAGGCTATTCCAACCCCGGTACCACACTGATACTGTATGTGCCCAACATCACGGGCCCCGGGCGCTTTGAGCTGGGGCAAGTCGTGCCCACCAGCATTCCCTCCGATTGGCCGGCCTACGGGCTTTATACGGCCCCCGACAACTACCCGGGCACTGTTCCTTACAGCAGCTACTACACCGGCCGCGGCCCCGGTTCAACCGGTCATGTGCTCATCACGCGCTTTGATAGGACGGCCCGCGTAGTCAGCGGCACCTTCGAGTTTACGGCCGGTACGGGCAGCAGCCAGGTTAAAATAACCGAAGGCCGCTTTGATGCCCCGTTGGAGGTCAAGTTTTAAGCCAGTTCTTAACCCTGAGTTGGTTGTATCGGGCCAGCGGTTGGTCAAACCATTATCTTCCACCATTTAATTAATAACAACATGCGTGCTTCCCTGCTGACTTTATTAACCGCTACGGCGCTGGCCCTGGGCGCCTGCGCATCCAATCAGCCGGAAGCTCCGGTGGAAAAGCAACTGGATTCGCAAAGCGCTGATACGGCGTTGTTCGGGCAGCTGTGGCTGAATTCCTACGAGTCGCGGCCCACCGAAACGCCCACCTACCGCCCCGAGCAGTACACCTGGGCCACCCAGCCCGAGCGCTACAACATGCCCATTGAGGGCGGCGACGGGTTCCGGCTCGACGCCGACGGCAAGGGCGTGTACGTGGCGCCCGGCATCGGCACCGGCCCCACCACGCACCCGCTCACCTGGCAGCGCGAAGACCCCGCCAAGCGCGTGTTCCGGCTGCACCTGACCGACGATTCGCAGCCAGATATGCGGCTGGAAGTGGAGTCAGTAACGGCCGACCGCCTTACGGCCCGCTACCTGCCCTAGCCGGCCCGGTAGCCCGGCGCGGCTTTGCGGCCCGGCAGCTCCCTGGGGGTGGCCGGGCCGTTTTGCGTTATGTTTGCCCCCAAACCCACCGGCATTTTCATGAACTACTGGCTTGTTAAATCGGAACCCGCGGCGTATTCCTGGGACGAGTTCGTGCGCGAAGGTGGCACCGACTGGACTGGCGTGCGCAACTTCCAGGCCCGCAACTTCCTGCGCCAGATGCAGCCCGCCGACCTGGTGCTGTTCTACCACAGCGTGAGCGACAAGCAGGTAGTAGGCATAGCCGAAGTAGCCGCCCCCGCCGCCCCCGACGCCACCGCCCCCGCCGGCACCGACTGGGTGGCCGTGCGCCTCACGCCCCGCCAGCCCCTGCCCACGCCCGTTACGCTGGCCCGCATCAAACAGGACGAACGCCTGACCCAGATTGCCCTGCTGCGCCAGTCGCGCCTCTCGGTAATGCCCCTCAAACCCGAGGAATTCGACGTGCTGCTGGAGTTGGGAGAGGTGAGGTGGTGATTTGGTGAAATGGTGAACTGGTGAGATGGTGAGTTGACGTTCACTGTCATCCTGAGCGCAGCGAAGGACCTATATAGAAGCTATTATCTGATGTTAGCTTCTGTATAGGTCCTTCGCTGCGCTCAGGATGACAGTGAACGTCAACTCACCATCTCACCACCTCACCATCTCACCTCAGGGCATCATTGGGTGGGCGCCGATGTTAGGCGGAGCCCGGGCTTCTGCGTATCTTACGTAAGCCCTTCTCCCTGAACCCCTGGTGCCCGCCGCTATGCGCTACGCTTTCCTGCTTTTTTGCCTGCTGACTGCCGCGCCGGGCCTGCTGGCGCAGAAACCCGACGCCCCCCGCCCACCTCTGGAGCCCCGGCAGGAGCGCCGCACCGAACTGCCGCTGGAGCTTTACAACAGCGACGTGCAGGTGCAGCCGCTGGCCGAAGACAGCAGCGTGGTCGTGCTGGTCGAGCAGGACGGCCGCCTGACGAGCAGGCCTACCTATTATTTTCAGAAGCTCGATTACCGGCTGCAGCCTGGCCCGGTGCAGCTGCTGGAGGTGCCGCGGGGCTACGAGTTCCAGCGCATCTGCGCCGAGGGCACCGACGTATACGCGCTGTTCAGCGGCCTGGTAGAAGGTACGCTTTGGGTGGCCGCCTTTGATACGCGCACCGGCGAGCTGGCCACCGGCGAGTTCAAAACCAAGCGCGCCCGCCAGGTGCACAACCTCACGGCCCTCGATGGCAACCTGTTTGTTACCGTGGAAGTTGACCAGCACCTGACGGTGTTGCTGCTGAATCTGCAAACGGCCCAGTTCCAGTTTCTGCCCTCGGTATATGAGCCGCTGCCGGCCCGCTTTACGCTGGTAGCCGACTCGGCCACCCGGCGGGCCGAGCTGATTCTGAGCGAAACCAACGGCTTTAAGTCGCGCCTGCAGCTCAAGCAGCTCGACCAGCAGGGCCAGCTGCTGCGCTCCGAATTCGTGCAGGCCGGCTCCGAACGCGGCCTGCTCGATGCCCAGCTCAGCTCGGGCGACAGTGCGGCCCGAGTGCTGGCGGGCACCTACACGCTGCGCGACTCGCGCTTCTCGCAGGGCCTGTTTGCGGCCGACCTGACGGCTGGCACCACGCCCACCGGCCAGCGCCGCTCACTGCGCTTCTACGACTTTCTCAGCTTCAAGCACTTCTTTGATTTTATGAAGCCGGCGCGGGTCGAGCGGCTGCGCCAGCGCCAGGCCCGCCTGCGCGACGTGGCCCGCCAGCCGCGCCACCGCTACCAGCTGCTCATGCACGATATGGTGCCCACGGCCAACGGCTTTACGCTGGTGGCCGAGGTGTACTACGCCCGCTACACCGGCGGCAGCGGCAGCTACGGCCTGCCCGGCAACTTTGGTAGCCTGCCCTACGGCCTGCCTACGGGCTTCGGCTACCCCTCGCGCTACAACAGCTTTTATAGCAACAACAGCCGCCGCCCGCCCAACGGCTACCACTTCAGCCATGCCATCGTGATGGGCCTCGACCGGCAGGGCAACCTACTCTGGGACAACTCCTTCCTGCTCGAAGACATCAACCGCTACCAGCTGGAGGAAGTGGTGGCGCTGCGGCCCATGGCCGACGGCCGGCTGGTGCTGGCCTACCTCAAGGACGACAAGTTCTTCTATAAAATAGTCGACCAGACCACGCCCTCGCCCAACGACTGGCAGGTTCGCCTGCGCACCAACCCCGCCGCCGCCGCGCCCGCCGAAACCGCCCGCAAAAACGGCGAAAAAGGCGGCGAGAAAGGCGGCGAAAAAGGCGGCGAGAAAACCCTCAGCACCTACCAGGAGCACCTGCTGCCCTGGTACGGCAGCCACTTTCTGGCCGTTGGTTACCAGAGTGTCCGCCCCGAAAGCGGCCGGGTGCGCGACGTATTCTTCCTCAACGACCTGGCCTTTTAGCAACCCATACCGGCTGGCTGCTGACGCTACCACAGCCAGACGCAGAAGCCGGAAAAGCGCCGGCCCTTACTTCCCGAACCGAACCAGATAGCGGCTCAGTTCGGGAAGTAAGGACCGGCGCTTTTCGTTTAGAAAGCCGTTTCCTAGCTTGAAAACGGGCGTTAGAAGCCGCCGGTGGCTACGTTGGGCAGCACTTTGCTTAGCTCGGCCACCTGGGCGCGGGTGAAGCTGCCACTGATGGCCATCAGCACAAACGAGCCGGTGGTTTTCTCGCCGCCCACTGCCACCAGTTCCGTTATCCGGTCGCCCTGCTCGCGCACCGAGTAGCGCAGCTGGTTCGGAATATCGGGGTCGGTGTCGGCTACGGGCAGGGGTTTGTACCGCTCGCTGGCCAGCAGGCCCGCCACTTCCCGGTCCAGCCCGTCGGCCACCAGTTTCTGGGCGCTGTTGCTGGTGGGCGTGAAGCTGAGGATTTTGGCGCTGCGGATGGACGTAAGGGCCTGGCTCAGGTCGGAGTTGCCGCCGAGCTTGCCCAGGCGGCCCAACAGAAACCGGGTGGCCAGCCCGGCATTCCAGTCGGTGGCCTTGAAGCCCGAGCGGTTTTCGTATTTGTTGAAGAACTGGGCCACCGTGCGGGCCGGAGTTTCGGGGCCGCTGGCCCGGCAGCCCGCCAGCCACAACAGGGCAAAGGCCAGCAGAAACGGAGCGAAACGAATTTTCATAAGCGTCTGATTCAGGTAATTCGGAATAGGAAAAATGCGGGCGGTACCACCGGCGCCACCGGTTGCTGTACGCAATACCCGGCCGGCCGTTGGGGCTACCGGGCCCGCGCCTGGGCCAAGCGCCAGGGCCCGGGCAACAAAAAAGCGGCGCACCCACCGGGTACGCCGCCTTTTTAGTTTGCACCGGCAGCCTTAGGGCTGGGGAGCGTTCGGGATGAAGAATTCAAATTTGAACTCTACCCGACGGTTCTTGGCCATGTTGTTGGCCGACGTGTTCGGAGCAGCAGGCTCCGACTCACCCTTGCCTTCCGTCACGATGCGGGCGGGGTCGAGGGCTTTGCCAGTGAAGTAGCGCTTCACCGAACCGGCACGACGCTCCGACAGACCCTGGTTGTACTCATCGGTACCGCGCGAGTCGGCGTGGCCGATTACCCGCAGGCTGTACTCGGGGTTGTCTTTGAGGGCCTGTACCATCTTGTCGAGGGTACCGTACGAGGTACGCTTGATCACGGTGCTGTTCGTCTCGAAGCGAATTGGCTGCTCCAGCTTGCGCAGGGCGGGGTTCACTTCCATGGGGCAACCGTTGGCATCAACGCGGGTACCGGCCGGGGTGTCGGGGCACTTGTCGAGGTTGTCGGCTACACCGTCGCCGTCAGCATCCAGCACCAGCGGGCAACCCGTAGCATCTACCTGCGTGCCGGCGGGGGTATCGGGGCACTTGTCGTTCTTGTCAGCTACACCGTCGCCGTCGGCATCAGGGCAACCGCGCAGAGCGGGCAGGCCAGCCTGGTCGGGGCACTCGTCGTCTTTGTCGGCCACGCCGTCGTTGTCACGGTCGGGGCAGCCCATCATGGCTGCGGTACCGGCTTCGGTCGGGCACTGGTCCTGGTAATCCGGAACGCCGTCCTTGTCGCCGTCGAGTGGGCAACCGTTTTCATCCACGGCTACGCCAGCCGGCGTGTCGGGGCACTTGTCTTTGCGGTCCGAAACACCATCACCGTCGGTATCCTTGGCTTTGCCGAGGTTGAAGCTCAGGCCCAGCTTGTGCTGCAGGTACCGGTCGTTCTTCTTACCCACGTTGGTAATACCGTCCACCTGGTCGGTGAGCGGGTAGTGCTGGCCGGTCTGGATGAACAGGCCCACCGTCTCGGAGAAGTTGAACTTGATACCAGCGGCGGCTTCGATATCGAACGCATACACGTCCGAGTTCTTTACCACCTTATCGTTGATATCATACAGGTCGGGGCTGGCGAAGAATACGCCGGGCTGCACCACCAGGTAAGGCGCGATGAACGCATCTTCCTTCAGGGCCCAGCCGTTGTTGAGCTTCAGCTTAATCGGAACGCCCACGTTTACCACGTTGGCATCGAAGCGCCGGATGGGGTAGTAGGTGTTCTTCGGGTAAGGGGCCGAGAACTTCATGTCGCCGTAGCTCAGGTCCAGGCCAATGTCGAGGCCGGGCGCGATGTAGCGGCTCACCGTTACGCCGGCGCCGTACTCTACCTTGTCGTGCTTAAACCACTCCGAGCCCAGGTCGCCGTGGTACTGCAGCCAGTTGTAGTACACGCTGATGTTGGTCTTACGGTCCGATGTCTGCGCTTGCGCATCGGGGGCCAACGACAACATCGCCAAGCCACAGGCCGCGATGGAGGTTAGGATTTTTTTCATAAAGAAAGAGGTTTGAAAAGGCAAAGGTATCTTTTCCGGCCGTTGAACCGCACCGGCGGCTGTGTGCCCTGTTCTCCTGCCTATACCGGCCGAAACAAAATTAGGTTGCTCTAATATGTCTTTAATTTTGCCGCCAGTACCACTTCCAGCGCCGCTACCGCCCACCGAATCAGGCGAATCAGGCCGATTCCGGGTTCGCGCAGGCAAACCCAAACATTGGTGCCAGCAGTGGCGGCCCGGCAGCGAAAAAGCGGGCGAAAAATATTTTTAAACGAGCCGAATTCCGGTCCAAAAAGTAGGGCTGGCCGCCATTTCCGGAGTCGGAAACGACGGCCAGCCCTATTGACTAACGCGGTGGCGGCGCGGGGCCTAGCGGCGCATCAGCCGCTCGATGTCGTCGGCTTCGAGCGGGATGTTCTTCATCAGGTCGTCGTTGCCGGTTTTGGTGATGAGGATGTCGTTTTCGAGGCGGATGCCCAGGCCCTCGGCCGGAATGTAGATGCCCGGCTCGCAGGTGTACACCATACCCGGCTCGAAGGTGCGGTACTTGTGGCCCACATCGTGCACATCGAGGCCCAGGTAGTGGCTGGTGCCGTGCATGAAATACTGCTTGTAGAGCGGCGCGGCGGGGTCCTGGTTTTTCACATCGGAAGCATTCAGCAAGTCCAGCTTAATGAGCTGCTGCTCCATTTCGGTGCCCACGGCGGCGTGGTACTCCTCGATGTTGCCGCCGGCCACGAGCCGGGCCGTGGCAAATTTCATCACGTGCAGCACGGCCTCGTACACCTCGCGCTGGCGCTTGGTAAACGTACCGCTGATGGGAATGGAACGCGACATATCGGCCGCGTAGTTGGCGTACTCGGCCCCGAAATCGAGCAGCATCACGTCGCCGGCCTGGCACTCGCGGTCGTTGCTGACGTAGTGCAGGATACAGGCGCTGGGCCCCGAGGCGATAATGGAGCCGTAGGCCGGCCCGCGCGAGCCGCTGCGCAGAAACTCGTGGAAGATTTCGGCTTCCACCTCATACTCCATCACGCCGGGCTTCACAAAGCCCAGCAGGCGGCGGAAAGCGGCCTCCGTAATGTCGGCGGCCTTTTGCATGAGCCGGATTTCCTCGGGGCTCTTGATGGCCCGCAGCTGGTCGACGAGCCGGGAGGCGCGGCGGTACTGGTGCAGCGGGTAAGCTGCCTGCAGCTGCTTGATGAAGCGGGCGTTGCGGGTTTCCACCGCCACCACCGCCCGGATGTGCTCGTTGCCGGGCAGATACACGTTGTCGGCCTCGTTCATCAGGGCCGGCAGCACCGACTCGAACGAATCGAGCCACATGATGGTGCGCACGCCGGTTTGCTCGCGGGCCTGCTCCTTGGTGAGTTTGTAGCCTTCCCAGATGAGGATTTCGGGGCTGGTTTCCTTCAGGAACAGGATTTCGCGATGCTGGGGCAGCGTAGCATCGGGGCAGATAACGAGGATGCTTTCCTCCTGGTCGACGCCGCTCAGGTAGAACAGGTCGTTGTTCTGGCGGAATGGCATGGTGCCGTCGGCGTTGGTGGGCATGATGTCGTTGGCCTGGAAGATGGCCAGCGAGTTGGGCGGCAGCAGCTTGCGGAAGCGGCGGCGGTTTTCGATGAACAAATCGGGCAAAATAGGGCCGTAGCGCATGGTAGCAGGGATGAGGTAGAATGGATGGCTGCCGCCGAAACGGCCGGGCCAAGTTAAGTAGATTACGGTTCGGGGCGAAAAAGAACCGACTCTGCCTTCGCCGCCGCCGTATCTTTGTGGCCTCACCCGCCCTGCCATGCCCGCTGCCGCTCCGCCCGCCGTCCTGCTCATCCAGACCGCCTTTATCGGCGACGTGATTCTGGCCACGGCCCTGCTGGAGTACCTGCACCGCACCGAGCCCGCTACGCCGGTAGATTTTCTGGTGCGCAAGGGGAATGAAGGGCTGCTGAGGGGCCACCCGCACGTGCGGCAGGTATTAGTCTGGGACAAAAAGCACGACAAGTACCGCGGGCTGCTGGGGCTGCTGAAGCAGATTCGGCGCACGGGTTACGGCCGCGTCGTTACGCTGCAGCGCTTCGCCAGCACCGGCCTGCTGACGGCCTTTTCGGGCGCCCCCGAGCGCGTGGGCTTCGATAAAAACCCATTCGCCCGCTTCTTCACGCGCACCGCGCCACACATTATTGAGGACGGCGTGCACGAGGTAACGCGCAACCTGCGCCTGTTGGCCCCCGCCTACACGGGCCCGGTGGTGCCGCCCCGCCTCTACCCTTCCGTGGCCGACGAGCAGGCCGCGGCCGACGTGGTGGCAGCGGCCGGCGGCGGGCCGTATATCTGCATTGCGCCCACGTCGGTGTGGTTTACCAAGCAGTTTCCGGAGGCGCAGTGGGTGAGGCTGCTGGCCGCGCTGCCGCCCGAGTACACCGTGTTTCTGCTCGGCGGCCCGCCCGATACCGAAGCCTGCCAGCGGCTACTGGCGCAGAGTGGCCGGTCGGGGCTGGTGAATCTGTCGGGGCGGTTGTCACTGCTGGCTTCGGCGGCGCTGATGCGCGGGGCGGTGCTCAACTACGTCAACGACTCGGCGCCCATGCACCTGTGCTCGGCCGTGGGCGCGCCGGTGTGCGCGGTGTACTGCTCCACGGTGCCGGCCTTCGGGTTCGGGCCGCTGAGCCCGTTTTCGCGCATCGTGGAAATCGAGCAGCCCCTGCCCTGCCGGCCCTGCGGCCTGCACGGCCACGCCGCCTGTCCGCTGGGCCACTTCCGCTGCGCCCACGACATCCGGACGGAGCAGCTGCTGGCGGTGTTAAGTGAGGTGGTCAGGTTGTAAAAGAACGGTCATTCAGAGCGAAGCGAAGAATGACCGTTCACGCATTCACCACCCGTATCTTTGCAACCTACCGCGCGCCGGCGTGGTTATACCGGGCCGGGCTGGTGGGCGGCTTACACGAATGCAAGTTCCTCAGCCCCCAAAGTCCCCAACACCCTACGAAATGACTGATTACGACCTGTACGAGTTGCCCAACGGAATTCGGGTGCTGCATAAGCAGGTTCCGCACACCAAAATTGCCCACTGCGGGTTTCTGCTCGATATTGGTTCGCGCGACGAGAAGCCCCACCAGCTTGGGCTGGCGCACTTCTGGGAGCACATGGCCTTCAAGGGCACCGAGAAGCGCAAGAGCTTTCATATTCTGAACCGCCTCGAAACGGTGGGCGGCGAGCTGAACGCCTATACTACGAAGGAGAAAATCTGCTTTTACGCCTCGCTGCTGAGCACCCACTTCGAGCGCGCCTTCGAGCTGCTGACTGACCTCACCTTTAATTCGGTGTTCCCCGAAAAGGAGATTGAGAAAGAGCGCGGCGTGATTCTGGAGGAAATGGCCATGTACCACGACGCGCCCGAAGACGCCATCCTCGACGACTTCGACGACGTGGTGTTTGCCCGCCACACGCTGGGTCACAACATCCTGGGCACCCGCGAAAGCGTGTCGGGCTTCCAGCAGGCCGATTTCCACCAGTTTCTGGCCGACAACGTGCGCACCGACCGGGTGGTGTTCAGCTCGGTTAGCAACCTGCCGTTCAAGGAGGTGAAGCGCCTGGCCGATAAGTACCTGGCGCCGCTGCCGGCCCGGCTGGGGGCGCGGCCCCGGCTGGCGTTCAGTGGCTACCAGCGGCTGGAGCGGCTGGAGCGCAAGCCCATCACCCAGGCCCACTGCCTCATCGGCGGGCCGGCCTACGCCCTGCACGACGAGCGGCGGATTCCGTTTTTTCTGCTCAGCAACCTGCTCGGCGGCCCCGGCATGAACTCGCGCCTCAACCTGGGCGTGCGCGAAAAGTACGGCCTCGTGTACACCATCGACGCCACCTACTCGCCCTACACCGACACGGGCCTGTTTGGCATCTACTTCGGCACCGAGAAAAAGCAGGTCAACCGCACGGTTTCGCTGGTGCAGAAGGAGCTGAAGCGCCTGCGCGAGCAAACGCTGGGCACCTCGCAGCTGCATACGGCCAAGGAGCAGCTCATGGGCCAGTTGGCTATGGCCGAGGAAAGTAACAGCGGCCTGATGCAGCTGCTGGCCAAAAGCACCCTCGACCTGGGCCGCGTCGAGTCCATTAACGAAATCTTCGACCGCATCCGCCGCATAACCGCCCCCGAGCTGCTGGAGCTGGCCAACGAAATCCTCACCGACGACAACCTGAGCGCCCTCCAGTATGTGCCGGAGTAGGTGAAATGGTGAGGTGGTGAAATAGTGAGTTGACTTTATTGTCATCCTGAGCGCAGCCAAGGACCTTATCACGTCTGAGCAGTCACAACAACGGCTCGTTTTAATGTGATAGGACTTACGCAGAACGACTGTAGCGCGAAGCTTCTGCTTCGCGTATCATTGCTGGTTTTTAGGCGATTATGTTCAACGGTACGCGAAGCGGAAGCTTCGCGCTACAAGCCTATGCTCCCTTTTGCGTAAGTCCTATGTGATAAGGTCCTTCGCTGCGCTCAAGATGACAGGTCCTGCAAACATAAAACTCGCCATTTCACCAAATCACCTTATGCCCATCTTCGGCCACGTCGGCTACTACCGGCCGGGCGATGTGCTGGACAGCCGGCTGGCGCTGAGCCGGGCGGGGCTGCACCGACCCACGCGCACCGGCGTAAGCGGCTCGGCCGAGGAAGGCGCGGAATCCATTATTCTGGCCGACCAGTACGAGGACGACGACTTTCGGGAGCACGACCTGACGTACTCGGGCAGCGGCGGGCGCGACCCGCGCACCGGCCGGCAAACGGCCCACCAGGAGCTAACCGGCCGCAACCTGTATCTGCACAAAAGCCTGGAAACCGGCCGCTCGGTGCGGGTTTTCCGGCGGGTTGCGGTTGATTCGGGCCGCGGCTACCGCTACGAAGGGCTGTACCGGGTGGTAGCGGCCGTGTACGAGCCGGGCAAGGCGGGCTTTCGGGTCTGGAAGTTTCGGCTGGTGCCTGAAAAAAGCAACGGGGCAAAGGCTACATTGTGAAGGATGCGAGTAGGTTTGCAGCCGGCCGGTTACTTTTCCCGGCTTTCCTACCCCTGTTCTCTGATGGCTACTCGTCCGGTACCCGTTCATCTTGGCCCAGTTGCCGGTATCGAGCCGGGGCACGAGTTTCTGCGCCGCTCGGAAGTGAAAGATGCGGGGCTGCACCGGGACTTGTATAAGGGTATTTCGAGCCTTAAAGGCCATCCGGCGGAGGCCATCGTATTATCGGGCGGCTACGAGGACGACCAGGATTTGGGCTCGGTGATACTGTACACCGGCGAAGGCGGCAATCAGGAAGGCCGGCAGGTAGCCGACCAGCAACTAACGAGTGGCAACCGGGCGCTGCAACTCAGCTTCGAGCAGCAAACGCCGGTGCGCGTTATCCGCAAGGTGCAGGAGGGAAAAAGGGCCTTTTACCAGTACGCCGGGCTGTACCTGATTACCCGCTCTTCGGCGCAGCTGGGCCGCTCGGGCCACCTTATCTGGCAGTTCCGGCTGGAAATGCTGACTGCCGAAGCATTGCCGGATTCGGCAGCAACGCTTCTGCAGGAGCCGGCCGTAACCTACGAGCCGGCGCCGCGCCAGCTGGCCCTAACCAGCCGCGTGGTGCGCGACACCCGCCTGATGCGCGCCGTGAAGGAGCTTTACGATTTCAGCTGCCAGGTTTGTGCCGCCCGGCTGCCCACTCCTACCGGGCCCTACGCCGAAGCTGCCCACATCCGGGGCCTCGGCGGCCCGCACCACGGGCCCGACAAGCTCGACAACCTGCTGTGCCTGTGCCCGAACCACCACGTTACCTTCGACCGGGGCAGCTGGTCGGTGAACGATGACGGGACCTTGCAAGGCCAGTCGGGCCGGCTGATGCTGGCTCTGGCCCATGAGGTCAACCCGCTGCACTTACTCTACCACCGGCGCCGCATCTACCAGCCGCACCCGGCGCCTACTCTCTTCTAACGACCCGCATGTACTCTCCCGACGACGCCCAGCGCTACGCCGACGACCACACCAGCCCCGAAAGCCCGCTGCTGGCCCGTCTCAATCGCGAAACCCACGTGCAGGTGCTGCACGCCCGCATGCTGTCGGGGCACGCGCAAGGGCGGCTTTTGAGTATGCTGAGCCACATGGTGCGGCCGCGGCGGGTGCTGGAGCTGGGCACGTTTACCGGCTACTCGGCCCTGTGCCTGGCCGAAGGGCTGGCCCCCGATGGCCTGTTGCACACCGTGGAGCAGAACCCCGAGCTGGCCGGCCGCATCGGGCGTTACGTGGCCGAGGCGGGGTTGGAAGACCGGATTCAACTGCACATTGGCGACGCCCGGCAGGTGGTGCCCGCGCTGGCCGAAACCTGGGATTTGGTGTTCATCGACGCCGACAAAATCAACAACGACACCTACTACGAGCTGGTACTGCCCCAGGTGCGCCCCGGCGGCTTCCTGCTGATTGACAACGTGCTCTGGAACGGCAAGGTACTGCCCGGCTACCCCGTGAAGCCTGCCGACAAAGACACCCACGCCGTGCGCACCTTCAACGCCAAAGTGCAGGCCGATGCGCGGGTGGAAAACGTGCTACTACCCCTGCGCGACGGGCTGCTGCTGGTGCGCAAGCTGTAGCGCAACGGCAGTTTCCAATAGCCCGTCATTCAGAGCGAAGCGAAGAATCTCGCGTGCCACAGCAATTTCTGACGACAGAGTTACCATTACCCGCGAGATTCTTCGCGCTGCTCAGAATGACACGCCTTTTACTTATCAACCGAATCTATTTCAAAAGAAAACGGCGAGTCCGTTAAACGTTGGCGAAAATTTGGCGTCTATGGTGGCTAATGCCTGACTCATTCGCCTGCTGATGCTACGCTTCCTCTTTTCGCTGCTGCTGTTTATCCTTTTGCTGACCACGGCCCGCGCTCAGACGACCGTAAGCGGGCGGGTGCTCGATGCTCAGGACCAGTCGGCGCTGCTGGGGGCCAACGTGGTGCTGCTGCAGCTGCCCGACTCGGTGCGGCGCGGGGCGGCCGTGGATACGGAGGGCGCCTTTACGGTGCCCAACGTGCCGGCGGGACGCTACCGGCTCACGGTGTCGTTTCTGGGTTACCAGGATTTGCAGCGCACCGTGGAAGTGGGCAGCGCGCCGCTGAACCTAGGCGCCCTGACATTGCAGGCCGGGGGCGTAACGCTGAAAGGCGTGGAAGTGGTGGGCCAGGCCGCGGCGGCCGTGCAGAAGGGCGACACGGCCCAGTTCAACGCCGGCTCGTTTAAAACCAACCCCGACGCCAGCGCCGGCGACCTGATTCGCAAAATGCCCGGCGTGACCGTGGACCCCACGACCGGCAAGGTGCAGGCCCAGGGCGAGCAGGTGCAACGGGTGCTGGTGGACGGCAAGGAGTTTTTCGGCAACGACCCCGACGCCGTGCTTAAGAACCTGCCGGCCGAGGTGATTGACAAGATTCAGGTGTACGACCGGGCCTCCGACCAGAGCCAGTTTACGGGTTTCGACGATGGTAACCAGCAGAAAACCATCAACATCGTGACCAAGCCGCAATTCCGCAACGGCAAGTTCGGGCGGGTGGTGGCCGGCTACGGGCCGCTCGACGACCGCTACCGGGTGAGCGGCAACCTGAACAGCTTTAAGGGCAAGCGCCGGCTGAGCGTAGTGGCCCAGACCAACAACATCAACGAGCAGAACTTCGGCACCGACGATTTGCTGGGCGTGGTGGGCGGCTCGGGCGGCGGCGGCCGGGGTGGCCGTGGCGGCGGCCGGGGAGGCCAGGGCGGTGGTGGCGGGGGCAACGCGGGCGACTTTCTGGTGAACCAGCGGGGCGGCATCAGCAAAACGCACGCGCTGGGCCTGAACTACTCCGATACCTGGGGCACAAAAACCGACGTGCAGGGCAGCTACTTTTTCAACCTGAGCGATAACAACAGCACCACCAGCCTGCTACGCCGCTACGTGCCCACCGTGGGCCAGCCCCAGGATTTGCGCTACGCCGAGGATTCGCGCGCCACCAGCCGCAACCTCAACAACCGCTTCAACCTGCGCATCGACCACAAATTCGACTCGCTGAACTCGTTGCTGTGGCGGCCCAGCTTTAGTATGCAGCGCAACACGGGTACCAGCCTGCTCGATGGCAACACCTACCTGGCCCCGGCTGATGCGGCCGGCGCCACCACGCCGCAGGGCGCCAACGCTAGCTCCTACCGCTCGGCCCTGACGGGCCTGACGGGCAGCAGCCAGCTATTGTACCGCCACCGCTTTGCCCGGCGGGGCCGCACGTTTGCGGCGGGCTTCAACGTGGGCTACAACGACAACCGCGGCGACAACAACCTGCTTTCCAGTAACACCTTCTACCGCCAGCAGCAGCCCGTTACCAGCACGCTTAACCAGTTTTCGGAGCTGACCCAGACCGGCTGGAACTGGCGCGGCAGCCTCGACTACACCGAGCCGCTGGGCGAGCACTCGGCCCTGCAGCTGGAATACGACGTGGCCTACACGCCCAATCAATCGGACAAGCGCACCTACGATTTCGTGCCCGCCGAGCAGCAGTACACCCGCCTCAACGACACGCTCAGCTCGGTGTTCCAGAGCAGCTACCTCACCAACTCGGGCGAGCTGAGCTACCGCTACCAGAACAAGGAGCTGCAGTGGTCGGTGGGCGCCGAGGTGCAGGACGCCCGCCTGCAAAGCGACCAGGAGTTTCCGCGGCCCGGCAGCACGCGCCGCTCGTTCCTGAATGTGCTGCCCAACGCCCGGCTGCGCTACAACTTCTCGAAGCAGCAGAACCTGCGCATTAACTACCGCACCAGCACCAATCCGCCCTCCGTCAACCAGTTGCAGGAAGTGGTAAACAACGCCAACCCGCTGCAGCTGACCACCGGCAACCCCAATCTGCGCCAGGAAACCCGCCAGAATTTGTTCGTGCGCTACTCGTCGGCGGTGCCCGAGAAGTCGCGCTCGTTTTTCGCCTTTCTGGGCGGCAGCTACGTGAACAACTACATCACTAACAACACGATATACGCCAGCGGCGCCCCTTTAACGGTTGATGGCATCGTGATTCCGGCCGGCGGCCAGCTCACGCGGCCCGTCAACCTGAGCCGGCAGTATTCGCTGCGCTCCTTTGCCAACTACAGCCAGCCGCTGGCCTTCATCAAATCGAATCTGAGCGTGAATGCCGGGGCCAACTATGCCCAGACGCCGGGCCTGGTATTCGGCGAGCTGAACTACAACCGCACGCCTTCGGCCAGCCTGGGCGTGGGCCTGAGCAGCAACATCAGCCCCGAACTCGACTTCACGCTTTCGTCGAATTCGAGCCAGAGCTGGGTGCGCAACAGCCTGCAGCCGCAGCTCAACAGCCGCTACTTCCGCCAGAACACCAGCCTGCGTCTGAGCTGGATTATCCTCAAGGGCATCACGCTCAAGTCTGATGTCAACCACCAGCTGTACTCGGGCCTGGCGGCGGGCTACAACCAGAACTTTGTACTCTGGAATGCCTCGCTGGGCAAGAAGATTTTCGCCAATCAGCGGGGCGAAATCCAGCTGTTTGCCTTCGATTTGCTGGGCCAGAACAACAGCATCCAGCGCAACATTGCCGCCGCCTACACCGAGGACGTGCAAACCAACATCCTGCAGCGCTACTTCCTGCTGAGCTTCACCTACAACATCCGCAGCTTCGGCGGCGGCGCCGGCAACCCCACCGACTTCGAGCGCGGCGGCCGCGACACCAACGACGGCCCGCGCCCCGGCGGCTATGGCCGGCCCGGCGGCGGGGGCGGCGGGGGCCGGCCCGGCGGCTTTTAGCCCAGCCGCTGATTTTTGCGCTATTTTGCGGGCCGACGAGGCTGGTGCGGCACCCATTGCCGGCCGTTGCGCCTCCGGTTTGTCTCCGTCATGAAGCGAATTTACTTATTGCTACTATTGCTGCTCCCGCTGTTGGGCGTGGCCCAAACTGTGCCCGTGCCGGCCAACCTGCTGCTGGGCAACCTGCGCCTGCGCCTCACGCCGGGCGGCCAAGCGGCCGTGCAGCAGAAGGTGGATGCACTGCGCCGCCACCCGGCTTCGTTCCAGGCCAAAGTGGTGCTGGCTGATGCGTATTTCCCCATTATCGACCGGGTGTTTCAGCAGGAAGGGCTGCCGCTGGATTTCCGCTACCTGGCCATCCACGAAAGCGGTTTGCAGGGCAACGCCCAGAGCATCAGCGACGCCATTGGCTACTGGCAGTTCAAGCGCGAGTCGGCGCAGGATTTTGGGCTGCTGATGAACGAGGCGGTGGATGAGCGCAAGCATATTGTGGCCTCCTCGAAGGCGGCGGCCCAGTATCTGCTGCGCAACAACAAAACGTTTCATAACTGGATCAACACCCTCATCAGCTACAACCTGGGCCTGACCGGGGCCAAACCCTACACGCTGCCCACCGATTACGACGCCACCGAAATGGAAATTTCGGAGCGCACCAACGGCTACGTGCTCACGTTTCTGGCCCACAAGGTGGCCTTTGAGCCGGCTCTGAACCTCAACCCAAGGCCGCCGCTGCTGTTCCAAGAGTTTCCGGCCCCGGCCGGGCAGCCGCTGGCTCTGCTGGCTACCAGCCTGCGCCTGAATCCCGAGGAGCTGGCCAAGTACAACCGCTGGCTGCTGGCCCCCACCGTGCCCACTGACCGCGTGTACACCGTGCTGGTACCCATCACCGACCCGGCCCAGCTGACGCTGCTGGCCGCCCAGCAGAAGTCGGCCGCCGCCACCCAACTGCTCACCCCGCCCACCCCCGACCCCGAAAACGCCGAGCTGGTGCGCGTAAACGGCCTGCGCGCTTTGGTGGCCCTGCCCGGCGACACCAAGGAAAGCCTGGCCCGCCGCGGCAACCTCAAGCTGCGGCGCTTTCTGAAGTACAACGACCTGTACGCCTTCGACCAGATTGTGCCCGGCCAGCCCTATTTTCTGCAGAAGAAGCGCGACAAAGCGGCCGTAGAATACCACGTAACCCAGCCCGGCGAAAGCGTGCTGAGTGTGTCGCAGAAGTACGGGCTGCGGGCTAAAGCTATCTGGCAGAAAAACCGCATGGCCCGCAACGAGGAGCTGCGCGCCGGCCGGGTGCTGTGGCTGCAGCACACCCGGCCCAAAACCACGCCCATCGAGTACGTGGACAGCCAGAACCGCGCCGCGCTGGCCGCCTTCGAGCAGCCCGTAAGCAGCACCCCGGCCCCCGCCCCAGCTCCTGCCCGCAAGCGCACCAACGACGCCGAGCCCTACCGCGGCAGCACCGCCCGCGCCAGCCGCACGCTGGAGGACGCCGTGGAAGACGACTCAGCCGCCGAAGCCGACGCCCAAGTGGAAAGCATAAACGAACAGCCCGCCGCCCCGGCTCCTGCTGCTCCGGCTCCTGTCGCTACTCCGGCTCCGGCTACCCCCGCGCCGGCTCCCGCAAAGCCGGCCCCAGCTCCGGCACCTGTCCCGGCTTCGTCGCTGCCACCGCGCCGGCCGCTACCCGCCCCGCGCCCCGTAGCCGACGAGCCCCGCGACGGGTCGGCGGCGCCCGCCTCCACCCCAACTGACACGCCGCGGCCTGCTTCGGTCTGGCGGCCTGCTCCCACTCCGGCCCCGCAGCCGGCCGCTCCTGCGCCGGTTGCTACGCCAGTTCCGGCAACGTCGGCGACTCCGGTTGCTACCCCGACCCCGGCTGTTAAGCCAGTTCCTGCGCCGACGGCCGTAACTCCGGCGGCGCCAGCCTCCTCACCAGCCCCGGAAGTTGCTGCCGCACCTGCTGCCGGCCCGCCCACTATTGTGGAGCCGGTACCGGCCAGCGGTTTGCACACCGTCGAGCCCAAGGAAAACCTGTATTCGGTGGCCCGCCGCTTCAAGCTGCGCCCGGCCGATATCATTGCCTGGAATGAGCTGCCGGCCAATCCGTCGCTGAAAATCGGGCAGGTGCTGCGCGTAGCGGCTCCGGCGGTTACCGATGCGCCGGCCGCTACCACTACCCCGAACGGCACCCCGGCTTCGCCGGCTCCTGCTACGGCCCCGGCGGTAGTGCGCCACACGGTGCAGCCGGGCGAGACGCTTTACGCCATTTCGCGCCGCTACAGCGTTACCATCAAGCAGCTTATGGAGTGGAACGGCAAGCCCGATTTTGCCGTGAAGCCCGGCGAAGTGCTAGTGGTAACGCCGCCGGCCCAGTAGCCTGGGCTCCCACCAGCTGCCCCACTTTTTCAGCCCTGCCGAAACCGTGCAGCCTATTCATCTGGCGCGCGTTTCGGCGGGGCTGCTTTTTTAGCCGTAGCACTTTATTAGAAAGACTGAATACTGCTGCCTCATGTGCATCAGCAGCTTCTATTTCGGTCACTCAGTCCGGCGTGCTGAAGCCCGGCCCAGCCGCCGTACCTTTGCGGCCGCATGGCTTCTTCGCTTACTACTACGGCCCCCGCGCCCCGGCCGCCCCGCGTGTACACGGTCGGCTTCTGGCTGATGTGCCTTTCGTCGCTCCTGTTTTTCATGAGCTTCAACATGCTGCTGCCCGAGCTGCCCGACTACCTCACGGGGCTGGGCGGCGGCGAGTATAAAGGCTACATCATTGCCCTGTTCACGCTCACGGCGGGCCTCTCGCGGCCGTTTTCGGGCAAGCTGGCCGATACGGTGGGGCGCATTCCGGTGATGGTGTTCGGCTCGCTGGTGTGCTTTATCTGCGGCTTCTTTTATCCGTTTACCGTTACGGTAGTGGGGTTTCTGGGGCTGCGGCTGCTGCACGGTTTCAGCACCGGCTTCAAGCCCACCGGCACGGCCGCCTTCATTGCCGACATTGTGCCGCTGGCCCGCCGTGGCGAGGCTATGGGGCTGCTGGGCGTGGCCGGCTCGGTGGGCATGGCCGCCGGCCCCACACTGGGCTCGTGGCTGGCGGCGCACTTCTCGCTCAACGTGCTGTTCTACTGCTCCTCGGGCCTGGCCCTGCTCAGCCTGATTGTGCAGGGCACCATGACCGAAACGCTGGCCCCGGCCCAGCGGCAGCGCTTCAGCTGGAAGCTGCTCAAGATTGAAAGCTGGCAGGAAGTGTTTGAGCCCCGCGTGCTGGTGCCGGCCGCGGCCACGCTGCTGTTCCTGTTTCCGTTCGGCGCCATTTTCACGGTGGTGCCCGACCAGAGCCGGGTGCTGGGCCTCACGGGCGAAAGCAAGGGGCTGTTTTACCTCTGCTACACCGGCGCCTCGCTGGTGGTGCGCCTGGTGGGCGGCCGCAGCTCCGATAAATACGGCCGGGTGCCGGTGCTTATCGGCTCGTCGGGCATTATGGTAGCGGCGCTGCTACTGCTGGCCTTCGCCAGCACGGTGCCGATTTTTCTGGCCGGCGCCATGCTGTTCGGGCTGGGCACCGGGCTCAACTCGCCCACCATTTATGCCTGGACGGTGGATTTGAGCCACCCCGAACGGCGCGGCCGGGCCGTTTCCACGATGTACATGGCCCTGGAGGCGGGCATCGGCATCGGGGCTTTGCTGGCGGGCTGGATATTCAGCAACGAGCCGGCCCATTTGCCCTTCGTGCACCTGGCCAGCGCCGGTAGCGTGCTGCTGGGGCTGGTTTTCCTGCTGACAATGCGGCGCCGGGTGCCGGCCGTGCTGGAGGAGCAGCCGCAGGCCTGAACCGGCGTTAGACAGGCGCAATACAAGGCATCGTCGTGAGCATCCTACTTATTGCCATTTTGGCAATAAATCCTGCAGACTGCCGACAAAACTTCTATATTGAGGGCGCTTTCTCTGTGCAGAGCGGGCGCCCCTTTCTGTTCTTTGCCCTTCCACAACTACTTGATGCAACCACTTTCTACTCTGCTGTACCGGAAGGCGTGGCGGCCGCTGCTGGCGGGCTCGGCCCTGCTGCTGGCGGGCGCTCCGGCAGCTCAGGCCCAGCGCGTGCTGTGGGCCGATGCGCCCCAGGCGCCGGCTCAGGCCCGGGCGGCTACCCAGGCCCTGACCCACTTCCGGACGGTTGAATTTCAGCTTGATGCCGTACGCAACGCCCTGAAAACTGCGCCGCCCGAGCGGGCTGCCAACCGGGGTTCGGCCACCGTTATTTCGCTGCCCCTGCCCAACGGCACTTCGCAGCGGTTCCGGGTAGAGCAGGTGCCGGTGATGGCGCCCGCGCTGGCGGCCCGCTACCCCAACATCCGCACCTACGTAGCCCAGGGCCTCGACGACCCGTCGGCCACGGCCCGCCTGGATGTTACGCCGGCCGGCTTCCACGCCCAGATTCTGGCCGCCGGCTACACTGTTTATATCGACCCGGCTGCCAAGGGCAGCAACACGCACCTCGTGTTCGAGCGGCGCAACATGTTGCTGCCGGCCTTTGTGTGCGCCGTGCCCTCGCCCGATGGCAGCGAGCCGGAAGTGCAGCTGACCACCGCCCAGCGGGCCGCCGTAGCCAACGGCGCCACCCTGCGTACCTACCGGCTGGCGCTGGCCGCCACGGCCGAATACTCGGCTTTCCACGGCGGCACCAAGGAAAAGGTAATGGCCGCTATGGCCACCACCATGAACCGCGTAAACGGCATTTACGAGCGCGAAGTGGCCGTGCGCATGGTGATAGTACCCGACAATGACACCCTGATTTATTTCGACGCCGCCGCCGACCCGTATACCAACAACAACGGGAGTGCGATGCTCAATGAGAACCAGACCAACGTCGATAAGCTCATCGGTAACGCCAACTACGATATCGGCCACGTGTTCAGCACCAACGGCGGGGGCGTAGCCCAGCGTCCTTCGGTCTGCATCAACACGGGCAAGGCCCGCGGCGTAACCGGCACCAGCAGCCCCGTTGGCGACGCCTTCGATGTAGACTACGTAGCGCACGAAATGGGCCACCAGTTTGGCGGCGACCACACCTTCAACAGCCAGACGGGCTCGTGCGGAGGCGGCAACCGGGCCGCTACAGCGGCCTACGAGCCGGGCTCGGGCACGACCATTATGGCCTACGCGGGCATCTGCGGGGCCGATAACACCCAGCCCAACTCCGACGCCTTTTTCCACTCGCGCAGCTTCGACCAGATTGTGGCCCACATTACGGGTACCGGCAACTGCTCGGTGAACACGCCCACCGGCAACACGGCTCCGGTCGTGAATGCCGGCCGCAACTACGCCATTCCGGTCAGCACGCCGTTCACGCTCACCGGCTCGGCTACCGACGTCAACAACGACGCCCTGACCTACTCGTGGGAGCAGTACAATCTCGGCCCGGCCGGCGCCCCGAACGCTCCTTCGGGCGATGCGCCGCTGTTCCGCGTGTTCTCGCCGACTGCCAGCCCTTCGCGCACGTTCCCGCGCCTGAGCGACATTCTCAACAACACCCAGACCAAAGGCGAGCTGCTGCCCACGTACGGTCGCCGGCTCATCTTCCGCCTCGTGGCCCGCGACAACCGGGCCGGTGGCGGCGGGGTCGATTACGACTCGATGAATGTAGTGGTGGTGCCGACGGCCGGCCCGTTTGTGGTAACGGCTCCCAACTCGGCCGGCACCACCTGGCTGGTGGGCGCGCCGCAGCAGGTTAGCTGGGATGTGGCCAACACCACCCAGGCCCCCATCAGCGCCGCCAACGTCGATATTCTGCTCTCGACCGACGGCGGCCTGACCTTCCCGACGACGCTGCTGGCGGGTACGCCCAACGACGGCTACCAGACCCTGACGCTGCCGGCCAGCGTGGCTGCTACTACCAAGGCCCGCATCAAGGTGCAGGCCACGGATGGAGTTTTCTTCGATGTATCGGATCAGAATTTCAAGATTGACGTGCCGACCGGCCCGACCTTCTTTCTGCAGGGCCCCGCCGGTACGGCTGGCGAGTTGAGCTTCTGCGCCGGCAGCTCGGGTACGCTGGCCCTCACCGTGGGCCAGCTGCAGGGCTTCACCGGCCAGGTAACGCTGGCTGCTACGAACCTGCCGGCCGGCGTAACGGTTACCTTCCCCGCCCCCACGGTGGCGGCCGGCACCAACACCACGGCTACTATTACCGCCACCAGCGCCGCTGTTTCGGGCACTTACACGCTGCAGCTGACGGGCGTGAGCGGCACCGATACGCGCACGCTCGATGTGCGGCTAACCATTCTGCCGGGCGTTACCGAGGCGCCAAAGATTACGGCCCCGGCCACTGCCAGCACCCGCACCAGCCTGCGCCCCAGCATCACCTGGTCGCCGGTAACCAATGCCACCGGCTACGAGGTGCAGCTGGCGCTGGATGCCGCCTTCACGACGGGCGTTATCACCCAGACCATCAGCCCGGCTAATTCCTACGTGCCGAACCAGCTGCAGGCTGCTACCCAGTACTTTGTGCGGGTGCGGGCGCTTAGCGGCTGCGGGGCGGGCCCCTACTCGGCCGTCATCAACTTCACGACCGGTACCCAGACCTGCCAGACGCTGGCGGCCACCAACGTGCCGCTCACGATTTCGGCAACGGGTACGGCGACCATCACCTCGGTTATTGCCGTCAGCAACACCAACCGCACCGCCAACATCCGGGTGCGCAACCTGGCCATCACGCATGCGGATGTAAGCGAGCTGGAAATCTCGCTGACCAACCCCGCCGGCCGCCGCGTAGTGCTGTTTCCGCGCCTGTGCCCCGGCACCGGCAACCTCAGCCTGAGCTTCGACGACGCGGCCACGGCGCCCCTGGCCTGCCCGCTGGTTAGCGGCTCGACGGTGCGCCCCTTCAACTCGTTTGGCGAGCTGCTCAACTCGCCCTCCAACGGCAACTGGACGCTGACCATTGTGGACAACAAGCCCGGCAACGGCGGCTCGCTCACGGGTTGGAGCCTGGAAATCTGCACGCTGGATGAGCTGCCCCTGGCGCCTACGTCGCTGACGGCACTGGCCCCGGTAGCCACCGCTACGGGCGCCGACATCGACCTGATCTGGCTCGATAACGCCACCAACGAAACCGGCTACGAGATTGAGCGCGCCCTGGCGCCCTCCACCACGTTTGTCAAAGTAGGCACCGTGGCCGCCGGCACCAGCTTCTACACCGACAAGGTGACGGCCAATGGCCAGTACTGCTACCGCGTGCGGGCCATCAATGCGGCCGGCGCTTCGGACTACTCGAACCAGGCCTGCCAGACGGTTTCGGTGGTTACGCGCACTGTGGCTGCTGCGCTGCAGGGCATTGAAGTAGCCCCGAACCCCAGCACCGGCCAGTTCCGGGTGCGCATCGGCAACGACCAGCGCGGCCCCGTTACGCTACGCGTTACCGACGCCGTAGGCCGTTTGGTACAGACCCGGACGCTGACCAAAGGCGCGGCCGAGCTGCAAACCAGCCTCGACCTGAGCCCCCTCAGCCCCGGTATCTACCAGCTGCACCTCGACCTGCCCAAAGGCACGAGCGTGGTGCGCCTGCTGAAGCAGTAGAGCTTAGAGCTTAGAGCTTAGAGCTTAGAGCTTAGAGCTTAGAAAAAACGGTCATCCTTCGCTTGCGGGCGGAGGATGACCGTTTTTTTGTGCGCCTTCATATAGGTTGGACTGGACAGCCGAATTGCACGGCCGCGCCTATTTAGCGGGCGCCTTTCTGACTGTAAGCCTCGCCTCAAGCTTTATAATTAAGCCCTAAAACCTAGCCCTTAAAACCGGTAGCGCAGTTGGGCCTTCACGTCGGAGCGGCGGTTGCCCTGAATTTCGTCGAGGCCGGAGCCGACGGTGGTTTGGTGGCGGTAATGGGTGTCGGCGTAGCGGAGCCAGAACGTGAGGTGGCGGTTGACATCGATTTGGGCCAGCACGTAGGTGCGGGTGCCCTGGCCGGAAAGCACCGGGATGGAGAAGGCGTAGAGCACGTCCTGCTCGAACACGTACTGGCGGGTGTCGTAGTCGTCGGTGTCGAAGAGGGCGTAGCGGGCCGAGAGGCGCAGGCGGCGCAGGGGCTGCACCGTCACGTCCTGGGCCAGCACGTAGCCGTGGCGGGCGGGGCCGCCGTCTTCGCGGTAGCTACTGCCCTGCACGCGGGTGCGCAAACTAAGTTGGGGCAGCGGGCTGGTGTCATAATAGAAAAGCAGGCTGCGGCGCTGGGTGGGCACGGGCAGCGGCACGGCCCGCAGGGTGTCGGCGTCGTAGGGCTTGGTGCGCTGGCGCAGCTGGGCGTAGAGCAGGCTTGTTTTGGTGGGGCTGAAAGTGAGGCGTACCAGCCAGTCGTGGCCCGCGCCGGGGGCGCCAGCCTGATAGCGCAGCCACGGAAAGCTGAACCGGTCGTAGTAGGCCGAGGCCTCCCAGCGGGGCGCGGGCCGCACTTTCAGGCCCACGTACAACCCATTTTCGTTGATGTTGCGCGAGTTTTCGCCGAACGCATTACCGTAGAGCGTGTGGAAGTCGCGGGCGTAGTGGCGCTGCAGCACCGATACATCGACGGCCGGCGAGAGGCTGGCCAGCAGCCCGTTGACGGTGCCCAGGCCGCCGCCCGCGCTGCGGGCCGTTTCGCCGAACAGCAGCAGGTTGCGCCACACGTAGCTGTAGTGCGCGCCCACCGCCAGATTCCGGTCGCCGCGCAGCTCGTACTTATTATATAGCTCGTCGCGGCGCTGCAGGGGCTTGTCGAACTGGGTGTTGACGGCCGTGGCGCCGATTTGCAGGTCGCCATCGGGGCTGGTGTACTGGGCGTGGCCGCCGAGCACGGTTTCCTGCAGCACTTCGCGGTTGGCCAGCTCGGTGGGCGTGCGGTGGAAGCCGCTCAGCTGCAGACCCGACGTAAACTCGCGGAACTCGGCCAGTGAATCCTGGGCCTGCTGCAGCGAGGCATCAACCCGCTTGCGCGAGCCGAACACGGTGGCCCGCACCGTAGGCGTAATGGCCACGGTGGCCGCCGCGCCCCGAAAAAACGAGTTTTCGAGCACCGAGGCGTAGGGCCGCACGCCCACCGAGCTGCGGCGCACGGTGGTAATGGTTTCGGCCCCCTTGCCCACCACAAACCCCGACGACAGCAGCAAGCCCTGCCCGAATTGCAGCTGGTAGTCGCCCAAAGCCAGCGTTTTCAGTCGGCCCCACTCCTGCACCACGAAGTGGGCCGAGTAGAAATCGGCGCCGTAGCGGCGGGTGGCGGGGTCCCATATGAGCTGCTCGCCGGCGTCTTTTTCGGCCGTGAAACCCAGGCTGAAGTCGCGGCTGCGGCTGACGCGGTAGCGCAGCAGCAGCTTATCGGGCGAGCCCAGGTAGCGGGTGGCGGGGCGGCCGGTGCTGGTGGTATCGGCCGGGCCGTAGCCGGGGCGGCCCTGCACAGTGCGCTCGTAGCGCAGAAACAGGGCGTTGTTTTCTTCGCGGGCAATGCGCTGCCACAGGTTGCCGCGCACGGCATTGGGGTCGCCCGTCAGCACCGACACGAAGGGGGCAATGCGGTAGATGGTGCGCAAATCGTAGCCCTCGATGCTTTGCAGCTCGTAGAAGCTCAGCAGCGCGCCGGTGCGCTGGCGGTGCTCCAGCAGGTGGGTTATCTGGGTTTCGGAGAGCAGCAGCAAGCTTCGCAGCTCGTCGCGGGTGGCCAGATTTAGGTTGAGCGGGGTCTGGTAGTAGAGCAGCAGCGTTTCGTAGAGGTCCTCGTAGGCCACGCCGCTTTCGTCGCTCTGGATTTCGGCAAACAGCTCCTGGGTCAGCCGGTCGAGGTCGGGCACGGGCGGGCGCGGGTAGTCCTGGCCGCAGGCCGAAGCAACGGCCAGCAGCAGGCCGGCCGCAGTCAGCAGCAGAGGCAGCCGGCGGCGGCCCGGCAGACGGGGTAGCAACAGGCGCGGCTTCATGGCTTACCGGGCTTTTCCCACACGTAGGCGGCACTCAGCTGCTGACTCAGGCCCAGCGTTTCGTGCCAGCCGGCGGCGTAATCAATTCGGAAGGCGCCGGTGCGAAGGCCCAGGCCGCCGGTAAGCTGGCTGGTGAGCGTGCTCAGGCCGGCGCGCAGGGCCAGAGCCGGCAGCGGCTGGTATTCGAGGCCGGCCTTGAAATCGGCATCCTGCTCCACGTCCTTCTCGGTTTCCACCAGCAGCAGCACCTTTTCGGCGGGGCGCCAGGCCAGGCCGGCGCGCAGCACGGTGGGCACGCGCTCGTCCTGGTACTCGGCCAGCCGAGCCTGGTTGAGGTTGTAGAGCGTGGCCCCGAAGGTGAGTTTGCGCGGAATGATATCGGCCTGCCCGCCCAGCGAAGCGGCTACCGCCCGGCGGCTCCCGAGGCCCTGAATGCTGGTTTGCAGCACCTCTACCCGGGCCCCCACGCGCACGGTACCCAGCTGGTAGCCGTAGCCCAGCCCCAGCCGCTGCTCCGAGTACAACGTGCCGCCGAACCGCTGGGCCGTAACGCCCACCGTGCCGTAGCGCGGCGCCTCAGCCCCGGCAATAGTCGCCGCGACGCCCGCCACCGGTGCGGCGGCCGGGGCCCCGGCACTGCGGTAGCCAAGCGGCACGGCCACCACCAGCGACACGGTATTGAGCGTGGGCAGCAAATACCGATTTTCGGCCCCCACGCCCACGGTGGGGCGGCTGAGCTGGCCCAGCGCGGCGGCATTGGCGGCGCCGGCCCAGCCGTCGGCTTCGAGCACGCTGCCAACTTGGCCCAGCGCGGCCGAGCGGGCGCCCCACAAGCCCTGCGCACGGGATATAAGCGGCAGCCCGGTCAAAAGAACTACCAACAAGTAGATTTTCGCCATAGAGCAGCCGTTAAGCAGTTGAACTGCTGGAAAGTAGCTACTCTATTCGGTTACTGCAAATCTGATAGGATTATTTTTTCATAAGTTAGGAATCAGAGAAGCAGAAACGAAAAAAACCGGTCATCCTAAGCGCCACGAAGGACCCTGTACCACTGGTAATTCAGGTAGTACAAGGTCCTTCGCTCCGCTCAGGATGACCGGCGGTATCCTATCTTCTAGCTCCTGTTTCCGCCCATTATATCTCCACCTTCAGCGTGGCGGGGCGGGTGGTTTGCTCGAACAGCTCGCCGTGCGGGATGATGGTAATCTGACCGTACTCGGCCAGCAGCTGCCGGTAGGCGGCGGCTACGGGGCGCGGATTGCGGTCCATATCGAACAGGCCGCAGGCATTCACGGTGCCCTCCTTCACCTCCAGGCCCCGGTTCCAGTCGACCTGGTCGATGAGCGAGTACCAGGTGAAGCCGAGCACCGGCACCCCGATTTTGCGCATCTGCAGGATGTTCACCCACTGCTTCCAGAGCCAGGTGGGCGCCTCGTTGGGGTCGAAGATGTTGGTTTCGGTGTGCATTACCGGCTTGCGGTAGCGCAGGTAATAGTCGTGGGTGATGTTGAACCAGCCCATCACATCGGAGGCCGTAACCACTTTTCCGTCGGGCAGAATCATCCGCTCGTTGCGGCCGTAGTAGTCGTTGCCCATAATCTGGTAGCCCGGCGGCTCGCCGGCCATAAACCAGTTGTACTCCTTTTTGCTCATGCCGTTCTCGCGCAGGTACTGGTACACCTCGCCATCGGGATGGTGGGCATACAGCAGGTCGAGGGCCAGGAAGCGCAGCTTGTTTTCCAGCTGAATCTGGGCCGTGCGCTCGGTGCGCAGCTCGTGGGTGTACTCGGCCGATTCGCTCTGCACGATGACGCAGTCGGGCCGGCGCTTGGCAATCTGCTGGTTGCCCATGATGCTGGCGGCCACCATGTGCTTGAGGGCCGTTACGAAGGCTTCGTCTGATTGCAGCTGCTCGTTCCAGATGCCGTCTTTGGCGCTGAACTTGGCCGTAACGTAGATTTCGTTGATGGGCGTGTAGTAGCGCACCCAGGGGTAGCGCTCGGCCACGGCTCCGCAGTACTCGGCGAAATACACGGGCAGCTCGGGGTTCTGGAAATTCTCCAGCCAGTCGGGCACGCCAAAGTGCATTAAATCCAGAATGGGGGTGATGCCCAGCCGCTGGATTTCGTCCATCACCTTGTCGGCAAATTCCCAGTCGTACTCGCCGGGGCCCTTATGAATGCTGTAGTAAGGCAGGCCGTAACGCAGCACTTTCAGGCCCATTTCGTGCACCAGCTGAATGTCTTTCTGCCAGTGCTCGTAGTGGCCGCACTCTTCGAGCAGGTCGCGGCGCACTTTGCCGTGCTCGATGGTGGGGTACGAGCACTCGATGCCGGTGGCGAACATGAAGTTGCCGGCCGTGCCGGTGGGCAGGCCCTGCCCCGACGTACCGCCGGCCCCGCCGAACTCGTCGCCCTCGTAGTTACCAGTGCCGAAGCGCTTTTTAATTTCTGTCAGAAAGGATTTGGGCATGAATTCGGGAAATGGGAAATAAGCGGAATGTAGCGGCGTACCAGGCAGTACGAGCTAGTAACCGGTAATGTCCAGCTTGTTCCCAAATTAAATCTCATCCTTCCCTCCGGGGCCGGGCGTGGTGGCCTCCACGAACTCGCCAAAAGCCAGGTATTCGGCGTAGCGGGCGCCGTAGGCGGCCACCCGCGCCGGGTCGGGCATGTATTCTTCCGAAAAGCCGCTGCCCATGGCCTGCTGGGCCGCTTCCACGTTTTCATAGCAGCCGGCGGCCACAGCCGCATACATGGCCGCGCCCAGGGCCGGGGCCTGCTCGGAGGCCGTTACCACGATGCGCCGGTCGAGCACATCGGCCAGCGTCTGCATCAGGAAAGCCGATTTTTTGGCCACGCCCCCGATGCCGATGATTTCCTTGATGGCAATGCCTTCCTGCTCGAACCGCTCCAGAATCCGGCGCGAACCGTAGCACAGCGCCTCCACCAGGGCCCGGAAAACTTCGGGGGCGCTGCTGCCCATCGTCAGGTTGCGCAGCGCGCCCTGCAGCTGCAGGTTGGCGTCGGGCGTGCGGCGGCCGTTCACCCAATCCAGCGCCAGCACCGGACTTTGGGCAAAAGGCAGCGCCTGGGCGGCTTCGGTGAGCATTCCCAGCAGGTTGCGCTCGGCTTCCAGCAGCAGCTCTTCGCGCTGCCGGGCATCGAGGCCGGTGGCGCGGTCGAGCACGGCGGCCAGCGGCCAGCTGAGCAGTCCTTCGAACCAGGCCAGCAGGTCGCCGAAGGCCGATTGGCCGGCCTCCAGGCCCACCAGCCCCGGCACCACCGAGCCCTCCACCTGCCCGCAGATACCGGCCACCGGCGGCCGGCCGGCCAGATCGGCGGGCGGCACCACCACGATGTCGCAGGTGCTGGTGCCCATCACTTTCACCATAGCATACGGTGTGATGCCCGCCCCTACCCCACCGGCGTGGGCATCAATAGTGCCCACGGCCACCACGGTTTCGGGGCGCAAACCCAGCTTTGCGGCCCACTCGGGGCTCAGGGTACCGGCGGGCTCGTCGGCAGCGTAGGTTTCCTGGTAGAGGCGGGCGCGCAGGCCGGCCAGTTGGGGTTCGAGCTGGGTCAGAAACTCTTCGGAGGGCAACCCATCCCAGCTGGGGTGCCACAGGGCTTTGTGGCCGGCGGCGCAACGGCTTCGCTTGAGGCTGGCCAAGGGCTGGCCGGTCAGTTCCAGCGTCACCCAGTCGCAGTGCTCCAGCCACGAGTGCGCGGCCTGAGCCACCGCGGGGTTGGTGCGGGCAATGCGGGTGATTTTCGACCAGAACCACTCGGGCGAGTACACGCCGCCCGAGTAGGCGGTGTAGTCGGGGCCGCCCCAGGTGCGGGCCAGCTGGTTGATTTCCTGGGCTTCGGCCACGGCGGTGTGGTCTTTCCAGAGGATGAACAGCGCGTCGGGCTCCTCGGCAAACTCGGGCAGCAAACCCAAAGCCCGGCCCTGCTCGTTCACCGGGCCCGGCGACGAGCCGGTGGCATCCACGGCCAGGGCCACGATTTGGGCGGGGTCATCGACTAAGGCCACCACCTCGCGCACGGCCGCAGTCAGGCCTTCGAGGTGGTCGAGCGGGTGCTGGCGGAACTGGTTCAGGTCGGGGTCGCAGAACTGGCCGGCGTCCCAGCGCGGGAAGGGTTGCACGGCGTCGGCCACCTCGCGGCCGGTGGCTACCTCAACCAGTAAAGCGCGCACCGAGCTGGTGCCAAAATCGAGGCCGATAACGTATTGCGGGCGGGTTTGCATAGCGGAACGGGAGTGGTGGGAGGACTTCAACATACGACTTCCGCCAACAAACCGCCGCAAAAAGCCCCCGCTGCCGGGCGGCAACGGGGGCTTGGGGTAATCAGCTGGAAGTAGCGCCGGGAGTTACCAGGCGCCGGCCTGCTATTACTTTTTGTTCTTCTTGCGCTTGATTTTGGTTTTGCCGCCTTCGTCGGTTTTCACCTTCATCTTTTCCACGTCGCTCAGGTCGGCGCCCATGCTGCTGTTCACAGAGGAGCCGTTCATGGCCGTAGCGGCGCCCACGCCGGGGCTGGGGCCGTCGTTCTGCACGGTCATTTCGTCTACGAGGTGCTTGGCACCGCCCAGCTTGTCGATGCACCAGAGCACGTAGCGGATGTCCACGTTGATGCAGCGCTTCAGCTCGGGGTCGTAGGCCAGGTCGCCGGTCATGGCTTCCCAGTTGCCGTCGAAGGCCAGGCCAATCAGCTCGCCGCGGCCGTTGATGACGGGCGAACCGGAGTTGCCGCCGGTGATGTCGTTGTCGGTGATGAAGTTGACGGGCAGCGTGCCATCCTTGTTGGCGTAGCGGCCGTAGTCCTTGGCCTTCAGCAGCTGAAGCTCCTTGGCGGGCACCACGAACTCGGGGTTGGTGGGGTCTTCCTTCTCCAGAATGCCCTGGGCCGTGGTTTTGAAGTCGTAGCGCACGGCGTCGCGGCCGCTGTAGGGGCGCACCGAGCCGTAGCTCAGGCGGATGGTCGAGTTAGCGTCGGGCGAGTACACCTTCTGGGAGTTCTTTTCGCGCAGGGCGGCTACGTACAGGCGGTTGGCGCGGCCCAGGCCGGCCTGCGAGGCCTGCAGCTTGGGGGCAATGTTCTGCACGTAGTTCGTGAACACCGACTGGTAGGTTTTGTAGGCCGGATCGGCTTCCAGCTTGGCCAGCGAAGGGTTGGCCAAAAAGGCGTTTACCTTGGCTTCCGAGGTCAGGAAGGAGTTGCTGAACACGTAGTCGGCGTACTTGCTCATCGAGCCGCCGTACTGCTTTTTCACCGTGGCAAACACGTCGGGCTGCTGGTCCTGGGGCACGTCCTGCATGTACAGGTTCATCAGGGCCGCAAACACCTTCTGGTCGGTGGGGGCGCTGTAGTCTTTGAAGTAGTCCTTCACCGGCTCGCGCAGGGCTTCGGTGGCCTTGCTGATGGCGCCTTTGTCGCCGCTTTTCAGGGCGTTGGCCAGCGGCATCATGCGGGCGGCCAGTGTCACGATTTCGGTGCCGAAGGCGCCCTCGTTCACGTACTGGCTGCTCAGGTTGTACTGGCGCTGCACTTTGTAGGCCTGCTCGATGGTGCTCAGCGCCTCGCCGTACTGCTGCTGGCGGGCGGGGTCCTGGGCAATCCACTGGGCCAGAGCAGCCTCCTCGGCTTTCTTGGTGTCAACCGTTTTCAGGCGCTTCATGCCCTCATTCTGGCCGATAAAATACTTCCAGTAGTTGGCAATGCTGGCGTACTTGCTGGCGTACTGCAGGCGCAGGTCGGGGTTCTTGTCCATGTCGGCCTTCCAGATTTTGAGGCGCGTGTCGCGGAGCTTGATGCGGGCCGGGTTGCTTTCGTCGAGCGTGAGCTGCAGGCCGGCGGCGGGCAGAAAGCGCTGGGTACGGCCGGGGAAGCCGAACACCATGGCGAAGTCACCTTCCTGCACCCCTTGCAGGGCTACGGGCAGGTGCTTTTTAGGCACGTAAGGCACGTTACCAGCCTCGGGGCCGGCGGTGGGCTTGTTGTTTTTGTCGGCGTACACGCGGAACATGCTGAAGTCGCCGGTCTGGCGGGGCCACATCCAGTTGTCGGTGTCGCCGCCGAACTTGCCCACGGCCTCGGGCGGGGCGCCCACCAGGCGCACGTCGCCGAAGCGCTGGTACACGAACAGGTAGTACTCGTTGCCGCCGAACATGTCGCGCACGTAGGCTACGTACTGGCCGTTTTCCTTGGCGGCCTCGGCGGTTTCGCGCTGGCGCTGCTGGATGGTGGCCATGCGCTCCTGCTCGGGCGTGGCGGCCGTAATGCCTTCCAGCATCTTGGCCGACACGTCTTCCATGCGCACCAGAATGTCGACGAACAGGCCGGGGTTCTTCTTCTCATCGGCCTTGGTGGCGGCGTAGAAGCCGTTTTGCAGGATGTTGTCCTGGGGCGTGCTGTTGCTCTGGATGGCGTCGTAGCCGCAGTGGTGGTTGGTGAGCAGCAGGCCCTGCTTGCTCACGAACTCGCCGGTGCAGAAGCCGCCGAGCTGCACCACGGCATCCTTGAGCGAGGCATTGTTGACGTCGTAAATTTCTTCGGCCGTCAGCTTGAGGCCCTTCTTCTGCATGTCGGCCTGGTTGAGGCGCTTGATGAACATGGGGAGCCACATGCCTTCGTCGGCCCGGGCCGTAAAGGGCAGTAGCAGCGTCAGCAGCAGGGCTTTAGCCCAGTGATTGGTGCGCATAATTGGAGTGATGGGTGGGGAATACGTTTGCACGAAGTTAGGACTTATGGTTTGGATGGCGGTTTTCGGCCGGGCAGCGCGGAACCCAACGCCCGCCCCGTATCTTTAAGCAACCATGAGTTACCTGTTCCGCCAGCTGCTGCTGGGCCTGCTGTGGGGGTACCGCCACCTGATTTCGCCGCTCAAGCCACCCAGCTGCCGGTTTGTGCCTACCTGCTCGGCCTACGCCGTGCAGGCCATCGAGAAGCACGGCCCCTGGCGCGGCGGCCGGCTGGCGCTGCGCCGCATCAGCCGCTGCCACCCCTGGGGCAGCTTCGGCCACGACCCGGTACCGTAGGTTTGAGCTGCAAGCGACAAGCCGCAAGTCGCAAGCTGACCGCCCGTTAGCTTGCGGCTTGCGGCTTGTCGCTTGCAGCTCCGAATAAATAAATCGTGCTGGTGCGCAGCGTGTCGCCGGGGTGCAGGATGGTGCTGGGGAAGCCGGGGTGGTTGGGCGAGTCGGGGAAGTGCTGGGTTTCGAGGCAGAAGCCGGCGTGCGGGCCGTACACCTGACCGTTCTTGCCCGTCAGGCGGCCATCGAGCTGGTTGCCGGAGTAGAACTGCAGCCCCGGCTGGTCGGTGCGCACTTCCAGCGTGCGGCCCGAAACCGGCTCGTACACGCGGGCCACCGGGCGCATCCCTTGGCCGCTAAGCACCCAGTTGTGGTCGTAGCCGCCGGGCACCTGGGCAATACGCGCCCCGATAGCGTGGGGCTGGCGGAAATCCATCGGGGTGGCCGCCACCGGCCGCAGCTCGCCGGTTGGAATCAGTTCATCATCCACTACTGTGTATTGGTCCGCATCGAGCGTCAGCTCGTGGGCCAGCACATCCGGGGTCTGTCCAGCGCTCAGGTTGAAGTAGCTGTGGTTGGTGAGGTTGACCGGCGTGGCTTTATCCGTGGTAGCGGTGTAGTCGAGGCGCAGCGCGTTGTCGTTGGTGAGCGTGTACACCACCGTCACGACCAGGGTGCCGGGGTAGCCTTCCTCGCCATTGGGGCTCGTGTAGTGCAGCGTAAGGGTCTGGCCGGCGGCCGACGTGCCGGGCGTGGCCTGCCATACTACCTTGTCGAAACCCCGCTGGCCGCCGTGCAGGTGGTTGGGGCCGTCGTTGGTGGCCAGCTGGTATTGCTTGCCATCAAGGGTGAACCAGCTGCGGGCAATGCGGTTGCCGTAGCGCCCAACGAGGGCACCAAAGTAGGGCGACTCGTGGGGCGGGCGGCGCAGGTAATCTTCCAGCTTGTCGAAACCCAGCACCACGTCGCCTGGCTGGCCGGCCCGGTCGGGCACCAGCAGGCTGGTGATGATGCCACCGTAGTTGGTAATATCGGCCTGCATGCCGCGGGCGTTCTGCAGCGTGAACAGCCGCACCTCGCGGCCATCGGGCGCTTTCCCAAACGGCACTGATGCGGGCGCGGCGGCTGGGTTAAAGGGCGTGGTGGGTTGCCCGGATTCGGGAGTGCAGGAGTTGGCCGCCATCGGGGGTAGAGGGGTGCAGGGGCCGGAGTTAGCCAGCGCCCAAAAATACCCTTGCGGCGCCAGACTCGTATAGGCAGGCTGGGCGCGGCCTGCGGGCGCGCATTACCTGCTCCTTTCTGCTTTTTATATGCGTGCATTTCTTGTCGTTCCCGCCTTGGCGGCAACGCTGCTCAGCGGCTGCTCCGAAGCCCAGACTACTCAGGCCGAATCTTCGGCCCTGGCCACCACCACCGGCCCGGCGGCGCCCGCTGGCAAGCAGGGCAAGCAGGGCAAGAAAGGCAAAAAGGACAAGGCCGCCGATATTGCCAACCTCACGGAGGTGGGCAAAATGAAGGAGGTGCCCGAAAGTTCGGGCCTGGCCCTGACGGGCGAAAACGGCACTTTCTACACCCACGGCGACGATGGCAATCCGCCCGTGCTGTTCAAGATTGACACCAAAGGCAAGGTACTGGCCCGCATCGACGTACCGGCCAAAAGCCACGACTGGGAAAGTGTGACCCGCGACAACGTGGGCAACCTCTACATCGGCGACGTGGGCAACAACAACAACGACCGCCGGAACCTGGTGCTGCTGCGCCTCAACCCGCTCAACCCGCAAATCGTCCAGGAAATCCACCTCAAATACCCCGACCAGACCGAGTTTCCGCCCAAGAAAAAGGACCGCAACTTCGACTGCGAGGCCACGCTCTGGCACGACGGGCAGGTGTACCTGTTCACCAAGGACCGGGGCCGCGGCGAAACCAGCAAAGTGTACACCGTGCCCGACCAGCCCGGTACCTACACGGCCAAACTGCTCACCAAGCTCGCCATTCCGGGCCAGGTAACCGATGCCGCCCTGAGCCCCGATGGCCGCCGGCTGGTGCTGCTGGGCCGCGAGGAAATGTTTGTGCTCGAAGGCGAAAACCTGGCCACCATTCTCAAGGCGCCGCCCCGCCAAATTTCGCTGAAAGGCGCGGGCCAGACCGAAGGCGCCGTATTTACGAGCGACCAGACGCTGTATATCAGCACCGAGCAAGGGCGCCTGTACACCTACCAGTTCGAGTAGCGCGGCCGCTCAACTCGGCCCGTTGCAGGCAGTTGAGGCGCTTTATTGGTCAGGGCGCTTTCTTTAAGTAAATTTGGCCTAGATATCCCCCCATCCGACGCGCCTCACCCGGCCGCGTCATCACCTCATCCACCAGCAGATGGCTGACCATTCCAACCCTTCCGGCCTGCGCGCCGGCGTACTGTACGGCGACGAAGTACAGCAGCTTTTCGAACACGCCAAGGCCAACGGCTACGCCCTGCCCGCCATCAACGTAACGGGCACCGACACGGTAAACGCCGTGCTCGAAACCGCCCGCGACCTGAATTCGCCCGTTATCATTCAGTTCTCGAACGGCGGCGCGCAGTTCTTCGCCGGCAAGGGTCTGCCCAACGACAAGCAGCAGGCCAGCATTGCCGGCGCTATTTCGGGTGCTCAGCACGTGCACCTGATGGCCGAAGCCTACGGCGTGCCCGTGGTGCTGCACACCGACCACGCCGCCAAAAAGCTGCTCCCCTGGATTGACGGTTTGCTCGAAGCCGGCGAGAAGCACTTCGCTCAGCACGGCCAGCCGCTGTACTCCTCGCACATGCTCGACCTGTCGGAGGAGCCCATCGAGGAGAACGTGGAAACCTGCAAGAAGTACCTGGAGCGCATGGCCAAAATCGGCATGACGCTCGAAATTGAGCTGGGCGTAACCGGCGGCGAGGAAGACGGCGTGGACAACTCCGACGTCGATTCGAGCAAGCTCTACACCCAGCCTTCGGAGGTGGCCTACGCCTACGAGGAGCTGAGCAAAGTGAGCAGCCGCTTTACCATTGCCGCCGCCTTCGGCAACGTGCACGGCGTGTACAAGCCCGGCAACGTGAAGCTGGAGCCGAAAATCCTGCACAACTCGCAGGAGTACGTGCGCGAGCAGTTCAAGCTCGATGCCAAGCTGCCCATCAACTTCGTGTTCCACGGCGGCTCGGGCTCGTCGCAGGAGGAAATCCGCGAGGCCATCAGCTACGGCGCTATCAAAATGAACCTCGACACCGACATGCAGTGGGCTTTCTGGGACGGCATCCGCCAGTACTACCAGAAAAACGAAGGCTTCCTGCAGGGCCAGATTGGCAACCCCAACGGCGACGACTCGCCCAACAAGAAGTACTACGACCCGCGCGTATGGCTGCGCAAAGGCGAGGAAAGCATGATTGCCCGCGCCAAAGTCGCCTTCGACGACCTCAACGCCGCCAACCGCTGCTAGTTTCCGGAGCTGTTAGCTGTTAGCTGTTAGCTGTTAGCTGTTAGCTGTTAGCTGAAAAACGTAAAAGGGCCCCGCACTCATTTGAGTACGGGGCCCTTTTACGTTCACCCCACCCCCAGCCCCTCCCCTCCGGGGGAGGGGTGCGTTCAACGAGTCTTTAGCCTTGCGTCTGGCACCCCTCTCCCGGAGGGGAGGGGCCGGGGGTGGGGTGAACGGCTACTTCTTAGCAGCGGCTTCCGCCGCCTCGTATTCAGCCAAATCGCGCGGGGCGTAGCCGTAGGGGTTTTCGGGGTTCTTGCCGGCGCGCCAGAGCACGTAGAGGCCCATAAACACCAGCGGGATGCTCAGCAGCTGGCCCATGTTGAACTGCATGCCCTGCTCGAAAGCCACTTGGTCTTCCTTGAAAAACTCGATGAAGAAGCGGAACGAGAACAGCAGCACCACAAACAAGCCGAACAGCTGGCCACGGGGCGTGCGCTCCTTGGTGCGGTTCCACATCGAGTACAGCAGTGCAAACAGGAACACGCAGAACAACGACTCGTAAATCTGGGTGGGGTGGCGCGGCACCGCCACCAGCGAACCGGCCGCGACGGTGGCACCGGCCGGGCGGGCCTCTACCTTAATGTCGTCGTTGGGTTGGCGGAAGCGTTCCACCACATAAGAGTTGGCCGGCACGGGCTGATCGGGAGCGAATTGCTGCAGGTGCTCGTAGTCGCGCGGGAACACGAAGGCCCAGGGCGCGGTAGTCGGGTGGCCCACAATTTCGGAGTTCATCAGGTTGCCGATGCGGATGAGCGCGCCGCCCACCGCCACCACCAGCACGATGCGGTCGAGGGTCCAGAGCACATCAAACTTGTTGTTGCGGCTGAACAGCCACACGGCGAAGATGATGCCGATGGTGGCGCCGTGCGAGGCCAGCCCACCTTCCCATATCTTAAAGATGCTCAGCAGGTTGTCTTTGTACTGCGGCCAGTCGTAGAAGAACACGTGGCCCAGCCGGGCGCCCAGCACGGTGCCCAGCAGCACGTAAATCGTAATCACATCCACCCAGCGCGGCGACACCTTCTCCGACTTATACACGTGGCTCAGGATGAACGTGCCCACCACGAAGCCCGACATAAACAGCAGCCCGTACCAACGCAACGTCAGGGGCCCCAGGTGGGCAATAATGGGGTTTTGATTCCAGAGGATGGCACTCAGCATACAGGATACGGCTTCAAAAGATGACAAGAGTTCAAAGGTAGTCAGACATTGGGCTTACGATTCCGCCAACCCCGGCCAGGCCCGAGCGCCAGGCAGCATCGGTGCCCGGGTGCCGGCCGCTACTCGCCGCCGAAGCTGGCTTCCGGGGAGCTGGGCGGCGGGTTGATGGCACTTACCGATTGCAAGGCCGCATCGTCGCCGCTTAGCAGCAGCAGGGCGCTTAGCAGCACGGCGTAGGCGGGCCAGTGCAGCCAGGTGCGCACCGGCAGCCGCTCGGCGGCGGTTTGCTGCTCGATTCGGGCGCGCACCCGGCTGTAAAAGTATGGGCCAGGGCCGGCGGCCGGCGGGGCCGGCAGCTGGCGCAGCAGGTCTTCCCACTCTTCGTCGGCGTTGGGGCGGGCGGCAAAATCAGACATGGCGCGGGGTGGCTTGAAAGTGGGCGCGCAGCGTTTTGCGGGCGCGAAATAACAACGACTCGACGGCGGGCACCGAGGTATGGAGCACGGCCGCTATTTCCTCGTAGCTCAGCTCCTGCTCGTGGCGCAGCGTGAAAGCCACCTGCTGCTGGTCGGGCAGCCGGGCAATCCGGGCCCGCAGGATTTCCACCTGTTGCCGGCCTTCCAGCTCGGCCTGCGGGTGCTCGTGGTGCGCCGGCTCGTGGAGCACTTGGTTGTCCAGCCCGAACAGGCTGGTCAGGTAGGCGAAGCGCTTACGGGTGCGGGCCCGGCGTCGGTGCTTGAGGGCGTGCGAGGTGGCCAGCCGGTAGAGCCAGGTGGTCAGCGTGGCCTCGCCCCGGAACCGGTCAATCGTCTGGTACACCTCCACAAATACTTCCTGCGCCACGTCCTCGGCTTCCTCGGGCGAGCCAAGCAGCGCCAGCACCGTGCGGTAAACCCGGTTCTGGTAGCGTTCCACCAGCGTACGAAACGCTGCCTCACTGCCCGCCTGCAACTGCGCCACCAGCTCGACATCGGCGCCGGGCGGCGCGGACGGCGCAGCGGGCAGCAACTGAGAAAGCGCAGGCAGCGGAAGCGTGTACATCCGGGAAGCAGAAGGAGAATACAGGACCCGACCGGCTCCGGCAATTGCCGCCCGCAGCAGGGTTTCACAAGCTTAGGGCCGCCTGGCGGCCAGAACTTGCGCCCGCGCTTTCATTTATTATTCAACTACCTGCTGAACAAAACATTAAATTACAACAACAGTGTAGAGACGCGACCTATCGCGTCTCGGCGTTGCTGATGTTGCCCGTCAGGCGTCGCCGTTCAACGCCGAGACGCGATGGGTCGCGTCTCTACACCGTTGCTGCAGTAAGAAAGCCACCAACTCACAACCTATAGTTCTGCCAGCTCCTGGGTGTAGCCGCCGCTCAAAATGGGAAAGCGCAGCCAGGAGCGCGGGTCCACGTTGTAGTCGTCGAGGTGGAAGCCGGGGGCGAACCGCTCGCGCTTCCACTGGTTGCGGCTCCAGAGGCTGAAAAAGCGCTTGACGTAGGTTTTGAGCTGCTCGGGGTCGGCGGCGGGGTCTTCGTGCACGAGCGTGGCCAGCACTTGGGCGGGGGCCAGGCGGTCGTAGAAGCCCAGCCGCTCGATGCGGTTGAGCAACGGGTAGGGCATCAGGTCGCGCTCATCGGTCTGGTTGTCTTCCAGGGGGCGCAGCTCGGCGGTGGGCTGCAGGCCGTTCACCCGGCGCAGGCCGGGGTAGTTCAGCTCCGTTTCGGCCCAGCGCAGCCACTGCTTCACAAAATACTTATCGACGCCGGCAATGGGCGAGATGGAGCCGGCCGTGTCGCCGTCCATGGTGCAGTAGCCCACGCTGGCTTCCGAGCGGTTGGAGGTCGTCATCAGCAGGCAGTTGCCAATGTTGGCCAGCATCCAGATGGCGGGGGCGCGCACCCGGGCCTGAATGTTTTGCAGGGCCAAATCGTCGGTTTGCCAAGTAAGGGGGCGGCCCAGCGCGTGCTCAATCTTGCCCACGTAGCCGCTTACTTCGTCGTCAATTTCCCAGTGATAAAACACGGCCCCAACGTCCTCGGCCAGCTCCTGGGCCGAATTGAATGTGTCGTCGGAGGAGTTGACGGTGCCCTGGTAGGCGCAGGTGAGCAGGCGGCCGGTCAGGCGGCGGTTCAGCTCGCGCTGGTTTACGGTAACGGCCTCGGTGCTGGCGGCGGGCAGGTTACCAGCCGGCGCGGGGCTGGGCGAACCATCGGCGGCCACCAGCTCGGCGCGGGCGGGCTCGGCCTCTTTTTCGCCGGTGATTTCCGCTATGTCGGCGGCCGTGAAGCAGCCCGAGCGGCGCATGAATTCGGCCGTACCCAGTTCGGCCGTGCCCAGCCGTACCATTTCAGCCACGGCTACGGCGCACATGCTGGAGTCAGCCCCGCCGCTGAGGCTAAGCACGAAGCCTTTGCTGCGGGCCTTGCGCAGGTAGTCGAACAGCGCCAGACTCAGCGCCTGGTTTAGCTCCAGGTACTCATCGGGCGTGGGCAGGGCCGGAATCTGTTCGGCCAGCGGCAGGTCGGTGGCAAAGTCCACGTCCACGCACTCCAGGTCCACTTCCTTGAAGCTCAGCAGTTGGTTGCGCTGGAGCAGATGACCGTTGCGGGCCACCAGAATTTCGCCGTCGTAAATCATGCGGCCCGACTCGTTGCCCAGCAGGTTGGCGTAGAGGTAGGTGCACTCGAACTTGCGCGAGGCCTTGAGCACCAATTGGTAGCGCAAGTCGGTCTTGCTCATGGCGAAGTGCGAGGCCGAGGGATTCACAATCAAATCCACTTTGCCCTTGAGGCGGCTGGCGGGCCGCACCTCGTCGGGCCGCCACGCATCCTCGCAGATTTCAAACCCGAACCGCACGCCCTGGTGCTCAAACGTAAGGTCGCCCAGCGGCCACTCCTCTCCTGCCCACTGCACCGTGGTGGTTTCGCCGGCCGGCCACGGATGGAAGAAGCGGGGCTCGTAGTGCACCCCGTCGTTGGCCAGAAACTGCTTGGCCGCGAAGCCCAGAATCTGCCCGTCGCGCAGTACGGCAGCCGTATTGTAGGTGCGGCCACTCAGGCGCACCGGCAGGCCCACCACCACGCAGATGCCCTGGGTCCAGGGCCGGATAGTTTGCAGGTGTTGCAGGGCCGCTTCGGGCAGCCAGTCGCTCAGAAACAAATCTTCGCAGCCGTAGCCGGTGAGGCTCATTTCCGGCAAACACAACAGCTCCACCCCGGCTTCTTGGGCCTGGGTTATGGCCGCCTGAATCGTGCGCAGGTTGTGGGTCCAGTCGAAGGGAATCTGGTTGAGGGCGGCGCCGGCTATTCGCATGGTTTGGGGTCGGGAAGTTGGTCCTGCAAATCAACTCCTTTTTCCCGGCTTGGGTTGCTTTTGAACGGCTCTGCGCCCTCTGCGAAACCATTGCGTCCTCTGCGGGCTTAGTCGTTGTTACGATTTTATCCCGCAGAGGACGCAGTGGTTTCGCAGAGGGCGCAGAGCCGTTCTCAAACTCCCAGCGCCGCCAACGCCCGCTCGGCGGCCAGCTGCTCGGCCTGCTTTTTCGAGAGGCCCATGCCGGTGGCCACGGGTTCATCATCGACCATCACCACGGCCGAAAACTCCATCACGCCGCCGGGGCGGGCTTCGCCGGTGAGCTCGTAGCGCATGTTGCGGCTGTTGCGCTGGGCCCACTCAATCAGCTTGCTCTTGAAGTTGGTGGTCGTTTCGGTCATGGCCTTCACATCGACGAAAGGCTTGAGCAAACGGGCGAGCACAAATTTGCGGGCTGTTTTGTAGCCGTGGTCGAGGTACACGGCGCCCACCAGGGCCTCCAGGGCGTTGCCGTTCACGGAGCGCGAGCGGGCCGCCCGGCCCTGGGCCACGTCGAGCTGCACGAGCTTGTCGAGGCCGATTTTGAGGGCGATGCTGTTGAGGCTTTCGCGGTTGACGATGCGGCTGCGCATCTCCGTCAGGAAACCTTCCTGCTCGTAGGGGAACTTGCGGAACAGGAACTCGGCCACGGCCGTGCCCAGCACCGCGTCGCCCAGAAACTCCAGCCGCTCGTTGCTTTGGTGGCGGGCCTGCTCGCCCTGCTGGCGCACCACCGACGAGTGCGTAAAGGCCAGCCGGTAGAGCTGCACGTTGCCCGGCGCCCGGCCCGTAATCGTGGTAATGGCCTGCCGAAAGGCCCGGTCGCGACCAATCAGCCGGCGAAAAAAGCCGAACAACGGCAAAGGCTGGCCGGGAGGCTTGGGCATGCTGTTTTTACTGTAATGAAGCTGTTAAAAAAATGTCATGCTGAGCGGAGCGGAGCGTAGTCGAAGCATCTCTACCGCACTGCTAACTCCTTGACATTAGGAGTAGCGTTGCCCGCGAGATGCTTCGACTGCGGCTGCGCCTTCGCTCAGCATGACACGTTCTTTTTCCTGGTATCTACTCGCTTACCTTCCGGAAGATAACCGACGTGTTGTGGCCGCCGAAACCGAAGGTGTTGCTCATGGCGATGTTCACTTCGCGCCTCTGGGCCTCGTTGAAGGTGAAATTCAGCTTCGGGTCCAGCTCGGGGTCGTCGGTGAAGTGGTTGATGGTCGGCGGCACCATGTCGTGCTGCATGGCCATGATGCAGGCCACGGCCTCGATGGCCCCGGCGGCGCCCAACAGGTGGCCGGTCATGCTCTTGGTCGAGCTGATGTTCAGGTCGTAGGCATGCTCACCGAACACTTTCTGGATGGCCTTCACCTCGGCGCCGTCGCCCAGGGGCGTGCTCGTGCCGTGGGTGTTGATGTAGTCCACCTCCTCGGGCTTGATGCCGGCGTCGCGCAGCGCGTTCTGCATCACCAGCACCACGCCGTTGCCCTCGGGGTCGGGGGCCGTGATGTGGTAGGCATCGGCCGACATGCCGCCGCCAATCAGCTCGGCGTAGATTTTGGCGCCGCGGGCCTTGGCGTGCTCGTACTCTTCGAGCACCAGCGCGGCCGCGCCCTCGCCCAGCACAAAGCCGTCGCGCTCCTTGTCGTAGGGGCGCGAGGCCTGCTCGGGCGCGTCGTTGCGCTCACTCATGGCCTTGAGGGCGTTGAAGCCGCCCACGCCCGATTCGGTGATGGCTGCCTCCGAGCCGCCCGTCACGATGACGTCGGCCATGTTGAGGCGGATGTAGTTGAAGGCCGAAATAATCGAGTCCGACGACGACGCGCAGGCCGAGGTAGTCACGAAATTGGGGCCCCGGAATTTGTGGCGGATGGAAATGTTGCCCGACGAGCTGTCGGCAATCATTTTCGGAATGAAGAAGGGGTTGAAGCGGGGCGTGCCGTCGCCGTTGGCGAAGGCAATGCACTCGGCCTGCAACGACGTGAGGCCGCCGATGCCCGAACCCCAGATAACGCCCACGCGGTCCTTGTCGATGCCTTCCTCGTTGAGCCGGGCGTCTTCGATGGCCTCGTTGGCCGCAATCAGGCCGAACTGGGTGAAGATGTCCATTTTGCGGCCTTCTTTGCGGTCGAAGTAGTCGTCGGGATTGTAGTCCTTTACTTCGCAGGCAAAGCGGGTTTTAAACTTGCCGGCATCAAAGCGCGTGATGGGCGCGGCGCCGCTGCGGCCGGCCACCAGGCCTTCCCAGTAGGCGGGGGCAGTTTTGCCGACGGGGGTAAGGGCACCCAGGCCGGTCACGACAACTCTCCGGAGAGACATAGGCTAGTTTGAGTAGCGGGAAAATGGAAAGGGTACAAAAGCAAACCGGCCGGCGGCAGGCCGACCGGGAAGCAGTATCTAGTAGCTGGTATTGAGTAGTGAGATAATGTGCTGACGGTCCATAAAAACCCCGTTGCACGTCATCTCACTACTCAATACCAGCTACTCAATACTTAAAAGTCTACTTAGCGTGCTCTTCGAGGTAGCTGATAGCCTGACCCACGGTGCCAATGTTTTCAGCCTGGTCGTCGGGGATGGACACGTTGAATTCTTTTTCGAACTCCATGATCAGCTCAACCGTGTCAAGCGAATCGGCGCCCAAATCGTTGGTGAACGAAGCCTCGGGGGTTACTTCCGACGCTTCAACACCCAATTTATCGATGATGATGGCCTTTACTTTCTCTGCAATTTCAGACATTTCCGTGGGGGTTTAAAAGAAAACTCGGCACAAATAACACCATCTTCGCTAACATTGTCAAACTTCCAGCCCCTTATCTTGTGGGTGTAAGATTATGGCCCTGCCAGTTTTGTGGGCCCGGCAGGCCGCGTACTTTTGCCTTTTCGCCCCCGCCCCGCCGCTTATGAAAACCTTCACCCTCGACGTGGATTACGCCTGCGACTTCGACCTGTTCGGGCTCGTTTCGTCGTCGCGCGAGCACACGCTGGCCTGGGTGCTCAACCGTACCTTGCACCTGCGCCTCATCAAGCAGCCCGACCTGATTTTCGACTTGCTGCAGAAGGGCCGCCTCGTGATTAGCAACTACCTGCACGCCACCGAACACCACACGCTGCGCCTGTTCCGCAACCGTAGCGCCGACGCCTCCGCCCTGAAAAAACCCTACCTCGCCCCCGACATCCGCCAGTACGACTACCTGCTGCAGATTAATGCCGGCGGCGCGGGTCTGCCCCCCACCCCCCAACTTATTGCCCAGCTCACGGCCCTGCCCGAAGTGCAGCTCGTGAGCCAGTTCGACCCCAACGACCTGAAGTTTAAAGAGAACTTTCTTTTCTGAGACGCCGGCCACTCGGCCGGCGCCTCTTTCTTTTCGCTTTTCAGTTTCTCCGCTACCTCATGGAAGTCACGCCGCATTTCAATAAAACCAAGATAATTGCCACCGTTGGGCCGGCCTCCAACACCTACGACAAGCTGGCCACGCTTATGCGCGAGGGCGTCGATGTGTTTCGGCTCAACTTCTCGCACGGCTCCCACGAAGACCACCAGGCCGTTATCCACACCGTGCGCCGCCTCAACAAGGATTTGCGCATGAACGTGGGCCTGCTCCAGGACTTGCAGGGCCCCAAAATCCGCCTCGGCGAAGTGGAGGGTGGCCAAGTCGAAATCAAGGCCGGCGACAAAATAAAGCTGGTGTGCGGCGAGAAGGAAATCAGCACCGCCACGCGCCTGAGCACGATTTACATGGGCCTGGCCCGCGACGTGAAGCCGGGCGACATGATTCTCATCGACGACGGTAAGCTAGAGCTGCGCGTGCTGGCCACCGACCGCGACCAGGAAGTGGACGTGGAGGTGGTGTACGGCGGCCTCGTGAAGCCCCGCAAAGGCATCAACCTGCCCAACTCCGACGTGTCAGCCCCCTCCATGACGGAGAAGGACATCGAGGACCTGCGCTTCGGCCTCGAAAACGACGTCGACTGGATTGCCCTTTCGTTTGCCCGCCGCGCCGAGGATATTCGCTTCATCAAAAACCTGATTGCCGAGAGCGGCAAAGCCATCCGGGTAATAGCCAAAATCGAAACCCCCGAGGGCCTGCGCAACCTCGACGAAATCATTGCCCTCACCGATGCCGTAATGGTGGCCCGCGGTGATTTGGGCGTGGAAGTGTCGATGGAGGAAGTGCCGATGGCCCAGAAGAGCATCGTGGCCAAGTGCAATAAGCTGGGCGTGCCCGTGATTGTGGCCACCCAGATGATGGAGAGCATGATTACGGCCCCGCGCCCCACCCGCGCCGAAACCAGCGACGTGGCCAACGCCGTCATCGACGGGGCCGATGCCGTGATGCTGTCGGCCGAAACCGCCGTGGGCCAGTACCCGGCCGAAGTTATCCGCTCGATGGTGGGCACCATCAAGAGCGTGGAAACCCAACTCCCGAGCCTCTACAACCACTGGTTCCCCATCGACCCCGAGGCGCCCTCGTTCATGGTCGACAGCGTGCTGTCGGCGGCCTGCCACCTGGCCAAAAATACCAAGGCCAAGGCCATTACCGGCATGACGCACCGCGGCTACACGGCCTTCCAGATTGCCAAGTACCGCCCCCAGGCCAACATCTTCATCTTCACCGACAACCGCCCGCTGCTCACGGCCCTGAGCCTCATCTGGGGCGTGCGCGGCTTCTACTACGACCGCCTCGTCAGCACCGACAGCACCATCTCCGACATCAAGTTCGCCCTCACTGCCTCGGGCCACCTACAAAAGGGCGACGTATTCATCAACACCGCCTCCATGCCCATCAATAAAAAGGGCAAAACCAACATGGTGAAAGTGAGCGTGGCTTAATCTTGAAACCACTGAAGTGTGAAAGGCCTGCTGGAACTTGGTTCCGGCAGGCCTATTTTAGTCAAGCTCGGGTGTAGAAGCCGAAGTAATATGACGGTTACGCTCCAGACATAATCATCTATTCTTAGGACATCTCACGTCGCAAATCAATCAGCAACTCTGCAGCAATTTTCCATCTGTCCCTCCCACTTCCTTCTTCCAGCATTTCGCTCATGGAGCCAAGGAAGATTGAATTATGACCTTTAACAATAGTCGAGCTACCTAACACTATTTCTTCAAAGTCAGAAGTGTCCACAGGCCCCTCCTGCTTCCTTCTCAGTGAGCAGTTGTGGCAAAACACTACGGGCATATCAATCTTGCACTGCAGTGATGAACAGTACTGGAGCGCCTGCCTGATTTCGGAAATTTTCAATTCGAAATCGTCAACCACCTCTTTTAGATTTCTATCCTCTATCAGACTTACAACGTCTCCCACAGCCAGCCTCCTACCATCAACTCTGGGGGAGCCACCTAGCACTAGTTCTGTACATACGATAGCAGGGAATTCGCAGCTCATGCTAATCTGTATTAAGCAGGTTAATGCCCGCATTGCAGCCGCAACAGCAGCGGTAGGTTTCCTGACTGCTCCAGGCGTACCAGATATAGACCAGCGGGCAGCCTGGCTAGTGCCACCGTGGCTCGTACGGCGGAGCGCAGCAAGGCCCGACACTTGCGCATCGGGCCTCACTTTATAGAGAGCAGACCGGTGGGTGCTTAGGCAGCCAGCGACTTCACGAACTTGGCCAGCTTCGACTTGTTGTTGGCGGCTTTGTTCTTGTGAATGATGTTCTTCTTGGCCAGACGGTCCAGCATCGACGACACTTTCTGGAACTGCGTCTGAGCAGCCGAAGCATCGGTGGTGGCGCGCAGCTTCTTGATAGCCGTGCGGGTAGATTTTGCCTGGTAACGGTTCAGGACGCGCTTAGCTTCGTTGGAACGGATGCGCTTAAGGGCGGATTTATGGTTTGCCATGAGGGTTGATTATGGTCTTCTGCTCGAATTCTGTTCAATTGCGGAGTGCAAAGGTAAACCTTTGCGCTGAATTAGCAAGGGGGATATGAGATTGTGAGAAGCGAACCGTCATTCAGAGTGAAGCGAAGAATCCAGCGGGCCGGCCTTGAGTTGCCATTCCAGCGGTGGCCCCCGAGATTCTTTGCTTCGCTCTGGATGACGGTTCTTTCCGCACGCCCGAGAATTAGTATGCATGCCTACCATTGTTCTTTGTAAATTGCTTGCGTAACCCGCCTTACAATCTCCTTCTGTCAATCCCACGCCCTGCTAGCCAACTATTTCCTGCCGCTTTACCTGCCCCATGCCCCTCGTTGCCGAATCCAAGTACCAGCCCCCGTTCTACCTGTTCAACGGCCATCTGCAAACCATTGTGCCCAGCCTGTGGCGCACGGTGCCCGGGGTGCAGTATGAGCGCGAGCGGGTAGAAACCGAGGACGGTGACTTTCTGGACCTCGACTGGTCGCGCCAGCCCACTGGCGGGCCGGCCACTGACACGCTGGCCATCGTCTCGCACGGGCTGGAGGGCGACGCGGGGCGGCCCTACGTGCGGGGCATGGTGCGGGCCCTCAACCAGGCCGGCTTCGATGCGCTGGCCTGGAACTACCGCAGCTGCAGCGGCGAAATGAACCGCCTACTGCGCTCCTACCATCTCGGCGACACCGGCGACCTGGATTTTGTGGTGCGCTACGCCCTGGGCACGGGCCGCTACCGCCGGGTGCTGCTCACGGGCTTCTCGGCCGGCGGCAACGTCACGCTCAAGTACCTGGGCGAAAATTCCGCCCGCGTACCCGCCGAAGTGGCGCGGGCGGCCGTGTTCTCGGTGCCCACCGACCTGCGGGCCAGTTCCCACCACATCGGCCGCTTCGAAAACCGCATCTACCTGAAGCGCTTTATGAAGACGTTGCGCGAGAAGATGCGCCAGAAAGCCGCCTTGCTGCCCGGCCAGGTCGACCTGACGGACCTGGAGCTGCTGCAGAACTTCCCGGAGTTCGACGACCGTTTTACGGCCCCCATGCACGGCTTCGCCTCGGCCGAGGAATACTACGCCCACGCCAGCTCGGGCCGCTACCTCAGCGGCATCCGGGTGCCCACGCTGCTGGTCAACGCCCAGAACGACCCGTTCCTGCCCCCCTCCTGCTTTCCCCGCGATGTAGCCGCCGCCAGCCCCCACGTGTTCCTCGAAACGCCCACCGATGGCGGCCACGTCGGCTTCGGCGAAGGTGCACCCGATGGCGCGTACTACTCAGAACGGCGGGCCGTGGAGTTTCTGACGAGCGAGGTGCCGGGGTAGGTGAGGTTGGCAGATTTTATTCGCAGCAGTAACTCTTGGATTACAAGTCGGATATATACGGGTTCCGGTAGTCGTAGAGTACCATAGCATCTTCTAAGTAGAGGCTTAGAAAGGTGGCTAAGGAATTGGTAATGACCTTGAACTCTCCACCAATAGCCATAATCCCTATTTCGTAGCCGGGGCCAGATTCTGCCGTAATAAACCCATATTCCCAACTGCGGTGCATGTAGTCTACAAACACCGTGACCGTGGTGGTTATCTGCTTGGCGCCCCGCCCGGAATAGACCAGCAAATCCTCCTGCTTGGAGCGAAGGTCTTCAACGGGCAGAAAGTAAAACTCTTCGCTTTCGACACCATTCGGATAGGTGAATGCCATGCCATTGCTCCGCTGGTACAGGGCAAGAAAGTCCGCGGGAAGGGTCACGCCTTGTTGCCGCGCCATTACTTCTACATCATTAACCGGCCGAGTGGTTGGCAGCAATGATCTGCTTTGCCAATGCTGCATCAGTTGGTCTAACGTGGCGAGGAGGATGGCATTTGGCATAAAGCAGTGCAACAAATAAAGAAGAGGCATTCAAAGTAACACTCCTGCCAGCAAGTAACCGGCTTTAGCTTTCCCTCCAGTGGCCAGCGGACGTGCCCCTGGGCTCACCGGGGAGTTGTTGATTCCAAAATTCCCCGCAACCGGGCGGCTCCAAAAAGTCCCTTCATCTTCTGGTTCCCATTCCTTAACATAGTTGATGTCCTCAGACCGAGCGTGGAAAAGTAGCGTCTGGGCTTTTTAGTGCGGGACGGTACTGGCGCAGCACTGTTGTAAGCGCTACCTGGTTACCTTTCGTGCTGACCGCAACCAGCAGCGGCACCATCGCCCTGTTAGCTACCCCTGCTTCTTATGTGGACTTCTGCCCGCAAGCGCCTGCGCCGCCTGGAGGCGAGCTGGCAACAGCCCGGTTTGCGCTCCGTCCACTTCCCCCAGGTGGCCCGCTACTACGATGCGGTCCAGCACGAACCCGCGTACTACCGCCTGCCCGACCAGACCTGGGAAGACCTGAACGGCGAACTGCTCTTTGAGTTACTCGATGCCACGGTGAGCCGGGTGGGCCAGCAGTGCCTGTACCACCGCCTGCGCAGCCCGCTCGCCGACGAAGCCGCCCTGCACGAGTTTGATGCGGCCGCCACGCTGCTAGGCCAGCAACCCGCAGCCCGCGGGCAAACCCTGCTCGCCCTCGACCAGCTGACGGCCGACGAGACGTACTATAGCGGTTTCGTGAACGGTTTACCAAACTTCAGGCGGGTGTGGTATGATAGCCGCAGTGGTCAAACCAGCTCCGTGCATCGGCGCTGGTAATCCAGTGTACGGCGTCTTGCAGCGCGTCGGTTAAGGCCTTACGGGTGCGGGCCTGCGCCGTGCGCAACTTGGTTTTGAGTTTGCTCCAGGCCTGCTCCACGGGACTGAAGTCGGGCGAGTAGGGCGGCAGAAACAACAGCTCCACGCCCCGCTCGGCCAGCCACTGTTTTACCCCGCTCAGCTTATGAGCGGACGCATTATCGAGCACCACCACGTCGCCTGCCCGTAAGCCGGGGGCCAGACACTGCGTGATGTACCAAGCGAAGCGCTGCTGATTGAGCGCCCCATCCAGCACTTGCACGGCCTGCAGCCCCCGCACCGACAACGCCCCGATCAGCGTCAGCGCCTTGCCCCGCTGCAGCGGGCTGGCCCCGCCTACCCGTTGCCCGCCCGGAGCCCGGGCATAGCGGCGGCCATAGTCCAAGCGCAGGGCCGTCTCGTCGAGAAAGTGGAAGCGGGCCACGTCGGGGCGGGTGCACACGCTGACTACGTGTGCGGCGCGCGCCGTCCTCACCCGCGGCGTGTCGCGCTCAGTGGCGTGCTGGCTTTTTTTTTGCGGCGCAAGTTGTGCTCCTCCAACACATCCCAGATACAGGTCTGGCACACGGACCGGCCCGAATATGCCTGCCAGGCCTGGTTCAACTCGCTGAGCGTGGCATCGGCGTGCTCCCCCACATAGGCCACGAGCCAGGCTTGATCGTCGGCCGAGAGCAAGCGCTCGACACCGCCACGAGCGGGTTTGGGCTGGAGCGAGCCGGTTTGGTGTTGATGAGCGAGCAACTTAGTAATAAACGAGTAACTCACGCCGAAGCGGTCAGCTACCTGTTGGCGGGTCGTGTGAGGCTCCGCGCTGGCGGCGGCCACGCGGGTGCGCAAATCGAGCGAGTAGGGTTTCATCACTGGTCAACCATAACAGATGGTAAACCGTTTACGAAACCGCTATA
>NZ_KB907817.1 GCF_000382225.1 Hymenobacter aerophilus DSM 13606
GGTCGACGCTTGCGCGGCGGCCACCAGCACGGGCCGGCAACAAGGGCAGTATCCAGCGGGTAATTATATCTTTGCTCAAGACTTCCATGAGGGAGGGAAAGGAGATGGGTCGCACCTCAAATTTCCCGCTTTTGTGGGAGTCTTTTCTGTTTTGCGCCTGACTGACTACTTCCTAAACAGCTTCTTTATCTGTAATTTCGTAGCGATGCACCCCCAAAACTAAGGGGCAAATCTCCAATTGTCCTCACGCTCTAGCACGCCGATGCCACGCTGGCCGAGTTGAACACCTCTTGGCCGCCCCATGGGCCAGACCAGCACTTGCGTGCCGCTGACGCGGGGGCGCTGCCTGACGCTGATCGGGGCGCTGCCGGTACGGGGCTTGGGGGTAGAGCAACAGCTGGAGAGCGGCCTCAACTACGAACTTTGCCTAGTACGTGACCCAATGTCTGGCCCCCACGTTGCGGCGGGGCGATGTGTTGGTGCTGGATGATTTCTCGGTGCATAAACTGCCAGGCGTGGTCGACTGGCTGGCCGAGCGGGGTGTGGTGGTGGTGTTTCTGCCACCCTACTCCCCTGACTTCAGCCCGATGGAGCAGGCCTAGAGCAAGCGCAAAACAGCCCTACGAGCCGCCCAGGCCCGCACCCGGCAGGCGCTGGAGCAGGCCATCAACTGGATTACCAGCCAAGATGCCCACAACTGGTTTGACCACTGTGATTACCACACACAACCCGCATAACGATGGGGTAAACCGTTTACGAAACTGCTATAGTCGCGAATCGGGTGACTCATGGCCCAAAGCTAGCCCCCACGCAGCTTCATGCGTTTGCCCTGGGTATTATTTCTGTCATAGTACTTACATGACCTAAATCTCTTATATACATAAGAAGTGCTCTAACGAAAAGCAAAACGCCAATCAACTCTAATGATTCTTCAACTATCACTGCTATGTGATAAGCAAGGCCATTAATCCACTGATTGTGGTGAAGAACAATATACCCCCCTAGAGACTCTATAATAAAAGCACCAGTCACAAATATTGTTCCGGCTAAAATAAAACGCGCCTTATGAGGAGCAGATAAATTCAAAAGGAATCGGCCGTAAAATATCAATAAGAAAAATAAAGCTGTAAGCCCAAGAATAGCTGTCATGTAATGAGGAGCTGCTAATGCCACATGTAAGTGATCTTTAATAAGCCCTGTAGCTAGCTCGTGAAGACTGATTATTTCGTCCATTGAAAGATAAATAAAACCTAAGCATAACCCAGCCCATTGCCATCGATAAACGTCGTTCAAATCTTGCTTAATACTAAAAATAAGCCCGAGCAAAGCGGCTGAAAATAATAAATTAATCGAAGAGAAGTATGCGGTGATCGTGCGTTCCTCGTCCATGTCAAATAGGGGGATAAATCCCATCATTGTTCTATAAGATGTAAAAACCTGAAATAGGACTACAATGGTTCCCATTGCAATTAGAAAGAGCACAATCCTAGTCAACACTACGGTGATTTTAGCAATGTTTACTTGTATTCTTATTTCAAACATATTAAAAAATTAGTAGTGGAGTGAAGTCAGATCAATAGCCTCATTGCATTACTCGTTGATAATGCACACGTATTTTGCTATGTCATTTAAGTGCCTTAAAGAACTGCCAATCCCTTGTTTAGGACTAGCTGATAAGCCTGATCGTAGTACACGCGCAGATTTTTCCAGTCGAACATTTCGGCCGAGCTTTCCACGTTGTTGCGCTGCATGATTCGTTCGCGGCGGTTGAGCTGCACGAACTCCCAGAGCATATCGGTTAGTTCCTCGGCGGCTTCGTCGAAGCTTTTTTCCTGGCGGTGTACCACAAAGATACCCTTTTCATCGTGGGCCGGCACATTTTGCAGCACGTAGTCGCCGAAGCCCGAGAGGTCGGAGGTGATGGCCGGCACGCCGCGGGCCACGCATTCGAGGGGCGTGTAGCCCCAGGGCTCGTAGTAGCTCGGGAATACGCCCAGGTGGCAGCCGCGCACGAACTGGCCGTATTCCATACCAAACAGCGGCGAAGTGGGCGACACGAAATCGGGGTGGTACACGATTTTCACCCGGTCGTGCTGGTTGTTGACGAGGTTGGCCCGGCGCAGGAAGTCGAGGATGTCGTCGGTCTGGTCGTCGACGAGGTTGTGGGTGATGACGGGGGGCAGGGCGCTGGTTTTCCAGCTTTGCAGCGTGCGGCGGTAGCGCAGACGCCAGTAGTCGTCTACCATCGTGCTCAGGTCGGGCAGGCGGTTGTCGTCGGAGGCGGCGGCGGCGTAGAACAGCCGCTCGCCCACCTGCTGCTCAATAGCCTCGCAGGTTTCGCGCACTTCCTCCAGCACGGCCCGGCTCTGCAACACCTGCGGATTGATGCTGGTGAAGGGCCGCTTGGTGATGAAAAACATCACTACCTGGCCTTCCAGGCCGCTTTGCTGCAGCCGGTAGTTGAGCCGGGCCAGGGCTTCCAGCGTGAGGTCAAAGCCCTTGTTGTGGTACTCGTAGCGCCCGCTCGTGAACAGGTAAAGCGTCTTGTCGAGGTCGAAGGAATAGCTCTGGAAGAAATGGGCCATCACGAACTCGTGAATCTTGGCCTTGTACTGCTGGTGCAGGTTCTGGAACTCGTGCAGCGCCACAAACCGCTCGATGTTGAGGCCGTTGGGCAGCACCGCGTCCGGAATCCGGTCGAGCAGATAGATGCACTCGCGCACCGTCAGCTCGCTCACCGTCGTGAACACGTGGGCACCGTGGGCGGCGGCGCGCTCCATCGTCACGGCCGGCTCGATGTTGAAGCGCCGGGCCTCCGCCTGCCAGTCCACCTGCATCAGGTGGTCGTAGAAGTTGGGGTCGTTCATGGCCAGGTAGCGGCCCAGCAGCGTGGCGTGGGTGGTGAACACCAGATGCACCGGCACCTGCTCGCGGCGCAGCGCCGGAATGGCCACGCCCGTCATCCACTCGTGGAAGTGGGCAATGAGCCGGCGCGGCGGCACGGTTTCGGCGGCCAGCAGCTGCAGAAACACCTTGGCCAGCTCGCCAAACGCCACCACCTGGTGCAGCAAATCGTCGGCCGCGGGCGTCGGAATGTGGTGGTCGTTCCAGAGGCTGCTCTTGATGGCGTCGAGCCGCTCGTAGGCCTGAAACGGGTCAATCAGCACCACGCGGGGGCGGCCCGTCACGAGCCAGGTGCCCAGCTGCACCTGGTAGCCCAGCGCCCGCATGGCCCGCACGGCGGCGGCAAACGGGTCGTCGGAGGCCGAGGCAGCCAGCTGCTGCTCGTCGTAGGGCTCAAACTCGCCCTGGGCCTGCTGCGGAAAGTAGGGCCCCAGCAGGCAGTACTGCCCGCCCCACACCTGCCGGGTAGCCGGCACTTTGCTGCGGATAACGGTGTAAATACCGCCCACCTGGTTGCAGACTTCCCAGGCCACCTCCACCAGCAGAGTATCGGCGACGGTGGCTGTAACGGCGGCAGAAAGCGGGGTAGAAAGGGGCATGGGCAACGGATTTTAAGCTTTCAGTGAGCTACAAGCATTGAGCTACAAGCTACGAGCCGCAAGCTACAAGCTTTGGGTTTGAGCGGCAAATTGAGCTGCAAGCTACAAGCTGCAAGCCGCAGGCTGATATTGAACGTCAGCTTGCGGCTTGCAGCTTGCAGCTTGTAGCTTGCAGCTAAAAAATCAAGGTTCCTGCGAGATGATAAGCACCGAATAGGGCGCCAAACCAAAGCTGCCGTGGAAGGGCTGGTCGTCGTAGATGCCGGTTTCGGCCTCGCAATCCACGCTTTCGAAGTTGCCGAATTCCTGGTCGTAGCCCTGCCAGTCGGAGTTGAAGCGCACGTGCCAGCGGCCGGCGCGGGGCAGGCCGATGCGGTAGGCGGCGTGGCTCTGGTCGGCGAAGTTGCACAGCACCACCGTGGTGTCGGCGGGCCCGCCCTGGTCGCGACGGATGAAGGCCAGCACCTTCTGCTCGTCGTTGAGGTGGTGCACTTCGGCGTGCTGGCCCAGCAGCCCGCGGGTGCGGCCCGCCAGGTTGCGGCGCAGCGCAATCAGGTCGCGGTACAGGCGCACGAGGCCGGCGTGCTCGTCGGCGCGGGCCCAGTCGAGGGGCTGGTCGTCGGAGAACGAGCCGTCGGTGAGCATGGTCTGGCCCTGGAAAATCATCGGGATGCCGGGCACCGTGAGCACCAGCGCCGCGCCCAGCGTCGAGCGTTTTTTCGGGAACCAGGAGGCCGCTTCGCCAGGCATAATTTCTTCGGGCACCCGGGCCTTGCCGTTGGCCACTTCGTCGTGGCTTTCGGTGTATACTACCCGCTGAAACGAGTCGTGGTTGTAGCGGTGCAGCACGGCTTCGGCCACGGCGGCCATGCTGCGGTCGGCGTCGTCGGGCGTGGTCAGCGCGTCGCGGATGGGGTACACGAAGCGGGCGTCCCACTGCGTGGAGAAACCCTGGCCGCCGTCTTCGGGGGCGCGGGTGATGTAGGCGTCGCCGAGCAAATCCTCGGCAATCATGATTTTCCAGGGCATTTTGGCCCGCACTTCCTCGTTCAGCCAGCGCATCAGGCTCCAGCCGTCGGGCAGGTCGTGGGCGGGGTCGGTGGTGCCGTTTACGTTGCGCACGTGGGCAATGGCGTCGCAGCGCAGCCCGTCGAGGCGGTAGTCTTCGAGCCACATCAGGGCATTGTCGCGGATGTAGCGGCGCACGCCTTCGCGGCCGTAGTCGGGGCGGTTGTGGCCCCAGGGCGTTTCGGCGCGCCAGTCGTTGTAGAAGTAGATGCCGCCGCCGTCGTTTTCCTGCCAGCCGTCAAACTGCCACAAATCCAGGTCGCCGGGTCCGAAATGGTTGTAGACCACGTCCAGAATGACGGCAATGCCGCGGCGGTGGGCCTGCTTGATGAACTCCTGAAAGCCCGCCGGCCCGCCATAGTCGCCATCGACGGCAAACGGATGGGCGGGGTTGTAGCCCCAGCTCAGGCGGCCCGGGAAGGCCGCGGCGGGCATAATCTCCACGGCATTAATGCCCAACTCGCGCAGGTAGTCGAGCTTCTCGATGGCGTCGTAGAAGGTGCCGGGCCGCTCCGGGTCGGGCGCGTAAAAGGTGCCGATGTGCAGCTCGTAAATCACCAGCTCGTTCCAGGCCGGCATCTGAAAGGCGTCATCTTCCCAGTCGAAATTGGGGTCGAACACCACCGAGTGGCCGGCCGAGTGGGTTACCTGGCGGGCGTAGGGGTCGTTTTTGGTCAGCTCGCCGTGGGCCGTGGTCAGGTGGAATTTGTACTCGGTGCCGGGGCCAAGGTCGGCAAAATCGGCCGCCCAGTAGCCGTCGGCTTCGGCCGCCAGCGGGTGCGAGGTGGCATTCCAGTCGTTAAACGGGCCCACCAAGGATACGGCGGTGGCGGCCGGCGCCCACACCCGGAACGTGGTGCCGCCGGCGTGGGGCCGGGCGCCCATGCCGCCCCATAGGGTGGGCGTGGGCTCGGAGGCTAAAGCAGCAGAAGGATTGGCAATTACTGGCATAAATACATCGGAAAAGCCGCTCCCCGAAAGCGGGGCGGCCGGTGCTTCTTTACTGCCGTGGTTGGGGGAAAGTTGCTGGCCGGCCCGCCGGGGCGCGTAGCTTTGCCGGAAACCCGCCGGCCCCAGCCGTGGTTATACAGGCCCTTGGCCTTTCATTTTTAACTTCCGATTCCGTGCCCCGACCCAAACCCGTGGTGTTCGGCCTCTACGGCTGGACGCCCGAATACGGCTACTCCTACATCCACCCCGCCAACCGCCGCTCCTTCGAGTGGCTGGAGCCGCTGGGCAAGGTGTTCGAGAAAATCGACGAAACCGACGACTGGATTATCCTGCGCTACGACGAGCAGCAGTTCTACGTCAGCGCCGAGCTGTTCAAGGAGCTCTACCGCAAACCCGCCTTCAGCTTCGGCGACACCGTGAAAACCAGCGCCCCGCCCGCCCACCAGGGCCTCATCTCCGACGTGTATTTTGACGAGCGCGCCGATGCGTTCCAGTTTCAGCTGGTGGAAAAAAAGCGCAAAGTGCAGCGCGTATTCGAGGCCGATGAGCTGGCGGAGGCGTAACGCTTCTGGTCGTTCTGGCGGGCGCCTCACTCCCTAGCCCCCTCTCCGAAAAAGGAGAGGGGGACTAGCTTCTGATTTCTAGTTTAGCAATGGCTGCGCTAGTTCTAAAACTACAAGCTAGTTCCCCCTCTCCCCAAGGAGAGGGGGCTAGGGGGTGAGGCGTAACGTCAGGCGCTAAATTCCCACCGCAATACCCACCACCACGGCCACCACGCCCAGGGCCACCAGCAGCAGGTACAGCGGAAACACGAAGCGCCACCACTCGTCAAACCGCACGCCGCAGGCCGCTACGATGGCTACTAAGGCGCCGTTGGTGGGCGTTATCAGCTCGCAGAGGCCGGCGCCGTACTGGTAAGCCAGCACGGTAACCTGCCGCGAGAGGCCGATAAGATCGGAGAGGGGCACCAGTAGCGGCATCGTCAGCACGGCCTGGCCGCTGACCGAGGGCACGGGCAGGTGCAGGGCCGTGTGCACGCCCATCATGCCGATGGCCGCCACCCAGGCCGGCAGGCCGGCCAGCGGGGCCGAAAGGGCGTTGACGATGGTATCGACAATCTGGCCCTGCTCCAGGACCACGAAAATGGCGCGGGCAAAACCAATCAGCAGCGCCGAAAAGGCAATGTCGCGGAAGCCGGCAATGAAGCCCTCGGCGGTGCCGGTGAGGCCGAGGCCGCCCACCAGCCCGGCCAGCACGCCCATGGTGAAGAACAGGGCGGCCATCTGCTCGAAATCCCAGCCCAGTTCCAGCACTCCGTAAGCGAAAAACGCGAAGCCACCCAGCAGCAAAATCAGTACAAATGCTTCCCGGCTCACTCCCTTCAGCAGAATGTACGTGCCTAGAAGAAATAATAAAGTAAAAGAGGTGGCAGTAGGTATATCAAACTTAAATTCTGTACGAAAAACTGATTCCGTGAAATAGGGCACTAGAAAACTATAGAAAAGTAAGGCGCTAGCTACCAATATTAGCAGGCCAATACTTTTCGGAACATTCTGGCTACCTGTGGCAACTGTTGTTATTTCGGTCGTCTCAGGCGCTATGCGGTGGCGTTGGGCGTAGCGCACGGTGCCGCCAATCCAGATAACGAGGGCCAGCAGCAGGAATACCAGCCGGAAGCCGCCGCCCGAGAGCAGCGGCAGCTGGGCCAGCTTCTGGGCAATGCCCACCTGGAAGGGGTTGAGCGGACTAAACGCCGAGCCCACCGCCGCCGAGCCGATGCTGACCGCCGCCGCCGTAACCACCGGATAGCCGATGCGGCGCATCAGAATCAGCAGCACCGGCACCAGCGGCACGATTTCCTCCTGCATGTTTTCCAGCGCGCCCATCGTGGCAAACAGCACCGAAATAATGGGAATGACCACCGCCTCGCGCCCCCGAAACTTCTCCAGCAGCCAGTCCACGCCCCGGCGCAGGGCCCCCGTCAGGTCCACGACCGTAAACGCTCCGCCGGCCAGGAATACCAGGAAAATTACGGAGGCCGCGTCCACCAGTCCCTTCGGAATATCGACCAGGGCCTGCAACGGGCTGACGGGCGTGGCCGGCACGCGGTGGTAGGAGCCGGGCACCACCACGTCGCGGCCGGTGGCGGCGTCGGGGATGCGCTCGAACACGCCGGCCGGCAGGATGTAGCTCAGCGCGCAGGCCAGCAAAATAAAGCCCACCAGCAAAACTAGCGGGTGCGGAAAGCGAATCGTCTTCATGGGGCGAAGGTAAGCAGCGGTGAAATGGTGAGATGGTGAAATAGTGAGTTTGACGTTCTGCAATCCTAATTGCGCAAATTGTTTTACCAACACCATTCGCGCCAGTAGGCCCCCGAAACATAAAACTCACCATCTCACTATTTCACCATCTCACCGCCAGCCCCGCCATGAAATACGCCGAATTCAAAGCGCTGAATATGTTTCGCCAGCAGGCGTACCTGGCCGAGCACGGCCGGCTGCTGGCCGAGCGGCGCGAAGACAGCTTCCGGCTGCAGCTGTTCGCGGTGGCCGATTTCTACGCCGAGCAGTGGTGTGAGTACGACAACGAGCACTTGCTCTTCATCCACCTGTTTCAGCATACAGCCGGCCTGCGCGACTACCTGCCCGCCATCCGCCTGCCCCGCGACTGGTAGCAAGTATCCGCAACAGGCTATATTGAGGCATGAAAAGCCCCCGCCTGCTGCCGGTGCTGCTGGCCCTGCTCAAGTTTGCCACCGGCTACGGGCTGGCCAGCAGCGCCTACGAGCTGCACCGCGACGAGTACCTCTACCTCGACTACGGCCGGCATCTGGCCTGGGGCTACCTCGAAGTGCCGCCCCTCACGGCCCTGCAAAGCTGGCTTACGCTGGCGCTGGGTGGCAGCTGGTTTTGGGTGAAGTTCTGGCCCCTGCTTTGGGGCAGCCTCACTATTTACCTGGTGGGCCGGGCCGTGCAGCGGCTGGGCGGCGGGCCCTGGGCCGTGGCGCTGGCCGGCCTGGGCTACCTGCTGAGCGCCTACGCCCGCCTCAACTTTCTGTTCCAGCCCAATGCCTTCGAGGTGCTGGCCTTCACGGCCGTTGGCTACTGCCTGATTTGCTACGGACAGCAGCCGGCCCCGCGCTGGCTGTACGCCATTGGGGCCGTGCTGGGACTGGCGCTGCTGAACAAGTATTCGGCCCTGTTTTTTATTGCCGCGCTGCTGCTGGCCCTGCTGCTCACGCCGCTACGGCGGGTGCTGGCGACGCGGCACTTCTGGCTGGCGGTCGGGCTGGCGCTGCTGTTGTGGCTGCCCAACCTGGCCTGGCAAATCGGGCACGGGCTGCCGGTGCTGCACCATATGGCGCTGCTGCGCGAAAGCCAACTGGTGCACGTGTCGGCAGCCGGGTTCTGGCAGGGCCAGCTGACGATGAATGCGCTGAGCCTCTGGGTGTGGGTGCCCGGCCTGCTGGCGCTGCTGCTGAGCCGCCGGCTGCGGCCCTACCGGGTGCTGGGGCTGGTGTACGTGTTTGGTTTGCTTCTGCTTACGCTACTGCACGGCAAAGACTATTACGCCCTGGGCTACTACCCGCTGCTGCTGGCCGCCGGGGCCGCGTGGTGGCAACAGCGGCTCAGCAGTTGGCCGCGCCTGGGGTGGGTGCTAAAACCGGCGCTGCTGGTGCTGCCTCTGGCCCTCAGCCTCCGGATGCTGCCGCTGCTGTTCCCAATCGAGCCGCCCGACGGTATGCTGGCCCACTGGGCGCGCTACGAGCGGGTGGGCGCGCTCCGCTGGGAAGACGGCCAAAACCACCTGCTGCCCCAGGACTACGCCGACATGCAGGGCTGGCGCGAACTGGCCGATAAAACCTGGGCCGCCTACGCGGCGCTTCCGCCCCAGGCGCGGGGCCGCACGCTCATCCTGGCGGGCAACTACGGCCAGGCCGGCGCCATCAACTACTACAACCGCCGCCGCAACCTGCCGCCCGCCAACAGCTTCAACGGCAGCTACCTGCTCTGGCAGCCGCCCGCGCCGCCCGGCGGCTGGCAGTATATTCTGCTGGTTGAGGACGACCCCACGACCGGCCTGGAAAAGCACTTCCAAACCCTGCAGACGGTAGGGGAGGTGCGCAACCCCTACGCCCGCGAGCAGGGCACCCGCATCCGCCTCGGCACCCACCCTGATGCCGCCATTCTGGCCTACGCCGCCGCGCTGCACCGCCGCGAACTGGCCGCCTGGGGGCAGTTTTGAGGAACCAGCTGTACTGCTCTGCATACGCCCACCCCGGCCAACCCCACCCCCGGCCCCTCCCCTCCGGGAGAGGGGTGCCAGCTGCGAGTTTAACGATTTATTGAACGCACCCCTCTCCCGGAGGGGAGGGGCCGGGGGTGGGGTTTGCTTTCCGCGCATTTTAAGCGAACTTCACCGCTTCCCATCCGAAAAGAATCCGTTATGAAAAAACTGCTGTTTGGGCTCCTGCTGCTCGGCTCCCACGCCGGGCTGGCCCAGGATGCCGCCACCTACCAGACGCCTCCTAAGGCCCTGGCCGACCTCGTAACCGTGGCTCCTACCCCCGGCGTGAGCGTGGACTCGAAAGGCCAGTACATGGTGATTCTGGAGCGCGCCGCCAACCCTACCATCGCCGAGCTGTCGCAGCCCGAGTTGCGGCTGGCGGGCGTGCGGCTTAACCCCGCCACCAACGGCCCCAGCCGGGCTTCTTACCTGACCGGCCTCAAGCTGAAAAAGCTGCCTAACGGTACCGAAACGGCCGTTACAGGCCTGCCCGCCGAGGCACAGCTCAGCTACCTGCAATGGTCGCCCGATGAAACCAAAATTGCCTTCACCAACACCACCGACACCCAACTGGAGCTGTACGTGGCCGACGTAGCCACGGCCGCGGCCCGGCGCGTGGGCACCGTGGCCCTGAACGCCGTGCTGGGCACGCCCTACAACTGGCTGCCCGACGGCCAGGGCTTTATTGTGCGGGCCGTGCCGGCCGGTCGCGGGGCAGCCCCGGCCCCCGGCCGGGTGCCCAAAGGGCCCACGGTGCAGCAGAATCTGGGTCGCTCGGGCCAGGCGCCCACCTACCAGGATTTGCTCAAAAACCCGTCTGACGAAGCGCAATTCAACTACTACGCCACGGCCCAGGTAATGCGGCTGGGGCTCGATGGCCAAACGAAAGCCATCGGCCAGCCCGGCATTATTACCGGCGCGCAGGCCTCGCCCGATGGCCGCTTTGTGCTGACGGAAACGGTACACGCGCCGTTTTCCTACCTCGTGCCCGTGTACCGCTTCCCGCTTCGCACCGATGTGTTCAACATCGATGGCACGCTGGTGAAAACGCTGGCCGACACGCCCGCCCAGGAAAACGTGCCCTACAGCCCCGACGGTGCTCCCACCGGCCCGCGCGACTACGCCTGGCGCACCGACGTGCCGGCCACCGTGTACTACACCGAGGCCCAGGACGGCGGCGACCCCAAAAAGAAAGCCGATATCCGCGACAAAGTATTTGCCCTCGATGCGCCATTTGCCGGCTCGCCCAAGGAAATCTACGCGGCGCAGTACCGTTTTCGGGGCTTTGATTGGGGCGACGAGGACGTGGCCCTGGCCTCCGAGCGGTGGTGGCAGTCGCGCAAGAGCCTGACCAAGGTGGTAAATCCGCGCACCGGCCAGACCCGCACGCTGTTCGACCGCTCGTACGAGGACCGCTACTCCGACCCCGGCCAGCCCGACACCCGCCGCAACCAGTACGGCCGCGAGGTGCTCAACCTGCTGCCCAACGGCGAGGTGCTGATGATTAACGGCACGGGCGCTTCCAGTACCGGCGACCGGCCCTTCGTGAGCGTGCTCAACCTGAAAACCGGCAAAAGCCAGGAAATCTGGCGCTCCCAGGCCCCGCGCTTCGAGCGGCCCGTGGCGGTGCTCGACGCTAAAAAGCGCGTGCTGCTGACCACCCAGGAGCAGCCCGACGAAAACCCGAACTACTACATCCGCAACCTGGCCAAGCGCAGCGCGCCGGTGCGCGTCACCAACTTCCCGCACCCCTACCCGCAGCTCAAAGGCATCCAGAAGGAGCAAATCCGCTACAAGCGCGCCGATGGCGTGGAGCTGACGGCCATGCTGTACCTGCCCGCGGGCTACAAGAAATCCGACGGTCCGCTGCCGACCTTTTTGTGGGCCTACCCGGCCGAATTCAAGAGTGCCGCCGCTGCCGGCCAGGTCAACGGCTCGCCCTACCAGTTCAACCGCATCAGCTACTGGGGCGCCGCCGCTTTCGTGACGATGGGCTACGCCGTGCTCGACAATGCCAGCATCCCGATTGTGGGCGAGGGCGACAAGGAGCCCAACGACACCTACGTGCAGCAGCTCGTTTCGAGCGCCCAGGCCGCCATTGAGGAAGGCGTGCGCCGCGGCGTGGTCGATGCCAACCGCGTGGGCGTGGGCGGCCACTCCTACGGCGCGTTCATGACGGCCAATCTGCTCACCCACAGCAAGCTGTTCCGGGCCGGCGTTGCCCGTAGCGGCGCCTACAACCGCACGCTCACGCCCTTCGGTTTCCAGAACGAGCAGCGCACCTATTGGTAGGCCCCGGAGGTGTACAACACTATGTCGCCCTTCCAGCAGGCCGACAAAATGAAGACGCCGCTGCTGCTCATCCACGGTGAGGCCGACAACAACACCGGCACCTTCCCGATGCAGTCGGAGCGCTACTACACGGCCCTCAAGAGCTTTGGGGCCAGCACCCGGCTGGTGCTGCTGCCCTACGAAAGCCACGGCTACACGGCCAAAGAGTCGCTTTTGCACATGCTCTGGGAGATGAACAGCTGGCTCGATAAGTTCGTGAAAAACGCCCCCGCCGCCGGCACCGAAAAATCGGTTGGCCAGGCTGGCAACGGCACGAAGTAACAGCCCGCTGTCTAATGCAAAACGGCCTCGCCCAAATTGTGGGCGAGGCCGTTTTACGTTGAATAATCAGCGTCTTAAACTGATTTCAGCCCCGGAGGGGCGGCATATCGGTAGCAAAACAGCCGTAAGGAAAATCAAAGCCCCAGCGGGGCGACACCAATCGTTCAACGGTCGGTGTCGCCCCGCTGGGGCTCTTGCTTTGCTACCACTCGTTTTTCTACCGATATGCCGCCCCGCTGGGGCTGAAAACGGCGGTTATTTCTGCCCGCCGAACTGCCGGCCGAAATAGTCGCCGGGGTTCCAGCGGGGGCGCTCGGGGGCCTGGGCCACCAGGTAGCCGACCAGGAAGTTGAGCTGCACGTAGGTGCGGCCGGCCGCGAAATCGAAGGTGCCGCTCATGTCGTCCTGGGGCTTGTGGTAGGTGAGGGCGCGCCACTGTTTCACCTGCTCGCTGAGGTTGTTGCGGCCGTCGGGCGTGCGGTTACCGTACTTGAGGTGCAGCGCCGGAATGCCCTGGGCCACGAAGCTGTACTGGTCGGAGCGGATGAAGCGGTTCTGCTCGGGCTCGGGGTCTTCTTCCACTGATAAACCCAAATACGCTGCCGCCTGGGCCACCGGCGCGGCCAGCGTGGAGTGCTGGGCCCCCAGCGGCACCACCGACAGCAGCGGGGCAATGAGGGTGGGCATGTCGGTATTGACGTTGGCCACGAGGCTGGTGCCGGGTACGGTGGGCCGGGCCGCGAAATAGGCCGAGCCCAGCAACCCCAGCTCCTCGCCGGTTTGCAGCACCAGCAGGATGCTGCGGGCGGGTTTCTGCTTGAGCTGCGAATAGATGCCGGCAATTTCGAGCACCGAGGCCACGCCCGTGGCGTTGTCGTGGGCGCCGTTGTAGATGGAGTCGCCGCGCACGGGCGCGCCCACGCCCAGGTGGTCGAGGTGGGCCGAGTGCACCACGTATTCATCGCGCAGCTTAGGGTCGGAGCCCGTGATTTTGCCCACCACGTTGTAGGAGTCGAAATCCTGGTAAGCCGATTCCCAGCGGGCCGAAAGCGTGCCGGGCAGCGCTAGCGGGGCCGGCTGACTGGCCCGCAGGCGCTGCATCACCTGGGCCGTGTCGGAGGCGGCGGCGCGCAGCAGGGTTTGCAGGCCGGCGGCCGAGAGCGTGCCGGTAAGGGCCACCCCGGCGGGCCCGCTCACGAAGCCGCGGGCGGCGGCCACTTTGCCATCGGCCCCGAGCACGCTGGTGGTGGAAAGCAGCCGGGCCGGGTTGCCCACCGCGGGCCGCAGCGTGGCAAACAGCACACCCACCGCGCCGTGGACCGCGGCCGTGCGCACGAGCTGGGTCTGGTCCTGGCTGGCGGCGGCCACGGTGCTGGGGAAGGCCGGCGGGGCGCCGCGTAGCACCACTACCACCTTGCCGCGGACATCGAGGCCTTGGTAGTCGTCGTAGTTTTCGGCGGGAGCCGAGATGCCGTAGCCCGCAAACACGAGGCCGGTGGCGGGCAGCTGGGCGGTGGGCTGCTCGGGGTGGGGCAGCAGATGGAGGGCATCGAGCGGCAACCCGGCCGCACCGGTGCCCGACTGGTAACTGACGCTGGCGCCCGGCCGCACCGTGGCGCGGCGCAGGCGCACGCGCTGCGTGAAGCCGCCGTTTTCGCCGGCCGGCTCCACGCCCCGCTTCTTCAGCTGGGCCACCACATAATCGACGGCCAGCTGGTAGCCGGGCGTGCCGGGCTTGCGGCCCAGCAGCCGGTCGTCGGCCAGGTAGGCTACGTGGGCGCGCATGGCGTCGGGGCGCACCTGGGCCATCGCCCGGCGCACGGGCTTGGGCAGCTGGAGGGAGTTGGGGGGAGAGGCCGCCAGGGACAACAGCCCGAGTGCCGGCAGCAGCAACAGAGAGAAGAGCTTCATGGAGCTAAGCTACTGCAGTTCTCGGGTTGTAGCGCGAACTTTGTAGTTCGCGTAGCTGGTCGACACTTGTTCACTTGTTCCGCCGTTCAGTCGCGCGAACTACAAAGTTCACGCTACATCAGCAGGCCACTGGCCGCCGGTGTTTTCATTCCGATACAAGACCCGCCACAGGCTGCCGCTTACACGGCCTGCTCCAGCTCCAGCAGCAGCGTTTCGATGCGGGCGGCGTGGGCGTCGAGGCGTTCGAGGCCCGCGCGCGACTCTTCGAGCTGGCCGCGCTGGTACTGGCGCACGAGGCTCTGGCCCGTCAGCAGCATCTGCTGCAACTCCCGTTCGAGGCGCAAAAACTGGCTGGTGCTGCCGTACTGGGGCTGAATAACGGCGTAGAGCCACTGCCCCAGCGGGTTTTCGCGGATGGCAAACAGGCTGTCGTCGGGCTCGCGCACGCCGTAGAGCACGGAGCGCAGCCGCGACTTAAACAGCACCTGCTTGATGCGGGCCTGCTGGAAATCGAGGTTGGTCAGCTCCATTGGCGGAAAAAGGAAAACAGCGTACCGGAAGCGGGGGCGAAACGGAGATGGTTACGCATCGAAACCGGGGTTTTCGAGGGCCTGGCGGGCCAGCACCAGCTCGGTTACGTTGTAGGCGAAGTGCGAAATGCCCACAATCCGGCCGGTTTCGCGCAGGGGCTGGTAGGTGATGTTGAAGAACTGCTCGCGGCTTTGGCCGGTTTCAGGGTCGGTTATGCGGAACACCACTTCGGAGCCGTAGTAGGGCTCGCCGGTCTGGTATACGTGGTCGAGCAGGGCAATAAAACCCTGGCTTTCGGCTTCGGGCACCACTTCGGCCACGGTGCGGCCCAGTAGCTCGCGGCCCGGAAACAGCTGCTGGTACAGCGTATTGACGAACTCGTGGCGGTGCTCGGGGCCGCGGGCAATGGAAATCAGGGCCGGCGCCTCCATAAACAGGTTATAAAGCGTTTCGCGCTGGCGCTGGGCTTCGGCCTGGGCCAGGTACGCCTGGTCGGAGAGGGCGGCCTGCTGCTCGTTGGCTTCGAGCAGCTCCTGCACCAGCAGCTTCTGGTCGTGGATGTCGGTGCCGGCACCAATCCACATGGTAAGCTGGCCGTGCTCGTCGTGGCGCGGCAGGGCCCGCATCAGCAGCCAGCGGTACTGGCCGTCGTGGCGGCGCAGGCGGTACTCCACCTGGTAGGCCTGGCCGGTGGCGCTGGCCTGCTGCCAGGCCTGGTCCAGCTTCGCGCAGTCGTCCGGATGGATTTCCTCGCGCCAGCCGTCGCCCAGGCCGGCTTCGGGCGGGCGGCCTGTAAACTCCAGCCAGCGGGGGTTGAAGTAGTCGCGCATCCCGTCGGGCCGGGCCGTCCAGACCAGAATGGGCAGCGAGTCGAGCACGAAGCGCATCCGGTTCTGGGTTTCGTTGAGCGCCCGCTGGGCCTCGGCGGCCCGCCGCTCGGCGTGGTGGCGCTCGGTTACGTCGTGGGTGCGCTGCAGAATATAGGCCAGCCGGCCTTCGGCGTCGAGCACCGGAAAGTGCGTGGCCTCCCAGTACAGCTCCTGCAGGTCGCCCTGCCCGGCGGTGTGCGCCAGGTCGTAGCGAATCAGGGGCATGGTATGCGGCGCTAAGTGGCGGCGCACGTGCTCGTGCGACTCGCGGATAATGCGGGCCGACTCGGCATCGGTGGCCGGGTAGGCCTCGAAAAACGGCTTGCCCACGGCCTGTTCGCGCGGTGTAAGCGACGCGGCTACGTGGCTGTCGGTATTGTCGAGGATGGTGGCGTCGGCGTCGGGCCCGATGAGCAGAAAGTTGTCGGGCAGGGCCCGGAATAACTGATGGTAATCAATCGGGGAGGCAGCGGTGGGCATGGGCGAGGGGGAAGGCAGAACGAGGGATACGCAGCCCGCACCAACGCCGGCGGGCCGCCCGGCGAATATACAACCGGCCGGCCGTGGTGCAGTTTGGGGCGGTACTTTTGCGGAAAAAAGGGCCCGGCCGCACGGCCGGTCAGCGGCTCCGGGGCTACGCCTGCCGCACCATGTGGATGTGCGGAATATCGTCCTCCAGATACCCTTCGCCCACCTGCCGGAAGCCGAAGCTTTCGTAGAACTTCTGCAGGTACAGCTGGGCCCCAATCTGGATGGGTTGCGGGCCGAACAGCCGCGCTATGCCCCCGATGGCCTCGGCCAGCAGCTCGCGGCCCACGCCGGTGCGGCGGTGGCGCGGGCTGCTCACCACCCGCCCAATGCTGGCCTCGGGGTACGATATGCCGGGCCCGAACAGCCGGGCATAAGCGGCCAGCTCGCCGCCGTCGGGCGCGTGGCCCAGTAGGTGCCAGGCGGCCTGGTCGAGCCCGTCGATGTCCTGAAACGGGCAGGTTTGCTCCACCACAAACACTTCGGAGCGCAGCTGCAGCAGCGTGTACAGCTCGGTGGTGGTCAGGTCGGCGAAGGGCTTAAGGGTCCAGGTGGTGACGGGCATGAGGGCAAAGGTAGTTTCCAGCGGTCAGTTGACAGTCGGCAGTGCGCGAACGTCATTCAGAGCGCAGCGAAGAATCTCGCGTGCTGACGTTGAGTTACTATGGCAACGTCAGCACGCGAGATTCTTCGCTGCGCTCTGAATGACGTTCGCCTATTAATGACTGTCAACTAAACCCGACGCTTCATCCGGCTTATCTGACGCTTCGTCAACGGCAATTTTCAGCAGCGGCCGGCGGTGGGCACCTTTGAATCATCAGACCGCCAGCAACTTCCTTTTCAACCCCTAACTGTCTTTCAGTTATGAAAAAGCCCCTGCTCACCCTGGCCCTGCTTGCCGCTTCTTTCGCCGCGCTGGCCCAACAGCCGGCTATTTCGGGCGCCGCCCCGGCTGCGGCCGCTGCCGCCCCGGCCGACGCCTACACTACCCTGATGGCGGCCGCTATTGCCGAGTTGCTGAACACCGGCGACCCGGCCACACTGCGGGCCAGCGCCGCCAAAATGGAGCGGGCCGCCGCCGTGAAACCCCAGAATTGGCTGCCCCGCTACTACCAGGCCTACGCGCTGCTCATCAACGTGTTCCAGAGCCAGGAAGACGGTGGCGCCAAGGACAAAACCCTCGACCAAGCCGAGGCTGCTCTGGCGCAGGCCCGCAAGCTGGCCGGGGCCGACGAGTCGGAGCTACTCGTGTTGCAGGCCTACATCTACCAGGCCCGGATGGGCATTTCGCCCATGCTGCGGGGCCTGAAATACTCGGGCCTGGTGAACGAGGCCGTGGCCCAGGCCATCAAGCTCAACCCCGCCAACCCCCGCGCCTACCTCGTGCAGGCCAACAACGTGTACTACACGCCCGCCATGTTCGGCGGCGGGGCCGAGGCGGCCAAGCCCCTGTACCTGCAGGCCCAGGCGCGCTACGCCGCCTTTCGGCCCGCTACCAGCCTGTCGCCCAACTGGGGCGAAGGCCAGCTGAAGGGCCGCCTGAAAAAGTATGAAACGGCCGCTGTTAAGTAAGCTGCCACGGTCGGGGCCACGGCTTTTCGGCTGCGGCCCCTCGGCCAACTCCACGCCTTGCGGTGCGGCATTCGTGTAGTTTTGATACCTTCCGACCTCCATTTTTCTCAGGCCTCGCTCGTGAAATCCGCCTTTGTTTCTGCACTAGCTGCCCCGGCGGCCGACTTGCCGGCTTCCGGCGCCAAGCGGAGTATCTGCCGGTTTTACCCCCACCGCAACGTGTGGAAAGGGCTGGGGCTGATGACGGTGGTGTCGTTTGGGCTGGCGCTGATTTTCAACGGTGGCGGGCCGGTTTGGAGTGAGGATTTCCTGGTGACGTTCGGCTACAATTTCTTCTATACCAGCGGGCTGTGGCTGGCCAATGGCTACCCGGCCGAGTGGCTGGGGCGCTACCTCGACTGGACCCAGCACCCCATCCGGCGGTTTCTGCTCACGCTGGCTTTCTCGCTGGTGATGTCGCTGCTCGTGATTCTGCTGGTTGATGGCAGCTTCCGGGTGCTCTACCACCACCGCCCGCTTAGCTCGCTTACCTGGCGGCCGTTCGTAATACCGCTGCTGATTACGCTGTTTGTGTCGCTGTTTCTGCACAGCCGGGCGTTTCTGATGGGCTGGCGCGAAACCGCCATCCGGGCCGAGCGGCTGCAAACCGAAAACGCCCGCGCCCAGGCCGATTCGCTGCGCCGGCAGCTCGACCCGCACTTCCTGTTCAACTCGCTCAACGCCCTCACCTCGCTGGTCGAGGAGGAGCGCGACCCGGCCCGCGCCAGCCGTTTCATCCGCCAGCTCAGCCAGGTGTACCGCTACGTGCTCGACCACCAGAATCAGGAACTGGTACCGCTAACCGAAGAGCTGGCCTTCGCCGAAAGCTACCTGTTTCTGCAGCGCACCCGCCTCGGCGAGGGCATGCAGGTGGAAATGCGCCTGTCCCCGGCTGCCGAGCTACAAGAACTGCTGGTGCCCCCGCTGGCGTTGCAGCTGCTACTTGAAAACGCCCTCAAGCACAACGCCACCTCCCGCCACAATCCGCTGCGCCTCGTCATCGAGTTCGATGCGGCCACGCGCCAGCTGGTCGTGCGCAATTCGCGCCGCCCGCGCCGCCTGGCCGAGGGCGAATCGACGGGCCTGGGCCTTGCCAACCTACAGGCCCGCTACGCCTTCCTCACGCCCCGCCCCGTGCTCATTACCGATTCGGAAACGGAGTTTGCCGTGGCGCTGCCGGTGCTGGAGCTGCGGTAGCACATATTCATTTGATCCTTGCCCAACTTCCGCCTGAAATGATACCTGCTGTCCCGCTCCGCGCCCTGATTATCGAAGACGAGCCGCTGGCCGCTAAGCGCCTGGCCGGGCTGCTGGCGCAACAGCCGATGCCGGTGGAAGTCGTGGGCACCGCCGAATCGGTGGCCGAGGCCGAAGCCCTGCTGCGGGCCCCCGGCCCCGCGCCCGACGTGCTGCTGCTCGATATTCACCTGGCCGATGGGCTGAGCTTCGAGCTGTTCGAGCGGCTGGAAATCCGCTGCCCCGTCATTTTCACCACGGCCTACGACAAGTACGCGCTGCGGGCCTTCAAGGTGAACAGCATCGACTACCTGCTCAAACCAATTGACCCCGAAGAGCTGACCGCGGCCCTGCAAAAGCTGGTGCAGCGCCGCGAAACGGCCTCGCCGGCAGCGGCCCCGGCGTTCGATGTGGCGCTGCTGGCCCAGGTGCTGGAGCAAGTGCGGCAGCCGGCCCGCGAGTACAAGTCGCGCTTTGTGGTGCGGGTGGGCGAGCACCTCAAGGCCGTGCCGGTCGAGGACATTGCCTACTTCGCCAGCCTCGAAAAAGCCACCCTGCTCCACACCCACGAGGGCCGCCGGCTGGTGGTCGACTACACCCTGGAGCAGCTCGAAAGCCTGCTCGACCCGCGCGAGTTCTTCCGCCTCAACCGCGCCTACCTGGCCCGCGCCACCGCCATCCGCGACATCATCCACTACACCAACTCGCGCCTGCAAACCATCCTCCAGCCCGCCCCGCCCGACAACGACACGGTGCTGGTCAGCCGCGAAAAAGTCAGCACCTTCAAGGAGTGGCTGGATAGGTGAGGTGGTGAGTTGCTAATGGCTGAAATCTACTGCATAATGATGCTCATCGGAAGCCTTGAACCCTACCTGCTTAAGGGTGAACCGGAGCCGCGGGGCAGTGAAACACCTACTTGGCGGGGTGAGCCGTGACGCCGGGCGGCCAACCAGCGCCCCGCCTGCGCCGTATCGTTAGGCTGTGAAAGTCCGCTTTGTTTTTGCCGGGTGCCTGCTGTGGGCCGGAATATCAGCCGGCCGGCCGGCCCGGGCCGGAACTCCCGCGCCCCCCGACACCGGCTTTGTGCGCCAGAGCCACCGCCGGGCCGTGTTCCAGATTGACCAGCGCTTCTCCATCATCAACGGCAAAGTAGTGGGCATTAATGGGCTGCGCGGCGGGGTGGAGTGGCGCGGGCGGTGGCGGGCCGGCCTGGGCGTGTACCGTCTGTCGGGCGGGCTGCTCACCCGCCAGGCCCTGCCCGAAGGCCTGCCGCCCGGCACCCGCGACGAGGTGCGCTTCCGCTACGTGGCCGGCTACGGCGAGTATGTGTTCATCGGCAACCGGCGCTGGGAGCTGAGCACGCCGCTGCAGGCCGGCGTGGGTTACTACTACACCCGGGTCTTTTTCCCCGACGGCCACAACGAGCGCAGCAGCCGGCGGGTGCTGTACCTGGTCGAGCCCTCGGTGGCGGCGCACTACCGCATTTTTCGCTGGGTGGGCATCGGGGCCGGCACCGGCTACCGGCAGATTTTCGCCTCCGGTCAGCAGCCCAAGGATGAAATCAGCGGCTACATCTTCTTTGCCCGCGCCAAGCTCTTTCTCGGCGACTTATATAAAGTAGTCCGCGGCCACGAACGGCTGCTCGATAAGGATTGGCAGTGAGTGGTTGGGGAATGAGAGAACCGTCCTGTCATCTTGAGCGCAGCGAAGGACCTTATCCTGCTAAGACGAACTGTTGTATCAGCCGTGCTAGTGGATAAGGTCCTTCGCTGCGCTCAGGATGACAGAACACTTCATCAACTCACTCATTAATCGGCACACTGCCAAGCGTTGCGTTGCGGTCGAGCTTGCCGGAGGCGGTGGTCTGGAATTCGGGAACGAAGACCAGCTGCCGGGGCGCCTCGTAGCGGCCCAGGCCCTGGGCCAGCAGTTGCTGTAGCTGCTGTTGGCCGGCTTCTGGCAACGGCTCGCCCTCAATAAAGGCCGTTACCTGCTGGCCCAGGCGCGCATCGGGGCGGCCGGCCACAAAGGCGCGGCGGTTCAGGCCCAGCTCCATCAACGCCAGTTCCAGCGCCCGCTCCACCTTCTCGGCCGGCACTTTCACGCCGCCGCTGTTTATCACGAAGTCGGCCCGGCCCAGCCACTCAAAGCTGCGGGCGTCGGGGGCCAGGCGGATGAGGTCGTTGGTGGTGATGAGCTCGTCATTGGTGACGTCGGCGCGCACCGTGAGGCAGCCGCGCGCGTCCTGGCCCACCGCAATGCCGGGCAGCACCTGGTAGACGGGGCCGGCCTGGGGGCCATTGAGGCGGCGCAGGGCAATGTGGGAGGCCGTTTCCGTCATGCCGTAAGTCAGGTACACCGGCACCGTCAGCTCCCCGATTTCGTGCGCCAGACCGGCATCTACCGGCGCGCCGCCCACCAGAATGGCGCGCATCTGGCTGAGGCGCGGGGCCCCGCCGGCCGCCAGCACCGCCCGCAGCTGCAGCGGCACGAAGGAGGCAAAATCGAACATGGCCTCGGGCGAAACCAGCGCCAGCGGGTCGGCCTGGGGCTCCACAATGGTTAGGTGCATGCGCCGCTCCAGGCCGCGCACCAGCATCATCAGCCCGCCCACGTACTCGCAGTTCAGGCACACCAGCAGCCGCTCGCCGGGGCCCAGGTCGAAGTAGTCGCCGGTGCGGCGGGCCGAGGCTTCGAGCTGCCGGCGCCGGAAATGCACCGGCTGGGGCGGACCCGTCGAGCCCGAGGTGGTGAGGCTGAACTCCTGGACTCCGTTCAGCCATTCGCGCACAAAATCCAGCACCCGGGCCTCGTAGCCGTTCAACTCGGCTGGGGCCAGGGCGGGGTACTGCTGAATGTCGGCGTAGCGGAACTCGCGGCCGTTGAGCAGCAGCGAATCGGGCAGCCGGTTGGCGGGCATTATTGAGGGCTGAGAGGAGGGAGGAGGGACGTGCATCGCGTGTAAAGCCCGAAAAGGCGAGGTTAGGAAAGAGTCGGCCAGCATCAGCAAGGGCTGGTTGAACCAGATAAGGGGGGATATCAGCGGGGAGGATGTGGCAATAATACGGCTGGAAATCCGTCCTGTTTTCAACTTGCCGGCCCCGTTTGCAGCCGCCCTGGTGGCGGCTAAAGAACAACATCGGCTTGGAAATACCCCGCCGATTTCGTAAATTAAGGTATTCACCAACGCCCACTGCCATGTCTGCTCCAGCCGCTACCAGTCCGTTTGTGCTGGCCAAAACGTTTGTTTTTCGCCGCTACATCACTGTTCGCCACCGCCTGTCGCACATGCGCGAATCGGCCCGGCACCTGCGCGAGGCCCGCCGCCGGCGCCGGCAGGAGCGCCACGACGAGCGGATGCGCAGCTTCTATAGCTGGTGCGAGGCCTGCCGCGGGCTGGGTTCCATCTTTTAGCCTGCTACGGAACGCCGGCGGCCCGTAGCCATAGGGCGCCAACCTTACTTCTCCAGCCGCCGGATCATCGTTTTCATCTGCCCGATTTCGCGCTCTTGCGCCGCAATAATGCTGTCGGCCAGCTGCCGCACCTCGGGGTCGCGGATGTCGGCCCGCTTGCTTACCATAATGGCGATGGAGTGGTGCGGAATCATGGCCTTCATCCAGCGCGTATCGTTCACGAAGGTCTGCGAGCGGACCATGAGCAGCGCGGCAATAAACACCGAAATGCTGCCCGCAATGATGAGCCCGTTGCGGCGCCCGTTTTTGTACATGTGCTGCATAAACAGCAGCATGATGAGCGCCATCGGCGTAATCATCAGAATCGTCATGTAAAAGCGCGTGAGACTGAAATAGACGTGGTCGAGTTCGTAAATATTGAGGTACATCACGATGTACATCACCACGAACGACACGGCCAGCATCAGGAAAAAGCGGGGGTAGGGGTTTTTCTGTTCCATCGGAAACGATAATGGGTCGATAAAAACGTAGTATTTCTGCTACGTAGCCCCGCCTGCATTTGTCGAAATACTCCGCTATTCTGCACCCAATCCGCCCGAATTCTGAAAGTGGCGCAACTGCTTTAGTCCAGATTGTCAACTTCTTCGCGCTGCCTGGCAAACTGGTTGCCAAAGGAATTTTTCCAGATAACATCCAGGGTCACGTAATGCCCATAAGTCAAATGTGCAGGCACAAGAAAACGTCCGCCGCCCCGGCCGGAATGGCAGAAGCAACGGACGTTTTTCAGGCTGAACCAAGGCGCCCGAGGCCGGGCAGCGCCCGCAGCCGTTACGGGAACTTGGGGTACTTGTCGAAGTCAGGCTGGCGCTTCTCTACGAAGGCGTTGCGACCCTCTTTGGCTTCCTCCGAGAGGTAGTAGAGCAGCGTGGCATTGCCGGCCAGCTCCTGAATACCGGCCTGCCCATCGAGCTCGGCGTTGAGGCTCGACTTGAGCATGCGCAGCGCCAGCGGGCTGCGCTGCAGAATTTTGTTGCACCAGGCGACGGTAGTTTCTTCGAGCTTATCGAGGGGCACTACTTTGTTTACCAGGCCCATGTCGAGGGCTTCCTGGGCGTCGTACTGGTCGCAGAGGAACCAGATTTCGCGGGCCTTCTTCTGGCCCACCACGCGCGCCAGGTACGAGGCGCCGAAACCGCCATCGAACGAGCCCACCTTGGGGCCGGTCTGGCCGAAACGGGCGTTTTCGGCGGCAATGGTCAGGTCGCAGACGACGTGCAGCACGTGGCCGCCGCCGATGGCCCAGCCGGCCACCATGGCAATTACGGGCTTGGGCAAGGACCGAATCAGCTTCTGCAGATCGAGCACGTTGAGGCGGGGCACGGCGTCCTCGCCCACGTAGCCGCCGTGGCCGCGCACGCTCTGGTCGCCGCCCGAGCAGAAGGCCTTGCCGCCCTCGCCGCTGAACACCACCACGCCGATATCGGTCCGGTCGCGGCAGATGTGCATGGCCTCAATCATTTCCTGCACCGTGAGTGGGGTGAAGGCGTTGTGCACCTCGGGCCGGTTGATGCTGATTTTGGCGATGCCCCCGTGCTGGGTGAACAGGATTTCCTTGAACTCCTTGATGGGGGTCCAGTCAATTTTTTCTGACATATAAGAGAGGTTTTGCCTTCGCTGATGGGCGCGGAAGCGGTTCTACAATGAGGTGCGGACGAAGGTACGGTACTGCTCAAAAAACGCGGCGTTGGTTTTCGAGTCGGTGAAGACTTCGAGCAGGGCCGCGCCGCCTTCCGCTGCAAAGAAAACCGGCAAGGCGGCATCTAGTTCAGCAAAAGTTGAAACCGGGAAGTAGCGCAACCCAAAATCGCGCGCCGTATTGGCGGCCGTCAGCGTCTGGCGCGTCTCGAAGAACTCCTCCAGCTCGGGCTGCTGGCGCGGCCCATCAATGATGCGGAAGATGCCGCCCGCGTGGTTGTTAAGCAGAATAACGCGCAGGTTGGGCGTGGGGTAGTTGTGCCAGAACGCGTTGCGGTCGTAGAAAAAGGCCACGTCGCCGGTGAGCAGCACCACCGGCCGGTCGGGCTGGGCCAAGGCCGCACCCACGGCCGTGCTCGTGCATCCGTCGATGCCGCTGGTGCCGCGGTTGGCAAACACCTCGGCCCCGTGCCCGGCCGGCAACCCCAGAATGTTGGCGTAGCGCACGGCCATGCTGTTGGCCAGGTGCAGCGCCGCGCCGTCGGGCAGCTGCTGCAGGGCCCGGAAGATGGTGGTGAACTCGTTGAAGGGCGGCTCGGGCTGCTGCATAAAGCCCGCCAGCAAGCCGCCGGCCCAGTTCTCGGCCGCCAGCCAGGGCCGCAGGTAAGAGGTTTTAGCGGTGTCAGCCTCAGTCGGCGCGGGCCAGCTCAGGCGGGGCCGCGGCGCCACGCGGGTGGCGTCGGCGGGCAGCACGTTGCGGTTCGGCCCGGTTGGCCCGGCAGCAAAGGCCGCATCATCATGCAGTTTGTCAGCATCTTCACGCTTAGCGCTAAGCGCGGCAAAGAAATCAGCCGGCTCCATGCGGATAACCTGGGTGAGCGACTGGAACGTGTCGGCCACCGGGCCGGCCGCCTGGATGTGCCAGTGTTGGGCCGGGCGGTGCTGGCGCAGAAAAAGCTTGAGGGCCTTGGAAATAAGCGACTGGCCGAAAGTGATGAGCAGCTCGGGCCGCAGCGCCTCCTTCAGGCCCGGCTCGGGCACCGCCAGAAACACATCCTGCCGGCCCACAAAACGCGGGTGCTGGTTGTGGCCGGTGGCGGCGGGCTGGTGCAGGTTGGCAATCAGGTCGCCGACTACCGGCACCTGCCAGGCGGTGGCAAACTGGCGCAGCGCCAACCGCAACGGCGCCTCGGCCGGGTGCTGGCCGCTCACCACCAGCATTCGGCCGGTATCGCGCAGGGTTTCGCGCAACTCCTGGAGCGCGGCGGCGGGCAGCTGGGGACGGCCGGGCAGCTCGCGCGTCACCTTCACCGTCCCAAACGCCAACTCCTCGCCGGGCTTGGGGTAGAAGGGCTCCCGCAGCGGAATATTCACCTGCACCGGCCCGGCCGGAAACTGCTCGGCCAGGTTGATGGCCTCACTCACGAGGCGCGCCGCGTGCCACTCGGCGTCGGGGTGGCTGGTGTCAGCGGGGAAAGTGAACGAGCCCTTGGCGTGGCGGCCATAGAGGTCGGTCTGGCGGATGGTCTGGCCGTCGAGCTGGTCAATCCATTCCGGGGGGCGGTCGGCGGTGAATACCACCAGCGGAATCTGCTGGAAAAATGCCTCCGCCACGGCCGGGGCATAGTTGAGGCCGGCCGTGCCCGAGGTGCACACCAGCGCCACCGCCCGCCGCTGGGCCTGGGCCAGCCCCAAGCCGATAAAGGCGGCGGCCCGCTCATCGGGCACCGTGCGCACCGTAATGGCCGGGTGGCGCGCAAAGGCAATGGTCAGCGGCGCGCACCGGCTGCCCGGCGAAAGCACCACATCGGTAATGCCCAACTGCGCGCAGATTTCGGGGATATTATGAACGGCTTGCAGGGTAGACACAGGGAACGGACTTGATTAGGTAAGGATAGAAAAGAACTGTCATGCTGAGGCTACGAAGCATCTCGCGTGCAGTAGTAATTCTTTCGCTTGGAAGCTTGGCAACATCAGCAAGCGAGATGCTTCGTGACCTTAGCATGACAGTTCAATAAGTGCTGGTTAACCCAGAACCGCCCCAATGGTCCGGAGTTTTAGCTCGGTTTCCTGCCACTCTTTGGCGGGGTCGGAGTCGGGGGTGAGGCCGGTGCCGGCGTAGAGCACGGCCTGCTCGGGGCGTAGTTGCAGGCAGCGCAGGTTTACGTAGAGGCGGGCCGCGCCGGGTTCGGGCAGGTTTACGGGGCCCAGGAAACCGGCGTAGTAGGCCCGGTCGTAGCCCTCGTGCTGCTTGATGAAGTCGAGGGCGGCCTGCCGGGGCATGCCGCTGACGGCCGAAGTGGGGTGCAGCAGCCGCAGCATATCGGTGCCCAGCGTAGCGAAGGGCACGTTGCGCAAATCCACCGCAAAATCGGTGCGCAGGTGCAGCACGTCGCCGGCGGCCACGGTGCGCGGACCGGTTTCGTGGTACTCGCGCAGCCGCACTTGCTTGAAACAGTTCACGATGTAGCGCGCCACCAGCGCCTGCTCCTCAATTTCCTTCTGCCGCCAGATAGCCTCGCTAGGGGCGTGGCCCGGCAGCAGCGGCTGAGTGCCGGCCAGCGCCATGGTGCGGAATACCTGGTCTTCGCCCACCTCGGCCAGCACCTCGGGCGTGGCCCCCAGCCAGGTACCGGCGCCCGGCGCACTCACCAGCGACACGAATGCCGTGGGGTAACGTGCCTGCAGCTGCTCGAAGGCCCGCAGCGCATCGAACCCATCGGGCAGCGCCCGGTGCACGGCCCGACTCGACACCACTTTCTGCACCGTGCCGGCCCGCATGGCGTCCACTCCGGCCTGCACCAGCGCCTCGTATTCGGGCTGCGTGGCAGGCCGCGGGGCGTGGCGGGGCCGCACGTGCCAGGGCAGCGGGGCCGGGTCGGACAGCTCGGCAAACCGCTGCCGCAGCTCGGGCAGCCGGCTGATGGCCGCCGCGTTCAGTCGCACTTCGTCGGGCCGGGCCAGGTCGAAATACAGGTCGGCGGGCAGAAACAGCGGCGGGTTGTGGTCGGAATCCTGAAAGGGGAAAAAGGCGAAACCGGCCGGGGCGCTGGCCTCCAGCGCCGGCGGCAACCCCACGTAGGCCGCCTCCACCCGCAAACTCAGGCACAGCCGGGCCGCCGCCTCGCCCGGCAGCCGCCACAGCGCCACCGGCCGGCCGCTGCTCAGGGCCAGCGCCACCAGCCGCCGCAGCCGCTGGGCCGGCGGCAAATCAGGGTTCCAGGCAACGGTTTGGAGCATAGTGGGGTGACTGGGAGGGTTGATAGAAGTATAAGGGGGCGTCATTCAGAGCATGTGGCGCATAGAGCCAGGGACGAAGAATCTCGCGTGCTGACGTTAAAGGGCTCGTGTAACATCAGCGCGTGAGATTCTTCGTCCCTGGCTCTATGCGCCACATGCTCTGAATGACGTTCTTTTTCTCGCTACTAGATATCAATCACCGCCATGGTAATGCGGCTGATGCAGACCAGGGCGCCGGTTTGCTCGTGCGTGATGCGGATTTCCCAGACCTGGGTGCGGCGGCCCACGTGCAGAGCCGTGGCCCGACCGACGACGTGGCCGTCGCGCACGCCTTTAATGTGGTTGGCGTTGATTTCGAGGCCCACGCAGGCTTGTTTGGTGGGGTCGGGCAGGCGGGTGTGGGCGGCAATGCTGCCGAGCGTTTCGGCCAGCGCCACCGAGGCGCCGCCGTGCAGCAGGCCCATCGGCTGGTGGGTGCGGCCATCAACCGGCATGCGGCCTTCGAGGTAGTCCTCCGTGAAAGCCGTTAGCTCGATGCCGAGCGCGTCGGCCAGGGTGGGGCGGGTGCTTACCCAGTGGTTGAGTTGGTCGAGAGTCATCGGGAGCAGGAAAGAATTTTTAAGCTTCAAGCGACAAGCCACAAGCTGCAAGCCCGTTCAAGTAGCTTGCAGCTTATAGCCGAAAGCTTGTAGCTTTAGAAGCACTTTAAGCGTAAACCGCAAAACTAGGGGGAAAGTGAGCGTCAAAAAAATATACCTGATCCGGCACGGCCAAACCGACTTCAACGTGCGCGGCATCGTGCAGGGCAGCGGCGTCGACTCGTCGCTCAATGAAGCCGGGCGGCGGCAGGCGGCGCGCTTTTTCGCCGCCTACGGCCACGTGCCCTTCGATAAGGTATATACTTCGCTGCTGCGCCGCACCCACGAGTCGGTGGCGGGTTTCCTGGACCTGGGCCTGCCGCACGAGGCGCACGGGGCTCTAAACGAAATCGGCTGGGGCACCCGCGAGGGCACCCGCATCACGCCCGAAGAAGACGAGGAATACCACGGCGTGCTCCAGAGCTGGCGCGCGGGCAACACAACCACGGCCCTCGAAGGCGGCGAAAGTCCCGATGAAGTAGCCACCCGGCAGCGCCCGTTTATCGAGCTGCTCACCGGCCGGCCCCACGAGCAGACGGTGCTCGTGTGCATGCACGGCCGGGCCATGCGGGTGCTGCTGTGCCAGCTGCTGCACTACCCGCTCAGCCAGATGGAAAACTTCGAGCACCACAACCTGGGCCTCTACGAGCTGGAATTTACCGGCTCGCTGTTCACGGTGCGCAATTTCCTCGACGTGCGCCATCTGGCTTAACCCGGGCGCTTTATAGGTGAATGCGGGCCTTCATGTAGCTGAAGCCTTTTGCCATTTCACGCAGTGATCCGGGGCGGATGGCGCAGGGTTTTGGGGTGGCCGTTGAACGACCCTGCGACACCCTGCGCCACCCACTGCAAAACACGGCGTGAACCAAAACAGGCAGGAAAGTGGCTGCCGGCAATTGCCGGGGCGAAAATTCGCCCCGGCGCCGGCTGGTTCGGCCGGAGCGGTTTGGTTTGCTCCCCCGAAAATTCGGGCTAATTTTGGCCCTATTCTATTCAACGACGACGACGCAGATGGCCGAACTCATAAAAATGCCCAAGATGAGCGACACAATGACCGAAGGGGTTATTGCGGCGTGGCTCAAAAAAGTAGGCGATAAAGTAAAATCCGGCGACGTGCTGGCCGAGGTGGAAACCGACAAGGCCACCATGGAGCTCGAAAACTACGAGGATGGCACCCTGCTCTACGTCGGCCCCAAGGAAGGCGAGGCCGTGGTAGTAAACGGCCTGCTGGCCGTGGTGGGCAAGGAAGGCGAGGACATTACGGCCCTGCTGAAAGACGCCCAGGCCGAAACCGCCCAGCTCGAAGCCGGCGAATCGGAAGATGCTCCGGCCGCCGAGGCGCCCGCTCCGGCCGCTAAGCCGGAAGCTGCCGCGCCGGCCCCGGCTGCTGCCTCGGCTGCTCCCAAGGCTGAGGCTCCTAAAGCCGCGGCGGCCCCGGCCGGCAACGGCAAAAAGGCCACGGTTATCCGGATGCCCAAAATGAGCGACACTATGACCGAGGGCACCATTGCCGCTTGGCTGAAAAAGGTAGGTGACAAGGTGAAATCGGGCGATGTGCTGGCCGAAGTAGAAACCGATAAGGCCACCATGGAGCTGGATAACTACGAAGACGGCACCCTGCTCTACATCGGCCCGAAAGAAGGCGAGGCCGTGGCCGTGGATGGCGTGCTGGCCATCATTGGCGAAGAAGGCGCCGACGTGCAGGCCCTGCTCGGCGGCCAGGATGCCGCGGCCGGCGCTTCGGCCGCCGACGAGTCGGCCACCGAGCGCTCGGAAACCGAAAACGCCGAGCGCCCCGCCGAAATCCGGGCCGAGGCCAAGGCCACCGGCCAGCCGGTGGGCAGCGTAAGCACCAGCCAAGCCGCCTCGGCGCCGACCGCCAACGGTGGCCGCATTTTCGCTTCGCCGCTGGCCAAAAGCATTGCCAAGGATAAAGGCATCGACCTGGCAACCATCAAAGGTTCGGGCGAAAACGGCCGCATCGTGTCGCGCGATCTGGAGGACGTAACCGCTTCAGCCCAGCCAGCCCAGGCTGCGCCGGCCGCTACCGCTCCGGCTGCCTCGGCGCCGGCGGCGGCTGCCCCGCAGTCCGAGTACATCAAGGCCGCGCTGCCCGAACAGGCCGCCCCGAAAGCCGCCGCGCCGGCTGCTTCGGCTGGCCAGCCCGCCGAGGGCACCTACACCGATACGCCGGTGTCGCAGATGCGCAAGGTAATTGCCCGCCGCCTCTCCGAAAGCCTGTTTACGGCCCCGCATTTCTATCTGACGATGGAAATTCTGATGGACCGGGCCATGGAAGTGCGCACCCAGCTCAACGAGCTTTCGCCCGTCAAGCTCAGCTTCAACGACCTCGTTATCAAGGCGGCGGCCGTGGCGCTCAAGCAGCACCCGGCCGTCAATTCCTCGTGGCTGGGCGACAAAATCCGCCAGAATAAAGTCGTGAATATCGGCGTGGCCGTAGCCGTGGATGAGGGCCTGCTGGTGCCGGTGGTGCGCAACGCCGACGGTAAGGGCATGTCGCAGATTGCCACCGAGGTGAAGGAGCTGGCCGGCAAGGCCAAGAGCAAGAAGCTGCAGCCCGCCGAGTGGGAGGGCAGCACCTTCACCATCTCCAACCTGGGCATGTTCGGCATCGACGAGTTCACGGCCATCATCAACCCGCCGGATGCCTGCATCCTGGCCGTGGGCGGCATCAAGCAGACGGCCGTAGTGAAGAACGGTGAGCTGGCCGTGGGCAACATCATGAAAGTAACGCTCAGCTGCGACCACCGCGTAGTGGACGGCGCCACCGGTGCGGCCTTCCTGCAGACGCTCAAGAGCCTGCTCGAAGACCCGTTGCGGATGCTGATTTAATTTCAACCCACCGTCATCCTCCATCTTGCGGCCGCAGCGCGAAGGACCTTATCACGTAAAAAGAGTCGTTATAACGGCTGTTCTCACGCGATAAGGTCCTTCGCGCTGCTCAGGATGACATACTTTTAACCGATAACCGACATGAGAATCCGCTCAACTACCGTCCTGGGCATCCGCCACAACGGCGAAGTGGCCCTCGGCGCCGACGGCCAGGCCACCATGGACAAGCACGTGGCCAAAAGCAACGTGCGCAAAGTGCGCAAGCTGCACGACGGCAAAGTGGTTACCGGCTTTGCCGGCTCTACGGCCGATGCCTTTATGCTGCTCGATAAGTTCGAGGAGAAGCTTTCGGGCTACAACGGCCAGCTGCGCCGCGCCGCCATCGAGCTGGCCAAGGAGTGGCGCAAAGACCAGTACCTGCGCAAGCTCGAAGCTATGATGGTCGTCTGCGATAAGGACGAGCTGCTCATCATTGCCGGCACCGGCGACGTGCTGGAGCCCGACAACGACGTGGCCGCCATCGGCTCGGGCTCGATGTACGCTCAGGCCGCCGCGCTGGCCCTTAAAAAGCACGCCCCCCACCTCTCGGCCCGCCAGATGGTAGAGGAGGCCCTGCACATCGCCGCCGACATCTGCATCTACACCAACCACAACCTCATGATTGAGCAGCCGGTATAGGTATTGGCCAATCAACCGTTAGGACCCCTGTTCAAAGGTGAAATCAGCTTGCTCTAAAAGTTTGTGTGCGCATGAAAAAGAAGAAAAGATTTGATTTTGAGGCCCTGGGTGAATTGGTGCGGGCCGACACGCAGGAATTTCTTGACACCTACGCTACAACATACCCCAACGACGGCCCGCTACTGGCTTTCTGCCTGTACTTTGACTCGCAGGGTGGCATTCACAGCTTGGTGTTACCGCAGAAGGCGGTGAGCAAAGACATAACCATCGACGATACGGCCACTTGGTTTAAGTATGCTGACCACGTGGAGGCGCCTTTCTCGGAGCGCACTGAAGAATTGCTGAGTGAGTATGAAGAGGTGTTCTGGGACGATGAGGCCGATGAAGAGGAAAATGAAGCGGTAATCCAGCAGTTTCACCAGATGATTACAGGCATTGTGCAGCAGCTGACTTTCGAAAAGGTGCCGAAAACCGACGATTTCATCTTCCACGCCGATGCGATGGACGAGGATTACGACGAGTGGAACGCTACAATTCCGCCCGCGCTTCTAAAAAAGCATTTCGACCAGTAGGGCGTAGTGCCCCGACTGTTGTGAGCAACCCAGCCGCAATAGAACGCTATACAGAATCTTCGATGTACGCTTTTTATATTGAACGATTCAGGGGCCTTTTTTGATAGAAAACCGACACCCAACCTTTCTGACCTACGATTCGATGAACGTAACCAACTTCCTCAAGCACCACTACCGCCACTTCAACGCCGCTGCCCTGATTGACGCGGCCGAGGGCTACAACAAGCACCTGGCCGACGGCGGCAAGATGATGATTACGCTGGCCGGCGCCATGAGCACCGCCGAAATGGGCATTCAGCTGGCCGAACTGATTCGGCAGGATAAAGTGCAGATTATCAGCTGCACCGGCGCCAACCTCGAAGAAGATATCTTCAACCTGGTGGCCCACGATTTCTACGAGCGCGTGCCCCACTACCGCGACCTGACGCCCGCCGATGAGCAGGCCCTGCTGGAGCGCCACATGAACCGCGTAACCGACACCTGCATTCCGGAAGAGGAGGCCATGCGCCGCCTCGAGCACTCGGTGCTCAAGTTCTGGGAGCAGGCCGACAAGGCCGGCGAGCAGTACTTCCCCCACGAGTTCTTCTACCAGATTTTGAAATCGGGCGAGCTGGAGCAGTACTACCAGATTGACCCCAAGGACAGCTGGATGCTGGCCGCCGCCGAGAAAAACCTGCCCATCATCTGCCCCGGGTGGGAAGACTCCACGCTGGGCAACATCTTCGCCGGCCACGTCATTTCGGGCGACATCAAAAACGTGCACACCGTGCGTACCGGCATCGAGTACATGATTTACCTCTCGGAGTGGTACACCGAGCAGGCCACCGACGAAAGCCCGGTCGGTTTCTTCCAGATTGGCGGCGGCATTGCCGGCGACTTCCCCATCTGCGTGGTGCCCATGTTGCACCAGGACCTGGGCCGCACCTCGGTGCCGCTGTGGGGCTACTTCTGCCAGATTTCGGACTCGACGACCAGCTACGGCAGCTACTCGGGCGCCGTGCCCAACGAGAAAATCACCTGGGGCAAGCTGGGCCAGGACACGCCCAAGTTCATCATCGAATCGGACGCTACGATTGTGGCCCCGTTGGTGTTCGCCATGGTGCTGGGGCAGTAACGCGAACTTTGTAGTTCGTGTCCCCGCGCCATTAGGGGGCGTTCTGACACGCGAACTACAAAGTTCGCGTTACTGACCGGTCACCGCAATCAAATCAAAAAGGCCCGCCGCTGAACATCAGCGGCGGGCCTTTTTCGGTAGTTTTAAGTAGCAGATAGCTGGAATAAAGTGATTTGATTCCGGACAACGGCAAATAAAAATCATGGTGTCGCTGACGCCTCCACAATTTCGGCCAGCAACTCGGCTTCGCGCCGTACGCCGGCCAGGCTGGTCTCCAACAGCAGCCGGGCGGTGGCCCCGCAATGCTCGCGCAGCTGGCGGCGGGCTTCCAGCTCGAAAACAGTGAGCCAGCCCGCTTCGTCCTCCGGACTGGCGACCGGACCGGGGTAAGCCCGCAGGGCCGGCGCAATGGCCAGCCGGGCCAGGTACGGAGCCGCCCGCCGATGCAGGGTAGCCAACTGTAACTCCAGGTGCTGCATCTTCGCTCGGCACTGGCGCAGGCGGTATTCCAGCTCCTGCAGGTCCGGCGGCGGCTCGGGCAAAGCCGACGGGGCGGGGAAGCTGCCGCCCGCGCCATCGTACACAAGGCCCTGGGCGGCCAGCGTCAGGCGCGCCTGCTGTACCCCCGTAGTATCGGTAGTCGATTGGTAGCCCCGCTCGGTCAGGGCCAGACTCGACCGGGGCACACCCAGCCAGCCGGCCATCATTTCCTGCGAAAGCCCGAAGCGGGTACGAAGCGGGAGCGTATCCATGACAGAGAATCAAGATGAGTTGGTGAACTTAAACAATTTGGGCCTAAACAATTTCAAATTGTTTAGGCCCAAATTGTTTAACAGGCGAACCCGAGACCCTTAGTATCCGGAGAAGCTGGCGGATTATGCCATTTCCGCCACCTTCACACCCTTGCCCACGCCCACGGCTTCAAAGGCCTGACCCAAATCCAGCATCAAATCCTGCGGGTCTTCCACGCCGATGCTCAGGCGAATCATCTGGGGGGTGATGCCCATTTCCTTCTGGTCTTCGAGCGTGATGTCGGAGTGGGTCATGGTGCCGGGGTGCTCGGCCAGGCTCTCGGTGCCGCCCAGGCTTACGGCCAGCTTGATGAGCTTGAGGGCGTTCAGGAACCGGAAGGCTTCGGCCTCGCCGCCCTTGATGTCGAACGAAATCATGGAGCCCGGCGAGAGGCACTGGCGGCGGTAGATGTCCTGCTGGGCGGGGTTGCCTTCGAGGTGGGTGAGGTAGTGCGTGCGCGCTACCAGCGGGTGCGCCCGCAGCCAGTCGGCAATGGTTTGGGCCGATTGGGCGGCGCGCTCCATGCGCAGCTTCAGCGTTTCGAGGCTGCGCATGAGCATCCAGCCGGTGTTGGGGTCGCACATGGTGCCCATGAACGTGCGCATGGCCTTGATTTCCTTCATCAGGGCATGACTGCTGAGCGCAGCGCCGGCAATGAGGTCGGAGTGGCCGCCCAGGAACTTGGTGGCCGAGTACAGCACCACGTCGGCGCCGTGCTTGAGCGGGTGCTGGAACACGGGCCCCAGGAAGGTGTTATCGACCACGAAGCGCACCGGCTTGTCGGGCGTGCTGTACTGGCGGACCAGGGCGGCGCAGGCCTCCAGGTCGATGAGGTGGTTGGTGGGGTTGGCGGGCGTCTCCACGTACACCATGGCCAGGCGGCCGGGGGCAATAGCGGCGGCCTGGGCCTGCATTTCTTCGGGGCTGGCGCTGGGCCGGAAGCCCACGGCCTCGATGCCGAACTTGCGCAGCACGTTTTTCAGGAAGAAATCGGAGCCGCCGTACACCGGCTCGGAGTGCAGCACCACGTCGCCGGGCTGCAACAGGGCCAGCAGGGTGGTGCTGATGGCGGCCATGCCCGAGGCGAAGGTGGCGGCTTCCTCGGCCTCGTCCCAGAGCGTGAGTCGGTTTTCGAGGATTTCGAGGCTGGGGTTGTTGAGGCGCGAATAGATGAGGCCCATTTCCTCCTCCGGACCCTGCTGCCGCAAGCCGTAGGCCAGCTCGAAGAAGGCCTTGCCCTCCTCGGCGTTCTTGAACACGAACGTGGACGTCTGGAAAATGGGCGGCTTGATGGCGCCCTCGCTCCAGGCCGGCGTGTAGCCGTAGCTCATCATCAGGCTCTCGGGGTTCAGGCGCTGCCCGTTGATGTGGGCGTGGTCGGCGGGGTTGGTCATGGGGGTGGGATTTGGTGGATGGGTGGGAAATGGGGGTAGCCCAAAGGTACCGATTCTGCCAACCTTCCCCGAAAAGCCAGCATTTTCGGCCCTATTCGCGTATCTTGGCCTACCACCGACCTTTCCCGCCGCGCCATGTCCCTCGATACCTACACCTTCCTGCAGCACACCACCGACGCCGAAAAGACGACCGTGTACACCCGCGGCGAAGACGAGGACGGCGACGAAATCCTGATTCCGCATTCGGCCCTGCTCATCGCCCAAACCGCGCACCAGAAGCTCTACATCACCCTCGAAGCCCGCCGCCGCTACCTCACCCACACCCAAATCCCCGGCGAAGACGAACCCGAAATCGACTTCCTGCGCGACTACGAAGAAGTGGAAGCCCTGCTCGAAGACGCCGGCCTCGACGGCATCCACGACGGCGAGCAGGGCATCCTCTACCACAACCTCCTGTTTCTGTTGATAAACCCGTAAGGGGCGGTGATTTGGTAATTTGGTGAAACCATGCTGTCATCCTGAGCGCAGCGAAGGACCTATACAGAAGCCAAGCAATGGATATAGCCTCTATATAGGTCCTTCGCTGCGCTCAGGATGACAGCATGGTCACCAAACTGCCAAATCACCGCCCTTTGTAATCTGCCCGCAGGCCTTCGTAAATCCAGTTGGCGAGGGCCTGGCGGTTGTCGGGGAGCAGGAAGCGGGGTTGGTCGCGGGCGTTGTGGATGTTGCCCAGCTCCATGAAAACGGCTGGCGCGTGGCTGGTGCGCACTTCGTAGAGCGAGCTGCGGGGCAGCACGTTGCCCGAGTAGGGGCGGTTGGGCTGGGCGCGGGCGTAGCGGCTGGTGAACACGCGGTGGATGTTGGTAGCCGTGCGCAGGCCCGCTTTGCTGTTGGCGTGGTGGTAGAAAAACACGTCAATCTTCTGGCCCTGGCTGCGGCTATCCACGTGCAGCGACAGCAGCCGCTGGTAGGCGCCTTTGTGGCGGGCGTATAGCTGGTTGGCCTGCACCATGCGCTGGCGCAGGCGGGCCAGCTGGTTGAGCGGAATGCGTTGGCGCGGATAGGTCAGCTCGTCACGGTCGATTTTGAGGAACTGCTCGTCGCGGATGCCGTCGTTTGGGTCCTGCACCAGCATGTACACGGTGGCGCCGTGCTCCATCAGCACCCGGGCCAGGCGCAGCGTTACGTCGTAGGCGTACTCATCTTCGGCCAGCAGATGCTTCCCGTACTTGCCCACCGCGCCCGGGTCGGGGCCGCCGTGGCCGGGCGAGAGGTAGAACACGGCCCCGCGCATGGTGCGGTCGAGCACCCGCACGCGGCTGTATTTGGGGCCGAAGATGGGCGCGTGCAGCACCGAGGCCGAGCTGCCGGCCGGGGTGTGGGACGCCGAAGCGGCCGCAGGGCCCGCCGATTTACCGCGGGCCGGCAGGCGGTAGGTGCGGCCCGCAATCAGCCCGTTTTTGGCCGTCAGGCGGCCCTGGTTGAGCTGCAGAAACTGCTGGAAGTGCCGCGCATCGGGCAGGCCGTGGCGGCGCAATAAGGAGTGAGCGCCCTCGCCGGGCCGGGCCACGGCCGTGGGGCCGCGCTGGCTGAAAACAGGGACGGCGAAAAGACAGAACAGGCAGAAAAAAACAACGAAACGCAAAAGCAGCAACCTTACAGACGAAACCAAACGCTGCGCGGCCGCAAAAACCGGGCAGCAAACGGGCAGCGGGTAAAACGGGCGCTCCGCGCCGGGCCGCCCGCGGGTGCCCGGCGCGGAGCGCCACTGGTACTAAAACGGGCGAAACCGTGCCGCCGCTAAAAGCGGAACAACGGCCGCTCGGGGTTCCAGATGCCCCACGGAATCATCAGCAGCACGATAACCAGCGCCACCGAAAACCAGATGAAGGCCTTCTTGTGCTTGAGCACCGGGTCGGTGGCTTTTTTCGAGACGATGCGGCCCACCTGCGCAATAATCACAGCCAGAATCATCATCACCAGATGCTCCATGGCGAAGAAACGGCCCGTGGCGTCCTTCATCACGGCGCTGCCGGCCGTTTCGAAGGCCTTGGCGCCCACCGGGCTCACGAAGTACAGAATCAGGCCCAGCAACAGCTGCAGGTGCATCGAGCCCACAAAGGAAGCAGCCATGCCGTTATCGGCTCCCACGTAGGGGCGGCGGTTCTGCCAGCCCGAGAAAGCCCGAAAAATGGCAATCAGGCCGAAAATGAGCACGAGCCAGCGCGTCCAGGAGTGCAGTAGTAGCAGGGTAGGGTACATAGAACGGGGAATTGGTGAAAGGCAAAGGTCGGGGCTGGCGGGCAGTTTTGCACGCCTGGTGTCAGCTGGCCGGCGCCGGGCCGGTTAAGTCGGGGGAAAAAGCTAGTTGCAGCCCGGCAGGGGCTGGTTTTCGGGGCCGAACAGCGTGGGCGCGGCCTCCTGGCGGTGGCCTTCGAAGGGCAGTATTTTCTCGGCCGTAAACTTTTCGCCTTCCTGCCGCAGAATGGCCAGGTTGGAGATGCTGAGCTTTAAATCGAAGGTCTGCTGGTTGAGGTACTGCATCACCGGGCCCAGCAGCTCGGGCGTGGTGTCGTGCAGGGCCAGCGAAATATGGGGCAGCCAGCAGTCGGGCCCGCTGAACTTGTCGGTGCGCAGGCACAGCGGCGCGGTGGCCTGCCGGATGCGGTGGTGCAGCTGGTTGAGCGCGTCGCAACGCAGCACCGGGATGTAGATAACCGGGTTGGGGCCCGGAAAAATGCCCAGCCCGGTGGTGTGGGCCACAAACGGCCTGGTGTTGCGGGCCACGCCGCGCAGCACCTGCCGCAGAGCCGCGCCCTTGCGCACGCCCGCCAGCTGGTAGGTGATGTGCGGGTCGGGCGTGGCCTGCACATCGTCGAGGCCGAACTCGGTTTCCAGGCTGCGGATGATGGAATTGATGCGGTCGGCGTTCTGCGGATTAAGCAGCGAGGTTATGGCGAGCATCGGCGAAGAAACTGAAAACACGGTTGGAACGAGACCGGCGGCTTAGGGGCGGAGGAAGACAGGTGGCTGACCGCATACTACGCAGAATGCGGCGACGTGGCCGGAAGCGGCCTTGCCACGCCGCCCACGGCGGGCCGGCAACAGCGAATATACTCGCCGCCGCGTTCGGGCCGCGCCAAAAGCCGGCGGCGTCTTATCTTGAAGCCCCAAACCCACTCGTTTCCATGAACCGTCGAATCTTCCTGCGCCAGGGCTCCCTCACCGGCCTGAGTCTGTCCGTGCTTTCGCTGGCTGCCTGCTCGTCGCCCGCCCCCGCCGACCGTGCCGCCACCCCCGAAACCGGCCCCGCCGCGCCCGCCGCCGAGGCCCCCGAAGCGGCCGACTTCCCGCTGCTGGAGCTCACGCTGGCCGAGCTGCAGGCCAAGATGACGCACGGCGAAATGACCTCCCGCGGCATTACCGAACTCTACCTCAACCGCATCCAGGCCCTCAACCGCCAGGGCCCGAAGCTGAATGCGGTGCTACTGACCAACCCCGAGGCCCTCGCCCTGGCCCACGCCCTCGACCAGGAGCGCAAGGAGGGTAAAATCCGCGGCCCGCTGCACGGCATCCCCATTCTGCTCAAAGACAACATCGACACCGCCGACCAGCAGCCCACCACCGCCGGCTCGCTGGCCCTGGCCGGCCACAAGGCGAAGCAGGACGCCTTTATTGTGCAGAAGCTGCGGGCCGCCGGGGCCGTGGTGCTGGGCAAAACCAACCTCAGCGAGTGGGCCAATTTCCGCTCGACGCGCTCCACCAGCGGCTGGAGCAGCGTAGGTGGCCAAACCAAGAACCCCTACATCCTCGACCGCACGCCCAGCGGCTCGTCGGCCGGCTCGGGCGCGGCGGCGGCGGCCAACTTCTGCGCCGCCGCCATCGGCACCGAAACCGACGGCTCCATCGTGTCGCCGGCTTCGTGCAGCGGGCTGGTGGGCGTGAAACCCACGGTGGGCCTCTGGAGCCGCGCCGGCATCATCCCCATCTCGGCCACCCAGGACACGGCCGGCCCCATGACGCGCACCGTGCACGACGCGGCCCTGCTGCTGGGCCCGCTCGCCGGCCCCGACCCGCGCGACCCGGCCACCAAAGCCGGCACCGGCCAAGCCGCCCCCGACTACACTGCCTTCCTGAAAACGGATGCGCTGAAAGGCCGGCGCCTGGGCGTGGAAAAAGGCCACCTGACGGGCTCGTCGGAAGCCGTGCCGCTGCTGCTGGCGGCCCTGGAAGTGCTGAAGGCCCAGGGCGCCACCATCGTGGAGGTCGAAGTGGAGAAGCTCACCGACCCGCTCGGACAGGCCGAGTACGACGTGCTGCTTTACGAGTTCAAGGACGGCGTGAACCAGTACCTGGCCACGGCCGGCGCGCCCGTCAAAACCCTGGCCGACGTCATCCAATTCAACACCGCCAACAAGGACAAGGCTATGCCCTTCTTCCAGCAGGAAATCCTGGAAGCCTCCCAAAAGCTCGGCGACCTGAAAACGCCCGCCTACCAGGCGGCCCTGAAAAAGTCGCACCAGGGCGCCCGCGCCGCCCTCGACGGCGTACTGCAAAAGAACCGGCTATCCGCCATCGTGGCCATCACCAACGCCCCGGCCCGCTGCATCGACCTGATAAACGGCGACTCGGGCGGCGGCCCAGGCTTTTCGTCGCCGGCCGCCATGGCCGGCTACCCGCACGTAACGGTACCGATGGGCCAAGCCTACGGGCTGCCGGTGGGCTTGTCGTTCGTGGGCGCGGCTTGGCAGGAAGGCCCGTTGCTGGGCCTGGCCTACGCCTACGAGCAAGCCTCGAAGAAGCGCGCGGCTCCTGAATTCAAGGGGCCGTTCGTGGGGTAGGAGCACGGTGTAGGGTGCGGCGCTTGCCCCTGCTCGCCGTTGAACGATTCAACCCCGAGCCGTTGCTCATCGGGCGCGTACCCGCCTCGCACCCTGCGGTATGGTAACGCGCGCCCAAACCCGTACCTTTGCGGCTTCATAGCCTCCGCATAGATAGTAGATGATTTCCATTTCTGACCTCGATTTCCATTTCGGCTCCCGTACGCTCTACGACAAGGCCAGCCTGCACATCAAGCCCAAGGACAAAATCGGGCTGATTGGGCTCAACGGCAAGGGCAAATCCACGTTGCTGCGCATTCTGGTGGGCGAGTACAAGCCCGACGGTGGCTCCATCTCGATGAGCAAGGACGTGAGCCTGGGCTTCCTGAACCAGGATTTGCTCAGCTACGACTCGCACGAGCCCATCCTGACGGTGGCCATGCAGGCCTTCGGCGACGCGCTGGACATTCAGAAGAAGATTGACGAGATTCTGCTGGAGTTCGAAACCAACTATTCCGACGAGCTGGTGGAGAAGCTGGCCGACGCCCAGGAGCGGTTCGAGGCGCTGGGCGGCTACACCATGCAGGCCCGCACCGAGGAAATTCTGGAGGGCCTGGGCTTTACCACCGAGGAGTTGCAGCGGCCCCTGAAGCTGTTTTCGGGCGGCTGGCGGATGCGGGTGATGCTGGCCAAAATCCTGCTCCAGCAACCCTCGCTGCTGCTGCTCGACGAACCCACCAACCACCTCGACCTGCCCAGCATCAAGTGGATTGAAAACTACCTGGCCGGCTACGAGGGCGCCGTGATTATCGTGAGCCACGACCGCGAATTCCTCGACCGCACCACCAACACCACCGTGGAGGTGGCCGGCGGCAAGCTGGTGCCCTACGCCGGCAACTACAGCTACTACCTCGAAGAAAAGGAGGAGCGCAACGCCATTCAGAAGGGCGCCTTCGAGAACCAGCAGGCCCAGATTCGGCAGGCTGAGCGGTTTATTGAGCGCTTCAAGGCCAAGGCCAGCAAGGCCAAGCAGGCCCAGAGCCGCGTGAAAGCCCTCGACAAGCTGGAGCGCGTGGAGGACGTGGCCGCCGCCGATGCCAAGGTGAACATGAAGTTCAACTTCACGGTCAACCCCGGCCGCCACATCCTGCGCATGGAACACGTGGGCAAGAAGTACGGCGAGAAAATCATCTTTCGCGACACCCACGTGCACATCGAGCGGGGCGACAAAATCGCGCTCATCGGGGCCAACGGCAAGGGCAAATCCACGCTGATGCGGCTGGTGGCGGGCCAGGAGGCGCCCACCACCGGCAACCACCAGCTGGGCCACAACGTCATCATGTCGTTCTACGCCCAGCACCAGCTCGAAAGCCTGCGCATCGAAAACGAGATTTTGCAGGAGATGGTGGAGGCCGGCTCGAAGCGCAATGAAATGGAGCTGCGCTCGGTGCTGGGCTCGTTTCTGTTCAGCGGCGAGGAGGTCTACAAGAAAATCAAGGTGCTATCAGGCGGCGAGAAAAGCCGGGTGGCGCTGGCCAAAACCCTGATTTCGGAGGCCAACTTCCTGCTGCTCGACGAACCGACCAACCACCTCGACATGCAGTCGGTCAACATCCTGATTCAGGCGCTGGAGCAGTACGAGGGCACCTACATCGTCATCAGCCACGACCGGTTTTTCGTGGAGAACGTGGCCAACAAAATCTGGTTTATCGAGGACTACCAGCTCAAGGAGTACCCCGGCACCTACGCCGAGTACGAGCAGTGGCAGGAAGACCGCGAGCGGGACGCCAAAAAAGCCGGCCTGCCCAGCCCCTCGGCCAACAAGCCGCTACCCAAAGAGGAGCCCAAAGTAGACCACGCACCCGCCAAAACCCCCTCGCCCGACCAGAAAAAAGCCCTCAAGGAGCTGGCCGAAGTGGAAAAGAAAATCGACGAGCGCGAAAAGGAGCTGGCCGGGTACGAAAAGCAGCTGGCCGACCCCAAAATCTACGACAACGCTTCCCAACTCAAGGACGCCACGCTCAAATTCGAGCAGGTGAAAAAGGAGTTGGCCCAGCTCAACGACCGGTGGGAAATGCTGGCTGAGGTGTAGCCACCAGCCGCCGCTTAAAACCGAAAGCCTCTCCCGAAGCATAGTGCTTTGGGAGAGGCTTTTTTGCGCATGCCTCGTCCAACGGTTTCGGGCTTGGCGAAGGTGGCAATTTTTACCACAAATGTTGATGCGGAGAATCAATGTTTGATTAACTACAAATGTGCCTGCGGAGCACCAAGCCGCCACTTTTGCCAAACCCGTGTTAGTGGCAGTTTTTATTTTTCAGGTTGTTGTTTCTTTTTCAGTATAAAGCATATGCAGAAAATAAATGTAATTAGGTAAAGAATACCCAATGCAGTTTTTTTGAAAGTGAATGTCTCAAAGTCAAATTCTCGAACCAAAGCAAGTCCAATTGGAAAGGCAAGTAATGCGAAGACGAAGTTAAAGCCTATTTTATTCTTCATATTTAATGATTACAGTCGGTTCGGCAAAATTGCCACTAACATCCGGGTTGCCGAAACTCGGCACCTCTGTGAGTTTCGGCAACCCGCGCTATGTACGCAAGTAACCTTCGGCAAGCATACCCACGGTGGTATGCTTGCCGAAACTCCAGCTTTCTGCATCCAAGCTTACCGAATGAGGAATATAATCGGATGAGTCGGATGCTTAGCTTGCAGTAGAAGCAGGGCCACCACACCCCAGCGGGTCCTCAAGTATACAGCGTTTCAGCGGAAACTCCACGCTTTCGAGGGCGCTTCGGGTTCCGGGCTTGGTTAGGTGCGGTGGTGCAGGGGCGGTTGTGCCATTGAACGGTTGCGTTATGCTCACTAGCCGTCAGCAACGACACAAGTGGCTAATGATTCGCGCTGTAGATGCTGAATCTCGCAACTGATTCACTTGGTCAGAGATTTAGGCCCGCCGTAGTGCACTATGTTCTCAATCATGCCCTTGAAAATGATGGAGTGGAAGGGCACCATGGCGTACCAATACAGGCGGCCGGCCAGGCCGTGGGGGCGGAAGGCGGCCAGCTGTTCGAGCGTATTGGTGCCCTCGTTTTCGGGGTCGGGGAGGATGCGGAACTGCAGCCAGGCTTCGCCGGGGAGCTTCATTTCGGCGTAGAGCAGCAGGCGGCCGTGGGCGCGGTCGGCCACCAGCACGCGCCAGAAGTCGAGCGGGTCGCCGGCGCGCAGGTCGGTGGGCGAGCGGCGGCCCCGGCGCAGGCCCACGCCGCCGGCCAGCTTGTCGAGCAAACCCCGGATGCGCCAGAGCCAGTCGACCTTGTACCAGCCCCGCTCGCCGCCGATGCTCCACACGTTTTGCAGCACCTGCTGGGGCGGGCGCGTGAACGAAACCGTCTGCCGGTCGCGGAACAGGCCGAACTGGGGCATCTGGATGTGGTCCATGAACTGCTTGGGCATCACGCCGCTGCTCAGCGCGTCGCTCCAGCTGCTCACCACCTCGTTCTGCTCGATGCGCTGGAAGGCCAGCCGCACGGCCGCATCGTAGCTCATGCACTGGTGGGGCACCACGGCCCCGATGCTGCGGGCCGGGTCGGCCACGGTATCGTTGCGCAGGCTTTCGACCAGGCTCTGGGCCAGCGAAAACGTGGTGCTCGTGACCAGATACAGCCACCACGACGAGAGCCGGGGCGTGAGCACGGGCACCGTGACGATGTAGCGCCGGAGCCCGCGCGCCTCGGCCAGCCCCAGCAGCATCTGGCGGTAGGTCAGCACGTCGGGCCCGCCAATATCGAACGAGCGGCCGAGGCAGGCGGGGTTGCCGAGCACCTGCAGCAGGTAAAACATCACGTCGCGGATGCCGATGGGCTGGCAGCGCGAGTTCAGCCAGCGCGGCGTCACCATCACGGGCAGCTTCTCCACCAAATCCCGGATAATCTCAAACGACGCCGAGCCCGAGCCGATGATGATGCTGGCCCGCAACACCGTCAGCTGGGCGGTTTCAACGCGGCGGAGCACTTTCTCGACGGCTTTGCGCGAGCGAAGGTGCACGCTCAGGGCCCGGTCGTTGGCGATGCCCGACAGGTAGATAATCTGCCGGCAGCTGGTGTGGCTGAGGTAGCGGCCAAAGCGCCGGGCCGACTGCTGCTCCAGCCGGAAAAAGTCCTTGTCGTGCCCGCTCATAGAGTGCACCAGGTAGTAGGCTACGTCGATATCGAGCGGCAAATCGGCCAGCGAATCGGGCTTGAGCAGGTCGCCCTCGGCCACCGTGATGCTGGCGCGCAGGCGCTCCGGAAACTCGAAGCGGCGGGCGTCGCGCACGAGGCAGGTAACGTGGTGGCCCGCCTCAACGAGCAGCGGCAGCAGGCGCTGGCCAATGTAGCCGGTGGCCCCGGTGAGCAGAATGTGCATGGGTCTGAGCGGTTAGCTGAAAGCGGGTAGCTGTTAGCTTCCGGGCCGACAGCCGCACAATCTGCCGGCCGGCAGATGCTGCTTACTATTCAACTCTCAATTCAGACGGCAGGTTTTCCTGTAAAAAGCGAAAGCGGCTTTGGAGTCAGTGAACCGTGTAGAGACGCGTCCTCGCGTCTCAATCGTTGAACAGGACTATTGCACGGCACCGTTGCACCGATTTCGTTCAACGATTGAGACGCGAGGACGCGTCTCTACACGGTTCATTTCTGCTGGGCGGCCGGAAATTCAGGCTAGCGTAGCTGACTACAGAATGGACAGGCCATTCTGGCGGGCCATAGCCATTTTGGCCTGGAACAGGTCGCCCATTTTGCGGGCGCGGAGCTTGATTTCGGTGGCATTGTCGCCCACGAACATGCTGTCCACGATTTCGCCGAACAGCGCCAGCCACCGCTCGAAGTGCTCCTCACCGATGGGTAGGTACAGGTGCTTGGCGCCGGGGTTGCCGCGGTAGCCGGCCGCCTGGGCCAGCAGGGCCGCCGTCCAGAAGCGCGTCATGGTATCGAGGTGGGTGGGCCAGTGGCCGTCGGGGATGCGGGCGGCAAAAACGGGCCCCAGCAGCTCGTCGCGGCGCACTACGGTGTAAAAGGCGTCAATCAGCCGCCGGATATCTTCCTGGTTGGTGATGTCGGATAGGGCAACGGTTTCCATGGGGCAAGCGGTTTGGGCGGTTATTCAGGGCCGCCGCAAACAGCAGCAGCCGGCACTACAAGGATACGGCGGGCGCGGCGAAGCAGCGTATGCGCTGCATCATAACAGCTACACAGTTTGGGCCAGCCGCGGCTCATTTAAGCAAGGTTTTGATTTGGCGGATAGTTTCGTCGGGGTTCACGCCCAGGCCTTCCTGCTGAAAGCGCGGCACGCCGTTTTTGTCCAGCACAATGAGCTTGTTGGCGTGCGAGAAATTACCATCGGCCGCCTTTTCGTACTGCACATTCAGCAGCACCGACAACGTGCGCACGGCTTCCTCGGAGCCGCGCAGCAGCACCCAGTTTTTGCCCAAATCCTTCTCGGTGGCGTACTTTTTCAGCTGCGCGGCCGAGTCGCGGGCCACATCGAAGCTGACGAGGGCGTAGTTGATCTGGCCGTCGGCCGCCAGCCGGGTTTCAATGGCCTTCATGTCGTCGGTGAGGCGGGGGCAGGCGTAGCCGCAGTTGGTAAACACCATGGCCAGCAACGTGGGCTTGCCGGCCAGCTCGGGCAGGTGCAGTGGCTTCTTGTCCTGGGTTTCGAAGGTGTCGGGCAGCTGAAACACGCTTTCCGTCGGCAGCCCCGAAACCGGGCGCGTCGTGGTGGGCGCGGGCGCCGCCATTGCCGGGGCGGTGGCGGCGGCTTCGTCGGGGTTGGTGTTGCAGCCGGCCAGCAGCAGGCCAGCGGCGGCCAGCAGAAGGAGTTGTTTCATGGAGGAAATTAAATGCTTTGGGCGCAGCGGAAGCCCAGGTTTTGGATGCAGAAATTGCCTTTCAGGCTGCCGCGGTAGCCGAAGCGCATGAAGCCCGCGTAGTCGGTTTTGTCTTTCACGCTCACGGCCCCGGCGGCGCAGAAGGCCTGCACCTCATCGGTGGTGTTGCCCCGCGAGTCGGTCGAGCCCACGAAGCTGTTGAAGTCGAAAGTCCACTCCCAAATCAGGCCGTGCATATCGTAGAGGCCGTATTGGTTGACGTAGGTAGACTTGACCGGGGGCAGCACCGCGGGGTTGGGCCGCTTGTACCAATCCAGAATGTAGTCGGTGAGCGAGTTGAAGCGGATGTTGCGGGGCTTGCCGTTGCCGGCCAGCTCCCACTCGGCCACTGTGGGCAGGCGCTTGCCCTTCCATCGGGCATAAGCCTGGGCGGCAAACCACGACACGCTCACGACCGGGGCAGACAGCAGCCGGGCATCGGTAGGGGCCAGGGTGGTGTCGGTGGCCCAGTGGTGGAGGTAGTTTTTGTCGGCGAACAGCCGGTTTACCCGCGAGCGGCGCCAGGCCGGATTGCGCTTTACAAACTCGATAAACTCGGCGTTGGTCACGGCGTACTCATCAAGCCGGAAGGCCGCCACCGGCACGGGCCGGGTGGCTTCCGTCCGGAAAAACGGCGCGTACACGCCCCCCGGCACCGTGTGCATGGGCTTGACCGGCCTGGCCGGCGCCCGGCCGGCCTGGGCCAGTGCGCCGGGAGCCGCCGCCAGCAGCAGAATCAGAAAAAGTAAATGCTTGATGCGTGCCATGCTGCCAACTGCGTCAATCAACCAAAGGCCGCGTACCGGCCCGCTTATTTGGTGCGCTTGAAAACGGCCGGGTTTTCTTCGCCGCTCACCTTAATCTGGGCAATGGCGCCCTTGTTGAAGGCCCGGTAAATCGAGTGGTCCACCAGGTTGAGCACGCCCGGCACCTGCAACGACATTTCGACGACGCTGGAGCCGCCGGCCGGAATGAGCGTGGTTTGCACGTTGGTATTTACCGCGCTGCCGCCTTCCATGTACACCTTGTCGAATATCTCGCCGATGGCGTGGAACGAGGACACCAGGTTGGGCCCGCCGTTGCCCACGAACAGGCGCACGTTTTCGCCCACGTTGGCCTGCAGGGCGTTTTTGCCGGTGGTCGAGCGCACGCGGCCGTTAAACAGCACGTAGTCGGCCTGCTCCCGGATGGCTTTTTCCTCGTCGAAGGGCTGCAGGCCCTGCGCCTCAAACTTGCCTTTGGTGTAGAAGTCGCCCTGCATGAGGTAAAACTCGCGGTCGACTTTGGGCAAACCCTCGGCGGGCTCCACCAGAATCAGGCCGTACATGCCGTTGGCGATGTGCATGCCCACCGGGCCGGTGGCGCAGTGGTACACAAACAAACCCGGCTGCAACACCCGAAACTGGAAGTTGGCACTCTGGCCCGGCGCCACGTTGGTGGCTTCGGCGCCGCCGCCCGGCCCGTTCACGGCGTGCAGGTCGATGTTGTGCACCACCTTGCTGTCGGGGGCATTCTTGAGGGTGAAATCCACCAAGTCGCCCACCCGCACCCGGATGAACTTGCCGGGCACTTTGCCGCCAAAAGTCCAGAAGGTGTACTCGGTGTCGTCGGAAATCTTCATCACCTTCTCTATCACCTCCAGCTCCACCATCACCTTTTTGGGCGTGTTGTACGTCAGGGGCTTGGGCACCAGCGGGGCATCGGTGAGCTCGGCCGTGACGGTGCCGGTCAGCGGGGCATTCAGGTCGACGGCGGCGGCGGTGTCGGCGGCCTTGTCCTGGCCCGTTTCCTGGCAGGAAAACAGGAGCGTGGACGCGGAAAGGGCCGTCAGCAGAAGGCCGATTCGGACTTGCGGGAAATCGGGTAAGAAGCGCATGCGTTGGGTTCTGTAAACTTTAGAGAGAGAAGACGTTATCCGCGGCCAGGCCGGCAAGCGGGCGCCTGCGTAACGTCCGGGGCCCCTGCGGCTAGTGGGCCGGGCTGGCCCGCCGGCCGCAGGGGCGTTTGGTCGGCGGAGCTTAGTTTTTGGCTACCAGCGTGCGCATGTACTCCAGCACCTCGCGGCCTTCGGTTTCCGAAAGGCCCTGGTTAGGCATGCGCACCATGCACTGCTCCAGGGCCTTCTGGGCCTCCGGGTCGGTGTCGAGCATCTTGTCGGTATGCACAATCATGTTCATAATCCACTCGGGCTTGCGGTGCTCGGTGATGTTGGCCCAGCCCGGCCCGACCACACGGTTGGTGCCCATGCTGTGGCACGACTGGCACTTGAGCTCCGAAATGGCCTTGCCCTTGGCGGCCATATCCTGGTCGACGGTGGGGCCGAGCTTTACCTGGTCGGCGGTGAAAATGCCATCGGCCCCGCCGGCTTCCGGTGCCGCGTCGGCCTTGGCCATGGCGTCCTTGGCCGCCGGCGTGTCGTAGATGCTGCCCGAGCTGGCCGTCGTGTCTTCGGCCGGGGCGTCGCTGCCGCCGCAGGCGCTGAACGCCGCGCCGCCCGCGAGCAGCGCCGCCGCCAGCACCAGCGAGCGGAGGGAGTGGGGTGTGGTTGAAAATGCCATAAAAGGGGTAAGGGGGAAAAAAGGTGAATGGAAAAGAAAAAAGCGGCTGTCGGCACTCCTCTGGCTGCCCGGCCCCGACCGTTCACCGAACGATTTGGCCCCTGGCGCGGGCGGCTGAGCAAAGGAGTGGCTGAAGGAGTCGAATGCTTGATTTTAAGGCTGCTACCCGGGTCAGGCCCGCTGGCAGCAGCCAGGAGCAGTGGGTAATGCGTCAAATCTAGGGTGCGAGGCTCGGGCGTCTTATGATGAAAATCATACAGTTGGATGATAGAAATCAGAAGCCCCGTCCAGGAATCAGAATAGTTTTACTGCCAGCGTTTCCCTCCTTATCCCGCCCCGCATGCAATCAATGCCCGATTCCTGGCCGCCCGCTCGTCGGTGGATCCAAATTGCGCTTATCAACTTGGCCGTGGCGGCGCTGCTGGGCGCGCTGATGCGCTACATCTTCCTGTGGGAAGTGCCGGGCGTGGAGTACCGCAGCATTATGCACGCGCACAGCCACGGCGCCATGCTGGGCTGGGTGTATCTGGCGCTGTTTGCGGGCTACGTGGTGCTGGCCGGCCCCACCCGGCGGGCCTACACCTACCTGTTCTGGGCCACCCAGCTGACGGTGGTGGCCATTTTCGGGCTGTTTGCGCTGCAGGGCTACTCGGCGGCTTCCATTGCCGTTACCTGCCTGCACGTGCTGCTCTCGTACGTGGCCGTGGCCCTGCTCTGGCCCGATTTGCGCCGCCGGCTGGCCGGTACGGCCGCGCTGCCCTACCTGCTGGCGGGCCTGGGCAGCATTGTGCTATCCACGCTGGGGCTGTGGGCGCTGGGGGCTATTATGAGCTCCCGGCCGCCCAACATGACGCTGTTTTACCTGGCCATCCAGTTCTTCCTGCACGGGCAGCTCAACGGCTGGTTTATGTTTGGCACGCTGGGCCTGGTGGTGGCTTTTCTGGAACGGCGGCAGCTGCCCCTGCACGCGGCCCGGCTGCGGCAGGCGTTCGGGCTGCTGCTCTGCAGCCTGCTGCCAACGTATGGGCTGGCGGTGGCCTGGGCCGAGCGGCATCCTGCGGTGTATGCCATTACGGCGCTGGGCGTGCTGCTGCAGCTGCTGGGCGTGGTGCAGTGGCTGCGGGCAGTGTGGCCCGCATTGCAGCAACTCATGGCCCCGCTCTCGCCGCTGCTGCGCGGCTTGTGGGGTTTTGGCATTGGCTCGCTGGCGTTCAAGGCGCTGGTGCACGCGGCCGTGGCGGTGCCCTACGTGGCCATCATGTCGTTTACGGTGCGCAACTTCGTGATTGGGTTTGTGCACCTCGTAACGCTGGGGGCCACTACGCTCACGCTGCTGGCGCTGCTGCACGGGCAGGGGCTGCTTTCGTTGCGCGGCCGGGGGGCGCGGCTGGGGGCTTGGTTGCTGCTGGCCGGCTTCGTGCTGACGGAGCTGCTGCTGTTTCTGCAGGGCCTCATGCTCTGGCTCGACTGGAGCTTCATTCCGGCCTACCACACGGTGCTGCTGCTGGCCACGCTGCTGCTGCCCGTCGGGGCGCTGCTGCTGGCCCTGCGCGCCGCCCAAAAGCCGATTGGGGACCCCGCCGTGCCGCTAAATTCCCATCCCGACTACGCGCCAGTTTCTGCCGACGGCCGCGCCGGGGCGGAGCGGTAGTAGGGTGCTTTCTGAATGAAAAAGCCCCACGGGCGGCCTCAGTTGGTTTAAACAACCGGGGCCGCCCGTGGGGCTTTAAGCAAGCAGCTGATTCGCGCCGGGGCGCGCAGAAGGGCTTATAGCGAAATCAGCAGCTTGAAAACCTTGCGCTTGCTTTTGCCGAGCTTGGCTTTCAGCCGCTCTACCAGCTCGTGGCCGCGGCCTTCTATATACGTCAGGTCCTCGTCGGTGAGCTGGGTGTAGGCGTGCTGGAGCTTGGCCTTGAGCTTGTTCCAGTCGCCGAGCAGGCGCAGGCGCTGGTCGGTGCGGAAGTCGCGGAACTGGCGGCGACGCTCGGTGCTGCGCTTGGAATACAGCAGGATGCCGACCACGGCGCCAACGCCGGCGCCGGCCAGGGAGGTGAGCAATACTTTGCCGGTTGCTTTCTTACGGGTTTCGGGCTTCATCGGTAGAGGGTTAAAAAGTAGCAAATGCAGCCGCGGGCCAGCGGGGCACCGGGCGCTGCACTTGCGCAAAGGTGGCGCCCCGCCCGCCCCGGGGCCCTGACTTTCACCAGCCTATTGCATGATGTTCGTCAGGTGCCGATGGCGGCGCGGCCCGGGCTGTTTGCCGGTTTACGCAGCATTTGGGCGGTGCGTTGGCCTGTGGGGTGAGCTGGCCGGCCGGCTAAAACCCGCGGCGGCTTCCAAGAGCCGGAATTTGCGCTGACCTTTGCAGCTCATTCCCCAAGCGCCCGGCCGTGACGAACGAAACCCTGCAAGACGAGAAAGAATACCTGGAAGAAATCAAGGAGCAGCTCACGCTGGCCATCCGGCGGGTGGATGGCTCGGTGAAGCAGTTTTCCGACGAGCTGCGCGAGAAAAAGGAGTACATCCACGAGCACCAGTCGGGCATGGATGGGGCCGATATGGTGGCCGCGGGCCAGTCTATCAACCGGATGGCGTTTACGGGCGAGGCGGCGGTGGGCCGCAAGCGCAAGCTGCTCAAGCTGGGCCAGTCGCCCTACTTTGGCCGCCTAGATTTCGCGCCGGCCGGTAAGGAGGCCGCGCCGGTGTACATCGGCATCTACTCGTTTTTTGATGAGCAGCGGCGGGCCAACCTGATTTACGACTGGCGGGCGCCCATCTCGTCGATGTTCTATGATTTTGAGCTGGGCGAAGGCTTCTACACCACGCCCGGGGGCAAAGTGCGGGGCGAAATCAGGCGCAAGCGGCAGTACAAAATCCGCGACGGGCGGCTGGAATTCATGCTCGACAGCGGCGTGAACATCCACGACGACGTGCTGCAGCGCGAGCTGGCCAAATCGTCCGACGACAAGCTCAAGAACATCGTCGCCACCATTCAGCGCGACCAGAACGCGGTGATTCGCAACGAGGAGGCCCCGGTGATGGTGATTCAGGGCGTGGCCGGCTCGGGCAAAACCTCCATTGCCCTGCACCGCATTGCGTTTCTGCTCTACCGCTTCCGCGAAACCATTGCCGCCTCCGACATCCTTATCATCTCGCCCAACAAGGTCTTTGCCGACTACATCTCCAACGTGCTGCCCGAGCTGGGCGAGGAGCACATTCCGGAGCTGGTGATGGAGGAGCTGGCGGCCGACCTGCTCGAAAACAACCAGCCGTTCCAGACGTTTTTCGAGCAGGTGTCGGCTTTGCTGGAGCGGCCCGACCCGGCCTTCATCGAGCGGATTCAGTTCAAATCGTCGTTTGAATTCCTGAGCCAGCTCAACCAGTACCTGCTGGATATTGAGAACAACGGCCTCCGGTTTCAGGACCTGCGGGTGGGCGGCACGGTGGTGCCGAAGGCGGTTATCGAGCAGAAATTCCGCACTTACCACCGCGTGCCGCTGCTGAAGCGGTTCGCGCTGGCCGCCCAGGACGTGCGCGACTACGTGCGCCACGCCGTCGGCCGCAAGCTCAGCGGCCGCGAAAAATCCACCATCAGCGAAGCCCTGGACCGGCTGTTCCCGTTCCGCACGGTGCTCGACAGCTACCGCGACTTTTACCGCTGGGTGGGCCGGCCCGAGCTGCTCAAGCTAAACCACAGCCTCAAGCTGGAGTACGCCGACGTGTTTGCCCTGATTTACCTGCGCATCCGGCTGGAAGGCGTGAGTGCCTACGCCCACGTAAAGCACCTGCTCATCGACGAAATGCAGGATTACACGCCCGTGCAGTACGCCGTGCTGTCGCGCCTGTTTAGCTGCCGCAAAACCATTCTGGGCGACGTGAGCCAGACGGTGAACCCCTACAGCGCGTCCTCGGCCGAAACCATCGAGCGGGTGTTTCCGCAGGCCGAAGTGGTGCGCCTGTACCGCAGCTACCGCTCGACCATGGAAATTACGGCCTTCGCCCAGCGCATCGTGCCCAATCCCCACATCCTGCCCTTGGAACGGCACGGCCCCGCGCCCGCCATTGTGCGCTGCAGCGGCCCCGCCGACGAGCTGGCGCAGCTCGGGCAGCTGCTGGCGGCCTACCGCAACTCCGGCAACCAGTCGCTGGGCATCATCTGCAAAACCCTGCCGCAGGCCGAGCTGGTGTTTGAGGCTCTGGAGGCCCCGGACGTGCATTTGCTGACCGATGAGTCCTCGGCTTTCAAGGAAGGCGTCGTCATCACCACGGCCCATTTGGCCAAAGGGCTGGAGTTTGACGAGGTAATTGTGCCCTTTGTGTCCGCCCAAAACTACCGGACGGAAGTGGACCAGAGCATGCTGTACGTGGCCTGCACCCGCGCCATGCACCAGCTCACGCTCACGCACACCGGCCCGCTGACCGCGTTTCTGGCCTGATTAGGCCGGAGAAAGGCTAGCGGCCGGGTGCCGTAGCCGGGTACCAGCGGCGCCGCAGCCAGAAGGCCACGTTCACGAGAGCAATGAGGGCGGGCACTTCGATGAGCGGGCCGATGACGCCGGCGAAGGCCTGCCCCGAGTTGAGGCCGAACACGCCGATGGCCACGGCAATGGCCAGCTCGAAATTGTTGCCGGTGGCGGTGAAGGCAATGGAGGTGTTCTCGGCGTAGCTGGCGCCCAGGTACTTGCCGGCCGCGAAGCTGAGCAGAAACATAATGCCGAAGTACAATGCCAGCGGCAGGGCAATGCGCAGCACATCGAGCGGCAGCTGCACGATGGTTTCGCCCTTCAGGCTGAACATGACCACAATGGTGAGCAGCAGCGCCCCGAGCGTAATGGGGCTGATGGCCGGAATGAACACCTGTTCGTACCACGCGTCGCCCTTCAGGCGGCGCAGCACCGCGCGCGACAGAAAGCCGGCCGCGAACGGAATGCCCAGGTACGTGAGTACGCTCTGGGCAATATCGCCGATGCTGATATTGACCGCATAGCCCGGCAGCCCGAAATACGGCGGCAGCACGGTGATAAACAACCAGGCCAGCACCGCATAAAACAGCACCTGGAAGATGGAGTTGAGCGCCACCAGTCCGGCGGCGTACTCGCGGCTGCCGTCGGCCAGCTCGTTCCACACCAGCACCATGGCAATGCAGCGGGCAATGCCAATCAGAATCAGGCCCACCATGTACTCGGGCTTGTCGGGCAGCAGCCACACGGCCAGCCCAAACATCAGCAGCGGCCCCACCAGCCAGTTCAGAACCAGCGAGAGGCCAATGATGCGCGTGTTGCGAAAAACCGTGGGCAGCTGCTCGTACTTCACCTTGGCCAGCGGCGGGTACATCATCAGCATCAGCCCCAGAGCCAGCGGCACGTTCACGGTGCCCACCGAAAAGTAGTTCACCGCCTCGTTGATGCCGGGCACGAAATAGCCCAGGCCCACGCCCAGCGCCATGGCCAGGAAAATCCACAGCGTGAGGCCCCGGTCGAGGCCGGAGAGCTTTTTTCGGGCCGGGTGGGCCGGGGCGGTAACGGTCGGCAGGGGTGGCGGGAGGGGAGGCATACGAGGCTTAAAGAAAGGTTAGTCCGGCAACGGGCACCCTACCGGGGTAGCCGCTCGCGCAGGGCGCTGTAGGTCCAGGTGCCGGCCAGCGCGGCCAGAATGAGCACCGCGGCGCCGGCCACGCCGCTGCCCAGCTGGGCAAACATGGGGCCGGGGCAGGCGCCGGTCAGGGCCCAGCCGAGCCCGAAAATAGTGCCGCCAATCCAGGTGCCGTGAGTGTACTGCTTATCGGCCAGCCTGATTTCTTCGCCGTTGATGGTTTTCAGGCGGTTGCGCTTGATGAGCTGAATCGAAAGCAGGCCCACCACAATGGCCGAGCCGATGACGCCGTACATGTGGAAGCTCTGGAAGCGGAACATCTCCTGGATGCGCCACCAGCTGACCACTTCGCTTTTGGTGAGGATGATGCCGAACAGCACGCCCAGCACCAGGTATTTCAGGTTTTTCATCAGACGAGCAACAAGCGTTAGAACAGCAGCGGGAACAGCACCCAGGTCATCAAAAGGCCGCCCACAAAAAAGGCAATAACTGCCACCATCGACACCCACTGCAGGTTGGAGAGGCCCGAAATGGCGTGGCCCGAGGTGCAGCCGCCGGCGTAGCGCGTGCCGAAGCCCACCAGAAAGCCGCCCAGCACCAGAAACACCCAGCCCTTCCAGTTGCCCAGGTTTTCCAGCGCAAACAGCTCGCGGGGCAGCAAACCCGAAAAGTCGGTCAGGTGCAGTTGCGCCTTTAGGTCGCGCACGGTTTCGGCCGAAATAGCCACCGTGTCGGGGTGGCCCATCAGCTGGTAGCTGATGAAGCCGCCGAGGCCGATGCCGAGCACGAAAAACAGGTTCCAGGCCTCGGCGCGCCAGTTGTAGTTGAGAAACGGGATGCCCGCGGGCACGCAGGCGGCGCACACGTGCCGCAGCGAGGAGCTGATGCCCAGCGCCTTATTGCCGATGAGCAGCAGCGCGGGCACCGTCAGGCCAATCAGCGGCCCGGCCACGTACCAGGGCCAGGGCTGACGAAGTAATTCAAGCATAAGAAAACAGGAAAGCGAAGCCTCAGCCCGTGGCGGCCAACTGGCGGCGGAAGGAGCAGAAGAGGAAGTTCTGGGTGGTTTGAAACGGCGTGTGGTGGTCTTCGGTGCGGCAGCGCAGCTTCCGGAAACCCTGGTGCAACTGCTCGGTTAGCTGCTGCTCGCTGTACTGGCGGATGGGCAGCCCGCTGCACCTGGTGGGCCCCTCCGGCGAGAACGTGCCCATGGTGAGGTAGCCGCCGGGCACCACCGCCGCCCGGGCCAGCGCCAGGTAGCGCGCCACGTCGGGGGCAGCCGTCAGGAAGTGGAACGCGGCCCGGTCGTGCCAGAGGGCGTAGGTCTGGGGGGGCTGAAAGTCGCGCACGTCGGCCTCCAGCCACTGCACGCGGCTGGCCGCCGCCGGCCCCAGCCGCTGCCGGGCCCGGGCCAGCGCCGCCCCCGAAATATCGAGCACCGTCAGGTTCTCGTAGCCCTCCGCCAGCAGAAAATCCACCAGCTTACTGTCGCCGCCGCCCACATCGATAATGGGCGCCTGCCGGGGCAGCGCAAAGCCGCGGATAAATTCGAGCGAAGTGGCGGGCACCTCCTGAGTCCAGCTGACCTGGTGGGGCTGGCGGGTGTCGTACACAGTTTCCCAGTGCTGCTTGCCGCCGGCCGAAGTTGAAGTAGCCATCCGGTTAGCGCTCCAGTGGTTCCGACCAGTCGAGCACGCCGCCCAGCATATTGGCTACTGACGTGAAACCGGCCTGGCTAAGCTGCCCCGCCGCTTTGGCCGACCGCGCCCCGCTGCGGCAGTACACGTAGGTGGGCTGGGTTTTATCCAGCGCCGCCACGCGCTGCGCAAAGTCGGGCGCCGTTACGTCGATGTTGATGGCGCCGGGCAGGTGGCCGCCGGCAAACTCGTCGGGGCGGCGCACATCGAGCAGCACCGCGCCGGGCTGGCGCAGGGCCTCGGCAAACTGGGCCGGCGTCAGGTTATCGTAGGCCGGGGGAGAGGACTTAAAGAAGTTGAGCATCAGTAAACTGGAAATGAGAAGGAAAAGCACGGCGGCCACAGCCAGCGGCCGTCGCTGCAAAAAGATGGGCAGCATCAGTAGTGGCCGTTAGTGCCGGGCCGTGGCCGACTGAAACGACTTCACCGCCTCGCCCAAATCGAACACCTGGGTGCCGGCCAGCACGGGGGCCACAATGCTGGTGCCGGCCGCCGAGCGGTAGCCGCCGGCGCAGTGAATCAGCACGGGCTTGTCGGTCGGAATTTCGTGGGCCCGCTCGCGCAGCTCGGGCAGCGGAATGCTAAGGGCGCCCTCAAAAATAGGCTCGTCGCGGTGCTCCACGCGGTTGCGGATATCAACGATGGTGTAGTCGGCGGGATGCTGGCGGAATTGCGCCACGTCGATTTTCGGTAGCTTAGCGTCCTCGGCCGGCGAGCCTACCAACGCGCCCTTAATCAGGCCTTCGTAGCCAATTTTGGCGGTTTTGGTGATGAGGCTTGCCAGCGTGGCCTCGTCGGCGGCCAGCAGGTAGAACGGCTCCTCGGGGCCAATAATCGAGCCCAGCCAGGTTTCAAACTTGCCGCCCTGCTGAATGTTGAGCGCGCCCGCTACGTGGCCCTGTTTGAACTCGGCTTCGGGGCGCGAATCCACCACCAGCACGCCCTCGGCCAGCTGAGTACCGGACTTGAGCCGCGGCACCTTCTCCACGCTCGGGGCGTAGGCGGGCGCGCCGGCCTTGTTCAGGGCCACATCGTGCCCGAAATACTTCGGAATGAACGGCTGGTCGGCCAGCAGCTCCTGCACGAATTCCTGCTCGCTCATGTCGCGCAGCATGGGGTTGCTGAATTTCTCATCGGCGATGGTGCTGCTGCTGGCGCCGCTCAGGGCCTTGCCGCAGAGGCTGCCCGCGCCGTGGGCCGGGTACACCAGCACGTCGCCGGCCAGCGGCAGCAGCTTGTCGCGCAGCGAATGGTACATCTGGCGGGCCAGCTCCTCGCGCTTGGCGGTGAGGTTACCGGCCTTTTCGCGCAGGTCGGGCCGGCCCACGTCGCCGATAAACAGCGTGTCGCCGGTGAAGGCGGCCACGTCGCGGCCTTCGCGGCTCAGAATGATGGTGATGGAATCGGGCGAGTGGCCGGGTGTGTTCAGGGCCCGCAGCGTGAGCTTGCCGCTGCTAAACTCCTGGCCCTCATCGAACGCCTCGTGGGCATAATCGGCCCCCAGCAGCTTGCTGACGCGGATAGTGGCGCCGGTGTGCTCGGCAATTTCGCGGTGCGAGCTCACAAAATCGGCGTGCGGGTGGGTTTCGATGACGCTGATGATGCGGGCCTCGTGCTTGCGGGCGTAATCGTAGTAGGGCTGCGGGTCGCGGGCCGGGTCAATCAGCACGATTTCGCGGGCGCACTCGCTGAGGATGGCGTAAGAAAAATGGGCGAGGCCCTTGTCTTCAAACTGTTCGATTTTCATACAAAAGGTGCTTGGAAAATGAAGGAAGTTGGAGAAAGCGAAGCGTTAGGAGTCTACTTGAGTCCTGTTTCGTGTCATGCTCATTCTACTGCCTGAACACCAGCTCGCGGAGCAGAATAAACGTGCCCATGGCCAGCGTAAACCAGCCGAACGCGGGTTTGAGCCGGGCACCCGGAATAAAGCGGGCCAGATAGGTGCCCAGCACGATGCCGGCCAGCGCGAAGGCCAGAAAGCCCAGCAGGAAACCCCAGGCGATGGGCGTGCCGGCGCTCAAATCACCCGTAAAACCGATGAGCGAGTTCAGCGAAATAATGGCCAGGGAGGTGCCCACGGCCAGTTTCATGGGCAGGCGGGCGCCCAGCACCAGCGCCGGAATAATCAGGAATCCTCCCCCCGCTCCCACGAAGCCGGTAAGCGCGCCCACCACCAGCCCGATGCCCAGAATAAGCGGGTAATTGAAGGCCTGCTGGCTGGCCAATCTGTCGGTGGGCGTTGCTTCGGCCGGCCGGCTGCGAATCATGGACGTAGCGGCCACCACCATCAGAACCGCAAACGCCACCAGCACCAGCAGGTCTTTGGTGAAAATGAGGCGGCCCACCGTGAACAGCTCCTGCGGAATGGCGGGCATGAGCAGCTTGCGCACCGCAAACACCGACAGCAGCGACGGCAGCAGGAAAATAAACGCCGTTTTCAGCGAAACCAGGCCCTTACGAAAGTAGCCCGCCGCGCCCACCACCGAAGTCGAGCCCACCACGAACAGCGAGTACGCCGTGCTCAGCACCGGACTCACGCCCATCAGATACACCAGCACCGGCACGGTGAGAATGGAGCCGCCGCCGCCCATAATGCCCAGCGAAAGGCCGATGAAGATGGCGGAAAAATAGCCGAAGTAGGGGAGCATGCCGGAGCGAGGAAACGTATGTAGTTATGAAGGAGTATTCATGTATAGCAGCCTAAAAAAGGCCGGCGCTCCTACAGAAAAGTGCATCCGGCCAGACACTGAATCACGTCAACCACCTCGCGCATTTTCAGCGAGTAGAAGATGTTCTTGCCGTCGCGCTGGCTGCCCAGAATGCCCTTAAGCTTCATGCCGGTCAGGTGGTGGGAGAGGAGGCTCTGCTCCACCTGCAGCTTCTCGCTGATTTCCGTCACCGACAGGCTTTCCTGCCGGGCCAGCAGCTGCACAATGGCAATGCGGGTCGGGTGGGCGGTGGTTTTGAGGATAAAAGCCACCTTCTCCATCTTCTCGGTGGTCAGGTTCAGGTCGGAGGAATCAGGTGTTGGAGTCATATTGTGATGCAAATGTATGAACATTTGTTCATGTGTGCAACTGCGGGCAACCGCTTGGCCGGTGGCCGGCGCCGGGCCCCGCCACCCGCTGCGCCCGTAACGGCACGCTTTATGCGCAGCGGGCAGCCGCTGCCGGGCGGCCCGTTGCCGCTTTGGCTGCCGGCTGGTTGCTGAAAATGTGCCCACCTTTGCCCTTCGCTTCGTTGTTTATGCCCCGTTCACTGGCCCATTTGCTGCTGCTGCTCTATGCCGGGTTGTTCCTGCACTGCCAGCCGCTGCCCGCCCGCGGCGCCGGTAGCGGCTGGGGCGGCAACGCGCCGCAGCAACAGTCCCGCGCCGGCCTGTGCAAAAAGAAGCTGCAGACGGTGCAGTCTGCTCCTGTATCTGAGCAGACTCAGCTGGCCAAAACCAAGCTGCTGCTGCCGGACTTGGCTTTGGGCAGCGACTTTGCGGCCCTGTATTTCGGGCTGCTGTTGCCGGCCGATGCGCCCCATGCGGCGCCGGTCCGCGGCCCGAATGCCGGCCTGGAGCAGGCGTTTGCCAATCACCCCAACAAGGCTCCGCCCGTTCGTTTTTCGTAACGCAACGCACGCTGGAGCCGGGTACTGTATCCGGTTCGCCGTTCCCACTTGCTGGGCGCGGTAGCCGGGTTTTTCATGCCCGGCCACCGGCTGGCGGCCCCTTGTATCTCTTTGTCATCACGCTTTCAGATTCTCTGATTATGAATCGTAAAAACCTTGTTTCCTGGCTTCCACTAGCCCTGTTTGCCCTCGTTCTGTTCACCCCGCTCCGCACGCCGGTTATGGGCACCATCCAGCGCGGACTGCTGGCTACCGGCCTGTGGAACGCCGATGCGCCGGTTGAGCTGGCCCCCGCTGCCACGGCCCCTACGCCCGCGGTGCCCGTGGGCGGCGCAACCTACCCGCACAACCTGCCGCTGCTCACGCTCGATGGCCAGCACGTCAACCTCAGCGACCTGAAGGGCAAGGCGGTGTTCGTGAACCTGTGGGCCAGCTGGTGCGCGCCCTGCGTGGCCGAAATGCCCGGCATCCAGGCGCTGTACCAGAAAATGGACCCCACGAAGGTGGCCTTTGTAATGATTTCACTGGATGAGAACCCGGCCAAGGCCCGGGCCATGCTCAAGCGCAAAGGCTACACCTTCCCGGTGTATTTCCCGATGGGGCCGCTGGCCGCGCCGTTCGATTCCAATTCCATTCCCTCCACCGTTATTCTCGACCCCAACGGGCAGGTAGTGGCCCGCCACGACGGCATGGCCGAGTACGATACGCCCGAGTTCAAGGCCGCCCTCGAAAACCTAACGCGACCCGCCCGCAACTAATCAGCCAGCCCAAGCGGCCTAACCATCACCCCCGCACAACGCCGCCCCATCGTAGCACCTGTTACGATGGGGCGGCGTTGCGCGGGGGTGATGGCAGGCGGCAGGGGAAAAGCGGCCTGCGCCGCGCCCTAGCGGTAGATAACGATGCGGGCCGCCTTGTGGCAGACCAGGGAGTGAGGGGCACCCTGCGGGAAAATCACGTAGTCGCCGGCCTGCACTTCCACCGTTTTGTCATTCTCCTGCGTGATGGCCAGCTCGCCGGCCAGCACAATCACCAGCACGTCGCCGCCATCGTGGTGATGGGTGGGCATAGATTCGCCGGCTTCGAGGGTTTTATAGATGATGCGCTGCCCATCTTTATTGAGGAGCACGTGGCCTTTTTGAGGGCCCAGAGACTTGTGGCGGCCATCGAGGAGGCTGCCGGCTTGCATAGGAGCGAACATAAACAGAAGCGTGTAATAGAAGAAGGCCGGCAGCCCGCCGGCAAGGGGGCCAGTGGCCATTGCAGAAGCAAAGGTCGCCGCCCGGCGGCCCCGCCTTTATGATCTGGCGCATACCGGGCGGTTTATTTTGGGCCTCTGCGGCACGTTCCGGAGCCGCTAAACGCCGGCCCGATTAGCTCGTTTGCCCGGCAGAAGCGAGCTTTGCGGCTCTCTTACCGCTATATGTATCATGATTGAAGTCGACATCCTGGAGCAGTTCGGGGCCACCCAACGCAGCCTGGCCAAGGGCGAAGTGCTGTTTGCCGAAGACGAGCCGGCCCATTTCTACTACCAGGTTCTGCGGGGCGAAGTGCGGATGATAAACCGCATCGAGGACGGCACCGAGTTTATTCAGGGTATTTTTCAGGCCGGCGAAAGCCTGGGCGAGCCGCCGCTGTTCGGCGAGTTTCCGTATCCGGCCTCGGCCGTGGCCAGCCAACCGGCCGTAGTGCTGCGGCTGGCCTACCCGGCCCTGCTGGAGCTGCTGCGCCAGCGCTTCGATATCCACCAGCGCTTTCTTGCCACGCTGGCCAAACGCCTGCAATACAAGTCTATGCAGGCCCGCGAGATGTCGAGCTACCCCGCGGCCCACCAGCTGCTTACGCTGCTGGACTACTTCAAGCAGCAGGCCGGCAACCCGCCCGATTTTCTGGTGCCCCTGACCCGGCAGGAGCTGGCCGACCTGACCGGGCTGCGCGTTGAAACCGTTATCCGCACCGTTAAGCAGCTGGAGCACGAGGGCAAGCTGGCGCTGCGCGACGGCAAAATTGTGCTGTAAGCTCACACAGCAAGGTCCGCCCGGGCCCGTTCCCTTTTCAAGCGGAAACGCACCCGGGCGGACCTTACAGAGGGCTCGGTTTATGGAGCAGCAAGCACCGGAAGCAGTGCTGCTTGCTGGGCTTTAGCGCCAGTAGTTGTTGGCCGCCGCAATGGTGGCAAACTCGATGGCCACCGTGTGGGTTACGGCCAGCAGCATGGCCGCGTCGTTGGCGTACACGTCGCGCAGCTGCTCGCGCTTTTGGGCATCGGGCTGGGTGGCTTTCACAATGAGGCGGCTCATGCGCACGGCCAGCTGGCGGCCTTCTTCGGGGGTGGCGGTGAGCAGGCTGTTGTTCGGAACGAGGGTTACGGCTTCCATGGGCAGGAAAAAAAGGTGGGAGATAAACACCGGCGCCGGCTGACTACCGGCTGCGGGCAACGACGTCAAGATACTCGGAAATCAGTGTTTCGGGCGCCGCTTGCGCCGTTTGGCAATCCGCTCGCGCTCCAGCTTGCGCTCGGCGCGCATGAGCAGGCGCTCCTCGTAGCGGCTCAGCAGCTGGCGGCGCACAAAGTGGGCGAGGTCGGCCAGCGAAACCAAACGGGTGGTGCGCAGGAAGCTCATAATGTCGCGGCGGCGCAGCCCGCTGACGCCCGGCAGCCCCTGGGCCAGCAAATACTGCTTGATTTCCTCTACGCGCAGCAGCCCCGCCACCGCGGGCCGCTCGACGGTGGCGTTGTACTGGGCCGGGCGATGGGCCTGCAAACCAGCCGGCGAGGCCACCAGCACGCCCACCCACTCGGGCAGCAGCGGCAGCAGCCGGGCCAGGTGCTTTTCGGTGACCACAAACGTGACGAAATCGTAGGCCTGGCTGTAGCAGGGCAGCTGCCGGGGCACGCGCTGCAGCGTATCGGCGTCGCCCTTCAGCTCGTAGCCGTGCATAAACTGCTCGGTGATGTGCACCACGTCGGCGCGGGTGGTGCCGGTGGGCAGCTCGTCGATAAACACCCCGCCCGCCAGCAGCGGGTACAGCAAAGGCCGGATATCCGCGTCGTTCATTTCAGGAGCTACAAGCTTCAAGCCGCAAGCTACAAGCTGGCGTGAACATCAGCTTGTAGCTTGCGGCTTGAAGCTTGCGGCCCAAATCAAATGACCCGTATCCGGTCGTGGTGGGCGTCGTCGCGCAGAATTTCCAGGCCCTTGTAGGCCAGCGGGCGGCCGGTATTGTGGGTCAGGCCGTCGTTTTCGTAGAGGTGGGCCACATCCAGCACCAGCTGGGTGTATTTCCGCTCGCCCAGCTCGATGGCTACGGGGCGGCCGTGGCTGGAATCGAAGGTGGCCAGGGCCTGGTCAATTTCCTCCAGTATCTTACTCATAGCTTGAAAGGACGGGTACGCGGGGGAAATATAGAAAGATGCGCGCAGTAATGCCGCGCCGCCCGCGCCGGGCAGCCGCAAAAAGCGGCCCCACTTGCTCCTTTCGGAATAAGTGGGGCCGCTAAGCGGGCGCAAAAACTGCCGCTTATTTCTTCAGCAGCGCCAATAGGGCTTCGGCGGCGGGCTCGGAGGAGGCCGGGTTCTGGCCCGTAATCAGGTGGCCGGCCTGCGTTACGTAGGGCGCCCAGTCGGCACCTTTCGAGTAGTCGCCACCGTTTTCCTTGAGCATATCTTCCACCAGAAAAGGCACCACGTTGGTCAGCTGCACGGCGTCTTCTTCGGTGTTCGTGAAGCCGGTAACCGATTTGCCCTTCACCAGCGGCTCGCCGTTGGCGGCCTTGGCGTGGCGCAGCACGGCCGGGGCGTGGCACACGGCCGCAACCGGCTTGCCGGCGGCGTACATGCGCTCAATCAGCGCAATCGACTGCCGGTCCTCGGCTAAATCCCAGAGCGGACCGTGGCCGCCGGGGTAAAACACGGCGTCGTAATCAGCGCCCGAAACCGAGGCCAGCTTCACGGTCGAAGCCAGCACCTGCTGGGCCTCGTCGTCGGCTTTGAAGCGCTTGGTGGCGTCGGTCTGGGCGCTGGCGTCGTCGCTTTTGGGGTCGAGGGGCGGCTGGCCACCCTGGGGCGAAGCCACGGTCAGCGTCGCGCCGGCATCCTTGAACACGTAATAGGGCGCGGCGAATTCTTCGAGCCAGAAGCCGGTTTTTTCGCCCGTATTGCCCAGCTGGTCGTGCGAGGTGAGCACCATCAAAATTTTCATGGAAGTCGTTTTAAGCGTTTAGAAGTATGCGGCCGGCCAATCTGGCTGTCACGCAATCAGGCCACTTTCACCACGGCCTTGCCGGTGTTGTCGCCCTGGAACAAACCCAGGAACGCGGCCGGAATCTGGTCGAAGCCCTCGGTTACGGTTTCCTCGAACTGCAGCTTGCCCTGCGCGTACCACTCGGCCAGCTGGCGGCTGCCCTCGGGCCAGCGGCTGTGGTAGTCGCTGACAATAAAGCCCTGCAGCTTGCTGCTGGTTTTGAGCAGCTTGCCTTCGGGGCGCGGCCCGGTGGGCACTTCGGTGGCGTTGTAGAGCGAAATCTGGCCGCAGAGGGCAATGCGGGCGTGCTTGTTGAGCAGGTCGTACACGGCATCGGTGATGGGGCCGCCCACGTTGTCGAAGTAGCAATCCACGCCGTTGGGCGCGGCGGCGGCCAGCGCGGCGGGCACGTCGGCGGTTTTGTAGTTGATGGCCTCATCGAAGCCCAGCTCTTTCAGGTAGGTTACTTTCTCGTCGGAGCCGGCCGTGCCAATCACGCGGGCGCCCTTTATTTTGGCCAGCTGGCCCACCACCATGCCCACGGCCCCGGCCGCGCCCGACACGACCACTGTTTCGCCTTCCTTAGGTTCGCAGATGTCGAGCAGGCCGAAATAGGCGGTCAGGCCCGTCATGCCCAGCAACCCCAGGTAGTAGCTGATGGGCGCTTTGCCCTCGGTCGGCAGGGCCTGCAGGCTTTTGGCCGGGGCTATGCTGAACTCCTGCCAGGGCAGGTTGCCCACCACCAAACGGCCTACCGGCAGGTGCTCGGCCTGGCTTTCCACTACCTCGGCCACCACGCCGCCCGCGAGGGGCTCGCCCACCTTAAAGGGCTCCACGTACGATTTAGCGCTGCTCATGCGGCCCCGCATATAAGGGTCCACGCTTACGTAGCGGGTTTTAAGCAGCACCTCGCCAGCCTGTAGTGCGGGCAGCTCGCGGGTTTCAAATTGGAACTGGGCCTCGGTGGGCTCGCCCTGGGGGCGGCTGGCGAGCAGGATGGTGTTGGTTTTCATAGTAGGTGTCAGTTGTTAATTATCAGTTGTCAGCTGTCCGTTTTTGGTTGCCGGCTGCCAAGAGGCTATTACCCTGACAGCTGGCAACCAAAAACGGACAACTGCCTAAGCGGCGTGGGTGGTTGTGGTCAGGTTGACCTCGATGTTGCCGCGGGTGGCGCGCGAGTAGGGGCAGATGCCGTGGGCGGCTTCTACGAGCTGCTCGGCCTGGGCCTGCTCGAAGCCGGGCAGGTTCACGTGCAGGTCGGCCGAAATGCCGTAGCCGCCGTCTTCGGCCTGACCGAAACCGATGAGGGCTTCCACTGTCACGTCCTGGAGCTTTACGCCGGCCTGGCGGGCCGCTACGCCCAGGGCGCCTTCAAAGCAGGAAGAATACGCGGCCGCAAACAGCTGCTCGGGGTTGGTAGCGCCGGCTTTGCCGGGGCCGCCCATTTCCTTGGGCGTGCTCAGCGCGAGGTTCAGCACGTCGTTGTTGGTGCTGATGGCGCCGTCGCGGCCGCCTTTGGCTTTAGCCTGGGCCGTGAATACTTTGTTGGTGAGTTTCATGGGGAATGAATAAAAAGAGAAAGAAAAGGCTATTGCAGCCGGGTAAGCAATTGGTTGAGCTGGCTACGCAAGGCCAGAAAATCGGCTTCGGGCATCCCGAGGCGGGAAAGCAGCTGCTCCGGAATCCGGCAGGCCGGCCCGCGCAGGGCCTCGCCCGCCGGCTGCAGCCCGATGATGACCGAACGCTCGTCGCGCGCATCGCGGCGGCGGCTGAGCCACTGGCGCTGCTCCATGCGCTTGAGCAGCGGCGTAAGGGTACCCGAATCGAGCAGCAGGTGCTCGCCCAACTCCTTTACCGTCAGCTCCTGGTGTTCCCACAGCAGCAGCAGCACCAGATACTGCGGATACGTCAGGCCCAGCTCCTGTAGCAGCGGCTGGTAAGCCTTGGTGAGCATCCGCGAAGCGGCGTACAGCGGAAAGCACAGCTGGTTTCCCAGCCGTAGCAAAGCGTGCGGGTCGTTGGGGTCGGGTAGGGGAGTTGCAGAGTCGGCCATGGATACTAGATACCGCTAATGGGTTGTATAAGTTTTAATAGTGCACAACTAATTTGTAGAAAAGAACTGACCAGCGCTGTAGTCAGCAACTGGCCAGTTAGTTACAGTGGCAGATAATAACGGTCCGCCGAAGCAGGTAGGGGTCAGACCTTCTCGTAGCCCTGGATGCCGCCAATCAGGTTGCGCACCTGGCTGAAGCCCTGCTGCTGCAGAAAGGCTTTGGCGGCGGCCGAGCGGCTGCCGCCCTTGCAATGCACGATTACCTCCTGGTCGCGCAGGTCTTCGAGCTCGTCTACTTTGCTCGGCAGCTCGCCCAGCGGGATGTTGCGGCTGCCCTCGATGCGGCTTTCTTCATTTTCCCAGGTTTCGCGCACGTCAATGATAACGGGGGCGGTGCCCTGGGCTACGCGGTCTTTTAATTCAACGGCCGTGATGTCGGTCATGGTAGGGTAGGAAGAGCGGTGAAAAGCCCCGGATGGAAAGGAAGGAGGAAGGGCTTCAAACGCAACAATAGCAAAAAAGCCAGACAAAACGCGGCTATTCCATTTTGGGACTACTGCCCGCCCACCGCCAGCCGTTGCGTGAGCACCTGGCCGTTGGGCAGTTGCAGGCGCACAAAGTACAGCCCGGCCGCCAGCGGCAGTTGCAATTCGGGCCGGCCGGCCTCGGCGGCGGGCTGCTCCCACACCACCCGGCCCAGCGCGTCGAGCACGGTGGCGCGGCGGTAGGGACCGGGCACCCGCACCCGGCCGTCGGGCGTGGGGTTGGGGGCGAGGCGGTAGCGGGCGGCCACATCGGCGGCCGGCGCGCTGGTTACTACGCCGCCGCCCATCAGTGGCCGCAGCATCAGGGCCCCGGCCGGACTGTAGTTGGTGGCAGGGTTGAACGGCGCCAGCGCGCCCGGCAGGCCCGAGAACAGGTAATTGGGGGGCGAGGCGTTGTTCAGGTCGTAGCCGACCTCGACGAACTGGGGCGTGGGTGCCTGGCCGTAGCCGGCAAAAAAGCTGCCGCTCACCTTCACCGGCGCATCAAACACCACCTCCACGTAGGGCTGGCCGGCGGGCAGCGTCAGCGGCACGGTAAAGGTTTTGGTAGCCTTGGGCTGCGCGGCGGGCCCCAGAATGCCGTTGGTGCGCGTCGCGGCCGAATCCCAGATGGCGGCCGTGAGCGTGCGGCCGCCGGCCGTGGCCAGCACCGGGTACAGCCGCAGGGCCCGCACTTGGTCGGGCTGGTTGAGGTCGAAGCGCAGCGCGTAGTAGCTGGGCGGACCCGTCGAGGCCGGTGCCAGGCTCAGCGAGGCTTCGGCCGTGCCGTCGTCGTAAGCAAAGTAGTCGCTTAGGTCGGTGCGGCGGCTGGCGGTGTCGTTGGCGAGCGTGCGCGGGTCGGTTTCGTTGGTGATGAGGATCAGGCGCTGCCGCAGCTGCTTGGGGGCGGGCGTAACGGGCACGGTGGCCGCGCTGGGGTCGCCCACAATCGGGTACTGCCGGGCGCCGGCATCGAGTGAGGCGTTGCCGCGCAGAAAGCGCGAAGTGGTATTGTCGGGCAGCACATCGAGCAAACCCAGCCAGGTGATGGGCGTGGGGGCGGGGCCGGCGTCGAGGTTGTTGGCGGTGGTAGCGGTGCGCGAAGCCAGCTCGCGGGCGGGGTTCACGTTGAACTGGTGCACCGGCATGGCCGTGTAGCGGCGCAGGGCGCTGGGCAGGGCCCGGCTGGTGGCAATGTCGCGGAAGGTCGAGTCGGTGGCCGAGCGGTTGCGGTCGAGGCGCACGTAGTCCACGCTCCAGGCGTCGCGGGCGTTGTAGAGGTAGCCGCTGGTGCGAATCCGGAACTGGAAGTTGCCGTGCAGGTAGGCAGTCTGGTTGATGGGCAGGGCCTTGAAGCGGAAGTTGGTCGTGTCGGCCGGACTATCAAGCCGCCACACCTCGTTCCAGCGACCGTTTTCGCTTTTAAACTCCACGTAGAGCGCAATGGGCCGGGTGCCGCTGGCCTCGGGCCGCCCGCGCCGGGTGCCGGCCTGCCAGAAAAAGCTCAGGTACACGTTATCAGTCGGCTGCAGTCCTTTCAGGTCGATGGGCTGCGAAGTCAGCGAGTCGGCGTCGCCCACCCGGCCAATGGCGCCGCGGGGCCGGCCGAGGGCGTCGAGGCCGTCGAGCGTGGCCACGTTGCGCGAAATGGGCCGGCGCGGGTAGCGGTTGTTCACCAGCGCCCCGCCCGCGGGCTCCCAGCGTTGGGCGTCGGGCCGGCCTTCGGGCTGGCGGGCAAAGTCATCGAAAAACGGCAGTGGCAGCGCCGTTACCCGGTTTGCCGCACCCACCGCGCCCACCGCGGCGTGGGCCGGCTCCGAGCCCAGCGGCCGGATTTGCTGGCCCTGACTAAAATAGGGTGCCAGCAGCAGGGCCAGCAGGTAGCAGTAGCGGTAAGTCATATAAGCAAGATCAAAAGGCGGGTATGAAGGCGCACAACAGCGCGCTCAGCAGTACGGCTATAAACGAAACAAGGTCCGCTGACGTGCAACGAACCTCGCTTTTTTGAGCGGTTGGTGAGCATGGGTTGGAAAGAACGTCATTCTGAGCAGCACTGTCATTCTGAGCGCAGCGAAGAATCTCGCGTGCAGTAGTAACCCTTACTATGAGGAGTTACTTTGGCACGCGAGATTCTTCGCTGCGCTCTGAATGACAGTTCTGCTGAGAATAACGTTCTTTTCCTCCCTAATCCTTATTCCACCGCTTTTACCGGGCCCGAGCCGGCTACCCACAAATCCACGAGCTGGCCCATGCGGATGGTGGTGCCGGGGCCGGTCACCGGGCGCTGCTTGATGACGGTGCCGTCAGTTTCGCCATTGCGGGCGGGCTGGTAGAAGATTTCGCCCACCTGCAGGCCCTGACCCACGAGCAGGGTAGTGGCCTCATCGGCGGGCATATTCACGAGGTTGGGAACCGGGAACTCCTGGTTGCCCAGCCCGTCGCCCACTTCCAGATCTACGCGGGTGCCTTTGGTGATGGGCGCGCCGGACGCAATTTCGCGCCCGTTCACCGACTGCTTGAGCACGGCATCCTTCTGAATGTTAGGCACAAACTTAAGCTGGCCGACCACCAGATCGTAACTCTTGAGAATCATCTGGGCGTTTTTCACCGAGCCGTCGGTGAGCTTGGGCATCTTGATGACGGGCGGATTTTTCATCGACACCGTCACGTAAAGCTTGCGGCCTTCCTTCACCTGCTCGCCGGGCTTGGGCTCCTGCTGCAACACCGTGCCGGGCTTGATGCCCGAGTTGTAGGTGCTGTCATCGACCAGATAGGCCAGGTTGCGCTCGTCGAGGTAGTCCTCCAGATCGGCCTGGTTCATACCCGTAACTTTCGGCACCACAATGGTTTCGCCGTGGTTGGTGGTGATGGGCAGATACACCTGAAAGAACCCGAACACCAGCGCCCCCACCAGCAGCAGAATCAGGAGCAGGTGCTTGAACAAATCGGCCGGCGTATCGGAGCGGAGAAACGACATGGATGTAGAAGTGAGAAATCAGAAGTGAGAGGAGAGATGCCGGAAAGGCAAAAGTGAGGGTAAAAAAACAGAACGAGTCTAACGTCTCCGCTCTAATTTCTCACTTCTAACCTTCCCAAATTCCAGAATCCGGTCGATGAACTGGTAGGGCGTGTAGCCGGCCAGCGCGGTTTGGTGGAAGATGCAGGTGGCGGGCGTCATGCCGGGTAGCGAGTTCACCTCAATAATGAGCACCTCGACGGCCCCGGTGTCCCGCACCCGCACGAAGGCGTCGATGCGGGCGTAGCCCTGGATATGCAGGATTTCGGCCACCCGGCGTAGCTCCTTTTTCACTTCCTCCGAAATGCGCTGGCGCTCCTGCGGGTCGGGGGCGTAGCGGGCCGGGGTGATGTTCTGGCCTTCGCCGGCCAGAAACTTCTCCTCCAGGCTCAGCACTTCGCCCGTCGCCAGCGCCTCCGAGGCCTCGAACACCTCAATTTCTAGCTCGCCATTCGGGCCCCAGTGCGTGAGCAGGCCGCCGGTTACCTCCAGGAAATGGGCCGCGCCGTCGCGGGCAATCAGGGTCTCGACCAAAAAGGCCTCCTTGCGCGGAAATTCCTCCTTGAAGCCCAGGCTGAGCGTGGTAGCGTCGGCGGGCAGCAGGTCTTCCTGGTCGCGGAAAATGAGGTGGGTGAAGGCCTCCAGCTCCGCGCGGTTCTTGATTTTCTTCACCGCCGAGGAGCAGCCGTCGTCGGCCGGCTTGGCGATGAAGGGGTAGGGAAACTGCGTTTCGAGGCTCTGGAAGAAGTTTTCGGCGTTGGCTTCCCACTCGGTGCGGGCGGCCATGCGGTGCCCGGCTACGCGCATTCCGGCCTCACGCAGGCGGCGGTTGGTGTCGAACTTGTTGATGGTAACCTGGCTGCTGGCCACGCCCGAGCCGTTGTAGGGCAGGCCCAGCTTTTCGAGCCGCTGTTGCAGCGCCCCGTCCTCGCCGGGGCGGCCGTGCAGGGCAATAAACACCTCATCCACCATGCCGGCCAGCTCCTCAAACGACACCTGCCGCGGCTGGGTAGCGGCCTGCCTGGCGTAGGTGCTCGTGATGCTGTGGGCTTCCTGGCGGATGCGGGCCAGAATCGGGTGGGTTTCGTGGCCGGCCTCGTGGTGCTCGATTTTCTCGCGGATGTCGTCGGCGTTGTCCTTGAGCATCACGTTGATGGGCAGCACGTAGAGCCGGAACTCGGCGCTGCTGCCGGTCAGGAATACCGGCACCGGCTCGTACTTGACCGAGGAGCTGAGCTTTTCGTAGATGTTGCGCCCGCTTTCCACCGAAATGTGTCGCTCCGAAGAGTAGCCGCCCATAATCACGGCCACTTTCGTGCGCTGCTGCTCGCCCGCGGCCCGCGCGGCCACGGCCGCATCGAGCTTCGCCAGCAGGGCCGCCAGCTTCACCGGCCGCAGCCCGGCCCGCCGACGCGCCGCCAGCGAGGTGCGAATCAGGTAGGTGAGGAACTGGCTGGGGTTGAGGCCGATTTCGGCCGCCTGGTGGAAGAAGAACGAGGCCGGCAGCATGCCCGAAGTGGTGTTCGGGTCGTTGAGGAAAATGGTGCCGTCGGCCTGGATGAACCCGTCGAGGCGGGCGTACACCTGGAAGCCAAACGTGCCGAACATCGTTTGGGCCTGCTGCCGGATACGCTCAATATCGGCCTCGGGCAGGTCGATGGGCGTGATTTTACGGGCCAGGCCGGGCAGGTATTTCGAGCGGTAGTCGAATAACTCGTCGCCCTTCACGATTTCGGTGGGCGGCAGCGCCAGCGGCTGGCCGTTGGGGTCTTCGAGCACGATGCACGAAAACTCGCGCCCCTGCACGAAGCCCTCCACCAATACCTGCGTTTCGCCCTCCACGCTCGTCAGCCGCACGCTCGCGGCCGTTGCCAGCCGCTCGTTCAGCGCCGCCAGCAATTCTTCGGGCCGATAGATTATGTCTGAGCTGTTAGTTGATAGCTGCGGGCTGTTAGCTTCGTTCTCTTTGGAGCTGTTAGCTGATAGCTGTTGGCTGTTAGCTTCGTTCAACGGAGAGCTAACAGCTAACAGCTCCAAGCTACCAGCTGAAAATATAGTCACTGGCAGGCCAATACCGTCGCGGATGTCGACGAGGCGCTGGAGCCAGCTGATTTTCTGCGTGTCGGTTAGCGCCTGCCACTCGGCTTGGGTTACGGTTTTGCGGAACAGGCTACGCTCGATGGCGGCTTCGAACTCGGCCACGTTGGCTTCGCGCAGGATGCTGATGCCGATGCTGCTGCCTTGACGCGGGGCCTTGAACACCAGCGGTAGGCCCAACTCGCGCACCAGATAATCCAGGGTGGCCTGCGGGTCGGCGGCGTCCCACTCCTCGGCCGTAACTAAGCGGAAATCGGGCGTAGGCTGCCCCAGGGCTTTGAGCAGCTTCTTCTGGGCCACCTTATCAATGCCGAACGCCGAGGGCAGAATGCCGGAGCCCGAGTACGGGATGCCATACCACTCCAACAGGCCCTGAATGGCGCCATCCTCGCCGCCCGGCCCGTGCAGGGCCAGAAAGGCGAAGTCGATAAGCGTGGCCAGCTCGCGCGGTTCGATGCGCCGGCCCACTTCGCCGATGATGCGGTCCTGCTCCTCCAGGCTCAGCTCGCCCAGGCTCTCGAAGTAGAGCTGCACCGGCACGCGGCTGTCCGGCAGCGCCGACACGGGCGGGTAAAAGTCGCGGATGGTGCCCTTGTAAATGAACTCCCAGTTCAGCAAAATGAAGTTGCCATTGCTGTCGACAAACACCGGCACGGCCTCAAACAGGGCCTTATCGAGGTTGTCGTACACCGTGCGGCCGCCCGCAAAACTGATTTCCCGCTCCCGCGACGGGCCGCCAAAGAAGATGCCTATTTTCATACGAGGGCAAAGGTACAAGCCCCAACTGTCATTGCGAGCGAAGCGAAGCAATCTGCTCAACCAAAGCGCAAAACCTTAACCCAACGCGAAGCCCTTAACGTTACAACTGGCTCCAGGGGGTTGCGCCAGTGGAATTGGCGCTTTCCCCCACAGATTGCTTCGCTCCGCTCGCAATGACAGATGTTTTACCTTCGCCTTCCAAGCCAAACCTATTCCCATTCCATGCAAACCCTCGATCAGTACAACTTCGCCGGCAAGCGGGCCGTGGTGCGCGTTGATTTCAACGTACCCCTGGCCAAAGACTTCACTATCACCGACGACACCCGCATCCGGGCCGCCACGCCCACGGTTAAAAAGATTCTGGCCGACGGCGGCTCCGTGGTGCTGCTTTCGCACCTGGGCCGGCCCAAGGAAGGCCCCGAGGATAAATACTCGCTGCGCCACATCGTGGACCGTCTGAGCCAGGAGTACGGCCAGCCGGTGCAGTTTGCCGATGATGCCCTACAGGCCGAAGAAAAGGCCCAGGCCCTGCAGCCCGGCCAGGTTTTGCTGGTCGAAAACGTGCGTTTCTACAAGGAAGAAGAGAAAGGCGACGCCGATTTTGCCGCCAACCTGGCCCGCCTCGGCGACGTGTACGTGAACGATGCCTTCGGTACGGCCCACCGCCGGCACGCCTCCACGGCCGTGATGGCCGAAAGCTTCGCGCCCGCCGACCGCGTAGGCGGCTACCTGCTGCTGAGCGAGCTGGACAATGCCAAAAAGGTGCTGGAACAGGCCGAGCGGCCCTTTACGGCCATTATGGGCGGCGCCAAAATCTCCGACAAAATCCTTATTATCGAGAAGCTGCTCGATAAGGTCGACAACCTGCTCATCGGCGGCGGCATGGCCTACACCTTCGCCAAGGCCCAGGGCGGCCAAATCGGCAGCTCGCTGCTCGAAGAAGACAAAATGCCCCTGGCGCTGGAGCTCATCGAGAAGGCCAAGGCCAAAGGCGTGAACCTGCTGCTGCCCACCGACAGCCTCATTGCCGACAAGTTCGCCAACGACGCCGAAACCAAAGTAGCCCCCAACGACCAGATTCCGGACGGCTGGCTCGGCCTCGACCTCGGCCCCGATTCCATCAAGGCGTTCACCGAAGTTATCCGCAACTCCAAAACCATCCTCTGGAACGGCCCGATGGGCGTGTTCGAGCTGCCCACCTTCGCTAAGGGCACCACGGCCGTAGCCCAGGCCATTGCCGACGCCACCCGCGAGTCGGGCGCCTTCAGCCTCATCGGCGGCGGCGACTCGGCCGCGGCCGTCAACCAGCTCGGTTTCGCCGACCAGGTAAGCTACATCAGCACCGGCGGCGGCGCGCTGCTCGAGTACATGGAAGGCAAAGAGCTGCCCGGCGTGGCGGCGCTGGAAGGGTAGAAACGGACAATAAAACGTCATTCTGAGCGAAGCCGGAGGCGAAGTCGGAGAATCTCGCGTGCATTGGTAACCCTATCGTGGAGTTAGCATCACACGCGAGATTCTTCGACTTCGCCTCCGGCTTCGCTCAGAATGACGTTTTTTCTTAATCCCTAATCCCTAATCCCTAATCCCTAATTCAAATAGGGAGTTTCCAGGTCCATGCCCATTAGTTTGAGCGGTTCCAGGGATGGGCGGCCGGTGAGGCGGGTGCTGAGGATGCGCAGCTCGGGCTCAGAAAGCACGTCGAGGTTGTGCAGCCAGTGCAGGCGGTGCAGTTGCAGCTCGATGGGGCCCAGCGGGTTCACCTGGGCATACTCTTCGCGCAGGTAAGCGTGGGCGCGCAGACGCAGCGCCTCCGTGAAGGTTTCGAGGGCGGCGCGCTGGCCGGGCCGGTCGTGCAGCGTGAGGCGGATGCGGCTGGTGGCCAGCGTGGCGCGGCGGCCCAGGTAGCGGCGCGCCAGCCACAGCCCGCCCAAACCCAGCACGAAGCCCAGTCCGGCGGCCCACATTTCGGGCGGAATAGGCTCGCCGGGCTTGTTGGTGGCCAGTCGGCTCAGGCCCTGAATGCCAAACCAGAGCAGCAGCCACAGCCACGAGGGCGGCAGCCGCACCGGGGCCGGGGCCTCAAACTCCAGCCCAACCGGCAGCAGCTCTTCGTACGGAATCTCCGTTTCGAGCCACGGCGTGCCGTTGCGGCGGCGCTGGCTCACGTACAGGCCGTGCTGGCGCAGCAACAGCAGCGAGGAACCCCGGAACAGATGCGTTTGAGAGAATTGCTGGACGGACATTCTATAAATGTGGATAATGTGGTTTTAATGTGCAGAATGTGGGAAATGTGGGCTGTGAGGAACGTCATTCAGAGCGCAGCGAAGAATCTCGCTTGCTAACGTTACAACGGCTGCCATTCAACGGTACCCAGGCGAGATTCTTCGCTGCGCTCTGAATGACGTTCCTTCCAGCCCACATTTCCCACATTCTGCACATTAAAACCACATTTAAAAAATCACCTGATAATAATGGGCGAAGGGGCGAAGCAAAGCACAAAAATAAGCAGCATCAGCCAGCCCAGCACCTTGCGGCTCGTGGAGAGCGGCCGCTCGTCGGGGGCGGGCGGGTGGAAAATGCCGGTGGCGCGGGCCAGCAGCAGCCCGAACAGCAGCCAGCCCGGGTTGCCCTGCAGGCCCGGAAACCCAGAAGCCAGGGCTATTTGGCCCAGCCACACCGAGGCCCCCAGCAGCAGCGCCCGCCGGGCCGTGGGCACTGCCCGGCGCAGCACCAGCCACAGGTACAGCGCGTAGGGCAGGCTCCAGGTCAGCCAGTCGTCGGCGCTGGTGCTCAGCGTGAACAGCCCCAGTCCGGCGTAGAAGATGAAGGCCACGAACAGCAGGATAGACACCCGCGCCGCCCGGCGCGGCCCCAGCAGCCCGTACACAATATGGCCGCCATCGAGCTGACCGATGGGCAGCAGGTTGAGGGCCGTGAAAAACAGCGAGAACACGCCCGCCACCAGTACCGGATAGTGCAACAGCTCGTAGGGATGCGGCAGCAGCGCGGGGTCGGCCAGCAGGGCCGCCATAGCCTGAAACAGCAGCGGCTGCCCCAGCGCCACTACGCTATTCGGCTCGAGGTTTTGGTAGGCATAACGGGCGTAATCGGCCCCGTACTGCCGCAGCTCCGGGTGAATCTGGAACAGGTACTCCAGCGGTGGCAGGTGTGTCAGGCCGTACCAGAGCACGCCCACGGCCACCACAAAACCCGCCAGCGGCCCGGCCAGCCCCACATCGAAAAACTCGCGCCGCGAATGAATCTGCTCCTTGATGCGGATAACAGCGCCGAACGTGCCAAAGCCCAGCGGCAGCGGAATGAAATAGGGTAGCGTGGCCCGGATGCGGTTGTAGCGGGCCGTGAAGTAGTGCCCGAACTCGTGCACCGTGAGCACCGCCAGAAACGGCCCTGCGTACCACAGCCCCGGCCGCAGCGCCGCCCACACTTGCCCCAGCGGCCGGGCCAGCAGCTCGAATGGCAATAAATAATCGGCCAGAAACCGGTCGTTCACCAGCGTGACGCCCGCCAGCGTAGTCGTGAGCAGCGTTACCAGAAACAGCAGCAGGTGCAGCCCGTAGCGCACCGGCCGGGGCCAGGGCGGCCGCTCGTAGCGCCGGAACACCCTTTGGGCGTCGGCTTCGGCCTCGGCCGCCGTGAAGGTGGGCGGCCCGGCCGCGTCGGGAAACGGCAGGGGCAGCGGGGCGGGCTCGGGCGGCGGGGTTTGCTCGGGCCGGATGGGGTCAGGCGGAAAAGGCACGGATAGCGGCGGGCAGGGCGTCCTGCAAGGTAAGGGGCGGGGTCAGGAAAAGCGTGTGCAGCCCCAGCCGGCGGGCGGTTTCAATGTGCTGGGGGCTGTCTTCGATAAACAACGTATCGGCGGGCCGCCAGTTCATTTCGCGCAGCGCGTGCCGGAATATTTCCTCGCCCGGCTTGCGCAGGCCCACCTGCTGCGAGTAAAATACCCGGTCGAGGCAGTCGGCAATGCCGTGCTGCAGGCCGTACTGCGCCTTCAGCCGCCGGTTGATTTCGGTGATGTGCAAGTCGTTGGTATTGGAAAGCAGGGCCGTTTGGTAGCCCTGGGCCCGCAGCTCGGCAATAAGGGCCAGCCGCTCGGCCGGCACATCGAGCAGCATGGCGTGCCAGGCAGCATCGAGCTGCGCATCAGTGGCCTGCAGGCCGTAGTGCGCCCGTAATCCATCCCGAAACTCGGTGGCCGAAATGTGGCCGGTTTCCAGCTGGTCGAACAGCTCGGCCTGGGCGGCCTGCGTGAACTCGATGCCGCTGCCCAGCTGCCGCATGGCTTCCAGCGTGCGGTTGTAGTCGATGTTGATGATGACGCCGCCGAAATCGAACAGCAGGTGAGGAAGTTTCTGAACCATGGGGTTGGGGCGAAGCAGGCCAGGAGCCGCAGGGCCGGCTGACAGGCCGGGTTGCCCGCAGCGCACCCCAGGCCGCTACTGCTTCGGCTGATAAAAAATTGCAAATCCAACCGCAAAAGTCGAAGTTTGCAGAGCTGAAACCAACCGCTCCGGTAGTTGAATAAGCAACGGGCCTATAGCTCAATCGGTTAGAGCAATTGACTCATAATCAATAGGTCACTGGTTCGATTCCAGTTGGGCCCACGAAAACCCGCTTTACGGCAACGTAGAGCGGGTTTTTTGTTTTGCGCCAGTAGTCTTGCCGATGCTTCAACTATCAGCAACAGACAAGGCGACCGGCGGCCGGCGCGACGCAAACCGGGCAGGTAATTGAATGCCAGGGGTGCGTTTGAATAAGGCTTGGCCGGGGCTGCGTGACGAGCGAAAATATTTTTTCGGCCTCGACCAACCTTCCCGCCGCGGGCCTGCACTTTAGAGCGCCTACTTCTACTGCCCGCCTTGCTTTCCGCCGACGAACAACTCCTGCTCAGTGCCTGCCTGACCCACGACCGGCAGGCCCAGTACCGCCTCTACGAGCGGTACAAAACGGCCATGTTTTCCTCGGCGCTCCGTATTCTGGGCAGCCGCGACCTGGCCCAGGATGCCCTGCAGGACGCCTTCGTGCAGGTGTTTCAGCAGCTCCAGAACTTCCGGCAGCAGTCGGCGCTGGGCGCCTGGATTAAAACCATTGTGGTGCGGCGGGCGCTGCTCACGCTCCGGCAGGAGCAGCGCATGGAAGTGTACGACTCCGACCGCCACACCGAGCCGCTGGTTGCCTGGCACGACAGCCTGACCGGCGAGGCGCTGGAAAAAGCCATCGGCGAGCTGCCGGACGGCTACCGCGCCACCTTTTGCCTGATTGAGGTGGAAGGCTACTCGCACCGCGAGGCCGCCGAGCTGCTCGGCACCTCCGAGGGCACCAGTAAATCGCAGCTGCACCACGCCAAGCGCCTGCTGCAACGCAAACTTCAGTTTCTGTACCGATGAACTTAGAACCCGACCTGCCCGAAGAAACGGGCCGCGCCAACCTGCGCCGGGCCCTGGCCAACCTGCCCCTCCACGAGCCCGACCCCGCCACCTGGGCCACCATAACCGGCCAGCTGGAGGCCGCTGAACCAGCGCCGTCCCGCCTGCTCCAGCTACCCACCCACGAACCCGACGCCGGCACCTGGGACGCCATTGTGGCCCGGCTCGACGCTACCGCGCCAGCGGCCCGGGTAGCAGAAACTACTCCGGCAGCGCCGGTGGTGCGGGCCCTGTGGCCTGCCCGCCTGAGTTGGGCGGCGGGGCTGGCGGCGGCCGTGCTGCTGCTGCTGGGCGTGTGGAGCCTGTGGCCGGCCCCGCTGGCGCGCTCCGCTGGCCCCACGCTGGCCTCCGCGCCGCACGAAACCATCAGCTACGGCGAGGAAGTGGCCACGCTGCCCGCCGCGCCGGCCAGTCTGGCGCCGTCCGCCGACCCGCTGGGCCAGGAAGGGGAGGCCTTCATCGATGCGCACTGCACTTCGCTGCCCACCGTGTGCGAGTCGGGCGAGTTTCAGGTGTTGCGGGCGCAGCTGGCCGACGTGACGGCCCAGCAGCAGCGGCTGGCGCAGGATGCGCAGCGGTTCGGCGCCTCGCCGGCCTTGGTGCGCGAGCAGGGACAACTAACTGTTTTACACGCCACGCTCACCCGCGAGCTGGTTCAACTCCTCATCTCATGAAAACGCCTCGTTTGATTTTTACCTGGAGCGCGTTGCTGCTGTGCTGGCTGCTGGCGGCCTCAGGGGCCCAGGCCCAGCAACGGGTGCAGGTGGTAACGCGCACGCTGGAGCAGCAATGGGCCGCCCCCGCTGGCACGGCAGTCCGGATTCAGGCCGAAAAAGCCACGCTGCGGGTGCAGGGCTGGGACAAGCCGCAGGTGCAGGTGATGCTGCGCCTGAGCGCCCGCCACCCCGACCGCGCCGTGGCCGAGCGCGACCTGGCCGCTGCCCGTTACCGCCTCGAAGGCGGCAACACTATCAGCCTGGTCAACTTTTTTGCCCTGCCCGCCGGGGCGCCTGCCATCCAGAGCGACCTGCGGGCCGAGTACACGGTGATGATGCCCGCCGCAAGCCAGCTGACCGTGGCCAATACCTACGGCCAGACATTTCTGACGGAGCTGCGCGGCAAACAGCAGCTCACCCAGGATTTCGGCCGCATTACGCTGCGCGACCTGGCCGGCACCCTCAGCGTAACCGCCCGCTATGCCGACCTGTCCGCCTCGGGCCTGACAGCCGACTTCACCTGCGAGGCCAGCAAATCGGCGGTGCAGCTGCAGGAGCTGGGCGGCACGGCCACTATCCGCAATCAGTTTGGCAGCGTGCGGGTGCAGCCGGCCGTGGGCCTGCGCCGGCTCACTATTGAGGCTCAGCGCACCGAAATCACCCTCAGCGTGGCGCAGCCCGAGCAGTTTGCCTACGACCTGAGCGTGGCCCAGGGGCCGTTGGTCGTGCCCGCCGCCTACCAGAGCAGCCAGCGCCAAAGCCTGGGCCGAGCCAGCTTCAGCACTGCTGCCAAAAACCGGCCCCTGCTGCGCGTGAATACCACCTATGGGCCGGTGCGCCTGCAAACCCAGCCGCTGCTGGCCCAGCCTTAATCCACCCCGTTTCCTTCCCTTCACTTTCTCAGCTTTAACCTTATGCGTTTCTACTACCCCTTGTCCGGCCTGCTTGCGTTGCTGCTGACCGGCTATCAGACGACGGCCCAAACGACCCCTGCCGATACCACCCGCATCAGCTACGAAGAGGAAGTGCAGCCGCTGGCGCCGTCTGCCGAAGATGCCGCTCCGCTGCGGCTGCAGCATGAGACAAATCAGCAGTGGAAGCTGGGGCTCAACAACTTCCTGCTCGGCTCGCCTTCGCCCAATTACTTCTACAACCGTATCGGGGTGCACATTGCCTACGAGCGGAAGCTGAACTCGGCATTGGCCGTGCAGGCCGAACTGAGCCCGGCCGTGGTGCGCTACCGCCAGGACGATGGCCAGCTGAACCGGGCGCTGGGCGCGCGGGTGCAGCTGATGGGCCGCTACTACCACAACCTGGAACGCCGCATCCGCAAGGGGAAAGGACAGGGCAGCTTTTCGGGCAATTACATTGCGCTGGCCCTGGGCTCGAAGCTGGGCCGCCACACCTACGAAACCCCGTTTTATTTTCTCTCGCCCAATGCCAACGGGCGTGGGTCTGCGGCCGATGTGGCGCTGCTCTACGGCTGGCAGCGCCGGTTGGGCCGCCGCGGCTTTGTTGATGCCAACGTGGGCCTGACGAAGTTGCTTAGCCCGATTGAGTCGGAAATCGGGCTGAGCGGTAGCCTGCGGGTGGGCTTGCTGCTGGGCACTCCTGCCGAGCTGCCGCAGCCATCTACCCAGCTCACGGCCGACGATAATGCCCAGCTGCGGCAGCGCTTTTATGTGGGTACGCAGCTAGGCAGCTATAACTACCAAGTGCGCTTCTCAGGCAACGACCCGTACGCGGCCCGGCCGGGCAGCCTGCCTTCGGTTTACCTGGGAAACCTCGGCGTGGGCAGCTACAGCGTGGAGGTGAAGACTCCTTATTATTACGCGGGCTACCAGGTGCGGCCCCGGCTGGCGCTGCAGCTGGGCTACCAGGGACAGGCCCGCACCTACAATTCCAGCGGAGTGTATTTCAGCGGGGGGCTGTATGCTGGTAAAGAGAGCAAGACCTATGAGCAGACGCTGGCCTTTCCGGTGCTGGCACGCTACAGCCTCACGCGCCAGTACCTGAAACGGCTGCAGTTTGATGTGGTGGGCGGCGCGGCGCTGGTATACGCCCGGGTGCGCAACCAGGAAACCCGTTACGATAAAAGCGAGGTGATAGAGCAATATGCTTTCGGGCGCCACACCACCGGCACCCACCTCACCGGCGGCCTGGACGCCAGCTACGGCATCGGTCGGCGGCGCAAGCTGCAACTAACGGCCGAATACGTGCTGATTCAGAGTCTGCAGTCTGCCAGCAGCCAGCGCCCAATTAATGCAGGCGTCAGCTTTGGGCTTCGCTACCGTTTTGGGCCCACTTTTTAGGGCTGATTTCTGGTAGCCGTTGGCAACGATACCAAGTGGCTACAGCTCAATTCTGCAGCGTGAACAGTGGCAGGGGCTGCAGCTTGGTGTATTGGCCGCCCAACTGCTGCAATTCGGCCTGGTGCAGCTGCAGGTAGTTGTTGAAGCGCGTGGCCGCCTGGTCGTAGCGGGTCCGAAACCCCACCAGCTCCGCATCGGCCTCCTGAATCCGGCCGGTGAGCATCAGCACGGGCGTAGCCTCCACGGTGGGCGCGGTAGGCAGCGGCACCAGGCCATACACGGCCTGCAGCAGCGAATCCTGGGCCGCATCGTAGGCGTCAATCAGGTCCGAAGCAGCCATACTTTGTTGGGTGTAGCGGCGGGCGGGCAGCCGGTCGTTGGCGTACTGCAGGCGGGCCAGCACGGCGCGGTCGGCGCCCGGCAGGCCGCTTAGCTCCCGCAGCAACTGTTTAGTGTCGCGTTGCTTGGCATCGTCGGCCTGTTGCATTTCGCTCCAGCGGGCGGCCACCGTATCACGCAGAATATTGAGCTGGACCTTCACGGCCTGCGCCGAAGCGGGGTCGATGGGGGCCGGAGTGCGGTTGCAGCTGGCCAGGAGCAAACCCAGCGCCAGCAGGAGCGCGACGAAACGCATCATAGAAAACAAGAAGTAAAATCGGATAAGTCCCCAACGAAGTTGTCGGCGAAATCTTTCCCGCAACCGAAAAAAAGTACCCCAATACTAGCCGCTAAATCGGCTTGAATTGCTCGAAAATCTGGCGGCAGTCGTGGCAGTAGTGCACGGCCCGGCAGAGCGTGGCGCCGAAGGGGGTGCGCAGCTCCGTGTTGGTGGTGTGGCAGCGCGGGCACTCGGCGTACTCCAGAATGTCGAGGTCGAGCAGGCCGCCGTTGAGCTTGGGCGGCGTGGCCAGCCCGTGGCGGCGCAATCCCTCGCGGCCGCGGTCCGTCACCATATCCGACGTCCAGGGCTCGCGCAGGCTGATTTCGGTGGTTACCCGCGGGATGCCGTGGGCCTTGAGGGTCGTTTCCACGTCGCGGCGCATGTAGTCCATGGCCGGGCAGCCCGCGAAAGTGGGCGTCAGGCGCACATGCACGCCCCCATCGTCCTCCAGCCGCACCTCCCGAATCACGCCCAAATCCACGAGCGAAATCGTTGGAATCTCTGGGTCGGTGACGGCTTGCAGCCAGTCGAGAATCTGGGCTTCGGTGGGCATATGATGGGGGCTTATTGCTTCAGGTAGAAAGGTCATTCAGAGCGCAGCGAAGAATCTCGCGGGCTGACGTTGAAATGGCAACACAACGTCAGCACGCGAGATTCTTCGCTGCGCTCTGAATAACGTTACAGCAGTACCGCACCCGCCTACCAATCGGCGGTAGGGTCGAGGCGGAACACTTCGGCCATTTCGTCGAGGAGGGGCTGGAGGTGCTCGGTGTGCTGGCCGTGGCGGCCGCCGGTTACGGGCGTCAGCAGGCGCAGGTCGGGCAGCGTGAGGGCGGTTTGGGCCAGCACTTTAGCTATGCTTTCTTCCCAGCGGCGCTGCAATTCCTCTTCGCCAATAAATAGGCCGCTGCTGATGATTTCGGGCTCGGCGGCGGTGGTTTCGAAGATGCCCAGCGCGTAGGGCAGCGTGAACTCCAGGGCTGCCTGCATACGGGTAATGGCCTCTTCGGTGGCCGTGCCCAGGCGCTTCACCCAGGTGTTGGCGTGAAGCACGTGGTACTTCAGCTCGCCCTTGATTTTGCGAGCCACCAAGGCCAGCGGCTCGTACGAGCTGTCGGCCAGCGCCTCGAAGCGCAGCAGCTCGGCGTGGTCGAACAGGAAGTGGCGAATCAAACTGAAATCGTACTCGCCGATGGGCAGCTCCGTGAGCTGGCAGCAGTGAAACTGGGGCGCGTTGCGGGTGAAAGCCACTGTGTCGGGCTCAGCCTCGCCCAACTCGTGCAGCAGCGTGTAGAGCTGCAGCGAGTGGCCCAGCTTGTCCTGGGCCATGCTCGAAAAGGCAATGTCTTCTTCCAGAATCGGGCCCAGGCCGTTCCATTCGGAGTTGCGGTGGCCCAGAATCAGCTGGTCGTCGGCGAGGCGGTAAAGAAGGTCGAGAGTGGGGTCCATATTTTTTAATGTGGAAAATGTGCGGAATGTGGGTTAATGTGAAAACGCAGCGGAATTAGTTGGATTTCATGAATAAAAAATAAACCCAACACCGCATCGTTTTATGTGCCGGCCACATTCAGCACATTTTCACATTCTCTCACATTGATAAAAATCAGCCTTCCTGCTTGAACCGGTCGATGCGGTCCTGCACTTTGTAGGCAATGGCTTCGCGGTACTTTTTGTCGGGCGTCGTCGTCCACATGTCGCGGTCGTCCTCGTCGGAGCGCAACAGGTCGGCGCTGCGGATTACCCACACGTTCACGACCGGACGCTGGTCGCCGAAAGCGGCCTTAGCGGCCTGCAGCGCCGTTTCGGGCGAGGCGGCCTGCACCTGCCCTACGTGGGTGTGGGCCTTGCCACGCTTTTTCAGGTGGAAGATGTCGTAGGCCTCCAGTCCGGCAGCGTCGGGGGCGGCCAGCGTGTCGGCGGGCAGCAGCGGTAGCCGGTCGTACACCGATTGCAGGTCGTCGCCGTACTCGGTTACCCGGATGGCTTCGGTAGGCACCACCCACATGCCGGTGCACGGAAAGCGGCGGCTGAACTGCTCCTTGCCAAACAGAAACGCAACATCGGCCTCGGGCGCGTGCACTGGCCCTACGTACACGTAGGCCGAATTTTCCTTGCGCTGATGAAACACTTCGTAAGTCGGAAACTGGTCGAGCGCGGCTTTGTCGGGCGGGGCCGGGGCCGACTCCGGCAGCTCCAGCCGGCTGATGCGCGGGTCGAAAGAGAAAAGCATAAGTATAATGTGCGGAATGTGAAAATGTGCGGAATGTGAAGAATAGATGCGTGAATAGTTTTCACATTCTACCCATTCTCCACATTCCGCACATTCAAAAAGCTACGCCAGCGGGCGGACGTAGCGGGCCTGGGGCTGCTGCATGGCGCGGCGCACCCAGGCGCCGTTCTCCTCGGCGGCGCGGCGCACGGCAATGCGCTCGGCGTTGCAGGGGCCGTCGCCGTTGATGACGCGCTTGAAGTCTTCCCAGTCGGGCTCCGAGAATTCCCATACGCCGTCCTCATTCTTGCGCAGGTTGGGGTCGGGCAGCGTCAGACCGATTTCCCAGATTTTGGGCACGTACATATCCAGGAATTGCTGGCGGCAGGCGTCGTTGGTGGCCATCTTCACCTTCCAGCGCATCAGAATTTCGGTATGCGTGCTCATCTTGTCCGACGGGCCGAAGAAGGTCATGATGGCGGGCCACCAGCGGTTGAGGGCCTCCTGCATCATTTTCCGCTGCACGGGCGTGCCAGTGGCCATGTGCACCACGGCATCGTGGCCGTACTTGAGGTGGAAGGCTTCCTCGGCGCAAATCCGGTCGAGGGCGCGGCAGTAGGGGCCGTAGCTGCCCTTGGCGTTGGCCATCTGGTTGACGATGGCGCCGGCGTCAATCAGCCACGAAATCACGTTCGAGTCGGCCCAGGTGGGGGTGGGGTAGTTGAAGACGTTGCTGTACTTGCTCTTGCCGTTCACCAGGTCCGAGAGCATCTGCTCGCGGGTTTTGCCCAGCGTTTCGGCCGCCGAATACAGCAGCTGCGCGTGGCCTACTTCGTCCTGCACCTTGGCCATCTGGGCCATTTTGCGGCGGAAGCCGGGGGCGCGGGTAATCCAGGTGCCCTCGGGCAGCGAGCCGATGATTTCGGAGTGCGCGTGCTGCTCGATCATGCGCGTGAGCTGCTTGCGGTAGAGCTGGGGCATCCAGTCGGTGGGCTCAATTTTCTCGCCCCGGGCAATGCGGGCCTCAAACTCGGCCAGCAGAATCGGGTCTTCGTTTTCGAGGCCGGTAGCGGCCTGCGTCGGGATATCGTGGGTGGAAGCGGAACCGTACATGATTTCAGTATTGAGTAGTGAGTATTTGGTATTGAGTATCAAGATAGTAAGTGGCGAGTAACAGCAGAGAAATTCAACCGGACGTTCTCTAACTACTCACTACTTATTACTCAATACTAACAACGCACTTCCAGCCCGAAAAGCAGCTGGTTGGCGAGGCGGTGGGCAATGTCGGTGGGGGCCAGCGGGCCGCCGGGGCGGTACCAGTTGGGCAGCCAGTTGAGGGAAGCCAGCAGCGTGAGGGCGGCAAAGGCGGGGTCGGGGGCGTACAACTCGCCGGCCGTTGCACCCTCCGCAATCAGCTCCCGAAAACCCGCTTCGTACCGCTCGCGCAGGGCCAGGAACTCGGTGCGGGCCGGCTCGGAAAGGTGCCGCCACTCGTGCAGAAACACGGCGGAGGCTGCTGAGTCTGTAGTGAGCACCCGCACGTGGCTTTCTACGGCCCGGCGCAGGCGCGGCGCGGCCGGTAGCGCGTCGTCGGCGGTAGCTTCGTCGAAACCGGCGAAAAACTCTTCGGCCAGCCGGAAGCAGATGCGGTGCAGCAGCTCCTCCTTGCTGCGGATGTGGGAGTAGATGCTGCCCGCCTCCATGCCCAGCGCGGCGGCCAGCTCCCGCATGCTCGTGGCCGCAAAGCCGCGGGTGCGGAACAGGGCCGTGGCCGTCTGGTCAATCTGGTCTTTGCGTGAAAGCAGCGCGGTTTCCATAACAGGGCAGGTGGGAAGGCAGGAGGGAACGGGCATCAAATGTACTAAGCCTAACGTTCGTTAGCAAAGAAAAGTTTGCGGCCTCCTTCGAAGTATCCGCCAAGCAGTCAGGCTTTTGAACGCGGGAGCTCCTCTATTCACCGCGTACCTGTCGCACCACGTACCTTTGCCCGTACCGCCAGCAGGCCGCGCCGTGCCGCCTGCATCAGCGAAATCACGGTTAATCAGCGAAAATCAACGATTTATGACCCCCCTCGATAAAGTAGGCGAGTTCGGCCTGATTGGCCGCATTCAGCAAACCGTAGAACTCAAGCAGCCCAGCACCATCCTCGGCATCGGCGACGATGCGGCCATTCTGGCCCCGGCCGCCGGGCAGGAGCTGGTTATCAGCACCGATTTGCTGACCGAAGGCGTGCACTTTGACCTCACGTTCTGCCCGCTCAAGCACCTGGGCTATAAGGCTGTGGCCGTCAACGTGTCGGACATTGCCGCCATGAACGCGCTGCCCACCCAAATCGTGGTGGCAGTCAGTATCCCGCCGCGCTTCACGGTAGAAGCCGTGGAGGAATTGTTTGAAGGCGTAAAGTTGGCCTGCGAGGCTTACAACGTGGATTTGGTGGGCGGCGACACCACCGGCAGCCGTGCCGGCCTCACCATCAGCGTTACGGCCCTGGGGCAGGTGGCCGCGGGCCAGGCTGTGCGCCGCAGTGGGGCCGGCCCCAACGACCTACTGTGCGTGACAGGCGACCTGGGTGGGGCCTACCTGGGCCTACAAGTGCTGGAACGTGAAAAGCAGGTCTGGCAGGCCGACCCCGAATCCCAGCCTGAACTCGGCAACTATCCCTACGTACTCCAGCGCCAGCTGCGCCCCGAGGCCCGCATGGACGTTATCCACGAGCTGCGCGAACTGGGTGTAGTGCCCACCAGCATGATTGACGTGTCGGACGGGCTGGCTTCCGAAGTGCTGCACCTGTGCCAGGCCAGCGGCACCGGGGCGCGCATCTTCACCGAGAACCTGCCCATTGCCAACCCCACCCTCGAAGTGGCCAACGAGTTCAACCTCGACCCCATCATGTGCATGCTCAACGGCGGCGAAGACTACGAGCTGCTGTTCACCGTCCCGCTCGCCGACCACGCCAAACTCAAAAACCACCCCGACATCACCATCATCGGCCACATGGTGGACAAGAGCGAAGGCGCCAACCTCATCACCAAATCCGGCCAGCCCGTGCCACTGAAGGCGCAGGGGTTCTCGCACTTTGATCACGGATGAGCACGGATTTTAGCGGATTTCACGGATTTTGTAGTTGGCTCGATTGCCCATTTTAGGTCCGTCGCTCAATAAAATGCAAAAGCCACCTCGCAAGAGGTGGCTTTTTTAATCGTCTACAAAATCCGTGAAATCCGCTAAAATCCGTGCTCATCCGTGATCAGTCCTCCGGGTAGGGGATGTAGACGAAGTTGGTGAACTCCTCGTCGAGCACGAAGAGGCAGCAGTACTCGTTCGGCTCGCGGTAGGTTTGCTGGAATGCCTCGATGCCTTCCTCGCTGATGATGCCCTGCTGCACGAACAGCTCCAGGTAGCTGGCGAAAACGTGCCACTCCATGTTCAGCTCGTCGGCATTCACGAGCAGGCCGCCCAGTGGCACTTCCTGGCGGGCAAAGACGAAGATGGGGTACTTCGAAATGTCGCGCTTGCGGATTTGCGAGGAGGCTTCGCTGAGCGTATCGGACACGGTGGCGAAATCCTTGGTGATGGTGCCGAGGTATTTGCCGTTCAGTTCGGGGTCGTTGGTGTAGTCCATTGGGTAATTAAATCAGTTCAGGTTTCCAGATAGAGTAGAGAACCCAACCAAGTACAAAGCCATTAGTAGCTGCATTAAGATAAGTTAGTTGCTCAATCGGATTTGACCCAAAACTCATTCCGAAGAGTAGACTGAAAATAACATAAGCGCATAACGAATAGCTTAGCGCAAAACTAAGTCTACCAAACTTGAAGAAGGCTTTCTTGACAAAGAAGCTGTTTAGGAAGTAGTCAGTCAGGCGCAAAACAGAAAAGACTCCCACAAAAGCGGGAAATTTGAGGTGCGACCCATCTCCTTTCCCTCCCTCATGGAAGTCTTGAGCAAAGATATAATTACCCGCTGGATACTGCCCTTGTTGCCGGCCCGTGCTGGTGGCCGCCGCGCAAGCGTCGACC
>NZ_KB907818.1 GCF_000382225.1 Hymenobacter aerophilus DSM 13606
GGGCCTTTACCCCGCCAACTAGCTAATGGCACGCAACCTCATCCTGAACCAATAAATCTTTACCAATTAAACGATGCCGTTCTGTTGGTTTATGCGGTATTAATCCGCCTTTCGGCGGGCTATCCCCCAGTTCAGGGCAGATTGGTTACGCGTTACGCACCCGTGCGCCACTAGTAGTACGAAGAACACCCGTTCGACTTGCATGTATTAGGCCTGCCGCTAGCGTTCATCCTGAGCCAGGATCAAACTCTCCATTGTAAGATTTCTCTACACTATGCCGAAGCACAGCTGATGTCAAGTGCTGATCCGACCCTTATGTTGCTCCTTCCCGAAAGAAAGAACTGATTCGCGTCACTCATTTTGCCTGTTGCGTTACCGCCGCAGGTCTTACCTATATTGTCTTTTCCAGTCATTCAAAGAACGTATGCATCACTCCCAATCGGAGTCTGCCGTGGGCCTCAGTAAGCGAGGCGGTGTTACTCTCATCCCCTTCCGATCGAAGCGGGCTGCAAAGGTACAACCGTTTCTGGTTGTGGCAAGCAAAAGAAGAAAACTTTTTTTCGAAGCGTTTCTTTTCCCGGTTGCCTTGTCCCCTTCCGGTTGAAGCGGGCTGCAAAGGTAAGCAGCTTTTCGCTTTCTGCAAGACCCAGGCAAGAAAAAGTTTTTCTCTTTTCGGCCTTCCTGCTAGCCTGTGCTGCCTTTTCAGGTGGCTTGGTTAGCAAGAGTGAAAGCGCTTCCGGTTGAAGCGGGGTGCAAAGGTAACTAAACCTTTTCGACTTCCGCAACTGTTCAAGGTAACTTTTTTTTCAAGCGGCTTTCCCGAGGGAGAACCTTACCCCGCCGCGTTCCGGTTGGGGATGCAAAAGTGGGGGTTTGGGGCGGAGGATGCAAACCTAGCGGGTAAAATACCCGTACAAGGCCCGCTTCAGCCCACACAATCAGCTACTTTCTTTTTGCGGGGCAAACGAAAAACGGCCTTCTTCCGCTTCTGTGCAGAACCAGGAAGAAGGCCGGCTAGCTTAGGAACCCGCTTTTCAACGCACCGAATCCACGTATTCCTGCACTTCGCGGATGCTGGAGGGGAATACCAAGGCGTCGTACACTAGGTAGAAGTTGTGTCGGTCGGCAATGTGGCTGTAGAGATACTTGGCGGTTTCGATGCGATTTTCGTCGAAAGATAGGGACTTGATCAGGCGCCGGGCATCCTGCGACTCGATAACCGTTTCGTGCAGGGCATCGCGCATAAGGGCCATCCGTGCATCATCAAAAGGCCGTTGCCTGACTGCCTGGAGCAGACTTTCCACCTCGGCAGGAGCCAACCGATGAAACGGCGCCGGGTAGCCGGGCGCTGGATACCCCGGGTTTTGGTAGCCCGGCGCGGGATAACCGTTATTTGGGTACGGGCCTTGGTTGGGGTACGATACTACCGGCGGGGCCAACGGCACGGTGCTTACCGTGCGCAATGCCGGCGGAAAGCCGTGCCGGGCAACCAGCACGAAGTTGGTTTCGAAGCCTTCGGCCAGAAAAATCTGGGTGCGGTAGGTATAACCCCGGCCCCGACCGGCGGGGATGTAGAAGTCGGCCCAGTGGTAGCCGGGGCGCAACTGCTCGAGGTAGACCTGGGGGCGGGCGCCGTGGGTAACGGGCTGCCCATCCAAAGACAGCCGGAAGGCCAGCCCCCGTTCGCCGGCAATGCTGGCCGTAACGGGGGCGGCTTGCACGGCGCCAATGGCCAGTAACAGGCAACCAAGCAGCAGGGGTAGGATTCGTTTCACGGAACAGAGGCATTAGGAGTACGTTTGGCTCTAAGCCAAGGACTGTGCCAAATGAGTGGCCCCTCTCCTACTGGTATCCACCCTAAGCACAACCGCCCGACCTGCTGAACGCAAGCCGGGCGGCTAACCTATATAGAGGAGCAACTCTACTGAGCGATTTTGGTTACTTTGAACTCGGTGCGGCGGTTGCGCTGGTACTGCTCTTCGGTTTTGGCATTGGGCACTACCGGGCGCGACTCGCCGTAGCCTTTGGCCGTAATGCGGCTGGGGTCTATGCCCTTGGAGATGATGTAATCGACGGCCGACTGGGCCCGGCGCTGCGAGAGGGCCTGGTTGTAAGCGTCTTTACCCCGCGAGTCGGTGTGCGAGCTGAGCTCGATGGTGATGCGCGGGTTGTCGTTGAGCGTCTCGACCAGCTTATCCAACTCCAGCGCCGCATCGGGCCGGATATTGGACTTATCGTAATCGTAGAAGATGTTATCCACCACAATGGCCTTGTTCTTCACGATTTTGGTGAGCGTGAGCGTCACGGGGATGCGCACTTCGTTCACGGGGTCGGGCAACAAATCCTGGGCGGGTTTGCGGCCGATGGTGGTGAGGGAATTGCGGGCCGTGAAGTAGCCGTCGCGGTTGGCCGTGAGGGAATAGGTTGCGGCGGCCGAATCGAGCTTGAACAGGAATTTGCCGTCGGGGCCGCTGGTGGTGCTTTGAAGCTGCTGGCCGTTGGTACCGAACAGGGTTACGGGCTGGTTGGAAACGGGCGTGGTGGTGCCGGTTTGGTTGTTGCGCTCCACTACAGTACCGTCGGCCACGAAGAAGACCAGCTTAATGGTGTTCTCGCGGAAGCGGTAGAGGTCGTCGGAGCCTTTGCCGCCGGCCCGGTTCGAGGAGAAAACGCCGCCCTCCCTGTCGAGGAAAAAGGGTGCGAAGTCGTCGCCGGGGCTGTTGATGGGGCTGCCCAGGTTCTGCACCTGGCCTTTATCGAGCTTGAAGATGTCGAGCTTGCCCAGGCCGGGGTGGCCATCGGAGGAAAAGTACAGCACACCTTCGGGCGAAATGGCCGGGAAGCTCTCGTTGCCCACCGTATTCACCTTATCACCCAGGTTTTCGGGGGCGGCGAAGCGGCCGGGGCCTTCCATGGTGGCCTTGTACAGGTCGCTGCCGCCGAAGCCGCCCTTGCGGGTGGAAGCGAAGTAGAGCGTCTGGCCATCGGCCGAGAAAACGGGCGAGAACTCGTCAGCGGTGCTACTGTTTACGCCCCGGATGATTTCGGGCTCGGTCCAGGCGTTTTCGCGGAAGTAGGAAATCCATAAATCCACGCTCAGCAGGCCTTTCTTGGAGCCGTCGTTGGAGCGGGCGAACACCAGCATCTTGCCATCGGGCGAGTACGTGGCACTGGCCTCGTGGCGGTTGGCCGAGTTGATGGCGGGTTCCAGCTTGCGCACGGTGCCGCCGGTCAGCTGCCGGTCGTCGGCAAAGCGCACGGCGTAGAGGTCATTGAAGCCTTCACCGTTGCCCGGGAACGGCTTGCCCTCGCGCCCAGAGGCAAACACCAGCTCTTTGGTATCGGGAATGCGGGTGGTGCCGAATTCCGAAGCGGGCGTGTTCAGCTCATCGAGCGGCATTACCGTGCTGTTGGTACGCATGGCCAGCAGGTCTTTTGAGGCCCGGGCGTTTTTGGCCTCGGCTTCGGCCTGGGCCGTGAGCGTGCGGTTGCTGCCCACATCGGCGTACTTGCTGAACTGCTCGGCGGCCTCCTCAAACTTGCCATTGGCCCGTAGCGCCAGGCCGTAGTAGTAGCCGGCATCGGCCTTGCGGGCGCCGCCGTCGATGGCCGCCTTATAATAGGGTTCCGCCTGCTCGACGCGGTTGGACAGGCGGTACGACTCGGCGATGCGGTAGTTGCCCTGGGCCACGTTTTTGCCCTTGGCTACCTCGGCCTTATATAAGGTGAGGGCCGACTCATATTCGCCGCGCTCGAACCGCTTATCGGCCTTGCTCAGCCCCCCGGTGGTAGCGCAGCCCGCCAGCAGGGTGGCCGAACCCACGGCAGTCCACATCAGAATAGCATTTCTCATAATAGCAGGCGAGGAAGAGAAGTCAGGTAGCAGGCGGCGGGGTTGGGCCCGCGCACGAATAATGCGGCTAAGATGCAAGTTTTCCGGCGGAAAAGTCGGTTTCAGCGCCCTAGCCGTTTGCTAAACGAAGTAGCGGGTCAGCCAGGTATCAGCGGCCGGCGCGGGCCAGCGCTCCAGCAGCTGCTGGCGCTGGCCGATGGTGTTGTCGAAATAGGGCGTTTCGGCCGAAAGCGTGCCCGCGGCAATGGCCGGGCCGAGCTGCTTGCGGTCGAGCAGCGTTACGTGGCCATCCACCCAAAAGGCCAGCTTGGCCTTTTCGAGCAGCTCCACACCAAGCTGCTGCTCCACGCGCTGCACGAAGCGCACCGAGGCATCAATGGAGCAGCCGCTGGCATCGGCCACGCCCTCATCGAGCCCGATTACCAGAAACTGGTTGTGCAGAATGACGGCCGAAGCGGCCAGCGTGCGGCCGTGACTGGTCCACTCGTCGGCAAATCGGTGCAGGGTGGGCTGCACTTCGGTTTGCTCCTCGGCGGTAAGCGGGCGGTTGGCCTGGTAAATCCAGATGCGGGCGTTGGGCGGCAGTTGCTCGAAGGGAACGTACATAATGCGGGATGTAACGCGAAGCTCCCGCTTCGCGGCCGTTGCTGATGTTGCGACGATATTGTTCAACGATACGCGAAGCAAAGGCTTCGCGCTACTTACAAAGAAACAGCCCCGGCCGGAAGTTCCGGGCGGGGCTGTTTTTGGGGCCAGCTTCCTGCATCAAAAGCTTGCGGCTTGAAGCTGGCAGCTTACGGCTCAGATTACGCGTTCAGGCCTTCGGCGGAGGCAATCAGCTCGGCTAGGTCGAACACCTGCACGTCCTGCTCGCGCTCCTTGTTTTTCACGCCGTCAGCCATCATGGTCATGCAGAACGGGCAGGCCACGGCAATAACGCTGCCGCCGGCGGCTTTGGCCGGCGCGGGGTCGGCGGGGGCATTGCTTTGCACGCCGCGCAGGTTGTCGAGCACGGCGGCATTACCATCGAGGGTGGCCAGGGCTTCCTCAGTGCGCTCGATGTTGACTTCTTTGTTGCCGGGCTCGGCGTCTTTCCACATCTGGGCTCCGCCGGCACCGCAGCACAGGCCGTTGGTTTTGCAGCGCTTCATCTCCACCAAATCGGCGTCGAGCACCTCCAGCACGGCCCGCGGAGCCTCGTAGATGTTGTTGGCGCGGCCCAGGTAGCAGGAGTCGTGAAACGTGATGCGGCGGCCCTTGAACGACTCGCCGCCCTCGGCCTTCACCTTGCCCTCGTTGATGAGCTGCTGCAAGAAGCTGCTGTGGTGCATCACCTCATACTCGCCGCCCAAAGCCGGGTACTCGTTCTTGATGGTGTTGAAGCAGTGCGGGCAGGCCGTCACCACTTTCTTGATGCCGTAGCCGTTGAGCGTGGCAATGTTGGTCATGGCCTGCATCTGAAACAGGAACTCGTTGCCGGCGCGTTTGGCCGGGTCGCCGGTGCAGCTTTCCTCCATGCCCAGCACGGCGTAATTCACGCCCACGTGGTCGAGGATGCGCACGAAGGCGCGGGTCACGCGCTTGTACCGGTCGTCGAAGGCGCCGGCGCAGCCCACCCAGAACAGGATTTCAGGACTTTCGCCCCGGGCCGCCAAATCGGCCATTACGGGTACAGAAACAGGACGTTTGGCAGTCAGTTCGGCCATTATGTTGGAGGTGCTAGAAGCTAATAGTTAGGAGAATTCTTGTCATCCTGAGCATGTTGCGCTTAGAGCAAGGACGAAGGACCTATACAGAAGCTAACATCTGAGATTAGTATTGCTGTCCAGGTCCTTCGTCCTTGCTCTAAGCGCAACATGCTAAGGATGACAGGGTTTAGGCTTGCACCGTACCCTTTTCAGCCACGAACAGGTCGTCGGCCCAGTTGAAGCGGTCGGAGGGCGAGAAGGCCCACGGCGCGCCGTTGTTTTCGATGTTGCTGAACATGGCGTTCAGCGCGTTCGGCGCGGCCGACTCTTCGAGCACCAGGAAGCGGCGCATCTCTACAATGCTTTCCAGCGGGTTGATGTTCACGGGGCAGGCCTCGACGCAGGCGTTGCAGGTGGTGCAGGCCCACAGCTCCTCGGGCGTTACGTAGCCGCGCAGCAGCGTATGGTTTTCCTTGTCGAGCTGCTCCTGGGGGTCGTGCTTGGCGGCGGCGCCGTATAGGGCCGGGCTGAAAATGAGCGGCGCGTTGTACTTCTCCTCCATCCGGTCGCGCGTGTCCATGATGATTTTGCGGGGCGACAGGAGCTTGCCGGTGATGTTGGCCGGGCACACCGAGGTGCAGCGGCCGCACTCGGTGCAGGAGTAAGCGTTGAGCAGGTTGGTCCAGGCCAAATCGTTCACGTCTTTGGCGCCGAAGGGGGCGGGCGCTACCGCCGAGCCGTCGGGGTTGGTGGCCGGGGCCGGCACCGGGTAGCTCGGGTCCATCATCGACTTCACCTCGTGCATGATGCTCTCCACGTTCGAAAACTGCCCCTGCGGAATCAGCCGCGAGAAGAATACGTTCGGGAAAGCCAGGATGATGTGGAAGTGCTTGCTGCTGGGCAAATAGTTCAGAAACAGCAGAATACCCACAATGTGTGCCCACCAGCCCACGCGCTCCAGCATGTGCAGCGCCGGCACGCTGTCGGGCAGCAGGCCGGTCAGGAACTGGCTGACGGGAAAGGCGCCCGGCATGGTCAGGTTCTGGAGTTGGTGTGCCTTCAGGTCGGCGGTGTTCATCAGGAACAGCGCCACCATCAGCACCACCTCCACATACAGAATGATGTTGCCATCCATTTTGGGCCAGGCCCGCATTTCGGGCCCCGTGAAGCGCTTTACCACGTTCACGTTGCGGCGCCACCAGAAGGCCGTAACGGCCACAATCACCAGCGCGCCCAGAATTTCGTTGATGCCGGTGAGGGCCGAGTAGGCCGGGCCGGCGAACTGCAGGAAGCGGTGGGTACCGAACAGGCCGTCCACCATAATCTCAATCACCTCAATGTTGATGACGATGAAGCCCACGTACACAATCAGGTGCAGGAAGGCCGGCGTCAGGCGCTTGAACATTTTCTGCTGACCGAAGGCCACGAGCAGCGTTTTCCAGAGCCGCTCCTGCACGTGGCCGCTCATGTCCCGGTCGCGTCCCTGCAGCACGTTGGCCCGGATGCGGCTGGCCTGCCAGGCAAACAGGCCGAAACCTGCCAGCGCCACCAGCAGAAAGATGATGTTTTGAATGGAGAAATGCACAGGAAAGGGTAAGTTTGGTGGTTGGAGCCGAAATATACTCGGTATGCATAACAAGTTACCTATTTCAGACCGGATAGTTTAGGCGGAACAACATTTTTTTCGCCTTGGGCTTGCAGGTTGAAAATGCTTTACTACTTTTGTGCTCCCCAACGGCCAGAACGGCCTACCGGGAACCACGAGCTGGTAATGTAGCTCAGTTGGTAGAGCACAGCACTGAAAATGCTGGTGTCGTTGGTTCGATTCCAATCATTACCACAAAAAAGCCCGATTCTGCCTCAGAATCGGGCTTTTTTATTTAACGGCCGCGGTACTGGTGACCCCGCCCCCGCTATTACCGGCCGGAGAAGCAACCCGGGCCGCGCCTACGCAGGTTGTATCGCGGGCGGCGCGGGCAAAGCTGTAGCCTTGCAACACGGCGCGTTGCAGCAGGTCGCAGGCGCGGGGCGCGTCGTGCTGCTGCTGGGCCACGCGCGCCAGCAGGAAGTATAGCTGCCCGCTGCGGGGCGTGATGTCGAGCACGGCCCAGTAGTCGTTCTGGGCCTGCTCGTAGCGCTTCAGCTTGTAGTAGGCCAGCCCCCGGAACGTGAGCAGCTGCCCCCGCAGCCGCGAGGCCGCCGGGGCATGGCGCAGGCCGGCCGACAGCGTGCGGGCTGCCTGCCCGAACTCTTCCCGCTGAAACAGCTCCACCTCGCCCTGCCGCAGCCAGGCCCGCGCCAGGGTGCTGTCGAGGGCCAGGGCCTGCTGGTAGGCCTGCGCGGCGGGTACCGGGCGGCCAAGCGCGGCTTCGCACTGGCCCAGGCGCTGCCACAGTTGGCCCCGCAGCGCGGCGGGGGCGTCGGGCAGGGCGGCGCGCAGGTCGGCGCGGGCGGCGGCGTAGTCGTGCAGGCCGAGCTGGGCCGCCTCGGCACGGCGCCGCAGGGCCGGGTTGTAATCGGGCCGGAAGTGCAGCGCATCGGTGAAGTAGCTGTGCGCCCCGGCCCAGTTACCGGCCACGTAGGCCTGCAGCCCCCGCGTGTAGTTGCGCGTGCCCGACACATAATCCATCGTAATCTTCACCGAAGCCAGAAACAGCGCCAGCCCCAGCCCCAGCAGGGCCGTAAGCCAGTAGTCGCGCCGCGTGAACCTGGCCTTGCGGCGCGGAATGGAGCGGTAGTGCCGCTCGTGGGCGCCGGCGGGCCGGCGGGTGCGCAGCGGCGGGGCCGGCGCGGGCATGGGCGCCCCATAAATGTGCTGGCCCTGCTGCCGGAAGTGCTGCTGCCGCCGGGCTTCATCGAGGCGGCGGGCTTCGGTGCGCAGCTGCTGGTCGTAGTGGGCGCGGCGGGCCGTGTGGCCCAGCACCCGGTAGGCGGCAGCCACGGCCTTGAACAGCTCTTCGTAGAGCGTGTTACCGCCGTGCTTATCGGGGTGATAGAGCACCGCCAAACGCCTGTAGGCCAGCCGGATGTCGCGCGGCGTGGCCGTTGCCGGAACGCCCAGTACTTGGTAATGATTCTGGCTCAAAGCAGGACAGTGGAGCGTAAAAATAAACCAATTTCAGACACGCCGCCGCCTTTTCCGTATGCAACGACTACCCTATAACCGGTAGCGGCGCCAACTGCCGCCGTCGGACTCTGTAACATTGTTCCCCCGCAAAAGTCTCCCCTATGGGCCTGTTCTCCACTGAAGAAGACGCTTCCAAAACGCCCCAGAACGATAGTCTGGTGGGTAATCTGAAGGGCTACCTCGATACCCGCCTCGATTTGGTGCGGCTGGAGGTGCAGGAAAAAGCCAAGCATATTTTTGTGAGTGCCGCCCACGGCATTACGCTGGCCTTTATCGGTCTGTTCTTTTTCCTGTTTCTGAACCTGTTTATAGCCTTCCTGCTGAATGATGCGCTCGACAGCCCGTTCTGGGGGTTTGGCATCGTGGCCGGCTTCTACCTAGTTTTGCTGATTATTTTCATCGTGGGGGTCGATAAAAAGGCCTTCCAGGCGCTGGCGGATAAGACGCTGGACAACACGATTTATAATTCCGACAAACGCCAAGCCTAATCCGACCGATGACTGAATTGCATAACCCCCTGTTTGAGGACGAAAAAGAGTTTCTGGAGCGCCAGAAGCTGGAATACGAGCGGGCCCTGATGGGCGACGTGCAGGAAATCAAGGAGAAAACCCTGCAGGTTGGCAAGTACGCCGCCATCGGGGCCGGTGTATTGGGCGGTATCTGGCTGGTATCGAAAGCTTTTGGCGGTTCGAAATCGGGCAAGAAAGAACAGAAGCAGCTCAAGGCCGCCGATAAGAAAGGCACGCGCCAGCTGAAAGCCGATTCGCGCCGCCCGCTGGCTTCCACTACCGTCGATACGGCTGTGGCCGACGATTTGGGCTTCGGGGGCCGGCGGCTGCGGCCCAGCATGCCAGCCAGCCAGGGCGCTACTGCAGAGGCCGACCCCTTCCAGCCCGCCACCGACTACAACGCCATGGGCAGCGCCAACAGCCTCGTGCCCCGGCAGCAGCCGCCGCACCGCGATGAGCCGCAGACTGACCACGCTACGCATCAGCCAAACGCCTCGTCGATAGTGGCCGCCACGTTCCATGCCTTTATGCAGTCGGATACGGGCAAGATGCTGGTAGCCCAGGCTACGGCCGTGGCCCTGGCCTTCGTGGCCAAGAAGGCCGGCGACTACTTGCCAATCCTTAAAAATGCCGATCTTGCGCATTCGGATGAGCCGCGCCGCGAGCCGGAAACCCGGGATATCGAGTTTACCCTTCACCACGACGACGCGGATGCGCCCAGCCAGCCTGCATGATACGCTTAGCCAATACCGCCAATTAGGGCGCAAGTCGCTGGCCGTTCTGCTGGACCCCGACAACATTGATGAGCCCGGCTGTCAGCGCCTGCTGGAACTGGGTCAGCAACACCGAATAGATTACTTTTTTGTGGGTGGCAGTCTGGTGCTGAGTTCGCACCAGGCTGCCCTCATTCGCTTTATCAAGAGCCGCACCAGCACGCCGGTGCTGCTTTTCCCCAGCCACAGCCTGCACCTCGACCCGCAGGCCGACGGCATTCTGCTTTTGTCGCTGATTTCGGGTCGTAACCCCGAGTTTCTGATTGGCCAGCACGTAATTGCGGCCCCACGGCTGCGCGAAAGCGGCCTCCAGATTCTGCCCACCGGCTATCTGCTGGTGGATAGCGGCCGCCAGACCACGGCCAGCTACATGAGCGGCACCACGCCCCTGCCCCACGATAAGCCCGGTATTGCCGCCTGCACCGCCATGGCCGGCGAGCAGTTGGGCCTGCGCCTTATTTACCTTGATGGCGGCAGCGGCGCCCTGTACCCCGTCAGCCCGGCCATGATCCGGGCCGTGCGCGCGGCCGTCGACCTGCCCATCATCGTAGGTGGCGGCCTCAACAGCGCCGAAAAAGCCCGCGCTGCCCTGCAGGCCGGTGCCGATGTTATTGTAGTGGGCAACCACATCGAGCAGAACCCGGAGTTTCTGGCGGAGGTAGCCGCCGTCATCACAGACCACGGATTAGCCCGGATTTAAACGGATTGCACGGATTTTGTGGACGGGCCCTTTACGCGTTCTTCAGGCACTTACTTCGTCATTGGACCTTTTGTAAAAGCAAAAAGCCACCTCGTTGGAGGTGGCTTTTTTAATCGGCTACAAAATCCGTGCAATCTGTTTAAATCCCTGCTAATCCGTGGTCAGATGTTCATGGCCGACTCGCGGCGGCGCATTTTGCCGGCTGGGATGCCGAACATCATCTTGAAGCGGCGGCAGAAATAGGCGGTGTCCTTGTAGCCAACCTCCTTACCGATGTCGCGGATGCTCTTTTTGGTGGTGCGGAGCAGGAACACGGCGCGCTCCATACGCTGATACTCGATATAGTCCTGGGGGTTGATGCCGGTGAGCATCTTGAAGTACTGGCCCACATAGTCCTCGCTCACGTTGGCCACGCCCGAGAGCACCTTGTTCGACAGGTCGCCGCCGATGTTCTCCTTGATGTAGTTGAACAGGTCGATGAGGCGCGGGTCCTTGAAATAGGTGCTGTTGGTGGCCAGCTGCTCCACAAACATCTTGTTCTTGAGGATGTATCGCACGATTTCCACCACAATGTTCTCGGTGTAAATCGTGATGAGCCGCTCGCGACCGGGCAGCTCCTGCAGGCTTTCTTCCACCACCTTAATGATGAGGTTGGCCAGCTTGGAGTTGCCGGTGATGAGGAAGGCCGGCACATCGAGCGAGGCGAAGAAGTTCACCGAGTCGAACACCTTGGCCTCGAAGCTCACGAACGAGTGGCTTTCCTCGGCGTCGCCAATCAGGTCGAGGTCGGAGTTGGAGTGGAAAAACTTATCCTTATTGGTGATAAGGTCGTCGTTGGTGATGCTCTTGCTGGATTCGGGGCCGTAGGTGACTTTGGTGGCGCGGCCGCCGGGGATAAAGAGCATTTCGCCTTCTTCCACCGCATGGCTCTCGTCGCCGAAGGAAATGTGGCCTTTATGGAGCAGAATCAGGTTGTTGCCAACGTCGTAGGAGTTGCGCACCGTAAAGGGCTGCTGCAGCACCAGATTCTTTGCTTTGATGTACCGGACACCCAAAGACTCTATTACTTTATTATAATCTTCCATCGGTAAGCAGGACAGGAAAGTGGGTAGAGGTCAACCGGGAAATGGTACCCGATGTTTAGCTAATGCAAAATAACATATAAAAATTCACAAAAACACAAAACCCAGTCAATTACTGACTGGGTTTTGTGCAATCGTTCTGAATAATAGGCAATTCTGAGCCTATTTGAGAATTTCCCTAGAGATTACAATTTTCTGAATCTCGGAAGTACCCTCATAAATCTGGGTGATTTTGGCGTCGCGCATCATGCGCTCCACGTGGTATTCCTTCACGAAACCATAGCCGCCGTGAATTTGCACAGCCTCCACGGCCGTGTCCATGGCCACCTTCGAGGCGAAGAGCTTGGCCATTGCGCCAGACTTGGCGTAGTCCTGGTGGGCATCCTTATCGTGGGCCGACTGCAGGCACAGCAGACGGGCCGCGTCGATGTTGGTAGCCATGTCGGCCAGCTTGAACTGAATGGCTTGGTGCTGGGAAATCGGCACGCCGAAAGCCTTGCGCTCCTGGGCGTACTTGAGCGACAATTCGTAGGCGCCCGAGGCAATGCCCAAGGCCTGCGAGGCAATACCGATACGGCCGCCGGCCAGCACCTGCATGGCGAACTTGAAGCCGAAGCCGTCGTCGCCGATGCGGTTTTCCTTGGGCACTTTCACATCGGTGAACATCAGCGAGCAGGTGTCGGAGCCACGGATGCCGAGCTTGTTTTCCTTGGGGCCGGTTACGAAACCGTCCATGCCCTTCTCCACGATGAGCACGTTGATGCCGCGGTGCTTGGCCTCAGGGTTGGTTTGGGCTACCACAAGGTACACCGAGGCAGTGGTGCCGTTGGTAATCCAGTTTTTGGTGCCGTTGAGCAGGTAATGGTCGCCTTTGTCCTCGGCAGTGGTGCGCTGCATGGTGGCATCGGAGCCGGCTTCGGGCTCAGAAAGGGCAAAGGCGCCGATGATTTCGCCGGAGGTGAGGCCGGGCAGGTACTTGCGCTTCTGCTCCTCGGTGCCGTACTTCTCCAAGCCCCAGCACACCAGCGAGTTGTTCACGCTCATGATAACCGAGCACGAGGCATCCACCTTGCTGATTTCCTCCATGGCCAGCACGTAGCTCACGGTGTCCATGCCACCGCCGCCGTACTCAGGGCTCACCATCATGCCCATGAAGCCCAGCTCGCCCATCTTCTTGATTTGCTCAGTCGGGAATTTTTGGTGCTCGTCGCGCTCAATTACGCCGGCCCACAGCTCGTTCTGGGCAAATTCGCGGGCGGCAGCCTGTACGGCCAGTTGTTCTTCAGTAAGCTGGAAATCCATGCAATAAGTGGGTGGGGTGGGAAAAATCAGATAACTAAGCCGGCGCGAACAGGCCGCGGGCGGACAAAATTACGCAATCGGGCGTTGGGCAGTGGCGTACTAACACAAAACCGGGCTAAAGAGTTGGCCGCGACCCAAAAGCGCCCGGAATTTGCACTAAAAAAGCCGCTTCCGGCAAGGCAGAAGCGGCTTTCTTTGGTGATGAGCTGCGCCGGATTAGTTGTTGCGGCGGCCGCCCAGAAACAGACTCACATAGTAGAGCAGCGTAGCCAGCGAGCTGAGCGCCGCAACCACGTAGGTCATAGCGGCCCACCACAGCGCGTCTTTGGCCATAGCGTGCTCCTGCGGGGTTACAATACCCCGGCGGTCAATCCAGGCCAGCGCCCGCTTCGAGGCGTCGAACTCGACGGGCAGCGTTACGAAGGAGAAGAGCGTGGTGAGCGAAAACAGCACGATACCGATGCCCAGCGGCACCTTGGTCGTCTGCATCATCAGAATACCGGCCAGCAGAATCCAGGGCATAAAGCGCGACACCGAGCCTAGCGCCGGCACCATGGCCGAGCGGAATTTGAGCATACTATAGGCCGTGGCGTGCTGCACGGCGTGGCCGCACTCGTGGGCGGCTACGGCGGCGGCAGCGGCGCTCCGCTCCGAGTACACGGCCTCGCTCAGGTTCACGGTTTTGTCGGCCGGGTTGTAGTGGTCGGTCAGGCGGCCTTCGGTGCTGATGACACGCACATCGGTAATGCCGTTGTCGGCCAGCATCAACTCGGCAATCTGCTTGCCCGAAAGGCCATTCTGGAGGCCGACCTGGGAATACTTTTCGAATTTGCTTTTGAGGCGGTGCTGAATGATCCAGCTAGCCACCATGGCCAGCAACACAATGATGTAGGCGGGAGAGAGAATCATAAGGCAGGGAAATCGGGTATGCTGGTTGAACAAGGCGCGGCCGGATTTCGTGCCGGCCGGCGCTAAGGTGTCTGGCTGATGCGCTCGACGATGCGGGTGGTGCTGTAGCCCGGCACCAGCGGCACCGTGAGCACCCGGCCGCCGCGGGCCAGCACCGTTTCGTGGCCCACAATCTGACTGATGGCGTAATCGTCGCCTTTCACCAGAATATCGGGCTGCACGGCTTCAATGAGGGCCAGCGGGGTTTGCTCGTCGAAGAGCGTCACGGCATCCACAAACAAAAGGGAGGCCAGAATGCGGGCACGTGACACTTCGTCCTGCAAGGGCCGGCCGGGCTTGAGGCGGCTGACGGAGGCGTCGGTGTTCAGGCCCACCACCAGCCGCTGGCCCAGGTGCCGGGCCTTTTCGAGGTAATCGACGTGGCCCAGGTGCAGCAAATCGAAGCAGCCGTTAGTGAACACCACCTGCTCGCCGGCCGCCTGCCAGCCCGCCACGGCAGCCACTAAGGCTTCGCGGCTCAGGATTTTATCTTTCGACCACATGAGTTCGTACATCTTATAATTGGAAGAGCCCTTAGGCTCCCACAGCCTGAGGTCCTGCTTTAAGCTTACCGCCGCTATACGGCTTCGGCTTCCACAGCGGCCTCGGCCAAGCCCCGCCGCTTGGCGCTCCGGCCCGATTTCACCATGCTGGCCGCAAAGCTAATGCCGCCCATGAGCACCACCAGCAGCGTCTGGGAGCCGTGCACCACCAGCGCGTAGGCAATGCCGGCTTCCTTGCTGATGCCGTAAGCCAGCAGCACGCTCTGCACCATAATATGGAAAGGCCCGATGCCGCCGGCCACCGGCGCGGCCATGCCCAGCGCCCCGAATGTGAGGACCGCTAGGCCGGCGCGCATGCCTAGATCGTAGGTTTCGGGGAAGGCGAAGAAGGCCAAGTAATCCATCAGGTAGTACACGGCCCAGGTGAAAAACGTGTGAAACAGGAACAGCCCCTTGTTTTCCAGCTTCAGCACGCTAAATGCGCCGGCCAGTACCCCTTTTACAAAGGCTACGGCTTTACTGAACAGCGCATTGCGGCGCAGGCGCTCCAGGTTGCGAAACAGGGCGTAGCCCAGGCCCAGCAGCAGCAGCAGGGCAATGCCCAGGGCAATTAGCAACGGGGTGCGGTTGCGGGCCAACGCATCGTAGCGGCCGCCAAGCACCTTGTCGGTTACGAAACTCCAAAAGGTGTTGAAATCGAGCAGCAGTGTGGTGCCCAGCAGCCCCAGCAGCACCAGCACATCAATCACTCGCTCGGTAACCACCGTGCCCAGCGCCACCTGCACCGGCACACCACTGGTACGTCGCAGCACCGAGCAACGGATAACCTCACCCATGCGCGGCAGCACCAGGTTGGCCAGATAGCCCACCATCATGGCGTGGTACACATCCCAGTAACGGGGGCGGTAGCCGGTGGGGTCAATCTGCATTTTCCAGCGGTACGCCCGGCTGAAGTAGCCCAGCGTTGACAATCCCAGCGTCAGCACAAGCCACCAGTAGTTGGCCTCACGCACGTACTGCCCGATGCGGCTCAGGTCCTGCCCCTGCAGCGCGTACCACATTAGCAGGCCCGATACGGCCAGTAGTAAGGTGTATTTTACAACGTTGAGAACTTGCTTCATTCAGTTAGCCATTGGCTGTTAGCTGACAGCTTTTCCGTTTAAATTTAAGAGAAGCTAACGGCTAATAGCTATCAGCTAACAGCTCAAAAGAAATCAGGCCACGCGGTTGTGCTGGTCGGGGAAAATGACGGTGGGCTGGTGGGCCTTGGCCTCAGCAAAGTCAATCAGGGCGTACGAGATTATGATGACAATGTCGCCCACGGCCACGCGGCGGGCCGCCGGGCCGTTGAGGCAAATCATGCCCGAACCCCGCTCGCCCTTGATGGTGTAGGTTTCGAACCGCTCGCCGTTGTTGATATTGACGATGGTTACCTTTTCGTTTTCCACCATGTTGGCCGCGTCGAGCAGGTCCTCATCAATGGTGATGCTGCCCACGTAGTGCAGCTCGGCCTGGGTGACCTTAACGCGGTGAATCTTTGACTTCAGAACCTCGATATGCATGTGCGAAAGCAACAGTAGCTATGTAGGCCCCAAAGATACGGAAGGTGATTTGGTGATTGGGTGGTTTGGTGAGGAGGTAGAGTAACTGTCATCCTGAGCGCAGCGAAGGACCTATATAGAGGCTAACACAAATAATAGCTTCTGGCTAGGTCCTTCGCTGCGCTCAGGATGACAGTTACTCTACCTCCTCACCAAACCACCCAATCACCACGTTGTCAATCAGCCGGACGCCGCCGAGGTGGGCGGCCAGGCACAGCACCACGGCGCGGCCGGAATGCCACTCCGTGAGGGGCTGCAGGGTGTCGGCGTCGGCTACGGCTATGTATTCCAGTTCCAGGCCGGGCACGGCGGCCAGCTGCGCGCGCGCGGCGGCCTGCACGGCGGCCGGCGCCGCCTGCCCGGCCCGGACGAGTTCGGCGGCGGCCTGCAGGCTCTGATAAAGGCGCGGAGCCAGCGCCCGGGCCTCGGCGCTCAGCCGCCGGTTACGCGACGACATGGCCAGCCCATCGGCCTCGCGCACCGTTGGGAAGGCCACCAGCTCCAGGTCGAAGGCCAGGTCGCTGACGAGCTGGCGCACGATGGCTACCTGCTGAAAATCTTTCTGGCCGAAATACGCGCGATGGGGCCGGCTTAGGTGAAACAGCTTGCTGACCACCGTGGCCACGCCGTTGAAATGGCCGGGCCGGTGCTCGCCCTCCATCACCCGTTCCAGCGGCCCGAAATCGAACTGCACGATGGCTGGATGGGGGTACATTTCGGCTACTGAGGGCAGAAACAAGGCCGTGCAGCCGGCCGGGGCCAGCAGGGCCGCATCGGCGTCGGGCAGGCGCGGGTAGAGGCGGAAATCGTCGGGGTTGTTGAACTGGGTTGGGTTGACGAACACACTCGCTACCACTGCGTCGCACTCGGCGGCGGCGGCCCGCACCAGCTGCAGATGGCCTTCGTGGAGCGCACCCATAGTGGGCACCAAGCCAATGCGTTGGCCGGCCCGGCGCCAGTTTTCGGTGTGGGCTTGCAACGCGGCAGCGGTCGTGAGTATCTGCATAAAGTAAAGGCGGCCAGGCAAGGGGCCGGAAGGCGGACTAGAATGAAATTTCCCTCAAAAATGCTTAATTTTGTGCATCCCAAAGTGTTGCCCTCCTTCAATAACCCCAACTGACCATTTATGTCGAAGTTGAAAATACTCTATGCTGCCACGGAAATTGACCCGTTTTTGCAGACCACCAAGGTAGCGGAGTTTTTGCGGCGCCTGCCGCAGGGAATGCAGGAAATGGGGATGGAAATCCGCATTTTTGTGCCCCGTTTTGGCATTATCAACGAGCGCAAAAACCGGCTGCACGAGGTGGTGCGCCTCTCGGGCATCAACATTGCCGTGGGCGAAGACGAAAAGCCGCTCATCATTAAGGTAGCCTCTATTCCCAACGCCAAGCTGCAGGTGTACTTCATTGATAATGAAGATTATTTCCACCGCAAATCGGTATTGGTTGACAAGAACGATAAGTTTCACTCGGATAACGACGAGCGGGCCATCTTTTTCTGCAAAGGCGTGCTCGAAACCGTAAAAAAACTCGGTTGGGCTCCCGATATCGTGCATTGCAACGACTGGATGACGGGCCTGATTCCGATGTACCTGAAAACGACTTACAAGAAGGACCCGATTTTCAAGGACGCCAAATCGGTATTCACGATTTACAGCAACGAGTTTGACTTCAAATTTGACGCTGACATCGTGGAAAAAGCCAAGATGCTCGACATCAACGATGACATGCTGGCCTCGCTGAAAACGGCCGATTTCGGCGGCTTCATCAAGATGGGCATGGAGTACGCCGATACCGTAGTTAAATCCGATGAGGGTTTCAGCGAGAAGATGGAAGCGTTGTTCTCCGAGTACTCGACCAAAAAGCAAATCGAACAGGTAGCCGCCGACGACGACCTGCTGACCTCTTACTACGCGCTCTATAATGAACTGGCCAACTAGCGCCGGCCGACTTGCGTCGGTTTCTCTGCTCGGTATTTCGTTGCTGGGCCTGACCAGCGGCTGCGAAAAAGCCAATGACCTGGGCCTGGATCTGCCCGGCACCTCGCCTATTTCGGCCGAATACCTCGATTTGCCCTTGAAGGCTTCCACGGTGCGCCAGCCGGTGGTACAAACCGTGAAATCCAACAGTGCGCTGGTGGGCCGCGTGCGCGACTCGTTCGTGGGTACCACTACGGCCGCTGCCGCGCTGAACCTGCTGGTAGTCCCGTCTCTTTCGCCGCTCAAGGATCTGCCAGCCAAGTATGAGAACCCCCGCCTCGATTCGGCGGTGTTCACGCTGGCCTTCGATCAGGTGTACGGTTCGGCCGTGCTGCCGCTGGCGCTTGATGTACTGCCGCTACAGCAGCCGCTTGATGAGCGGACAGTGTACAACTCGACTACTACGGTGGCCACGGGTGAGCCGCTGGTGAGCAACTTCAAGGCTGTGCTGAATAGGGACAACGCTGTGCGGCTGCCAACCAACTCTCCCTCCGATAGCGTCAGCGCATCTTCGCCGCAACGCACTATCCGGATTCCGCTGCTCAAGTCGAGCGGGGCCGCACCGCTGGTGAAATCGGTCTTTGCGGCCATGACGGCTAACCCCGGCTTCAACCAAAGCACCCTCGACGGGCTCTGGAAGGGCGTGTTACTGCGGCCTTCTGAGAACCACACGGGCAACATCATCAGCATTCCGCGGGCGGCCACCAAAACGATTAACGTCGTTACGTTCTACTTCCGGGCGGGCACCAACGATACGGTGCGTACCTATTCGCTGTATCTGGCCAACATTTCGCCGCCTTCCCAGGCTGGCTCGTTCACCGATGGGCGCTACTTCACCCAACTCACCACCGACCTAGCCGGCGGTGCGCTGGCCGGCCTGACGCCCCAAAACCCGCTGTCCTCCACCGCCACCAACGGCCTGACCTACGTGCAGGAAGGCGTGGGGCTGAACACCCGGCTGGAATTTGAAGGCTTGGAGGCGCTACGCGACAAGCCTACCCAGGCCATCAACCGGGCCGAGTTGCTTATTCCCGTTCGGCAGCTCAGCAACGGACTGTTTCCGTATCCGTCGGCGCTTTACCTGTATGAAGTAGACGACGCCAACCGGATTCTGACCCGCCAGAATGGTGCCTCCACCGTCGACCGGCTGGTGCAGCAGGAAGAAGCGGTCCAGACGGCCAATGGTGGGGGGTTTCTGCCTTCTTCTGTTGGTGTAGGCTATCCGGCCTCGGCGCTCGTACCATTTGGACAAAATCCAACGCAGTATTACAGAGTTGGTATCACCCAATACCTCGAGAATTACCTGCAGAACCGTTTTAACGCGGGTGAGGAGCGGCCTTCGGGGTTGCTACTCTCGCCAACTCTGCGCAACGAACAAGGTCTGCCACTTGGGTCACCGCTGAAAACTGTGGTGACTAGCCTTAACCTGAACCGTGCCCAGTTGGATGCCAACAACATCCGGCTGCGCGTATACTACTCCAAGCTCCAGTAGGAGCGCTGGTTGCTAACCGGCCTCAGGGCGGCACGGCCTTTGCCTGTGTCGCCCTACTTTTGTCTTATACTTTTTTCTTTGAGCTCCGGCTCTGAACCCCGTCGACTACTATGTGCGGAATTGTTGCTTACATCGGGCACCGTGAGGCCTGCCCCATCATTCTCAAAGGCTTGCACCGGCTCGAATACCGGGGCTATGATTCGGCCGGCGTGGCGCTGCTCGATGGCGAAACGCTCAGTGTATACAAAAAGAAGGGCAAGGTAGCCGAGCTGGAAAACTTCATTGCCGAGAAGAATACGCACGCCAACATCGGGATGGGCCACACCCGCTGGGCCACCCACGGCGAGCCGAACGATGTGAATGCCCACCCGCACTACTCGACCTCGGAGCGCATTGCCATCATCCACAACGGCATCATCGAAAACTACGCGGCCCTTAAGGAGCACTTGCAACTGCAGGGCCACGTATTCCACTCCGATACTGATACGGAGGTATTCGTGAACCTGATTGAGGAGATTCAGAAGCAGAACAGCTGCTCGCTGGAGCAGGCCGTGCGCCTGGCCCTGCACGAGGTGGTGGGTGCCTACGCCATCGTGGTGCTGAGCAAGGACAACCCCGGCCAGTTGATTGCGGCCCGCAAAGGCTCGCCGCTGGTAGTGGGCATCGGTGAGAACGAGTTCTTCCTGGCCTCCGACGCCACGCCCATCATCGAGTATACGAGCGACGTGGTGTATGTGAACGACTACGAGTTGGTGGTTATCAAGGATGGCGAGATGGACCTGCGCAGCCGCGAGGATGTGAAGCAGACGCCTTACATCCAGAAGCTGGCGCTGGAGCTGGACCGCATTGAGAAAGGCGGCTACGAGCACTTCATGCTGAAGGAGATTTTCGAGCAGCCCCGTTCCATCCTCGACTCGATGCGCGGCCGCTTGGAATTGGAAGCCGGCCACCTGAACATGGGCGGCGTGCGGGCCTACGAGCGCAAGTTTGTGAATGCCGAACGCATCCTGATTGTAGCCTGCGGTACTTCCTGGCACGCCGGCCTGGTGGCCGAGTACCTGCTCGAGGACCTGGCGCGGGTGCCGGTGGAAGTGGAGTACGCCTCCGAATTCCGTTACCGTAACCCCGTTATCACCGAGCGTGATATCGTAATTGCTATTTCGCAGAGCGGCGAAACGGCCGATACGCTGGCCGCCCTGGAACTGGCCAAGAGCCGCGGCGCCACCATTTTCGGTATCTGCAACGTGGTGGGCTCCAGCATCGCCCGTGCCACCGACGCCGGTGCCTACACCCACGCCGGCCCCGAAATCGGGGTGGCTTCGACCAAAGCCTTTACGGCCCAGGTAACGGTGCTCACGCTGCTGGCCATGATTGTGGGTCACAAGCGCGGCACGCTCACCGATACCCGTCTGCGCGAGCTGATGGTGGAGCTGGAAACCATTCCGGCCAAAGTGGAGAAGGCACTGGAGCTGAACACCGAAATCATGCAGATTTCGGAAATCTTCAAGGATGCCAGCAACTTCCTGTACCTGGGGCGGGGCTACAACTTCCCCGTAGCCCTCGAAGGCGCGCTTAAGCTCAAGGAAATCAGCTACATCCATGCCGAGGGCTACCCTGCGGCCGAGATGAAGCACGGCCCCATTGCCCTCATCGACGAGAACATGCCGGTGGTGGTTATTGCCACCAAAGACAGCTCGTACGAGAAAGTGGTCAGCAATATCCAGGAAGTGAAGGCCCGCAAAGGCCGCATCATTGCCGTGGTAACCGAGGGCGACACCGTAATTCCGGCCATGGCCGAGTTCACGATTGAGGTGCCCGCTACCAGTGAAGTGCTGATGCCGCTCGTGTCGGTAATTCCGCTGCAGCTGCTGAGCTACCACATTGCCGTAATGCGCGGCTGCAACGTTGACCAGCCCCGCAACTTGGCTAAGTCGGTAACGGTGGAGTAGCCTTTTGAGCCGTTAGCTTTTGTTCTGAATACAAACTGCCGCCCCGGAAGCCTCCGGGGCGGCAGTTTGCGTTTGGGGCGGAGCGTTGCGTGGGCTTACAGTTCGAAAGATTCGCCGCGCAGATACATGGTTTTCAGCAGCGGACAGACTTTGTAGCGTTCCTCGTGGGTGTCATGATAGAGGCACTCCAGCGTTTCGTACACCCGCGCCACCCCGATGGCATTGGCCCACTCGAAGGGCCCGCGGGGGTAGTTGGTGCCCAGCTTCATGCCCAGGTCAATATCCTGCACCGAAGCCGTGCCCTCCTGCAACGTGTAGCAGGCTTCGTTGATGATCATGCACACAATGCGCGGCGTTACCAGGCCTACCCGGTCGGCCACGAGGCGGTACTCGGTGCCCAGCTTGGCGCAGAGGGCCGCTAGTGCATCGGCATCTTCGGCCTGATAAAGCGCAACTTCCAACAGCGGCCGGTCGAGGAGCGTGGGCAGGGCGCAGAGGCCAAATATGGGGCCGAGCGAAGCTCTTTCGCCTTGCAGCAGCTCGGCCAGACTGCGGGCGGTGGTGTCGTAGAACAGGGGCTGACGGGGCTGCTCGTAGTGCAGCTCGGGCCAGTCGCGCAGGTCGAAGAGCACGTCGGCGGCGGCGAGGCGAGCCGTCAGGTCGAGTGCGTCGGCGGGGCAGAAGTCGTAGTTGTGCGCCTCACCAAACTTGCGACGCAGCTCAGTTTCGACGGTTTCGCCGCCCACGATAAACAGATGCATAGATTTTCGGCTTACTTTAGCCCAAAGATAGTTCTTTCGTTTACCCACCCCGTTTTCTGCTCCCGCTATGGCCCATACCGTCGTTTTTTCGCCCCAGGCCCCCGCTCCCATCGGCCCCTACAGCCAGGCCATCCGGGCCGGCAACACCGTATACGTTTCGGGCCAGATTGCGCTGGATGGCAACGGCCAGCTGCTGGGCAACGGCGACGTGGCGGCCGAAACGCACCAGGTTATGCACAACCTGCAGGCCGTGCTGGCGGCGGCCGGCCTCACGCTGCGCCACATTGTGAAGTGCAGCATTTTCGTGCAGGACCTCGGCAACTTCGGGCTCATCAACGACATCTACGGCAGCTACTTCGATGCCGACTACGCCCCCGCCCGCGAAACCGTCGAGGTCAGCCGCCTGCCCAAAGATGTGCAGGTAGAAATTTCGTGCGTGGCGGTGGAAGGGTGAAACGGTGAGGTAGTGAAAGGGTGAGTTTGACGTGCGAGAGGCCTAATAGGTCGCGCGGCTTCCGTTTCGTTGCAACTACTTCTCTTACCTCACCCGACCTATCACTGGCCGTCAGGCCCTCCGAACGTCAGCTTACTATTTCACCACCTCACTATCTCACCTCATGCGCGAGCTGGGCATTTTTCTATTCTGCGCGGGGCTGGTAGCCATGCTGGCCCCCTACCTGCTGCCGGCCAACTTCCGGTTTCCGCTGCTCGACTGGATTTACACCTGGGGGCCACAGGCAGCCTGGGCCATTAAAGGCGGTGCGGTGCTGCTGGGGCTGCTGTTGTGGCTGCGCTTCCGAAACCGCGAATAATGCGCCGACCCAGCCCCCGCAAGCCGGCCAAAGCCCTGGCCCGTCCCGACTACTTTCCGCCCGAAAACGTGCTTACCCGGGCCCTGCCCCCGGCCCTGGTGGGTCAGCGCGAATTCGAGCAGTTTCACTTTATCGGCTTCGATTTAAGCCAGGCCGATCTGGCCGGCCGACGATTCACCGACTGCCGGTTCGAGAACTGTAATCTGGCCGGGGCCTCGCTGGCCAACACCGGCCTGCAGAACGTGGCCTTCGACGGCTGCAAGCTGCTGGGCCTGCAGTTCACCGCCTGCCGCGACCTGCTGTTCGGCGTCCACTTCGACCGTTGCCAGCTGGATTACGCCGTTTTCGGGGGCAAGCTACTAGCCAACACCCGCTTCGAGGGCTGCTCGCTGCGGGAAGCCGATTTCGCCGATACCGACCTCACCAACGCCATATTTGCCGACTGCGACCTGGCGGGCACCTCATTCGAGAACACCACCCTGACCGGCGCCGACCTGCGCACCGCCCGCCACCTGCAGCTCGATCCGGCCCTCAACGAAGTAAAAGGCGCCCGCTTCGCCCTCGAAAGCCTGCCGGGCCTACTCACCAAGTTCGGGCTGGTGGTGGAATGAGGTGAGTTGGCGAGATGGTGAACTGGTGAGTTAACGTTCAGGCGGACCTTATAACGCGCCCGTGTTAAACCGCGCAAACCGCGCCGCCAAGGCCCTCAGAACATCAGCTCACTATTTCACCAGCTCACCATTTCACCTTTCGTACCTTTGCAGCGCGGTTTCTCAACCTGAATAAAGCCGCACAACCAACGTATGGAAAGAGAAGTACGGGTGCGTTTTGCGCCCAGCCCCACCGGCCCGCTGCATATCGGCGGCGTGCGCACCGCGCTCTACAATTACCTGCTGGCCCGCAAGCTGGGCGGTAAGATGCTGCTGCGCATCGAGGATACCGACCAGAACCGCTTCGTGCCCGGCGCCGAGCAGTACATTATGGACTCGCTGCGCTGGTGCGGCATCGAAATTGATGAAGGCATCGAGCAGGGCGGCCCCCACGCCCCCTACCGCCAGAGCGAGCGGAAGCCCATGTACCGCCAGTACGCCGACCAGCTCATCAAGGATGGGTACGCTTACTACGCCTTCGATACGCCCGAGGAGCTGGACGCTATGCGCGCCCGCCTGACGGCCGCCAAAGTGCCCAACCCGCAGTATAACAGCATCACGCGGGCCCAGATGCGCAACTCGCTCACGCTGCCCGCCGAGGAAGTGGAGCAGCTGCTGGCCGCCGGCACGCCCTACGTTATCCGCCTGAAAGTGCCCCGCAAGGAGGAAGTACGCTTCCAGGACCTGATCCGGGGCTGGGTGGTCGTGCACTCGTCGGCCATCGACGACAAGGTGCTGATGAAGTCCGACGGCATGCCGACCTACCATTTGGCCAACATCGTGGACGACCATCTGATGGAAATCACGCACGTGATTCGGGGCGAGGAGTGGCTGCCTTCGGCGCCGCTGCACGTGCTGTTGTACCGTTATCTGGGCTGGGAAAGCACCATGCCGCAGTTTGCCCACCTGCCGCTGCTGCTCAAGCCCGACGGCACCGGCAAGCTCAGCAAGCGCGACGGCGACAAGCTCGGCTTCCCGGTGTTCCCGCTCGAATTCCACGGCACCGACGCCGACGGCCAGCCCACCGTGAGCAGCGGCTACCGCGAGGCGGGCTACCTGCCCGAGGCGTTCATCAACTTCCTGGCCTTTTTGGGCTGGAACCCCGGCACGGCTCAGGAGCTGTTTACCATGGACGAGCTGATTGAGAACTTCTCGATTGAGCGCGTGAGCAAGTCGCCGGCCCGCTTCGACCAGAACAAGGTGCGCTGGTACAACGAGCAGTACCTGCGCGCCAAGCCCGATGCCGAGCTGGCCCAATACCTCATCGACGACCTGCAAAAGCAGGGCCTGACGGTTGACACCGACAAAGCCACCCAGATTGCCGGCCTGGTAAAGGAGCGCGCCACTTTCCCGGCCGATCTGGCCCGGGAGGCCCAGCTGTTTTTCGAGCGCCCGACCAGCTACGACGAGCAGGTGATCAGCAAGAAGTGGAACGCGCCGGTAGCCGCCGCCCTGACCGCGTTTGCCGCCCAGCTGCCCGCCGCTACCGACGCTTCGCCCGACGACATCAAAGCGCTGCTGACCCAGGTGGTGGAAAGCCAGGGCCTGAAAATTGGGCAGGTGCTCCAGAGCCTGCGCGTGGCCGTAACGGGCGCCGCCGCCGGCCCCGACCTGATGCACATCATGCACATCCTGGGCCCGCAGGAAACCGCCGAGCGGATTCAGGCGGCTGTTGTAGCCTTGCCCGCAGCCTAGCACTTCCCGGCTTACCGAATAGTAAAAGCCCGCCCGACGAACTGTCGGGCGGGCTTTTGCGTGGTGGGCGGCGGCATATCCTTCGCGCCGGGGGCTGCGTACCTACAGGGCGCGGGCGTTGGGCCGGCGCGCTTCCGTTTACTTCCACTGCCCCGCAACTATTATGGCTAAGAAACCCGCTAAGTCGAAAAGCAAAAAAGAGGAGCCCGAAAAGAAAGCCCGGGTACATAAGGAGCTCGAAGGCTTCGAAATCAAGGTGAACCCGCTGGGCGAAATCACCTCCAACTACTCCATCGAGGAAATCAACAAGTTCCTCAACCGCCACGTGCGCGATAAAAAGCTGGTGAACCGCGACGGCGCTTTCGGCGAGAAGGAGGAGGAAGACGACCTGCCCATTGAAGAAGTGGAGGAGTCGGAGGAGGATTTTGTGCGCCGTAGCAGCACCGAGGCCAAGAATAAAAAGCCCAAAGCCAACGCCAAAGGCAAGGAAGTGGATGAGGACGAGGTAGCCGACGACGAGGACGAATAGCGCCGCTGTTTATTCATCTTTGGCTATACTTGAACTTCCTTCCATCAATCTGGCCCACCCCGCGCTATGCAGTCCCACGAAATCGACTACAAGATTATTGGCAACGACATTCAGGTGCTCGAAGTAGAGCTCGACCCCAACGAAACGGTGATTGCCGAGGCCGGGGCCATGGTGTACATGAGTGAGGCCATTGCCTTCGAAACCAAGATGGGCGACGGCTCGGAAGTCAATCAGGGCCTGATGGGCAAGCTGTTTTCGGCCGGCACGCGGCTGCTCACGGGCGAGTCGCTGTTCATGACGCACTTCACGCACCGCGGCGGCTCGGGCAAAGCCCACGTGGCCTTCTCGGCCCCCTACCCCGGCACCATCATCGCGCTCAACCTGCGCGATTTGCCGCAGGGCCTGATTGTGCAGAAGGACGGCTTTCTGGCCGCCGCCCGGGGCACCAAAATCAGCCTGCACCTCAACTCGAAGCTGGGTGCAGGCTTTTTCGGGGGTGAAGGCTTCATTCTGCAGAAAATAACCGGCGACGGCAACGCCTTCGTGCACGCCGGCGGCACCATCATCGAAAAGCGTCTCAACAACGAGCTGCTGCGCGTGGATACCGGCTGCGTAGTAGCCTTCGAGCCGGGCATCGACTTCAGCATCGCCCGCGCCGGCGGCCTAAAGTCTATGATTTTTGGGGGTGAGGGGCTGATGCTGGCTACGTTGCGCGGCACCGGCCGGGTTTGGCTGCAATCTATGCCCGTCAAAAAGCTTATTCAGGCTCTGGCTCCGGCCGGCGGCAACGCCGGCAAGGAAAGCGGCGGCCTGCTCGGCAATCTGTTCCAGGAATAGCAGTAGTAGTAGCAGCCCAACGCCCCCACCGAACCAATGCGGGTACGGTGGGAACGTCGGGCGGTTAAGTTGCGTGCTAGCCGGCCAGCCCGAAGGCGATGAAGCCTAGGCTCACCAGCAGCGCCGTAACGATAAGGCCCATGACGCCCGCTGTAATATAGTTAGCGCGGTCTTCTGCCTTTTTAGTCGCTTCCAGCCGCACATAGCTGCTGGAGCGTCGCCGGCGCCGGCTGGAAGATGGAGCAAGAACAGTAGTAGCAGTGGGCATGAGGAGCAGTTTGGTTTACATCCTGAGCTAAAACAAAGCGGAATATAGGAGATTGTCCGCTTATAATCCAACGGACTCGTCCGGAAAACAACCGGGCCGAACGAGCTGCGACGCGCCTTAACGTACGTATCTCAGCGCACTAGCGGATTTAGCGCGGTTGCAAAGCCGCCTTCTTTCGAACCGAATTATCCTACTTCGCAGCTGTCCAACTGCATCTTTATTGCACCGGTGATACCAGCGGAGTAGCGACCCGGATGCCATTGCGGTAGTATTCCGACGGCAGCGGCCGGCCCGTGGCGTCGTAGCAGCGCCATTCGCCAAACCAGAAAAAATGGTCACTCTGCTCCCCCAACTGCAGCCGCGCCTGTCCCTGCTTGGCCACCTGGCCGTTAGGATGATACAAGGTCAGGGTGATGAGGTCGGCGGGGTGGCGGTGAAACCGCTCGGTGCGCTCGGGCTGGCCGGTGGGGCTGAAATACTGCCAGCGGCCCACCTCGCGGCCGTGGCGGTAGCGCCCTTTGCTGAGTAAATGCCGCTCATGGGCATCGAGGTAGCCGCGCCAGGGGCCGTGGCGCTGGTCTTGCCGGTCGAAACGGTTGCGCGACCAGAAGCAGATGGGCGCGTGGGCGCAACCGACCATACCGTGCAGCGCCGTGGCTAGTACCAAGACTTGAACAGAAGTAAAGCGGCAACGCATCGGCAGAGAGAATTAGCTGCCGATAGTTACAACTAATTATTTAGTTGTGAAAGGATTTCGTCCAGCAACTCGCGCGAATTGCTGAGCCGGGGCACTTTGTGCTGGCCGCCGAGTTTGCCCCGGCTGGCCAGCCAGCGCCCAAACGTACCGGCCGGAGCCACGGTAAGCCTGGGCGGCGTGAGGGCTAGGTCACGGTGGCGCTTGGCGTCGTAGTCGGAGTTGAGCTGGCGCAATGTGTCGTCGAGCACGGCCGTGAAATGGGCCGGGTCGGCGGGTGGGCGGGTGAACTCGATGAGCCACTGGTGGCTGCCGCGGGAGTTGCCTGCGCCTTCGGCAAAGTAGATGGGCGCTGCCGTGTAGTCGCCGACGGTGGTGTTGGTGGCCTGGCAGGCGGCGGCTACGGCGGCATCGGCGTGCTCGATTACCACTTCTTCGCCGAAGGCATTGAGGAAGTGCTTGGTGCGCCCGCAGATGCGGATGCGGTAGGGCGCCAGGCTGGTAAAGCGCACCGTGTCGCCGATTTTGTAGCGCCACAGACCGGCGTTGGTGCTGATGAGTAGCGCGTAGGTGCGGCCCAGCTCCACCTCATCCAACCCGATGGCCTGCGGCTCGGCCTCGTCCCACTGGTCCTGGGGCAGAAACTCGTAGTAAATGCCGTGGTCGAGCAGCAGCAACAGGTCCTCGGAGCCCGGCTCATCCTGCACGGCCAGGTAGCCTTCGGAGGCGTTGTACACTTCGAGGTAGTGCATACTGGGGCTCGGGATAAGCTGGCGGAACAGCTCGCGGTAGGGCCCGAAAGCCACCGCGCCGTGCAGAAATAAGCCCAGCTGGGGCCAGATGGCGTGCAAATCGTCGGTGCCGGCCAGTTGCTGCACCCGGCGCAGCAACACAATCATCCAGGTGGGCACGCCGGCCAGCACCCGCACATCGGCCCGCAAAATGTGGCGGGCGATGCGCTCAATCTTCTCCTCCCACTCGTCGAGCAAGGCCAGTTCCAGCGGCGGGGTGCGCACGAACTCGGCCCAGGCGGGCAGGTTCTGCATAATCAGGGCCGACACGTCGCCGGCCCGGGTACCGGGGGCTTCGGGCCGTAGTGGGTTGGGGCCGTGGGTGCCGCCCAGCGACAGGGTTTTACCGCTCAGGATGCCGATTCCGGGGTAGTGCAGGGTGGCCAGGGCCGTCATGTCGCGGCCGGCGCGGTAGTGGCCCTCGTGCAACGAGGCGCGGGTGACGGGAATGTACTTGCTGCGGGCGTTGGTGGTGCCGCTGCTCTTGGCAAACCACTGCACCCGGCCGGGCCACAGCACGTCGGCCTCGCCCCGCAGCACCCGCTCAATTTCGGGATACAGCTCCTCGTAGCTGCTCACGGGCACGCGCTGGGCAAACTCGCGAGCTGAAAGTGCGTCGGCGTAGCCGTAGCGGCGCCCCCAGTCGGTGCCGCGGGCGGTGCGCAGCAGCGCCCGAAACTGCTGCTGCTGCACCTCGTGCGGGTGGCGGCGGAAGTGCTCGATGCTGGCCAGCCGGCGCTGCACGGCCCAGGTCAGTACGGTGCCAATCATTATTTAGAGATTAGAACTTAGATGTTAGAGCTTAGAGCCTCAATGAACTGACAGATTAACTGGTATTCGCTCGTTCATTTGATTGAGAATTCGCGCAGAGGGCGCAAATTTATGCCGAGAGAAAAAACCATATTACCAGTATTTTCTCAGTTTTAGGCTTTAATTTCTAAGCTCTTGATTCTCACTTCTAAGCTCTAAAATTACACCTTCCGCTTCAGCTCGAAATGCTTGCCCAGGTACACGCGGCGCACCATTTCGTCGGCGGCCAGCTCTTCGGCGGTGCCGGCTTTGAGCAGCTTGCCTTCGAAGAGCAGGTAGGCCCTATCCACGATGCTGAGCGTTTCGTTCACGTTGTGGTCGGTGATGAGGATGCCGATGTTCTTGTGCTTGAGCTTGGCCACGATACCCTGGATTTCCTCTACGGCAATCGGGTCGACGCCGGCGAAAGGCTCGTCGAGCAGCACGAATTTGGGGTCGACGGCCAGGGCGCGGGCAATTTCGGTGCGCCGCCGCTCGCCGCCGCTCAGCACCCGGCCCAGGTTTTTGCGCACGTGCGTCAGGCTGAACTCGTTGAGCAATTCCTCCACCTTGTCGCGCTGGGCCTGCTTGCTCATATCGGTCATCTGGAGCACCGATAGCACGTTTTCCTCCACCGTCAGGTCGCGGAACACGGAGGCCTCCTGAGCAAGGTAGCCAATGCCGAGGCGGGCGCGCTGGTAGATGGGCAGCTTGGTGATGTCGCGGTCATCCAGGAAAACCTTGCCCTCGTTGGGCTTCACCATGCCCACCGTCATGTAGAACGAGGTGGTTTTGCCCGCCCCGTTCGGCCCCAGCAGCCCCACGATTTCGCCCTGCTCCACGTGCAGGCTCATGTCGTTGACGACCGTGCGGGCCTTGTACTTCTTTACCAGGTGTTCAGCGCGAAGAACCATTTATTGGGAAGTCAAAAAGGGGGAAGCTCCATGTCATCCTGAGCGGAGCGAAGGACCTAGACAGAAGCTATTTTCTTTCAAGGTTACCCTCTGTATAGGTCCTTCGCTCCGCTCAGGATGACAAAATTACTATTATCCCCCGCCCCTACCCTTTCAGCAGCGCGTGCTGGAGCTGCTGCTGGGCGGGCGTGGCGGTGGGCAGGGTTTCGACCAGGTTTTTCACTTCCACCTCGAACTCGCGAGGCACCGCCTCGCGCTCCTGCACCGGGCCGCTGCCGTGCCGGAACCTGAGGCGCACCGCGGCGGCCGTGGCGGGCTCTACCACGGGGCGCAGCAGCTGCTCGGCGTTCTGCATAGTCAGCGGCTGGCCGTCCACGGCCACGATTACGTCGCCTTCGGCCAAACCGAAAGCGTTCTGGTCGGCCTGGGTTTGGGCGGCGCGGAACTGGTCGAGGTTCTGGTCGTAGGCGAAACCGAGCTTACCGAACGCCTTGATGCGCGCCGGGGCCGTGGGCTGATAGCGCCAGCCCATCTTGCCAAAGTACTCGGCCAGCGGCAGCGGCTCGGCACCCTGCACGTAGCGGCGGAAGAAGGTGCCGATTTCGGGGCTGGTGAGGGCCACGATTTCGGGGATGAGCGCGTCGTCGTCGAAAGAGCGGGTGGGGCCGTACTTCTCGCGCAGGGCCAGCAGCACGTCGCGCAGGGTCTGGCGGCCCTGGCTCAGCTCGCGCAGCCGAATATCGAGCAGCAAACCCAGCAGCGCGCCCTTGTTGTACACGTTTTCGTACATGTCCTTATAGGGCGGCTCCAGGATGCGGCGGCTCATCTCAGTAAACGAAACCGGCGGGCCGTAGGTGTCGGCCTTGTCGATTTTGGCCTTCATGCGCTCCTGAAATTCGGCGGGCGAAATCAGGCCGGCCTGCACCTGCACCTGCTGGGCCACGTACTCGGTTACGCCCTCATACAGCCACAGGTGCTGCGACATTTTGGGGCTCCGGAAGTCGAAGTCGCCGATTTCGCGCGAGTGGATGTTGAGCGGGGCCAGCATGTGCAGAAACTCGTGCGAGGCCACCTCCAGCACCATGCTTTGCAGCCGGGCCGGGTCGGGTATTTCGGGCAGGAAGTAGAGCGAGGAGTAGCTGTGCTCCATGGCCCCGTAGCCGCCCTTCTCGCTGCTGAGCGGCGAATCGAGGCTGGGGAAGTAGAACAGGAACTGGTAGCGCGGCACCGGCATCTTCCCAAAGTATTTGGTCAAAGCCTCCGACATGGGCCGCAGCATCCGGCTGATTTCGGCCGCCTTCACGGCGCCGGTTTCCGACACCACCGCCACCGAAATCCGGGCCCCGCCGGTGCTGAAGCTGACCGTATCGGGCCGGGCGTAGAGCACCGGGCCGTCGGCCAGCGTTACGTAGTCGGGGGCCGTGAGCACGTCGCGGGTGGCCGATTCGCGGCGCACGAGCAGCGCGGTGGCCCCATAGAGGTCGGCGGGCTTGGCGATGCTCACCTCGTAGGGCTGCAGCTTGTAGCCCTCGAAGTAGCCGTAGAACCCGTAGTGATTGAGAGTGAAGCTGCGACCGGCGTCGATGTTGGTGCCGCCCGGCTGGAAGATGAACTGGTCGTCCTGCTTGGCGTCCCAGGTATCGTCGACGAGGTATTCGAGGCGGGCCAGCTGCCGGGCGTTGCTGATGACGAACAGGTTGGGCCCGTCGTTGCGCACTTTCAGGGCCTTGCCGTTCTTATCGAAAGCCTTGAAACTGGTGATAAAACGGCCGTAATCCTTCTTGGAGTACGAGCCGGGCACCACCGCGGGCATCACGTACGTGGCCTGCTCCTCCAGAATGACGGGCGTATTCACCACCACTTTCACCCGGTCGTTGGCTACGCGGGCAAAATCGAGGTTGATGCGGTAGCCGGCGGGCTGCTGGGCCAGGGCCGCAGTGGTAGCAGTGAGCGTCAGGCCAAGGGCCAGGGGCAGGAATTTCATATACACAGTAGCATAGCAGGCTAACGACCCCACGAAGGTACGTAGTGTATGAACGTCATTCAGAGCGCAGCGAAGAATCTCGCGTGCTGACGTTGGATTACTGTTGTAACGTCAGCACGCGAGATTCTTCGCTGCGCTCTGAATGACGTTCCTTTGCATCTTGCTTCGGACTCAATGAACCTCAAAGAACCTGCCCGCCTCGTGCTGGCCCTGTTTTTCCTCACGGCGGGCATCCTGCACTTCCTGCGGCCCGATGGGTTCGTGCGCATCGTGCCGCCCTACCTGCCCAACCCGCTGCTGCTGGTGCAGCTCAGCGGCGCGGCCGAAATTGCCGGGGCGCTGGGTTTGCTGGTGCCCGCCACCCGGCTTTGGGCCGCCTGGAGCCTGCTGGCGCTGCTGGTGGCCGTGTTTCCGGCCAACGTGTACATGCTGCAAAGCCACGGCGCGGGTATGGCCGTGCCCGACTGGGCCCTCTGGCTGCGCCTGCCGCTGCAACTGGTGCTCATGGCCTGGGTATGGTGGGTGCGAAGGTGAGATGGAGTGAAGTGGCTGGGTGAATGCGTAAGATTGCCCGGCAGCCCCAGCGGGGCAATATATCGGTAGACATTTGGCTTACCTACCAGCAAAGCCCCAGCGGGGCGACATAATCCATCCAACCGATTATATCGCCCCGCTGGGGCTTTAAAACCTACTGAGTTGGCCCGTCCTGCTACCGATATGCTGCCCCGCTGGGGCTGCCGGGCAATCTTACGCATTCACCCAGCTATTTATTTACTCTTATTCCCAGCGGATATCCTTCAGCCTAAGCTGCAACGATTTTACGCCGCGAAATTCGTTGATTTCCACGTTGTAGCAGACACTAAACGGCTCGCCGCCCTGAATGCGCTCCAGGTGGTCGCTCATGTTGAAGCCGATGGCTTCGAGGCGGTGGCGGCCCCCGTCCTGGGTGAGGGCGAGTTTGAGGTGGCCGTTGCCCACGATGCGCGCCGAATCGGGGGCGGCGGTTACGTTTTCGGAGGCGAAAACCGGGTTGGCGTTGCCGGGGCCGAAGGGTTCCATCTGATTCAGCAGCCGCTGGAAGGAGGGCGTGATGTCGTGCAGCGCAATCGTGCCATCCACCTCAACGGGCGGGATGAGCTGCTCGGGTGTGATGCGGCCGGCCACGATGCGCTCGAATTTCTGCTGAAAAGCGGCTACGTTTTCGAGCGGCATGGTGAGGCCGGCAGCGTACTTGTGGCCCCCAAACTGGTCGAGCAACTCGGCGCACTCCTCAATGGCCTGATGCACATCGAAGCCGATTACCGAGCGGGCCGAGCCGGTGGCTTTGCCGTTACTTTCGGTGAGGATAATGGTGGGCCGGTAGTATTTATCGATGCAGCGCGAGGCCACGATGCCCACCACGCCCTTGTGCCAGTCGGGCTTGAAAAGCACGGTGCTGCGGGCGGCTTGCAGGGCGGCGTCGTCCTCAATCATGGCCAGCGCCTCCTTGGCGGTACTGGTGTCGACGTTGCGGCGCTCCTGGTTGGTTTTGTCGACGACCCCGGCCTTTTCCTTGGCGGCTTCGGCGCTGTCGGCCAGCAGCATGGCCACGGCCCGCTTGGCGTCGCCCATGCGGCCGGCGGCGTTGATGCGGGGCGAAAAGCCAAACACTAAATGGGTGATGCTCAACTCGGTTTCGCGCAGGCCGGCCAGCTCGCGCAACGCCGCAAAACCAGCGCGCTGGGCGCGGACGCGGTCATTCAGCAGGCGCAGGCCGTGGAAAGCCAGGGTGCGGTTTTCACCATAAATAGGCACGATGTCGGCGGCAATGGCCACGGCTACCAGGTCCAGCAGCTCGTAGAGGTCGGTTTCGGGCAGGCCCTGGTGCTCAGCGAAGGCCTGCATCAGCTTGAAGCCCACGCCGCAGCCGCACAGCTCCTTGAATGGGTAGTCGCAGTCGGCGCGCTTGGGGTCGAGCACGGCCACGGCGGCCGGCAGCTCGGCGCCCGGCAAGTGGTGGTCGCAGATGATGAAGTCGACGCCCCGCTTGTTGGCGTAGGCCACCTTATCCACCGATTTCACCCCGCAGTCGAGGGCAATGATGAGTTGGAAGCCCTCAGCCTGGGCGAAGTCAATACCGGCCTCCGATACCCCGTAGCCTTCCTTGTAGCGGTCGGGAATGTAGTAATCGATGCGCGCGGGGCCGAAAAACCGGAGCAGGTAGCTGTACACCAGCGCTACGGAGGTCGTGCCGTCTACGTCGTAGTCGCCGTACACCAGCACCCGCTCGCCACCGTGCAGGGCCTGCACCAGCCGGGCCACGGCGCGGTCCATGTCGCGCATCAGCAGTGGGTCGTGGAGCTGGCTCAGGTCGGGCCGGAAGTAGCTGCGGGCCAGCTCAAATGTGCCGATTTCGCGCTGGCACAGCAGCCGCACAATGGCCTCGTTCACGCCCAACGCCTGAGTTAGCTGCGCCACCTGCGCCGCGTCGGGGGCGGGCTTGCGAATCCATCGTTTTTCTAGCATCTCTGAAGCAGGTATCAAACAGACCGCAAAAGCCGGCCTTCTTCAAAAGTACCCAAACGACCACAGAATAGCACGATTTCCGGATAATTCCTGACCCTACACCCCGTCGCCCCGCAGCTGGCGGAAGCGTTTGCGGGCTTCGGCCACGTAGATGCTGCCGGGGTATTTGGTGATGAGCTGCTGGTAAAGCTGCTGGGCCTTGTCGCGGTCCTGCAGGTTTTCCTGCTGAATGCTGGCGGCCATAAACAGGGCGTCGTCGCTGAGCACATCGTACTTGGGGTTGGCCGTGATGCGCTCCAGCGTGGCCAGGGCCCCGGCGTAGTCGCTGGTGCGGCGCTGCAGCTGGGCCTTCAGGTACCAGGCTTCGTCCTGCAGGGCGTGGCCGGGGTATTTCACCAGCAGCGCATCGAGGCCGCGCAGGGCTTCGGGCAGCTTGTTCTGGAACACGAGTTGCTCGACGGCGGCGTAGTCGCGCAGGGCCACGCCCGAGGTGTCCTGGGCGGTGTTGTCGGTGATGAGCAGGCTGAGCTGCATGGCATCGTTGGCAATTTCGCGGGTGGTGGCCTGCTTAAGGATGTCGAGGTGCGACTTGGCCAGCTTGAAGTCGCCGGCGAAGTAGCTCAGGCGGGCGTTGCGCAGCTTGGCGTCGTAGCCCAGCGGGGTGTCCTTGTGCGACTTCTCGACCTGCGAATACAGCAGCGTAGCCTCCCAGGGCTCAGCCCGCAGCAGGTAAATATCGGCCAGGTCGATTTTGGCCTGGTCCACCACGTCGAGGCCGGCGCGGGGCATCGTAATTACCTCGTTCAGCAGCTTCATGGCCGGCTCCTGCTCGCCGAGCTGGAAGGCTAGTAGCGCGGCCATGCTGCGGAGCACGGGCGCCGTTTCGGGGGTGCGGCCCAGGTCGGTGAGTACCTGCTCGTACTCCTTTAACAGCCCGCGCAGCTGGGTTTGGTTTACGGGGTAGGTGTTGCGTACCTGGTCTTCGCGGGTTTGCACTAGGCGCTGGCGAGCCAGGGAATAAAATGGCTGGCCCGCGTACTCGCGGGTGATGTATTCGAAGCCGGCAATGGCGTTTTCGTAATCCTGGTTGCGGCTGGCAATATCGGCCACCTGCAGCACCCGGCGGCCCCCGGTGCGGGCCCGGCGGTCGAGGGCCTTGGCCTGCACCAGGGCCCCGGTAAAGTCGCGGCGCTGTACCTGCAGCCACAGCAGCAGCTCGCTGTACACGGCGCGGTCGGGGTTGCGCTGCACCAGCGTCAGCAGCTCCTTTTCGAGGGTGGCGAAGGCGGCTTCATCCTGCAGGCTGTTCTGGAGCATGTTGCGCACAAAGGGCAGTTGCTGCTCATCATCCTGCACCAGGCGCAGGGTTTCCACCAGCACTTTGTCGGTCTGGCCCTGCTGGGTATACAGACCGATAAGCTGGGGCGCATACTCGGTTTCGTTGCCCGCCAGCTGCCGGCCGCGCAGGTAGGTGCGGACCGTCCAGGCGGGCAGATTGGCCTGCTGAAAGCTGGTCGCCACGGGCACTACCTGATCGGGGTTGAGCAGCTGCACGACCCGTTCCCACTGCTTGGTAGCCGCCGACGAGTCGCCGGCCGCGGCCGAAATCAGGCCCAGCGTTACACCCAGCGTCTGGTCCTGGGCGCGCTGCTTGATGGCGCGCTTCACCAGCTTCTCGGCGTCTTTGGTCCGCTTGAGGGCCTGCAGGGCGGCCAGGTAATCGGGCAGCACATTGGGGGCCGTCTGCTCGTCGGTGCGCAGGCGGCCAAACAGGTAGGCGGCCTTCTCGTGCTCGCCCTTGCGCTCGTACTCGCGGGCCAGCTGAATGTTGCTGTCTTCGCGCACCTGAGCCCGGGCAGCTGGCACGGCCACCGTCAGCAAAGCCAGCAAGCCGGCGCCGCCTATCATTCCACGCACTCCAGACAATGGCTTTTTCATGCAGAGCTAACGAGTTGAAGCGGCCGGAAAGTGCCGGGATGGTGAGGCGCTGATTCACGCACAAAAAAAGGGCCGCCCCCGAAGGTACGGCCCTTTCTTCTCACTAAACCAGCTTTGGCAGGCTAGAAGAATCTGGCGCGGTTGTCTTTTACGTCGGCGTGCTGCTTGAGGGCCTCGAAGATGAGGCCGTCGGTGCGGGCCGTGCGCTGGGCCGTGAGCTGCTGGCGGGCGGCGGCTACATCGGTGGTAGCGGGGGCGGGCTGAATGCTGGTGGGCTCCACCACAAACACGCCCTGCTCGCCGGCCAGCGGGGCCGACTTCTGGCCCACTTTCAGCCCAAAGGCGCGACCCACGGCGGTTGGTTCGCTGCCCACGCCGGCAATCATGCTCTGGCCCAGCACCACGTTGTCGGCGGTTTTTACCTGGGCGGCGGGGCCGTAGGCCTGGGCCATCTGCTCCAGCGTGCTGCCTTTGGCGGCGCTCAGCTTCTGCTTGATTTGCTCGGCCTTCAGCTCGTTGCGCACCAGGGCGGTAATTTCGGGCTTGATGCTGGCCAGATCGGCCGTGCCCTTCTCCCGCTCGCCGGTCAGCACGGCTACCACGTAGGCGTCGCCGATTTCAAACACGCGCGACACGTCGCCCACGTTTTTGGCGCCGGGGCCATCCGAGTCGTCGGCCCCGTAGGCCCAGCGCACCAGGGCGCGGGCATCCTGCAGGTTGTTCACGGCCTGGTCGCCGCGGCCCAGGTTCTTGGCTTCGGTTTTCTGCAGGCTCTTATCAGCCGCTACGGCTTTGCGGAACGACTCGAAGTCGGTGGCCTGGCCTTTCAGCTCCTGGGCCTTGTTGTAGGCTGCGTCGCGGGTGCCCTCGGTGGGCTGAATGCTTTTCTGCACGGTGGCCACGCGGTAGGTCTGCTTGGTGGGCGCGGCCGTTACCTTGATGATGTGGTAGCCAAACGAGGTTTTCACGAGGTTGGGCAGCAGGCCGGGCGAAGTAGCGCCGAACACGGCCTTCTCGAACTCGGGCACCATGCGGCCCTGCTGGAACCAGCCCAGGTCGCCGCCGGTGGCGGTGGTGCCGTCCGAGCCGTACTGACGGGCCATGGCAGCGAAATCGGCGCCGCCCTTGATTTTGTTGAGCACCTCGGTGGCCTTGGCCTTGGCGGCGGCATCGGCTTCGGGCGTGGCGCCTTCGGCCTTGATGAGGATGTGGCTGGCGCGGGCCGCGGCCTGGTCGCCGGTTTTCTGGCCCGTTACCTTGTAAAGCGAGTAGGTGCCGTTTTCGGCGTAAGGGCCGTACACTTTATCCACCTGTAGGGGCAGCTGCTCGCGCAGCTTCTCGGGCATGTCGGCGGCCGTGAGGTAGGCCGGAGGCGTGGGGTTGTCGGAGTTGAGCTTCACGAACAGCGAGTCGGCGGGAGCGGCGGCGAACTGGGTGGCCAGCTCGTTTACCGTTTTGCCGATTTCGGTGCTGTCGTCGGCCGAGGCCGCTACCGGAATGGTTACGTACTCGATGCTGCGGCCGTCCTCTACTTTGTAGCGGCCCTGGTTTTTATCGATGTAGGCCTGCAGCTGCTCGTCGGTTACTTTCACGCTCGAATCCGAGAGGGCGAAGTAGGGCACGAACAGGTAGCGCAGACTCACCTGGGCCTGCTGGCTCTCGTTGAAGCGCTTAGCCTCAGCCGAGGTTACGTAGGTGCTCATCTTGAGCAGGTTGGTGTACTTCTGGCCCAGGCGCTCGGGGCGCAGGTTCTGCTCGAAGTTGGCAAAGGCGGCCTGCGCCTGCGGGTCCATCTTATCGAGGTTGCGCAGGTACTCCTTCACGCGCAGCACGTCGAACTGGCCGGTCGAGTCGGTGAAGGCCTGGCGGATGCTGGGGTGCACGTTGTTGCCCTGCACCATGTCGGTCAGCTCGTCGTCGGTTACCGTAAGGCCCAGCTTATCGAACTGCTTCTGGAAGGCAATGCGGTAGAGCAGCTGGTTCCAGGCCTGCTCGCGCAGGTAGCCCATGGCCTGCTCGTCGGGCTGGCGGCCCTGCTGCTGCACGAAGGCCTGCTTGGCCTGCTCCAGGGTGGCGTTGAATTCGTCGTAGTCAATTTTCTGGCCCGCAATTTCCCCCACCGAGCGGTCGGAGCGGCCAAAGAAGCTGTTCTGACCCGTAAACAGGTCGCCGCCCACCATAAAAAAGAGCAGGCCGATGACGATAGCGCCAACTGCCCAACCCGATTTTTCGCGGATTGTATTAATTAATGCCATGAACTTGAAAAAAAGCGCGGGTAGAAAATGGTGAATGAGGCGCAAAATAACCAAAAATGCCGGTCATTTGGTACATTCTCTGTCAGATAGGCGCTGCCGGCCGCCCAGGGCTCGTTGGGCCGGCCCCAGGGCGTACTACTTGCGCTTCTTGGGCTTGCGGGCGCCTTTGCCGGCCGGCCGCTTTTGCCGGCGCAGCTCAGCCTCCCGCTCATCGGCGGCCCGCAGGTCGTCCTCCTTCTGGCGCTGGCGCAGGTAGCGCAGCCCAATCACGCAGCCAAACGACACCATAAACAGCCAGTAGTTTTCGTAGAGACCGGTCATACCGCCGACTACCAGCGTGCGAAACGCGGCCACGACGAACGTGAACACGCCAAACACGAACAGTAGCGTCTGGCTGATGCCGGGGTCCCAGAATCGTTTCATTGTTGCGGGGCTTTAGCAGAATCGGGGGCGGGCGCAGCGCGGGCCGCGCCCGATTCCTGCATGCTGAACACGCCAGTGGGCGTAAGAATGCGGTAGCGCGAAAAATCCTGGTTGGCCGTCAGGCCCCGGCCGGTGAGCACCTCGGTGGGCGTCGTCACCTTGATTTCGGTTTCGGGCTTGGTGTAGATGCTGGCTTTGTTCTGGTCGTAGAAGGCTTCTTCGGTGTTCATACGCTGCTGCTTGGGCACGTTGGTCACCCGCACGTCGCCGCGCATGGTGTACAGGCCCTTGTTGCGCTCGAAACGGCCGTATTTGCCAGTAATGGTGTTCACCACCATCTGGCCTTCCTTGTCCATAAACGTCAGTTCCAGGCCCTCCGGGTAAAGCTGGTCGCCCGACTCAAAATCCTGCTTCAACGGCGTTTTCAGGCGCACGCGCAGCCGGGCCGAGTCGCTGACGAGCATCAACACGTTGCGGGTTTCGATGGTCGGGCCCTGGTAGTCGATGGGCTTGGCCGCCACCTCGTCGGCCTTCTGGCAGCTGGCGCTCAGCAACGCCGCGCTCAGCAGCAGCCCGGCCCATACGTTTCTTCCTGCCATCATTCGTTGGAGGGAATCGTGAATTATGAATCTTGAATTATACATTTTGAATCAGGAATTGAGAACGAGGGCCCCCGTAATTCAAAATGTATAATTCAAAATTCTTCCTCTATTCAATCCGGCGCTTGATAAACCAGCGGTTGTTGAGCGTCACGCCCAGCTGCATCCGGATGTAGCTTTCCTTCACGTTGCGCTCGGTGCCGTTATTGTCCAGCTGCAGCACATCGGTGTTGCCGCGCTGCCCATAGGTGAAGCCCAAGCTAATGGTCGTGGCATCGAGGGCCGAAGCCGAGGGTAGCGGCAGGCCGAAGCCCCAACTCACCGAGCGGTCGAGCAGCACGTTGCCGCCGGGGCGGTAGGGCAGCTGGGCCACGCTCAGGCCGGCGCGGTACGTTACGCGCTTGAAATAGTGGTCAACCGACGTCGGGTCGGGCGTCAGCTCGCCGCCAATAGCGCCGCGGTAGGTGTTGCTCAGCGGCACGCCCGACAGGCCGCCTTCCTCGCCGAACGACTTGAACTGCGACCATTGCTGCAGGCCGCCATCGAGGCTCACGCTCCAGTTACGGTTGTTGTCGAGGCTCAGGCCCACCTGCGTGAGGGCGGGCACCGTGGCTTTGCCCTTTTCGTCCTTGCTGAGCGGCGTGGCGTTGATGAGTGCGCCATCAGCATCTTCGCGCAGAATGTTGCGGCTCCGGTCGCCGTTGAGCTTGCTGCGGAAGCTGTACACGCCGCCCAGGTTGTAGTTGAGCTTGTCGGTTAGTTTGCCGCGGTAGTGTATGCCCGAGCGGAAGGCGAAGTCGGAATAGTGCACCTGCTGCTCGTAGATCGAGCGGCCATTGAGCACCAGCGGCAGCGTTTCGGTGCCCACGCGGGTGCTGGCTTCCTGGTTGATGCTGCCGAACACGTAGGCCGCCGACACGCCCACCACCAGGTTTTTGCGCAGCCGCACGGCGTGGCTCATGTAGGCTTCGGCCAGGCCACCGTTGCCCTTGTACTGGCGCTCCAGCTGGGCCATCGGGTCGCCCGCCACGCTGTTGTCCAGCGTCCGCGACTCGTAATCGACGGTGGTGTAGGGCTTGAGGCCGATGGCGCCGGCCCAGCTGCGGCTGATGGGCACGGCCAGCGCCACGTAGCCCAGCGTGCCGGTGCCGGTGCGCTGGCTGGTGGCGTCGTTGCGCAGGGTTTTAAACTGGCCGGTGTAGCCTGCCTCAAACGTGGTGCGGTTGGTGTAGTAGAGCAGCGCCGGGTTCAGCTCGTTGACGTTGGTGCCGTTGGGAGCGGCCACGCCCGTGCCACCCATACCCATCTGCCGCACGCCGCCCAGGTTCAGGCTGGCGTCGCCCAGCCCCAGGCGCGAATAAGGCGAGTTGCCCAGGCCCTGACTCTGGCCCAGCGCCCCCGGCGTGGCAGCCAGCAGGCCCAGCAGCGAAAAACCGCCGGCCAGACCAGCAAAATTAAGTTGCGACATGGTGTGCTAAAATTCGGTGGAGCCCTAGTAAAACCAGCTCCGGAACAACAAAGATAGGTCCTTTCAGATGGGCGCGAAAAAATGGCGCGTCGCCCCCGGCCAGCACCACCGCCAGCCCCGGATACCGGGCCGAGTAATCGGCCAGCAGGCCGGCCACTTCGGCCACGGCGCCGTTCAGCACGCCGCTGCGGATGGCCCCGGCCGTATCGGTGCCGGTCAGGGCAACGGCGGCGGTTGGGTCGGGCAGCGGCGCCAGCAGCGGCAGGCGACCGGTAAACTCGTGCAGCGCCCGAAACCGCAGCGCCAGCCCCGGCGCAATACTACCGCCCCGAAACACCCGGCCGCTTTCCACCAAGTCAAACTTGATGGCCGTGCCGGCATCTACCACCACCACGTGGCGGCCGGGCAGCAGCCAGGCCGCCCCCACGGCCGCCGCCAGCCGGTCGGCGCCCAGGGTGTGGGGCGTGGCGTAGGCGTTTTCGATGGGCAGCGGCGTAGTGGCGGGCACAAACTCCAGCACCCGGCCCGGCACCAGCTCCCGCAGGTCGGCGGCCCAGCCGGCGGTGGGTTCGGCCACCGAAGCCAGCACCAGGTGCTCGGGCTGCAGCCGCGCCACAGCCGCGTGCACCTGCGCCCGGGTCTGCCCGCTGGCCGACTCCAGCAGCACATCGTGCTCGAAGCAGCCGTACTTCACGGCCGTGTTGCCAATGTCGAGAGCGAGGGTACGCAAGTTGTCAGTTGCTAGTAATGGGTTGTCAGTTAAAGAACGTCATTCAGAGCGCAGCGAAGAATCTCGCGTGAAGCCGTTGGCGCGCTGTAGCACCGTCAGCACGCGAGATTCTTCGCTGCGCTCTGAATGACGTTCTTCCTAACCCCGGATACCCTGAAGGGCCCCCGGGGTTGCCAGCCTACATGAAATACTTGAGGCGGATAACTTCCTTTTCGTTGAGGAAGCGCCACTTGCCGCGGGGCAGGTCCTTCTTGGTCAGGCCCGCGTACTGCACCCGGTCAAGGGTTACCACATCGTAGCCCAGGTGCTCGAAGATGCGGCGCACAATGCGGTTGCGGCCAATGTGGATTTCCACGCCCACAAAGTGCGGGTTGCCGGCCACCACGGCCACGTCGTCCACCTCGGCTTTGCCATCTTCCAGCTCCACGCCGGCCGCAATCTGGCGCAGGTCGTCCTCGGTCAGGGGCTTGTCGAGCTCTACCTGGTAGATTTTCTTGTTGCGGTGCGAGGGGTGCGAGAGTTTCTGGGCCACTTCGCCGTCGTTGGTGAACAGCAGCAGGCCCGTGGTGTTGCGGTCGAGGCGGCCCACCGGGAACACGCGCTCCTTCGAGGCGTTCTGGATGAGCTCCATCACGGTGCGGCGGCCTTCGGGGTCGTCGGTGGTCGTCAGGAAATCCTTGGGCTTGTTGAGCAGCAGGTACACCTGCTTTTCGCGGTTGAGGATGGTCTTGCCATACTGCACCGTGTCGGAGGGCTGCACCTGGTAGCCCATTTCCGTCATCACTTCGCCGTTCACCTTTATTTCGCCGGCCGCAATCAGGGCGTCGGCGTCGCGGCGCGAGCAGATGCCGGCGTTGGCAATGTAGCGGTTGAGGCGCACCGTGCCGTCGGCCGGGTCCTGCTCGGGCTGCTCGCGGCGGCGCTTGTTGCCCCGGGTTTTGTCTTCCTCGTAGTGACGCAGGTTTTTGTAGTCGGGCGCTTCGCCGGCTACTTCGCCACGCTTGCGCTTGCCGGCCTGGTTCGAATCAGCCGCGGCATCCGGGCGGCCGGGCCGCTCGTCGTAGGCGCGGCGGGGCCGCTCCTCCCGGCGCTCGGCGTGCCCGAAGGCACCACGCGGCGCATCCGAATCGGGCCGGCGGGCGGGCCGGTCGGGGCGGCGCTCGGGGCGCTGCTCGGGCCGGTCGCGGCTGTCGCGGCCATCCCGGTTGTCGCGGCGCTCGAAGCTGCCGCGCCGCTCGCCGCTGGCGCCGCCGCCAAAGCCCGAAGGCTTCCGGTCGCCAAACTCGCGCCGCTCCTGGTCGTCGCCTTCACCAGCCGGACGGCGGGTGGCGCGGTAGGTGTTCTCGTCGGAAAAATCGGGGTGCTGGGGGGCGAGGTTCTCGGGCCGGCGGTCGGGGTCGAAAGCGCGGGCCGGCCGCACCGGGCGGTCGGGGCCGTACTCGCGCGAGCCCGCGAAATCTTCCTGGGCCCGGGGGCGCGGCGCTTCCGGTCGCGGCTCGTCGGCGGCGTTGGGGTTCTGCTTGATGAATTTGCGGTTGCGCTCCCCGGGCATCCCGCGGGGTACGGCCTGCTCCCCGTCCTGCCGACGGTAGGGCTGCCCGCCCCAGGTTTGCTTGGGCTCGAAGTTGCGCACCGGCCGCTCGTCCCGCTGCTCGTCGCGCGGTTCACCACCAAAGCCACCTTCCCGCCGTGGGTCGCGGCGGTTATCCCGCCGGTCGTCGTTGCGGCCGGCGTTGCGCGCATCGCCGCCGCCGAAGCGGCTGTCGCGGGCCGGGCGCTCGTCGCGGCCGAAACGGTTGTCACCACCGCGCCGCTCGTCGCGGCCGAAGCTACCTCCCTCGCCGAACTTGCGCGGGCCACCACCAAAATTGCCGCCGCCCCGGTTACCAAACGGGCGCGAGTTGCCGAAGCCTCCCTCGGCGGGCCGACCACCAAAGCCCGGCCGGTCGTTGCCGCGGCGGGCGTCGTAGTCGTTGCGGCGGCCTTCGCCCCCACGGCGGTTGTCGTCGGTGCTGCGGCCGGCGCCGAAGCGGTTCTGCTCGCGGTTGGCGCGCTCCTGGCCGGGCTGAATGAATTTGCGGTCCGAACCGGAGTTGTTGCGGTCGGAGCTGAAACGGCCGCGGCCTTTGGGCGCGTCGTCGGAGTGGTGTTTCTTACCCATAGTGGTAAAAGCGTGCGTGCCGTATCGCTACGGTACCGGTGAATAATTCGGAGAAGGCTTTGCAACGAAGCTCCGGGGAAAACAGTGCCCGGACCGGCCGCCCGGCTCCGCCGGGGGCGGAACGCAGGCAGCCCGTCCGGGCTGATTTAATCAGGTATTAGTAGAATACTTGTCATTCTGAGCGGATCGAAGAACCTCGCCAGCAATAAGCAACTCTGTCGTCAGGAATTACTATTGCTGGCGAGATTCTTCGCTCCGCTCAGAATGACAAGTATTCTACTAATTAGTCGCGACGGGCCATTTTGGCCTCGATGGAGTGCTGGGTGTGGGGCACGGCCCGCAGGCGCTCCTTCTGGATGAGCTTGCCGGTGCCGATGCACACGCCGTAGGTGCCGTTCTTGATGCGGACCAACGCGTTTTCGAGCTGCTGGATGAACTTCATCTGGCGCGACGCCAGCTGGTTCATGCTCTCTTTCTCGGCCGTGTCGGCGCCGTCTTCCAGCACCTTCGACGAAGAGGCCGTGTTGTCGGTGCCCGAGTCGTTTTTGCGGCTCAGGGTTTCTTTGATAAAGGAAACCTCCTTGCGGGCGGCGGTCAGCTTATCTTGGATGATTTGCTCGAACTCGGCCAGTTCTTCCCTGGAATAGCGTAGGGGTGCTTCACTCATGACGTTACAGGAAGATATAGTGAGAAGGTGGGATTGGAATGCGGGTGGAAAACGACACCGGTCAGTTGGCGTGCAATGGCGCCCGCTAAAGCAAGGCCAACAGCAGCCCAAACGAATTGGTTTGCCCAACTGCGCTTCGGAAGCCTGAAAACGCTGGCTACCTGATGCCCCTGATCGGTAATCGGCCGCAAAGCTACGGTTTTGTCGGCGGATGCGCACCAACCCTGCTTAACTGGCAACTCGTTCCCCAAAAGGGGCGCGCTGGCTACTGCTCAAGAGGCTACCGGGGCGGGTGGGCACTTTGTAAGGTTAGAAGCCCAGCATGTGGATGGCGGCCACGGCGCCCTCTACGCCCTTGTTGCCGTGCTTGCCGCCGGCCCGGTCCCAGGCCTGCTCCAGCGTGTTGGTGGTTACGAGGCCGAAGATGACGGGCTTGTTGAACTTGAGGCCCACGTTGGTGATACCGCTGGCCACGGCGTGGCAGATATAGTCGTCGTGCTTGGTTTCGCCCTGAATTACTACTCCCAGGCAGATAACGGCGTCAATCTCGTCGTGCTGGGCCAACAGTTGCGCCCCCAGCGTCAGCTCGAAGCTGCCGGGTACGGTGTTGCGGAAGATGTGCTCGGGCTTGGCGCCATGCTTGAGCAGCGTGTCGTAGGCGCCCTGGGCCAGCGTGTCGGTGATTTCGCGGTTCCACTCGGCCACCACCAGCCCGAAACGCTTCTCGGAGATGTCAACGAAGTGGTCGGACGTGTAGTCGCTCAGGTTCTTGAGAGAAGTAGCCATGTGTTTTGAGCTGTTGGCTAATAGCTGCTAGCTAGTAGCTTATGTTTTGTAGGACAATTATTTACAGAAAGCAACCACCCAAATCTGGCGGTGCTAGCGGGCATTTTTCACCCAGAAAAGTTGCCGATGGCAAAGATAGACCCGCCGGCCGGCTACTCATCTAAAGCAAAAAGGCAGCCCGAAGGCTACCTTTTTGCTCGTATACTTTTGAAAATCAAGCCTATAACTGAAATCAGCTAACAGCTCTGGCAAAGCTACTTGCCGCTCAGGCCTTCGGCGCGGGCCTTGTACTGCTTGGCTTCGTTGGCTTCGGCGGCGGCGGGGTAAGCGGTCAGGATTTTGTCGTAGGCCGTAATGGCGCCGGCGTAATCCTTGGCTACCTCACGGGCGGTGCCTTCCTTGAGCAGGTAGGCGGGCGAGAAGTACTCGTTGGCGTTGTAGTTGGCGGCCTTGTTGTAGAAGTCGGCGGCTTCCTTGGGCTGGTTGAGTTCCAGGTGCGCGTCGCCGATAAGCGAGTAGGCGCGGGCCTGCACCAGGTAGTCGTCGGCGCTGAAGTCTTCGAGGTAGTCGATGGCTGCTTTGTACTGGCCTTCCTTGAGGGCGGCCACGCCGGCGTAGAAGCTGGCGAGGTTGCCGGCATCGGAGCCGCCGTACTCGGAGGCCACGCGCTCCAGGCCCAAGTTACGGCCGTCGCCCTTCAGCGCCTTCTGCAGCGAGTCGGCTTCCCAGTAGCTCACGGCCTGAAACATGGCGGCCTGGCCCTTCTCGTTTTGCGAGTTGCGCCACAGGTAGTACCCGAAGCCGCCGGCCACGGCCAGCACCACTACGGCCAGCAGGCCCAGCAGCACGTTCTTGTTGCGGCGCACAAAATCCTCCGACTCAACCAGCCGCATAGCCAGCGCGTCGGGGTCTTCCATGAGCGGGTGCTCGGGGTTGTAGGCCTGGGCGGGGGCAAGCGGGTCGGTGCTCACCACGCGCTGCTGGCGGGCCTGCTGGCTTTTACCCGTAAAAGGAATCTTGGACATGGGAAAATTTAGCTGATAGCTAGTAGCTGTTGGCTTTTAGCTCTGTTCTGGTTAGCCGATGAAAACCGTTTACTTAAGAACGAAAGCTTTCAGCTGGCCGCTCTAAGCTAACAGCTTAAAAAGCTAGTCGCGGATGTAGGGGTAATCCTGCTGCACGTACACGTCGTGGTAGAGCTCGTCGGCGGTCGGGTAGTCCGACTTCTCGGCAAACTCCACCGACTCCTGCACCTGGGCCTTGATCTTCTCGTCGATGGCTTCCAGTTCGGCTTCGGTAGCCAGGTTGTGGGTAAGGATGGTGTGGCGTACGGCCTCAATGGAGTCGCGCGAACGGTAGTCCTCCAACTCGTCCTTGGTGCGGTACTTGGCCGGGTCGCTCATCGAGTGGCCCTTGTAGCGGTAGGTTTTGAACTCGAGCAGCGTGGGGCCTTCGCCGGCGCGGGCGCGCTCGGCAGCGCGGGCCACGGCCTCGTGCACATCCTCCACGTTCATGGCATTTACCGGCTCGGAGGGCATATCGTACGACTCGCCGAGCGTGTAGAGCTCCGTTACGTTGGACGTGCGCTGCACCGAGGTGCCCATAGCGTAGCCGTTGTTCTCAATCACGAAGATGACCGGCAGCTTCCAGAGCATGGCCATGTTGAAGGCCTCGTGCAGGGCGCCCTGGCGCACGGCGCCGTCGCCCATCGAGCAGACGCACAGGTTGCCGGTCTTGTTGTATTTCTCGGCGAAGGCAATGCCGGCGCCCATCGGCACCTGTGCCCCCACGATGCCGTGGCCGCCGATGAAGTTTACTTCCTTGTCGAAGATGTGCATCGAGCCACCCTTGCCTTTAGAGCAGCCGGTGGCTTTGGCAAACAGCTCGGCCATCACGGCATTGGGCGAGGTGCCCAGCGCCAGCGGGTGGGCATGGTCGCGGTAGGCGGTGATGTGCTTGTCATCCTTGGTCAGGGCCGAGACGGTGCCGGCGACGCAGGCCTCCTGGCCGATGTAGAGGTGGCAGAAGCCTTTAATCTTCTGCTGACCGTACAGCTGGCCAGCCTTCTCCTCGAACTTGCGCATGAGCACCATCTGCTCGTACCAGGTCAGGTAGGTTTCCTTTGAATACTCGGCTTTGGCCGGCGACGAGGCCTTGGGCGCGTCGGTAGCCTCCTTGGCCGCTTTATTGGCGGCCGGTTTCACGTTCTGGGGCTGTTCGGCCGTTTCCACAGCTTTGCCTTTGGCGGCAGCCTTGGGTGCGGGCGTTTTCTTCGCCGAATTGGAAGCCTTGGCCGTAGCCTGTACTTTCGTCTCCGCCATCTTAGTTTCGATTATTCGCGTTTGGGAGGCGAAAGTACGTAAAAGGATGGCAATGTCCGAACCCCGCGCATGAATCTGGAGAACCTCCACCTGCTCTTCTTCAAGAATTACGAAGAAGCCCAGCTCGCCTTTTCCCCGCACATCAACTGCTTTATCGGCGACAACGGCAGCGGCAAGACCAACCTGCTCGATGCCATCCACTACCTGTCGCTGACCAAGAGCGCCTTCACCACGGCCGATGCCCAGAGCATCCGGCAGGGCGAGGAGTTTTTCGTGGTGCGCGGCCGGTTCGGCGACCGGCCCGCCGGGGCCCCGGCCGAAACCATTCAGTGTAGCCTGCGGGTGGGCCAGAAGAAAACCGTGCTCCACGACAAGCAGCCCTACGAGCGGGTGTCCGACCACATTGGCCGCTACCCGGTGGTGCTCATCTCGCCCTACGATACCGACCTGATCCGGCAGGGCAGCGAGGAACGGCGCAAGTATTTCGACAGCCTCATGTCGCAGCTCGACCACGAGTACCTGGAGCTGCTCATCCGCTACAGCCAGTTGCTCAAGCAGCGCAACGCCCTGCTCAAGCTGGCCGCCGACCGCCAGGCCGGCTACGACCGCGACTACCTGCTGACGATTGACGAGCAGCTGGCGCCGCTGGGCGAGCAGCTGGTGCAGCGCCGCCAGGAGTTTCTGGTGGGGTTCGAGCCGCTCTTCCAGCACCACTATGCCCAGCTCGCCGATGGCCAGGAGCAGGTCACGCTCACGTATAAGAGCGAGCTGCCCGGCGCCGACTTCGGCAAGCTGCTGCGCCTGCAGGAGCGCCGCGACCTGACGCTGCAGCGCACCACCACCGGCCCCCACCGCGACGACTTTACCTTCCTGATGGACGATAAGCCAGTGAAGAGCTACGGCTCGCAGGGCCAGCAGAAGTCGTTCGTCATAGCCCTCAAGCTGGCGCAGTTCGAGCTGCTGGCCGAGCGCCAGGGCCAAAAGCCGCTACTGCTCCTCGACGACATCTTCGACCGCCTCGACGAGAAGCGCATCACCCGCCTGATGCAGCTGGTGGCCAACCACACCTTCGGCCAGATTTTCCTGACCGACACGCATCTCGAACGCACCGACCGGGTGCTATTGGAGCTGTCGGAGGATATCCGCCGTTTTCGGGTGCAGGCCGGTACCGTGGTGCGGTTGTAGGCAGCGGGCGGGGTATCTTTGTTGAGTTAGCCAGCGGGGCGTTTTCCTCGCGCGTTAACTTACTGAAATGGCCTACAAAAAACCGTATTCACCCGAAAATTCCCGCAAGGCTGATATTGTCTCGCTCAAAGACAGCATCACGTCTATGCTCCGCGCCTACCGCCTCCAGGGCAAGCTGAATGAGGTGACGGTGGTAGCCAGCTGGGAAAAGGTGATGGGCAAGGCCGTAGCTCTGAAAACCCAGCAGCTCTACGTGAGCAACAATAAGCTGTTCGTGCGGTTGTCGTCGGCGCCCCTCAAGCACGAGCTGGTGATGGCCAAAACCAAAGTACTGGCTAACCTGAACGCCGAAGTCGGCGAGGATGTCATCAAGGAAGTGGTGTTCCTATAGGAGCTGTTTAGCTGGTAGCTGACAGCTGGAATCAATTAGGGCGTTATGCGGAGTGCAGCTGTTTCGGCTGCACTCCGCATAACGCCCTTTCAGCTTTTTGAACCGTCTCGCCGTGAAGAGCACTTCTTGAGTAATGCTACTCTTGGTTATGCTGGCTGCCTGCTGTTGTACTAGTGAGTAATGGAAACTGCGCTTTTTACCGCTGGTCATTCACGTTCCACAAACAAATCCGTTCGACAGCTTGAACCTGGGTGGGTGCAGTTCTCGCCCCTAGCCCCTACCCTGGGCAGTTCTGCTTAAAGGGTGTGCCAGTATTAGTGCACAATCCGGCAACGCTCGTTGTCCAGCAGCCCCATCTGGTCATCTATTGCCAGCGTACTACGGGCATTATCGAACTGCTCGCGGTACTGCTGCTGGAACTGCCGGCGCTTGATGGCTTCCTGAAAGCGGCGGATGTCGTCGCGCGTTTCCAGCTCCAGGCCGGGCACCTGCGTGGGCTGGCCGGCCTCGTTTTTGGCCACCATGGTGAAGTAGCTGGTGTTGGTGTGTTTCACCAGTCCGGTGCGCACATCCTCGGCCGTTACCTTGATGCCCACCAGCAGCGAGGTGCGCCCCACGTAGTTCACTGAAGCCAGCAGCGACACCAGCTCGCCTACCTCCACCGGCTGCATAAAATTCACCCCATCCACGCTCACGGTTACGCAGTAGTTACCGGCGTGGCGGGACGCGGCGGCATAGGCCACTTTGTCCATCAGCGAGAGCAGAATTCCGCCGTGGATCTTGCCCCCGAAGTTGGCATACGATGGTATCATCAGCTCGGTAAGCGTGACGCGTGAATAGGAAACCGAACGGTATTCGGGGAGCACAAATGGGGGCATAAACTGGTAGCTGGATCAGGGATTGGTTGCGCAAAGCTACGGCTTCCCCCGGGCCACCTCGCCCCTCCCCTACCGTGTTTACCTTGGGTTACACGCTCGTTCCTTATCGGCCTTTAATACCGACGCAACCACCGCTTGTTTCGCTACACTTAGCCAATCAAGCGGACACTAATATCACGCGCTATAAGCCTCGATAAGGTCTTATTCCACCTATTGTTTCATCCGTCGTTTAACCGTTGCCAGGAACAGATATGTTTCACGTGGAACATATCTGTTCTATTTAGGGCCGTACACTTTCAGCAGAAGCTCATTATACGCTTCCAGCAGGGCAATATACTTCTGCTGCAGCACCATCAGCTGTTTTATACTATCACCGTCGGCTGAAACTGTAACAGTGGAACGGGAGGCACTCTGATTATCGGACACATTAGTTACGCTTCGTAACACTGGTGTAACAGTAAAAGGCAAAGCAGACTGTTGCAATGATGTAAACTCATTGGAGAAATCGTGTCCGATAATATCGCCCACTTGCTTTACAAAGGTGTAATCAAGCTCCTTCTCTTTGAACCGGCGATACATAGTCGGACGTGTAATACCAAGATCGTCCACAATCCGCGTAATCGAAATTCCGCTATTTTTGATGGCTTCCTGCAGTATTTCGCCCTGGTGCGACATATAGAACGGTTGTAACAGTGATGATGCTGTAAATATGATCAATACATTTTACGTAACCAAAGGCAACAAATACGTTCATGCAACAAATTAACTTTACGAACATTTATGATACACAATGGAACACATTACACAGTACAGCGTTGTTACAATTGACAGTTACAGGCGTTACGTTACAGTAAACAAGCAACGAGTGATACAGACACCGCATTAGCTTAAAGAGAATAAAGCTCCTGGCGCATAGCCAGCAAACGGTCGGGGTAGTCGGTGGTGATCCCCCAGGGATGCAGCGCCAGTACTGCCCGCAGGTCAGCCGGCTCGTTCACGGTCCAGGGTACTAGCCGGATATGTTGCGCGGCCAGCTGGGCCGCTAGGGCGGACGTTAATAGCCGGAAGTCGGGGCCGACTACGGCCGGCGTGAAACCCAGCGCCGCCAGGTGGTCCGCCAGTGGTAAAGCGTCCTCGATGAGCAGGCATAGCGGCAGCGTGGGCACCGCACGTCGGGCCAGTTGCAGGACGCGCTTATCGAAGCAGAGCAGCATGGTGCGGGGCATGATTTGCAGGGCCTGCAGCTCGGCCAGCACCAGTGCCAGCAGCGCGACGGGCGGGGGCTGAAACAGGCTGTCGTGAGCCGGCTCGCTCTTGATTTCGACGCTGTAATTCACCGGGCGGCGGCCCAGCTGCCGGGTCAGGTTTTCGAGGTCGGCTACTACTTCGCGCAGTAGCGGCTTATAGGCCGGCGCGGGCAGTTGCTCCGGGAAATTGGGGTGGCGCGTGCGGCCGCAGTCGTATTCCCGGATGCGGGCGTAGGGCAGCTGGTAGAGGTTGTGCTGGCGAGCCTCGGTAGGCGCGATGGGCTCGCCGGAAGGCAGCCGGCAGATAGCCGCCGACATCCAGGGCTCGTGCGAAACGACTACCTGGCGGTCGGCCGAAACGACCACGTCCAGCTCTATGGCATCAACGCCCAAGCGCAGGGCTTCGCGGAAAGCGGGCAGCGTGTTCTCGGGCCGCAACCCGCGGCAGCCGCGGTGGCCATGCACCTCGGGCAAGTGGCCGGAAAAGGGCAACAACATAAACGTATAGGCAGCACCGGGCACAGCGGTGTAGCCGGCGCAGTTGCTTACGCAGCCAGCGCATCGGCGTAAGCAAATCGGGCTACTTTTACTTTCTCAATCCCGGTTTCTTACGCTTTAACTCTCCACCACATGAAAAAACTCCTCCTCCTCATCATACTCGCGGCCGTGGGCGTTGGGGCCTACCTCTACTACTACAAGGTGCGCACCGCCCCCGAATACTCGCTCATGCAGGCCTACAAAGCCATCGACGACCACGACCCGGCGGCCTTCGAGCGGTATGTGGATGTGAACAGCGTAACGGGCAGCCTCGTGGACGACGTGGCCAAAAACGGCTCGGCGCTGGGCGTGCTCAACCCCGGCGGGATGGCCATGACCGGTGCCCTGCGCCTGCTCAAGCCGCAGCTGGCCCAGGCGGCCCGCAAAGAAGTGCAGCGCTACGTGGAAACCGGCTCGGTAGAGGCCGCCACCGCCGCCGCGCCCAAGCGGTTGGTCAACGTGTCGATGATGGGGCTGGCCAGCAAGGTGGTCGGCGAGAACAGCAAGTTCCGGGGCATTGCCTACTCGCGCGAAGAAGGCGAGCAGGCCCTCGTTGGCCTGGAGTTCACCCAGCCCCGCTACGATACCACGATGGTGCTGGAAGTGAAAATGCGCAAGCGCGGCGACTACTGGCAGGCCACTGAAATCACGAATACCGGCGATATTCTAAAGCACGTTGCCCGCATGGAAAAGCTCCGGCTGGTGGGCGGCAAGTAAGCCTCGCCAAACGCATATAGCACCAACAGAAAGCCCCGCCGTACCGAGGTACAGCGGGGCTTTCTGTTGCTAGCCAACTGACTATTTGGTGGGCTTAGGTGCTGGATTTACCGCGGCCGGCAAACAGGAAGTACAGGATCAGGCCACCCAGCGGGAAAAAGAACACAATGGCGGCCCACAGGATTTTCTTGCCGATGCCCCAGTCCTGACGGAAAATGTCGAAGAGCACGAATACGTCGAGGGCCAGGATAACGTAGCCCCAGGTAGCCAGGCTGCCGTCGTTGTTGAAACGGCTGCACGAACTGAGCAGTGAAACTGTGAGCAGCGAAAGCAGCAGGCCGGCACCGGGCAGGCGTTTGGTAAGCGTGTTGATGGCGTTCATGGCAGGGAAAATTAAGGAATGGAGAGATATGGGACCCTTTACGCAATGAACCGAAAATAGATATCAATAATTCAAGATAAACTATATTATATCATTGATTTACAAGTAGTTACCGATAAATCCCTGAATCTGCTCCCAGAAAATGAGGGCCGCCCGCGGAATCAGCAGCAGCGTGAGCACTACGCCGTAGAGGGCGCCGTAGAAGTGGGCGTCGTGGTTGATGTTGTCGCCCTGGCGCTGGCTCATGTAGTAGGAATAGCCCAGGTAGAGGAAGCCGAAGATGAAACCAGGAATTTCGAAGGGCAGCGGAAAGATGTAGAGGCCGGCCACCGGGTTGAACAGGATGGCCGAGAAGATAACCGCCGACACGCCCCCCGAGGCCCCCAGCGAGCGGTAGCCGGGGTCGTTGCGGTGGCGCAGATACGTGGGAATATCGGACACGATGATGCCGCCCAGGTACAGCAGCAGGTACCACAGCAGCCCCATCGTAGGCCCGAAAGCATAGGCGAAAATGGTTTCCACTACCCGACTGAACGAGTAGAAGGCAATCATATTAAACAGCAGGTGCGTGAAGTCGGCGTGCAGAAAGCCCGAGGTGATGAAGCGGTACCACTCGCCGCGGCGGCGCACCGTGTAGGGCTCCAGAATCCAGGATTCCAGAAAAGCCGGGTTCGACCAGGCGTAGAGCGAAATGCCAACCGTGAGCACGGCCAGCACCAGGGTGGCGGAAAATTCCATTCAGGGGGATTAGTGGTGATGGGGTGATGGGGTGAGGAGGTGAGGAGGTGATGGGGTGAGCAGGTGACGGTGAGCAGGTGACGGATAAAAGAACGGTGTCATGCTGAGCGCAGCGGAGCGGAGCCGAAGCATCTCGCGTGCAGTGGTAATCCTGACGTTAGAGTTAGCATGGCAACATCAGCACGCGAGATGCTTCGACTCCGCTCCGCTTCGCTCAGCATGACAGTCCTTTACCCAACCGTTCTTTTAGCCGCTCCTACTGCTCGCGCTCCAGCAGCTGCAGGGCCAGCTGGTGCAGGGGCTTTTTGCGCGTTTCGGGGGCCGCCACGCGCTCCAGGTGCTGCAGGGCGTCCACGAAGTAGTCGTTGATAAGGGCTTCGGTCTGGGGGCGGATTTCGAGTTCGTCGTAGATGGCGCGCACGGCGGCAATCTTGGCTTCCTTATCCGCCACCGGCTGGCCGATGTGTTGGGCCAGCACAGCCTGCTGGGCGGGGCTGGCCTGGGCCTGGGCCGTGAGCAGCAGGAAGGTCTTTTTGTCGGAGAGAATATCGCCGCCCACGCGCTTGCCGAAGGTAGCCGCGTCGCCGTACACGTCCAGCAGGTCGTCGCGCAGCTGAAAGGCCAGGCCAATGTCCACCCCGAACTGGCGCAAGTGGTCGGCATCGGCCTCCGAAGCCCCGCCGAGCCGGGCGCCCAGCTCCAGCGCGAAACCCAGCAGCACGGCCGTTTTCAGCCGAATCATATCCAGGTACTGGGCGATGCTGATATCGGTGCGGGTTTCGAACTCCATGTCCCACTGCTGGCCCTCGCAGACTTCGGCGGCGGTTTGGGAGAAGCGGCGCAGCAGCGGGGCCAGCAGGGGCGCGGGCACATCAAACAGCAGCTCGTAGGCGCGCACCAGCATCACGTCGCCGCTCAGGATGGCCACGTTGGGATTCCATTTTTCGTGCACCGTGGGCTGGCCGCGGCGCAACGGGGCCTGGTCCATCAGGTCGTCGTGGAGCAGGGTGAAGTTGTGGAAGACCTCGGTGGCCAGCGCGGGCTTCACCACGGCCTCCAGCTCGTCGGTGAACAGGTGAGCGCCCATGAGCGTGAGCACCGGCCGGATGCGCTTGCCGCCCAGGCCCATGATGTAGCGGATGGGCTCGTAGAGGCTCGTCGGCTCCTGCCCGTAGCGCAAATCGGCGAGGCCGGCGGTGAGTTTAGCGGTGAAGAAAGAAAGGTCCATGCAAGGATTCAGGTTGAGCAGGGAAAGGTACGGCGGGTTGCGATAGGTTGAGGAAGCCAGAACCCGTCGGTCATTCAGAGCGAAGCGAAGAATCTCGCGTGCTGACGTCGTTGCCATAGCAGTCCTACGTTAAGACTACTATGGCAACGACGTCAGCACACGAGATTCTTCGCTTCGCTCTGAATGACCGTTTTTGGTTGTTATGCTAACCCAACAGGGCGTTACCGGCGGCGCTTGCCCCCGCCGCCTTTGCTGCTCTTGCCGTCGCTGCGGCCGTTGGCGCTGTTGCTGCTGTTCTTGCCATCGGCGCGGCCGCCTTTGCCGTTGCTCCGCTCGGGGCGGTAGCCGCGGGGGCTGCCACCACCATTCTCGCGGCGCTCCTGCTGCTCGCGCTGCTTTACGGCGTCGGGACGGTCGTCGACCAGGGCGAAGTCGATGGTGCGGTCGAGCAGGTTCACGGCCTTCACCTCCACCTGCAGCTCGTCGCCGAACTGGATGATGCGCTTGCTGCGCTGGCCCACGAGGCGGTAGTTGTCCTTGTCAAGCTCGAAGTAGTCGCCGGGAATGTCGCTGATGCGAATCATGCCCTCGCACTTGTTCTCGGCAATTTCCACATACATGCCCCACTCGGTGAGGCCCGACACCACGCCGGTAAACTGCTCGCCGATGTGGTCCTGCAGGAACTCGACCTGCTTGAACTTGATGCTGGCCCGCTCGGCGCTGGCGGCCAGTTTCTCGCGCTCCGACGAGTGCTTGCACTCCTCCTCCACGGGCTCGGGGTCCACGTTTTTGCCGCCTTCGAGGTAGTGCTCGAGCAGGCGGTGGGCCATCATGTCGGGGTAGCGGCGGATGGGCGAGGTAAAGTGCGAGTAGTGCTCGAAGGCTAGGCCGAAGTGCCCGCGCGGGTCGGTGGTGTAGGTGGCCTTGGCCATGGTGCGGATGGCCAGCGTCTGGAGCACGTTCTGCTCGGGGCGGCCCACCACCTCGGTGCTCAGGTCGTTGAGCTCGGTGCTGAGCTTCTGCACGTTTTTGAGGTCGAGTTGGTAGCCGAATTTCTTGGCGAACAGAGCGAAATTCTGCAGACGCTCGGGGTCGGGCGAGTCGTGCACCCGGTACACCATCGTCAGGCGCGGCTTGGTCTTTTTCAGCTTGAACACGAACTCGGCCACCTTACGGTTGGCCAGCAGCATGAACTCCTCAATCATCTTGTGGGCGTCCTTGCGCTCCTTCACAAACACGCCCAGCGGCTTGCCGTTCTCATCGAGGCGGAACTTCACTTCCTGCGTCTCGAAGCTGATGGCGCCCTGCCGGAAGCGGGCCGCGCACAGCTTTTTGGCAATGCGGTTCATCAGCTGCACCTCCTGGGTGTAGTCCGATTCGAGGCCCTCAATCCGCTCCTGCGCATCCTCGTAGGCAAAGCGCCGGTCGGAGTGGATGATGGTTTTGCCCAGCCAGGTGGAGTACAGTTTGCCGTTCTCATCCAACTCAAACACGGCCGAAAACGTGAGCTTGTCCTCGTTGGGCCGCAGCGAGCAGAGGCCGTTGCTCAGGTGCTCGGGCAGCATCGGAATCACGCGGTCCACGAGGTACACCGAGGTAGCCCGGGTGCGCGACTCGTTTTCCAGGGCCGTGTCGAGGCGCACGTAGTGCGTCACGTCGGCAATGTGCACCCCAATTTCCCAGTGCCCGTTTTCGAGTTGTTGAATAGAAAGCGCGTCGTCAAAGTCCTTGGCGTCGGCCGGGTCGATGGTGAAGGTCGTCACGTCGCGGAAGTCGCGGCGGCGGGCAATTTCCTCTTCCGAGATGGTGTCGGACATGGCCTGGGCCTCGGCTTCCACTTCGGCCGGAAACTCAAACGGCAGCCCAAACTCGGCCATGATGGCGTTGATTTCGGCCTCGTTGCCACCCGCTTGTCCGAAGCTGCGCACTACCACGCCGGCCGGCGACCGGTCGGAGCCATCTTCCGGAAATTCGGTGACGTGGACCAGCACCTTGTCGCCGTTCTGGGCGTCGTTCAGGTCGTCGTGGCTCACGTACACATCGAAGTAAAGCTTGCGGTTGTCGGGCTTCACGAAGGCCACGTGGTCGCGAATCTGGATGCGGCCCACCACTTCGGGACGCTTGCGGTCGAGCACCTCTACCACGTCGCCCACGGGGCGGCCGTCGCGCGAGCCGCGCAAGCGCAGGCGCACGGTGTCGCCCTGCATGGCAAACTGGAGCCGGTCGGTGAATACGCGCACGTCGTTCTCGGTCTCCTCGCTAATCACGAAGGCATACTTGTCGGTGGCCAGCGCCACGGTGCCCACGATGGTGTCGCCTCCACTTTCGCGGCGGCGGCGCGGGGCCTGCGGGTCGTCGGCGTCGGCAAAGTCGAATCCGGCCTCGCGGCGGCGGTGCACCATGGGACCCTGGCCAAACTCGCTCTCGACCACCCGGCCACCACGGGGCAGGCGCTTGCCGGCCGGCAGCTCGCCGGGCTCGGTAACCGGCGCGGCCGGGGCTTCCGGCTCATCGTCGGCTTCGCCTTTCTTCGCGCCTTTGCGGCGGCCCTTGGGCGCGGCGGCCAGGGCCGCCTGGGCCTCGTCGGTGAGGCGGTACTCGTCGTTCTGAATCAGCAGCAGCTGGTTTTCCTGACGCAGCTCGCGCAGATGGGCAAACACCACTTCGCGCTGGTCTTTGGTCGTCACGCCGAGGCGGCGCGAGAGCTGGCGGTAGGTGAGTACTTTGCCAGGGTTGTCGCGGAAAATCCGCATAATCTGGTCCTGGCTGATGGGGGCCGCGGCGGCCGCGGACTCGGTGGCAGAGGCCTTCGCGCGGGAGGCGCGGGGGGCCGGTTGAGAGGGTTGTTTCATGGAATCGGGCCGCCGGTATGTTCGTTTTCTCAGGCGGCAGAGGTTGAATTGGGGAAGGCAGTCGGTTGATTGCCTCCGGGAAAATGAAAAAGGGAGCGGCACAGTCGGCGCCGGAAGATACTACGGAATATAACGGGGAATAACTATATCGGGGCGAGGTGTAGCGCGAAGCTTCTGCTTTCGTGTGTCGATGAACGCCTACGCACGACCGTCAGCAACAATACGCGAAGCGGAAGCTTCGCGCTACTGCCTACCGGCTACGGCGGCGCGAATATCAGCCGGCGAGTCGCGGGGAATGGCGGCCAGTAGCTGCCGGGTGTACTCGTGCCGGGGGTTGGCGTAGATGTCGGCGGCGGGGCCGGATTCTACGATTTGGCCCTGCCGCATGACCAGCAGCCGGTCGCTCATGAAACGGGCCACCGACAGGTCGTGGGTGATGAATAGATAGGTGATACCGAACTCGCGTTTGAGGTCGTTGAGCAGGTTGAGCACCTGGGCCTGCACCGATACATCGAGGGCCGAAACCGACTCGTCGCAGATGATGCACTTGGGTTGCAGGGCCAAGGCGCGGGCAATGCAGATGCGCTGGCGCTGGCCGCCGCTGAACTCGTGGGGGTAGCGCTGGAAGTGTTCCTCGCGCAGGCCCACCGTGCGCAGCAGCTCCAGCACCTTGGCGCGCTGCTGCTCGGCGCTGCCACCCACGCCATGCACCCGCATGGGCTCCCAGATGGCCTCGCCCACCGTCAGCATGGGATTGAGGGCGGCGTAGGGGTCCTGGAACACCATCTGCAGCTCGCGCCGCCGCCGCCGCAGGGCTTCGGATGGCAGCGTGGCCCAATCGTCGCCCCCGAACAGGATGCGGCCCCCGGTTGGTTCCACCAGCCGCAGCAGCGCCCGGCCCAGCGTGGTTTTGCCACAGCCCGATTCGCCCACCAGCCCCACCGTTTCGCCGGGATAAATGGCAAAGCTCACCCCATCCACCGCCCGCACAAACTCCGGCTTGCGGCTGAAAAAGCCCTTGCGAATCGGGAAGTACACGTTCAGATTCTCGACTTCCAGAAGCGGGCTCCGAGGACCTGCTGTCCCAGGGTTGAAACCCTGGGCTACGAAGTGGGAGGCAACGGCAGCTTCTGAAGCTTCATTTGCCCCTGCCTCGCCCCCTCTCCTACCTATTTCCTCTTCACCCTCCGGCGCGCTAATTAGCCCAGGACTTGAGCCCTGGGACACGGGGGATGCGGAGGTCACGGAAGAGGCAGAAGAGGCGGGAGCCTCAGGGTCGGCCACAGTTGCCTGAGAAGCCTCCGCCAGCGGGTCGGCAGTAAGCGGCAACGGCAGGCCCGATTCGGCGCTGGGGGCCGATTCGAGGCCAAAATGCGGGGTTTCGGGGCGTGAAACAGAATGTTCCACGGGAAACATTTTGGTGGTATCGGTTCCGCTGGCAGGTACAATCTCAACCTCAGCAGCCATTTCAGCCTCAAGTACTTGCGCCGTATTGGTTTCAGTGCTTATAAAGCCCCCATCGGCCGTTTCACGCATGAAATCGGCCACTACGGGAAGTTTTTTGCGGCCTACCGAAAGTTTTGGGCGGCAGGCCAGCAGGCCCTTGGTGTAGGGGTGCTGGGGGTTAGTAAAGATGTCGAGCACGGGGCCCTGTTCTACCACCCGGCCGCGGTACATCACCAGAATCCGGTCGGCTATTTCGGCTACCACGCCCAGGTCGTGGGTGATGAAGATGACGGCTGTATCGTGCTCACGGCGCAGCTCATCAATCAGGCGCAGCACCTGCGCCTGCACCGTTACATCGAGGGCCGTGGTGGGCTCGTCGGCAATCAGCAGGGCGGGGTTGCAGGCCATAGCCATGGCAATCATCACGCGCTGCTTCTGGCCGCCGCTGATTTCGTGGGGGTAGCTGGCGAATATCTTTTCGGGCCGGGGCAGGCGGGCCATCGTGAACAGCTCGACGGTGCGGGCGCGGGCCTCCTGCTCGGTTAGGCTGGTGTGCAGGCGCAGGGCCTCCACCACCTGGGGGCCGCAGTGGTACACCGGGTTCAGCGAGGTCATGGGCTCCTGAAAAATCATCCCAATGTCGTTGCCGCGCACCTGCCGCAGCTGCTCGTCGGAGAGCGTGAGCAAGTCTACCTCGCCCAGCGCTTCGCTCTGAAACCGGGCCTCGCCGCTCGCTATTCGGCCGGGCGGCATCGGCACCAGCCCCATCAGGGCCAGCGAAGTAACCGACTTGCCCGAGCCCGACTCGCCCACGATGGCCAGCGTCTCGCCCCGGTGCAAATCAAACGAAATGCCCTCCACGGCCCGCGTGTTGCCCCGGTGGCTATGGAAGTCGATGGTCAGGTCGCGGACGGAGAGAATGGGAACGGGCATGGATGTAAAGATAGCAGGGCGAAACGCTGCTTGTTTTCAAACGCAAACGGCCCACCTGATGGCGGGCCGTCTAACGGGTGTGGTCATTCAGAGCGAAGCGAAGAATCTCGCGGGCTGACATTGAAATGGTAACTCAACGTCAGCCTGCGAGATTCTTCGCTTCGCTCTGAATGACGTTCTGTTGCTACGCTACTTCCGGCGCCTCGGCGTCGCGGCGGGCCTGGGTGGCTTCTTTGGCAGCGCGCTCCTCGGCTTCGGCGGCTTCGAAATGCTGGCCGTAGAAGCGGTTTTGGAACAGCAGAATCAGGGCCACGCCCACGAAAATAGCGGCATCGGCAATGTTGAAAATGGGCCAGAGCGAGAGGTGCGAGCCGCCCACCAACGGCCAGGTGGAGGGCAGGATGCCTTCGTAGATGTCCACGTAGAGCATGTCAATCACCTGCCCGTGCAGCCAGGGCGTGGGTGCCCCGAAGGGCGCGTTGTTGTAGATGACGCCGTAGAAAATCGAGTCGATGAGGTTGCCGATGGCGCCGCCCAGAATCAGCGAGATGCAGATAATGAGGGCGTTGGGCGCGTGCTGCTTCCAGAGGCGGTAAATGTAGTAGGCAATGCCCGTTACGGCCACCAGCCGGAACAGCGTCAGGAACATCTTGCCGAAGGGCTCGGGCAGCTCCACGCCGAACGCCATGCCCGGATTGAGCGTGTAGTGCAGTTTGAACCAGTCGCCGAACACGGGGATTTCGCCGGCCATGCCCATGGGCATGTAGCGGTGCACGGCCCATTTCGAGAGCTGGTCGATGACGATGACGAGCAAGGCCACGAGGTAGTATTTCCAGTACTTCATTTTTTTAGAAGTGAGAGGTTAGATGTGAGAAGTGAGACTTCGCTCTGACAGGCTGTCAGCGTTGTTCCCTCCCTCCTCTCGTAGCACAAAGGGACGAAGATTTTTAGACTTGGTCCCGTGGCCTCGGAGCCCGGCTATCTGCCCAGCGGTATATGTTCTGGTGGTCGGTTTGTGCCCTTTTGAGCCGGATTTTGGGGCCGGCTCCGGGCTTTATGCGCCGGTGTGCCAACCGCCGGTTTGGGGCCGGCGGTTGGCGCTTCAGCCTCAGGCAGTTGCCGCTTCCAGCCGCACAGGCACCTGATAGTCGTCAAATTCGAGCACGGAATCACCGTTCACATCAACCGCGAAATCGAGGCTGAGGGCCTGGATTTCCTCGCGGATGTAGTCACCGAACGACTGTACGGCGGCTTCCAGCTCGGGCTGCTGGCCCAGCGTTACGCGGATTTTGTCCTGCACTTCCAGGCCGCTGTCTTTGCGCAGGTTTTGAAGGCGGTTCACCAGCTCGCGGGCCACGCCTTCCTGACGCAGCTCGTCGGTCAGCGTCACGTCGAGGGCTACCGTGAGGGGGCCGTCGGTGGCCACGAGCCAGCCGGGCAAGTCGTCGGTGCGGATTTCCACGTCGTCGGGAGCCAGGGTATAGGTTTCACCCTCAATTTCCACGCGTAGGCTTCCCTCCTTCTCCAGCTGGCTGATTTCGGCGGCCGTCATCTGCTGGATACGGGCGCCTACCACCTTCAGCTTGGGGCCGTACTGCTGGCCCAGGCGCTTGAAGTTGGGCTTCACCGACTTCACCAGCACGCCGCTGGTGTCGTCGAGGAACTCCACGTGCTTCACGTTCACCTCGGCGCAAATCAGGTCTTCCACCTTGCCCACCTGCTCGCGGGTGCGGTCATTGAGTACCGGCACCAGGATGCGCTGTAGCGGCTGGCGCACCTTCAGCACCGACTTCTTGCGGAGCGAGTGGGTGAGCGAGGAAATTCGCTGGGCCAGCTCCATCCGCTCCTCCAGCGCCTTATCAATGCGGGCCTCATCGGCCTGCACGAGCAGCGTCAGGTGGATGGATTCGGCCTTTTCGGCGGCGGGGGCGGCAGTGTTGAGGTTCTGGAACAGCCACTCGGCGAAGAAGGGCGCGATGGGCGACATGAGCTGGGCCACCACTTCGAGGCACTCCTGGAGCGTTTCGTAAGCGGCGCGCTTGTCGGTGGTCAGCTCGCCCTTCCAGAACCGCCGGCGCGAGAGGCGCACGTGCCAGTTGGAGAGCTGGTCGGTCACGAAATCCTGGATGGCGCGGGCGGCCTTGGTAGGGTCGTAGGCGTCGTAGTGGCCGCGCACTTCCTGAATCAAGGACTGCAGCTTGCTCAGCACCCAACGGTCCAGCTCGCCCAGCTCGGCGTGCGGCACGCGCGGTTTCTGGCCCGGCCGGAAGCCGTCGAGGTTGGCGTAGAGGGCGTAGAACGAGTAGGTGTTGAACAGCGTGCCGAAGAAACGGCGCTGCACCTCCGTGATGCCGTTGAGGTCGAACTTGAGGTTGTCCCAGGGCTGGGCGTTGGCAATCATGTACCAGCGCGTGGCGTCGGGACCGTATTGGGCGATGGTGGCAAACGGGTCGACGGCGTTGCCGAGGCGCTTGCTCATCTTGTTGCCGTTCTTATCGAGCACCAAGCCGTTGGCCATCACGTTCTTGTAGGCCACCGAGTCTTCCAGCATTACGGCCAGCGCGTGCAGCGTGAAGAACCAGCCGCGGGTCTGGTCCACGCCTTCGGCAATGAAATCGGCCGGGAAATTCTGGTGGAACTGCTCGGCGTTTTCGAGCGGATAGTGCCACTGGGCGTAAGGCATGGCGCCGCTGTCGAACCAGACGTCAATCAGGTCCGGCTCCCGGTACATGGGCTGGCCGCTGGGGCTCACCAGGAAAATATCGTCTACGTAGGGACGGTGCAGGTCCACCTTTTCGCCGTTGGCGTAGGGGTTGTGGGTCATGATTTCGGCCGCTACGGCCTTGTCAATCTCCTGCTTCATCTGCTCAATCGAGCCGATGCAGATTTCCTCGGTACCATCCTGGGTGCGCCAGATGGGCAGCGGCGTGCCCCAGTAACGCGAGCGGCTCAGGTTCCAGTCCACCAGGTTTTCGAGCCAGTTGCCGAAGCGGCCGGTGCCGGTGCTGGCGGGCTGCCAGTTGATGGTTTTGTTGAGCTCGATGAGCCGGTCCTTGACGGCCGTGGTTTTGATAAACCACGAGTCGAGGGGGTAGTAGAGCACGGGCTTGTCGGTGCGCCAGCAGTGCGGGTAGGTGTGCTCGTACTTCTCCACTTTGAAGGCCGTGCCGTCGCCTTTCATGCGGATGGCAATGCTTTCGTCGAGGGTCTTGTAGTCGGCGCCGCTCTGGTCGTGGCCGTCGTAGTTCTTCACCCAGCGGCCCCCGAATTCGCCCATCTGGGCCACGTAGCGGCCGGTGCGGTCCACGATGGGGCCGAGCTTGCCCTCGGCGTCGGCCAGCAGCAGGGCCGGAATACCGTTCTGCTGGGCCACCCGGAAGTCGTCGGCGCCAAACGTGGGCGAGATGTGCACGATGCCGGTACCGTCCTCGGTGGTCACGAAGTCGCCGGGAATCACGCGGAAGGCGTTTTCCTCGTTCTCGAAGGCTGGAAAACCTTTGTCGTGGCCGAAGAGGCGCTCGTAGCGGATGCCGATGAGGTCGGCGCCGGTGAATTCGGCGACCTGCCGCCAGGGCAACAGTTTGTGGTCGCTTTCGGCGTAGCCTTCAAACGACGCCGCAAACCCCTTCTCCGTGAAATATTTGCTTACTAAAGCCTTCGCCAGCACCACGTAAATAGGGGCGTAGGTGTAGGGATTGAATGTTGAAATGAGGACGTACGGAATGTTTTTCCCCACGGCCAGGCCCGTATTAGCGGGCAGCGTCCAGGGCGTCGTCGTCCAAGCTAAGATGAAGACTTCCGGTGTCGTGGTAGTACGTTGTGAAGCATCGGCTGCTACAAACAGCTTCTCCGAAACTGAATCCAACACCACCTTGAACTGGGCTACCACCGTCGTGTCCTTCACGTCGCGGTAGGTGCCGGGCTGGTTGAGCTCGTGCGAGGACAGGCCGGTGCCGGCCGCTGGCGAGTAAGGCTGGATGGTGTAGCCCTTGTAGAGCAGGCCCTTGTCGTAGAGCTTCTTGAGCAGCGCCCAGCAGCTTTCGATGTACTCGGGCTCGAAGGTGATGTAGGGGTCGTCGAGGTCCACCCAGTAACCCATCTTCTCAGTCAGGTCGTCCCACTGGGCCTTGAAGCGCATGACGGTTTCGCGGCAGCGCTGGTTGTACTCCTCGATGCTGATTTTCTTGCCGATATCCTCCTTCGTGATGCCCAGCTCCTTTTCCACCTGCAGCTCAATGGGCAGGCCGTGGGTGTCCCAGCCGCCCTTGCGGGGCACCTGCTTGCCCAGCAGCGTCTGGTAACGGCAGAAGATGTCCTTCACGGTGCGGGCCATCACGTGGTGGATGCCGGGGGCGCCGTTAGCCGAGGGCGGCCCCTCGTAGAACACAAACGTGGGCTGGCCCTCGCGGCTGCTCACGCTCTTCTCAAAAATGTGGTGCTGCTTCCACCAGGCCAGGATATCGGTGCCAACCTGGCCGTAATTGAGCGGCTGCTTGTATTCGGGGTAGGACATTTTATGTTGAGCTATTTAGCCTCTAGTCGCCTCACCCCCTAGCCCCCCTCTCCAGGGGGAGAGGGGGAACTAGATATAGGTGCAACGAGCTAGCGCTAGAATTCGAATTCAATTTTTAGACTAGTTCCCCCCTCTCCTTTTTCGGAGAGGGGGCTAGGGGGTGAGGCGACTAGAGGCTAGAAGAAGACGACTAACTCTTCCGCATCCGTCCCAAATCCAGCTCCAGGTCGTCGTCCTCGGGTTGGTAGTTGTCGTCGTAGTGGCGGATGCTGGACTGGTCGATGGTAGTTTCGTCGGCCCCGTGCTCGAAGGTAACGAGCAGGCAGGGCAGCAGAATCAGGTTGGAGAAGTTGGTAATGAGCAGGCTGGCCGACATGAGCAGACCCAGGGCCTTAGTGCCGCCAAACTCCGAGAAGGCAAACACCGAAAAGCCCAGAAACAGCACAATGCTGGTGTAAATCATGCTGGTGCCCGCCTCCGAAAGCGTGGTGCTGATGGCGGCCCGCACCCGGCGGCCGTTGATGGCCATTTCCTGCCGGAACTTGGCCAGCAGGTGAATGGAGTTGTCGCCATCAATGCCCAGCGCGATGCTGAAAATGAGGGCTGTGCTGGGCTTGAGCGGGATACCGAAGTAGCCCATAATGCCGCCCGTGAGCAGCAGCGTAAAGAAGTTGGGCAGCAGCGCGAAGAATACCGTCCGGAAGGAGCGGAACAGGATCAGCACCACCAAACCCACCAGAATAAAGGCGTGGAGCAGGCTGCTTTTGAGCGTACCGATCAGGAACTCGTTGCCCTTGGTGAAGATGATGGTGGTGCCGGTGAGGCGGGCGGTGAGGTCGGTGCCCTTGAAGATTTTGTCAATCTGGGGCCGAATCTGGTTGCTGAGCAGCGTGTCGAGGTTCTGCGAGCCGATGTCGGCAATTTTGAGCGAGATGCGGGCCTCGCGCATCGTGGAATCGGTGAACGAGCGCAGCAACTTGCTGGTGAGGTTGCCCTCGGCGCCGGGCTGGTTCTGCGAGCGGGCCAGGTAGCTGAAAATGTAGTTCTTCTCGGAGTTGTCGGGCAGGCGGTAAAACTCGGGGCTGCCGTTGTAGAAGGCTTGGTTGGACGCCTTCAGCGCCGTTACCACGCTCACCGGGCTCGTCAGCACGGGCTGGGTGCGCAGGTAGTTTTCGAGCCGGTCGATGCGCTCCAGGTTCTTGAGCTTCAGCAGACCCTTGGGCCGGCCGGTATCCACCACAATTTCCAGCGGCATCACTCCATTAAAGTGCTGCTCGAAGAACTTGAGGTCGGAGTTCACCGACGAATCCTTGGGCAAATCGTCGACCATGTACGACACGGCCCGCACCTTGCTCACGCCCACGCCGGCCAGCACGGCTAGCGCCAGCGTCGTCAGGTACACCGTGCGGCGGCGCTCCAGCACCAGGTAATCGAAAAACTCCAGCAGCTTGATGAGCGGCTTGGCGTCGAGGTGGTCGAGTTGCTTGGCCGTGGGCGGCGGCAGGATGGTGAAGATGATGGGCATCAGAATAAACGACACCAGAAAGGCGACGTAGATATTGATGGTGGCCACCAGCCCGAACTGATACAGAATGGCAATGTTGGTGAAGCAGAACACCACGAAGCCAATGGCCGTGGTGGTGTTATTCATCAGCGTCACGAGGCCGATTTTGCGCACCACCCGCGTCATGGCCAGCACCTGGTTGCCCGATTTGCGGTAGTCGTAGTGGTAGCGGCTGAGCAGGTAGGTGCAGTTGGGGATGCCGATAACGATGATGATGCTCGGAATCAGGCCGGTCAGCAGATTGATTTTAAAGCCCATCAGCACCATGCTGCCGATGCACCAGATTACCACAATCAGCACAATCAGCAGCGGAAACACCACCGCCGACCAGGTGCGGAAGAACATGAGCAGCGTCAGGGCCATCATGGCGATAGTGAGGGCCACGAACAGCTTCATTTCCGAGGCCACTTTGGTCGTCATCGTGGCCCGCACGTAGGGCAGGCCGGCGTAGTGCAGCCGGATTTTGGTGTCCTGCTCGAACTGGTGGGCGTGGCCCAGGATTTCGGCCATCACGGCCTCGCGGCGGCTCGAATTGAGGTATTTAGGGTCAAGAGTGAGGGCCAGCAGTGTGGCGCCGGTGGTAGGCGAAATCAACTGGCCCTTATAAAACTGCTGCTCGTTTACCACCCGCATCAGCGAATCCAGCTCGGCCTGCGAGGCGGGCGGGCCGTGGAAGATGGGCACGGCCCGGAAGGTGCGGTTGGTGGTGTCTTTTTCGAGCCGCGGCAGCCGCGTGACGCTTAGCACGCCGTTCACGCCCTCCACCCGGCTGAGCGTGTCGGTGAGCAGCCGGAGCTGGTTGAACTTGCCCAGCTCGTACACCGAGCTGTCCTGCATGCCCAGCACGAGCACGTTGCCGTCTTCGCCGAACTGGCGCTTGAACTGCTGGAAATACACCATGTCCGGGTCGTCGGGCGCGACCACCTGGGCGAAGTCGTAGGTCATCTCGACCTTGCGCGCCTCCCAGGCCATAAACACGGTAATGGCCGCCAGCAGCCCCACCAGCAGCTTGCGGTTCTTAATTACAAACAGGGCAAGATTCCGCCACATAGACCGTTAAAATACCGCAAAGGTACGCAACCGGGAACAGGTGGCCCATGAAGATCTGCGAGTAAGTGCCGGACGGACAGCCGCTTCAGGCGAAAACTTTCTCAGGCAAAATATTTTTTGTTCGGAATATATGAAACATTTTGCGCCGCCTTTACCGTAACTGAACCTTATTCAAGCGTTTGCAGTTGCATATAATTGCACTTTGAACGCATTTGCTTGTTATTTTTCAATTAGCATGGTATTGTACCATTCTCCCGACGCCTCTCTCACCTTCGATTCTCACTCGGAAACGCTGCTGCTGAGCTACTCAGCTACCGGACTGTCGGTTTCATTCGGGCAGGCTTACCAGCTGGCGCTGGAAGAAATGCTGGCCCAGAACATCGGCAAGCTGCTGCTCGACCTCAAGCGCAACGCCCCGCCCACCGACGATCTGGAGGAGCTGTTTGCCCCGCTCAGCGAAGTAACGGCCCGGCAGCCGGCCCAGCCCCTGTTCATTGCGGCCCTGGTTTCGGAAGGCCAGTACCAGTACCAGATCGGCAACTCGCTGGCCTCCTCCACCCTCCCCCCCGACCAGGTCGAGTTCAACTACTTCACCTCCCGCCGCGACGCCACCCAGTGGCTTAGCGAGAATTAAGCGTGTCTGACCCGTTAAAAGCCGAACGGCCCTCCTGCAAGCAGGAGGGCCGTTCGGCTTTTAACGGGTCAGACAGTTTCGATGTGCGTAGCAAAAACGCGCGTCAGTCGCACCCCCGGCTTACTGCTTGCCTCCAGCACCGCCGGCCAGACGCGCTCCAGAAACAACCAAAGCTCACGCCGACGCATGTTGCCAATGCACAGCCGGATAACGTGCGGCGGCGCTTGGTTTTGCACCAGCACTTCGTAATCAACATCCTTGGTGATGACCGTCAGATTGTGTTCAACGGCGTAGGCCCACACCTGCTCGTCGCTCCAGGCCAGATTGGGCACCGGCTCGTAGTCGGGCGTGTGCCAGATGGCGAAACGGTGCGGCAGGTTGGCGTCAATCAGAAACTTCGGCATAGCGGCAAAGTCAGGCCGCGAAGCTGATGAAGTTCTGCCGGGCTAAGTTCTCGGAGGCAAACCGCAGGCAGGCCTGGATATCGGCCATTTCCAGGAACGGGTAGCTTTCCAGCACGTCTTCGGCCGAGTCGCCGGCGGCCAGAAACTCCAGCACCGTCTGTACCGTCAGGCGCAGCCCCCGGATGGTTGGCTTGCCGCCGCATAGGTGCGGGTCGAGAGTGATTCGGTCGTGGATGTACTGCATGGCCAATAATTCAGGAGGTCTGCCAAGATACAAAAAGGCCCCATTCCGGTAGCGGAACGGGGCCTTCACGTAAAGTTAGCTGGTTGCCTACAACTGCTCGAATATGCGCGAGAAGCTCACGGCCTCGCCGATGTAGCTGCGCAGTTCGGCAATCGGCAGGCGGTTTTGCTCGCGCGAGTCGCGGTGGCGCACCGTCACGGTGTCGTCCTCCAGCGTCTGGCCATCGACTACGATGCAGAACGGCGTGCCGATGAGGTCCTGGCGGGTGTAGCGCTTGCCGATGGCATCGCGCTCCTCCATAATCACCCGGAAATCGTGGCGCAGGGCGTTGAAGATTTCGGTGGCTTTCTCGGGCATGCCGTCCTTTTTCACCAGCGGGAAAATGGCCGCCTTGATGGGCGCCACGGCGGGGTGCAGCTTGAGGAACGTGCGGGTTTTGGTCTGCTCCTTGTCGCCTTCGCCTTCGGTAATGGTTTCTTCCTGGTAAGCCTGGCAGAGCGTGGCCAGGAACAGGCGGTCGGCGCCGGCCGAGGTTTCCACCACGAAGGGCACGTAGTTGCCGTAGGCCTTGCCGGTTTCGGGGTCGATGTCGGCGTCGAAGTACTGCTGCTTCTTCTTGCTGAGTGTCTGGTGCTGGGTCAGGTCGAAGTCGCCGCGCGAGTGGATGCCCTCAATTTCCTTGAAGCCAAAGGGGAATTCGTACTCGATATCGACGGCGGCTTTGGCGTAGTGGGCCAGCTTGTCGTGGTCGTGGAAGCGGAGCTTGTCGGCGGGCAGGCCCATCACCTCGTGCCAGCGGCGGCGCATGGTTTTCCAGTGCTCGTACCACTCGCCCTCGGTGCCGGGGCGCACGAAAAATTGCAGCTCCATCTGCTCGAACTCGCGCATCCGGAAGATGAACTGCCGGGCCACGATTTCGTTGCGGAAGGCCTTGCCAATCTGGGCAATACCAAACGGCACCTTCTGGCGGGCCGACTTCTGCACGTTCAGGAAGTTGACGAAGATGCCCTGGGCCGTTTCGGGGCGCAGGTAAATCAGGCTCGAATCTTCGGCCACGGCGCCCACCTGGGTCGAGAACATCAGGTTGAACTGGCGCACCTCGGTCCAGTTACCGGTTTTGCTGATGGGGCAGACAATCTGCTCGTCGATGATGAGCTGGCGAACCCCGGTCAGGTCCTCGGCCGTCAGCAGGCGGCCCATTTCGGCCAGCAGGGTTTCGGCGCGGGCCAGCTCGCCATTTTTCTCGTGCTCGGCGGCGCGGTCTTCGAGCAGCACGTCGGCGCGGTAGCGCTTCTTGCTGTCGAGGTTGTCAATCATGGGGTCCGAAAAGCCATCGACGTGGCCCGAGGCTTTCCAGGTGAGCGGGTGCATAAAAATGGCGGCATCGAGGCCCACCACGTTCTGGTGGAGCTGGGTCATGGCCTTCCACCAAAGCTGCTTGAGGTTATTTTTCAGCTCCACGCCGTTGGGGCCGTAGTCGTACACGGCGCCCAGGCCGTCGTAGATTTCGCTGGACTGAAACACGAAGCCGTACTCTTTGGCGTGCGACACGATATTGGCCAGCGTGCCTTCGGTAGTGGCCGCGGCGGCGGGTTTGGGGGCGTTGCTCATGGCAGATGCAGAAGTTGAGAGGGGTCAGGCATTCCGGGCGAAGCGCGGAACGAGAGGCAAAAGTAGCCAAAGCCCTGCCCCCAACCCAGCCCGGCCGCGAAACGGCGCCAGGGCCCGGCTGGCGGAGCCGCTTCAACCAACGCCGGCCGGTTGCGTTTAGCGCTTCAGCCGCCTGCCCGCCAACCCGGACAGTAACAATTTCATAATCTTGCCCTGCCTGAGGCCCGAACTACCTTTGGGTTGATTTTCCCGATACCTCACCAACTCCCCCCTTATGTTTGGCTTAGAGCCTCATGTGCTGCTGCTGCTGATTGCCTGTCTGGTGGCGGCCTGCGCATTTGAATTCGTCAACGGCTTCCACGACACGGCCAACGCCGTGGCCACGGTTATCTACACCAATGCCCTGCGGCCCTGGGTGGCCGTTATCTGGTCGGCGTTCTGGAATTTTATCGGCGTGCTCACGGGCGGCGTGGCCGTGGCCATGACCATCGTGTACCTGCTGCCCGTCGAGAGCCTGGTTGATCAGAACGTGTACCACGGCATTGCCATGGTGGGCGCGCTGATTGTGGGCGCCATCATCTGGAACATCGGCACCTGGTACTACGGGCTGCCTTCGTCGTCGTCACACGCGCTTATCGGCTCGATTCTGGGCGTGGGCATTGCCTACAGCTTCCTGCCCGGCGTGGTCGATTCGGGCGTGAACTGGAGCGAAGCCAGCAAAACCGGCCTGGCGCTCATCATCGGGCCGGCCTTCGGTTTCACACTCACCATCCTGCTCATGTTCCTACTGCGGCGCCTGATCAAGGACAAATCCATCTTCAAGGAGCCCCACAAGCACAAGCCGCCACCGCTCTGGATTCGCCTCATTCTGGTTACGACGTGCACGCTGGTGAGCTACTTCCACGGCTCGAACGACGGGCAGAAGGGCGTGGGCCTGATTATGCTCATCCTCATCGGCATCGTGCCCACCTACTTCGCCCTCGACCACAGCAAAAACCCGCTCGACATGCGCGATTCGCTGGTAAAGGTAGAGCAGGTGATGAGCCGCGTGAACGTGCGCGAGCTGAGCCTGGCCGACCAGAAAACGGTAGCCGAAATCCGGGTGCAGACGAATTCGCTGGACCGTATTTTCGAGGGCAAAACCAAGGTCGAGCAGATTCCGGAGTCCGACCGCTTCCAGCTGCGCAAAGGCATTCTGCTGCTCGCCAACCGGGCCCTCATCATCCAGAAAAGCGACAAAGTGCGCCTGAGCACAATTGACCGGCAGACGCTGGACACGGGCCTGATAGGGCTGAAGTCGTTCACCGATTACGCCCCGACCTGGGTGTTTATCGTTGTGTCGCTGTCGTTGGGCGTGGGCACGATGGTGGGCTGGCAGCGCATCGTGAAAACCATTGGCGAGCGGATTGGCAAGGAGCACCTGAGCTACGCGCAGGGCGCTTCCTCCGAGCTCGTGGCCGCCTCCATGATTGGCATCAGCTCGGGCCTGGGCCTGCCGGCTTCCACCACCCACGTCCTCACCTCATCCATTGCGGGCAGCATGGTGGCCAGCCGCGGCGTGAAGAACGTGAACCCCACCATGGTACGCAACATTGCCCTGGCCTGGGTGCTCACGCTACCCGTTACCATGACACTTTCGGGCCTGCTGTTTCTGCTGTTCCGCACTATTCTGCCGGGCTAATCTGCTTAGCAGCATCTTGAAATAAGCTAAAAAGCCGCTCCGGAAACCGGGGCGGCTTTTTTTATGATTGGCTGTTTTTCAGCGCAGTGCCAGAATGAGACAGACTTCCCTAAACTGGATGCTAACGGTGGAAAAGAGCGGAATATGAAGAAGTTATCAACTTATCAACAGCTAAAAGCTAAAGATTTGTGGATAACTCCGGATTAAGCGGGCCATTGCACCTCTAAATCCTCATCAATGAACACGCCGAAGTTGACGAACTGCAACTCCTCATCTTCGAAATACATGTCAATCATTTCCTTTTCGTAGGAAACGCGCATCTCGCCGGTATCCATTTTCTCCACTTCGCTCTGCTCGTGGCCGTGGCGCTTCATCAGTTCCTGAATCTGCTCGGGGCTGCGGCCGTGGATGGCCTCGCCATAGAGGCGGATGCCGGGGTGGTCGGTTTCGATGCAGCTCAGGCGGTAGTCGTCTTCGCGGTCGAAGTACAGCGAGTAGCCTTCGTCGAGGTAGTTCCAGGCCTGGTGCTCGAACTCATCGTCGTCTTCCGACTCCTCGATTTCCTCGGGCTCGCCCATCAGAGCGCGCACCTCGTCCTGGGAGGCGCCAAACTTGAGCGGGCCCATGCCCGTGCCGAGGCGGATTTCGTGTTCTTCGGTGTTGGAGTTTTGAGCGGAGTTTTCCATAGTCGTCTTTTTTTAAGCTGATAGCTATTAGCTGTTGGCTGCTAGCTTTTGCTGGGTTAACGGTTTTAAAACTTGAATGGCCAAAGCTAACAGCTAAAAGCTCTCAGCTAACCGCTCACGTATTATTTGCCGTAGCGCTCCTGAAACCCGGCCCGCTGCTCCTGGTAGTCGGGGTGGGCGCGGGCCTCGTCCCATTTGGCTTTGAAGATGGCGGCCGACTCGGCCTTTACGGGGTCTTCGGGGGCGCGGGGCAGCTCGGGGCGGCCTTGGGCGCCGCTCTGGCCCTTTTTATCGTCGGGTACGGGGCCGTCGTACTTCTTGCCGCCGCGGTGGTTGGCGTAGCGCCTGGAGCGGGTGTAGCCCATCTGCAGAAACTTGCGGGCCATATCGGCGCCCACAAAGTCGTGGGCCTTCAGGTAGGCCTCAAACAGCCCGTAAATCGTGTCGGCCGACTCCCGAGCCACCTCGGGGGTGCGGAAGCGCCAGTGGGGCAGAATCTCGCCTTTATAGGGCTGCACCAGCAGCACGCCCTGCTCGCCCTTGCCCACCCGGTACAGCTCGGGGTGGCGGCGGAAGTCCACGGCGTCGAAATCGAGGTCGTAATTGAAAGGCATAGGCGGTGGCCGGTAAGCGCCCGGCAAGGAGGCAAGGCCTGTATACGCGCCTTTGGCCGCCGGGGCTGCCTCCTGCCCTACTGCCGCAGCCGGGCCCCGGCCGCCTTACTACGCTGGCCAAACCTGGTTGGCAGCTTTTGGGGCGGGCGGCGGCGGCGCTGGCCGGCGGGCTGCTTTCCCGGGTTTTGCGAAACCGGCCCGCTTATCCACAAGCTTAATAACTTTTGAATTTCATTTTTTTAAATAAATCTTTTTAATCCCCATCGTTAGGGCTGTTGATAAGTGGATAAGAATTGAGGGTTATCCACGGCCGGGATAACATGTGTACAAGGTTCCACTTATCCACCGTCTGCCAACAGGGTGTGTGGATAGTAAATTTCTGTATGCAAGGACTTTACAGGAGTTATGCACTATCCACAGGGCTTATCCCGATATCCACAATCCACATCCACACAGCGGTGTGGATTGTGGGATTTTCGGGGGATAGTTATCCACCCTTATCCACCACCGCCCGGGTGCATAACCAGGCTGCCACGGCGGCCGGACTACCAAAAAAAGATGTCCGCAACTTCTCCACGGCTTATCCCCAGGTTTCCCCACCCTTATCCACAGCTTATGCATCCTCGCCCCACAGACGTGGAAAACTATGTGGATTAGCCCCGGCCCGTAGCGCCAAAAATGCCCTGACGACCTCCATCCTGCGTTTTGGCCTGTGGATATCTCAACAGCCCCAGCACTATATAGCTCGAAATAGGATTATACCTGCCAGGCCGCGTCGGGCACCCGCTGCCCCTCACTAGCTGCTGACACCTCCCCCGGCAGGCACCCGCAGCCCCAAAGCGGCCAACCAAACCAAACCCGCCAGCAACCCCTGCAAGCCACCCTACCGGTGCCCCTACAACAGCAACGCCCGGCAAACCTGCGCGTCTTGGGCGCTTGCTTCACTCCCGGTAGTCACAAAAAAGCCCGAATCCGCTGCCGGATTCGGGCTTTGTGCTGAGCAATACAGGCTTAGAAGCTCAGGGTTTCTACGTTGTCGAAGTTGGAGCGGATGGTGATGGGCTTGGGGAAGAGGAATACCGGCTCGGGCGCAGCCTTGAGGTCTGGGTCGCCGCCCTGCCAGCGGCCGTCCTGGTTGGTGTCGATGAGCACGCGCAGGCGGTAGGTAGCGGGCGCCAGGTTGTCGAAACGGTAGCTGCCCGTGGGCGAGTCGAGCGTCTGGAGCACCTGGCCTTTTTCGTCCAGCAGTTGCACCCAGTAGCGCTTGGCCGTGGTCTGGATGGGCCCGCTGAGCGTGCCGGTTGTGGTCTGGTCGACCACTTTGAGCTTCAACGGCCGCAGCCCCAGCCCCCGGCCCGTGATGCTCTGGATGGCGGTGCTGTCGAGCTGCAGCGTAATGGTTTTCTGGGCCTTGGTGTCGAGGTTGATGGCCAGCGTGGTGCGGTCAGGGCTGAGGCTGCCATCCTGCGGCAGGCGCAGCGGGCGGCGCTTCACCGAATCCTCCACCAGCGTCCCGAGGGGCTTTTTTGGGTCAACAATACGCACGGGTTCGGTAAACACGAACTTCACCTGGCCCTGGCGGTACACCTCCCTGGGGTTGCCTTCCACGGCGTAGGCCGGCAGCGGTTTGGGGGCCTTGGGCGGCGGCTCGGCAAACTTCACGGCAATAGTGTCGCGGGCCACGTTGCCGGCGCTGTCGGTGGCGGCCAGCAGGTAGCGGCCTTCGCTGAGGGCGGCGGTGCGGTAGAGCACGGCCGTGCGGTTGCGCTCGGTCAACTGCACGGCTTCCTGCAGGGCCGGCGCCGGCGTAGTCGCGCTACCCGAGCTGCCCAGCGGCGCGAGCGAGGCCGCCAGCAAACCCTCGTTGTAGCTGATGCGCTGGTCGGTCGGCGAGCTTTTCTGGGTCGTGATGAGCGGGCGGCGGCTGTCGGGCTTGGTCAGCACGAAGCGCAGCGTGTCGGGCGTGGGGCCCACCGTCAGCAGCTCGCCACCGGGCCGGTAGGCTATGGCCTCGGGCTCCTCGTAGCGGTTCGTCTGGTTTTTGTCGGCCAGCGCGTAGGCCCGGTAGCGGCCTTCTTTCAGATAACTGAGCGCGAAGTTGCCCTGCTTGTTGGTGCGCGCCAGGTAAGTGGGCACGCCCCGCCGGATGTCCGAGGTATCGGCCTCAGGGTACAGCAGCACCGACACGCCCTCGGCCGGCTGCTGGCTCAGCAACCCTACCACCGAGCCCCGCACCGCGCCCGAATCGAGCTGGGCCCCGGTGCTGAAACTGACCGTCACGTTTTCGGCCTTGTTCTTCTCGGTGATGTCGCTGATGGCGTCGCCGAAGTTGAACGAGTAGGTGGTGTTGGGCAGAAAGGGCTTCTCGAAGGTGAGCGTGATGGAGGTGCGGTCTTCCCGGACTTTATAGGTGTTACTCTTATCGAGCACCGGGGCCACCAGCAGGTTTTTGGCCAGATCAGTCAGCTGCACCTGCTCCGAAAACTCCAGCCGAATGCTCTGCCCCTTCACGTTGCGGGTGCCGTTGGCCGGCGTGGAGCTGATGAGCTTGGGCAGCGTTGTGTCGCGCGCGCCGCCCTCGGGCGAGCTGATGGCCGCGCAGCCGCCCAAAGTTCCGGCCGTAATCAAGAGGAAAGCTATGCGCATCGAGCGGTGAAATGGTGAAATGGTGAAATGGTGAAATGGTGAAATGGTGAGTTGCGGTTCGCGGGGCCTAGCAGCGCACCAAGCCGTTGGGGTAACCCACTTTTTTTGCCATACTATCCCTGTTGCCATACCGGTTTAACGACATCTCCGCCCTGGTAGTACCACGGCAAAGAAGCTGGCCCCCGCAGCTACCACAGCGCCAACAGGCTTGCTAAATGTCAATCTCACCATTTCACTATTTCACCGCCTTGCGGGCCACGTAAATCAGGGAGCTGTACTGGCCCTCGTGGCGGGCGGCGTGCTGGTTCGACTGGTAGCCGGTTTTCAGCACCGACAGCAGCCCGCCCTTCCGCTCGGCACGGTGCTTTTCGCTGAGCATGCTCACGTAATAGGCATCCAGCGGCATGGGCAACTCCTGCACCACTTGCAGCTTGTGCTTTTTGAGCAGCAGCTTCATGGTGCGGGGGCTGAAGTGGTACAGGTGCCGGGGCACGTCGTAGGCCGCCCAATCGGGGCCGTAGTGCTGGGCATCGAGGCTCTCCACGTTGGGCACGGCAATGAGCAGCGTGCCGCCGGGCCGCAGCAACCGAATGAGCTGCCGGAGCGTGTCGTTGAGCGTGTGCACGTGCTCCAGCACGTGCCAGAGCGTAATGGCATCAAACGAGCCTTCCTGGAAATCGACCAGCCCGGCCAGCCCGATAGACTGGCCCACCCGGCGGCTGGCTTCCTCGCGGGCCCCGGCGTTGGGCTCCCAGCCGGCCACCTGCCAGCCGTCGGCCTTGGCAGCGGCCAGGAAGTGGCCCGTGCCGCAGCCGTAATCGAGCAGCTTGCCCCCGCTGGGCACCAGCTTGTTGAGCAACGCCACCTTGCGGCGCATAGTGAACACCCGCGCCACTTTGTAGGCCTGGTTGATGAGCCCGCCCGCCCCGCTGTTGTGCGATACGTACTCGTCCGACTCGTAGTAGCGGCCAATGTGGGCGGCATCGGGCCGCGGGTTGGTGAACTGGAAGGAGCAGGCCGCGCACTGCTGAATGGCGAAACTCTCGCGGCTCACCGACTTATCCTCCACCACCAGCTTGTTGCGCAGCTCCGTTTTGCCGCACACCGGGCACTCCTCCAGTCGCTCGTAAATCACTGATTCTCGCTGATTAGGTTGATTCCGCTGATTTCTACGTCCTGATGGAGTCTGGAAGTCAGCCGTAAGACGAAGGTACAAAACCAAACCGGCCGCCGAATCCGAAGGAAACGGCGGCCGGTTGGTGGTACTATAAGAGCGGCTGAAAAAACACCTGTCATTCTGAGCGGAGCGAAGAATCTCGCGGGCCAAAGTAATCCTGTCATCAGGAGTTAGCATGGCCCGTGAGATTCTTCGCTCCGCTCAGAATGACAGGTGTTTCTAATGCTCAAACTGACCACTTTACCGGCCCAGATACACCATCAGCACCGACACGTCGGCCGGGCTGACGCCGCTGATGCGGCTGGCCTGGCCCAGGGTTTCGGGCTGAATCTTGAGCAGCTTTTCGCGGGCCTCGTGCGAGAGGGCGGGCATGGCCTGGTAGTCGAGGCGGCCCCCGATGATGAAGTTTTCCAGCTCCTGCACGCGGGCGGCCTGCTGATGCTCCTTCTCCAGGTAAGCCTCGTATTTGACCAGAATTTCGGCCTGCTCCAGCGCGTCGGGGCGGTAAGGCTCTAGCGCCAGCGCGAGGCCGGGTAGGACCGCGGCCAGGGCCGGCAGCCCCACGGCCGGACGGCGCAGCAGGTTCACGGCGCGGGTTTTCTCGCTGATTTCGGCCGAGCCGATTTCCAGCAGCCAGCCGTTGATGTCGGCCGCTTCGATGCCGAAGTTCTTCAGCAGCTTAGTCACTTCCTGGGTCTGTTGCTCCTTTTCGCGCACCAGCTGCATCCGTTCTTCCGAGGCCAGGCCCAGCTCGTAGCCCAGCGGCGTGAGGCGCAGGTCGGCGTTGTCCTGGCGCAGCAGCAGGCGGTGCTCGGCGCGGCTCGTGAACATGCGGTAGGGCTCGTCGGTGCCCTTGTTCACAAGGTCGTCGATGAGCACGCCGATGTAGGCCTGGCTGCGCGAGAGCACGAACGGGGCCTGCCCGTGCACCTTGCGGTGGGCGTTGATGCCGGCCATGAGGCCCTGGCAGGCGGCCTCCTCGTAGCCGGTGGTGCCGTTTATCTGGCCCGCGAAGTACAGACCCGCCACCCGCTTGGTTTCCAGCGTGAGGTGCAGCTGGGTGGGCGGGAAGAAGTCGTACTCGATGGCGTAACCGGGACGGAACATCTTGGCATTCTCGAAGCCCGCGATTTTGCGCAGGGCGCGGTACTGCACGTCTTCGGGCAGGCTGCTCGAAAAGCCGTTCACGTACACTTCCACCGTGCTCCAACCTTCGGGCTCCACAAAAATCTGGTGGCGGTCCTTGTCAGCGAAGCGGTTTATTTTGTCCTCCACGCTCGGGCAGTAGCGCGGCCCCAGCCCCTTGATGCGTCCCTGAAACATGGGCGACTGCTCGAAGCCCTCCTTCAGGATTTCGTGCACCGCGGGGTTGGTGTAGGTGATGTAGCAGGGCCGCTGCCGGGGCAGCGCGGGCGTGTCGAGATACGAAAACTTGCCGGGTACCTCGTCGCCGGGCTGCTCCTCCATCTTGCTGTAATCGAGGCTGCGGCCATCCACGCGGGGCGGAGTGCCGGTTTTCATGCGGCCCGCCTCGAAACCCAGCTCCAGCAGCTGCTCGGTGAGGCCGGTGCTGCCCTTCTCGGCCATGCGGCCGCCGCCAAACTGCTTCTCGCCGATATGGATGAGCCCGTTGAGGAAGGTGCCGTTGGTGAGCACCACCGATTTGCCTTTAAACTCGATGCCAAGCTGGGTTTTCACACCCACGCACACGCCGTCTTCCACCAGCAAACCCGTTACGGCCTCCTGCCAGAAATCCACGTTGGGTGTCTGCTCCAGCGCCAGCCGCCACTCCTCAGCAAACCGCATCCTATCGGATTGCGCCCGCGGGCTCCACATGGCGGGGCCCTTCGAGCGATTCAGCATCCGAAACTGAATCATGGTTTTGTCGGTGATGATGCCCGACAGGCCGCCCAGCGCATCTACCTCGCGCACAATCTGCCCCTTGGCCACGCCGCCCATGGCCGGGTTGCACGACATCTGGGCGATGGTGTTCATGTTCATGGTCACCAGCAGGACTTTGGAGCCCAGCGTGGCGGCGGCGGCGGCGGCCTCGCACCCGGCGTGGCCCGCGCCCACCACAATTACGTCGTATTCTTCAGCTTGAAACATAGTTGATTAATCTGCCCGCGCCGGAAAGAGTTCAACGCGGAGAAGCCGCCGCAAATTTACCGCCTTTTGAACTCTAAACCGGAAAGCCGTCAGCTGTTAGTTGATAGCCATATTCCAGCGAGGGCAGGGCTAAGAACTATACCGGCTTAGTAATAACATAAAAGCACTTAACGTCAATATGATTACAGGCCCAGCCAGTTGAAAAAGATGTGCACGAGTAATATATAGAGCCCGGTACCGATAAGCGTGTAGAACGTGTTGGGAGTTACTCGATAGGCAGCCAATTCCTGCCGCCAGGAGCATGCGTTTTTTGAAGCATCCACTACCTGCGTGTTGGCTATATAATCCCCCAGTCGTTTCCGCCCATTTATCGCCAGTATCATGACTTCCAGTGGCCATATGAGAAGCGTGGTATTGCGCAAAAAGCACTGCCACTCGTTTGCGCGAGCACCCCCATTATCCTGGACTTGCGTGTTTAACAAGCGCTTTAAAGGGCTTTGGCCTTTTAGAAAGTCTTTATTCAGATAAAGCATGAGCACGAAATAGAAGCCCCATTTCTCATGCATAAAAATAGAAAGCGCCATTATAGGCGCGCCTATCATCACTATGCTAGCATGCTCCCCCAGCATAGAGAGCAAGCGAAACTTTCGATTTACAGGTAGTTGCATTAAATAAGAAGGCCTGCTAAAATGTATCGTACAAATAAGGAAACGGCCTTATTAAAGACCAATAGGTCCTGTCACCGCCGCGTTCTGGGCCACCACCCGCTCCCAGGAAAACGGGTGCCACTCTTCCTGCAGGCAGTCGAATACTTCGGTGGCGGCCGGGCAGGGGAACAGCTTGTAGTCGAACTTGGGGTAGCCGTGGACTACGTAGCCGGGGTAGTAGTGCGTGTAGTGGCGGCGCCGGGCCTCCTCTATCTTCAGTAGCATCAGCATTTTGCCCGGGCTGAATTTGCGGTACCCGGGGTCGTAGAAGTTCATGATGCCGGCCATCGTCCGCTCGCCGCTGTCGAAGATGCCGGCCGCAATCAGCCGGCCCGCCTCGCGCACCTCCAGGGTTTCGGTCTGGAATACGTTGTGGGTGGCCCCGTTCAGCAGAAAGGTTTCCACCGTATCGGGCGCGTCGAAGCTGATGCTCTGGCGGTAGCGGGCGTACAGTTCTTCCAACTCGGCCGTCAGCTCGAAGGGGCGAATGTGGATGGTAAACCGCTCGGCCTGGCGGAGCAGGCGGCGCTGGGCGGGGCCGTATTCCACTTCCGCCAGCACCAGCCGCAGCCAGTGCACCGTGTACACCGCCTCCCCCACCGGCAGAAACAGGCAGGTAAACAGGTCCTGGTGCATGCGGTAGTAGCCCTGGCTGAGGTAAAAATCCAGGGCCCGGCCGGGAATAACGAGTGGCGGCGTGGCGGACATAGAGTAATAGGGTGTAATAGGTAGTTCTGCTGGCGCACCCCACCCCCGGCCCGCCTTGCTCAAAGCGCAACATCCTCCGGGAGAGGGATGCGTTCAACGAGTTATCAAGCTCGCGTCTGGCACTCCTCTCCCGGAGGATGTTGCGCTTTGAGCAAGGCGGGCCGGGGGGGTGTACCGAAAGAAGAAAAAACGCCCGCGTTTCGGCAGGCGTTTTTAAGTCAATCAAACAATTAAAGCAACGCTTAAAACGTGCGCAGCAACAGGCAGTCGTCTTCCTTTTTGCGCATGGCGGTCTGGCTGAGCAGGTCCTTGTCGGCGTAGCCGAGCAGGTGCAGGACGCCGTGAATCATCACGCGGTGCAGCTCGTCGCGGAAGGGGACGCCGTGGATGGCGGCGTTTTCGCGTACCCGGTCGACGGAGATGAAGATGTCGCCTTCGAGAATATCGGCGTCGTCGGCGTTGTCGAAGGTGATGACGTCGGTGTAGGTGTCGTGGTCGAGGTATTCGACGTTGACTTTGTGCAGGTACTCGTCGGAGCAGAACACGTAGGTGAGCTGCACGATTTCGTGCTCGTGCACCTCGGCCACGCGCTCAATCCAGGAGGTCAGGTCGCGGGCGTCGTCGAGCTCGAAGTCCACTTCCTCCACCAGAAACTCAATGCCGTGGCTCTCGTTTCCGGGGCCCGGCTCGTCTAACTCGTTGTACTCGGTGGGCAGGTCACTCATGGCAGCCGGAAACGGGGATGAAACGGATAATCAGCAAAAATCCAACCTGAGCAAACAGCAAGCCTAGCGGGCAGCCGGCGTTTCGGCCCCGTTGATGGTCGAATGGCGCGCTTCGTCGTCGTCGGAAGCAGTGGGCAGCAGGAAGGTGAGCTGCACGTGGCGGCCGTCCTTGTTGAACTCCACTTCGTCGGCGAGGTGGCGGATGAGGAAGATACCGCGGCCGCCGGGGTTCTCGATGTTTTCGGGCGCCGTGGGGTCGAGCAGGTTCTCGTAATCGAAGCCGGCGCCCTCGTCCTCAATCTCAAACTTCACGCGGTCATCCTCCACCTGGAGCGACAGGAGCACGTTTTTGTCCTTGTCGAACTTGTTGCCGTGGCGGATGGCGTTGTTGACGGCCTCCGTGACGGCCACCATAATGTTGCCGTAAATATCGTCGTCGATGTGAAACGTATCCTTCGAGTTGTCGATAAAGCTTTCCACAACGCGGATGTTTTCAACGAGCGAAGGAATCTGAATTTTAACCTGCTTCATACTGGGTGAGAAAAGAGAAGGGCGGCGTAAGAGGGGTAAAAATAGCAGAACGCTACTTCATTTGCTGAAAATACTCGCTCACCTTGCGCTGGTAGTAGGGCGTGAGGGTGGGCGGCACGGCGCGCAGCAGCTCGGTCTGGCGGGTTTGCTGGCGCTGGTACTGCTGAAAAGCGGGCGGAAAAACGGGCGGACGTTGCTGGGCCGTCTGGGCTTCGCGCTTGTCGTCCTGGTCCCGCTCGCGGGCCGATTTCTCGGCTTCCAGCAAACGAGTGAGGATTTGGCGCTGGCGCATAATGGTTTGCTCCGTCAGCCGCTTGTTTACGAGGTCGGTTTCGGTTTGTTCCATCATTTTCTTGACGTCGCCGAGGCCGCCGGCGCCGCCCTGCCCTTGCCCCTCTTTGTTGGGGTCGGGTTTGCCACCGCCGGGCTTGCCGCCCTGCATGCGCTCCAGCTCCTGCATGGCCTGGCGCAGCATCTGCTGCTGGCCGGCCAGCTTGGCTAGTTCTTCGGACATGGCCCGGCCGGTTTTGCCGCTCTGCTGGAGCTGCTGAATCTGCTGGTTGAGCTGTTGCTGCATGCGGCCCAGCTGGCCCTCACCGGCCGAGGAGCCCTTTTTCTTTTTGCGGCCGGGTTTGCCGCCGCCCTGCATCTGCTGCTGGCTCTGGCTGTCGCGCTGTTGCTGCTGCATCTGCTGGAGGGCGTCGTTGAGCATCAGGGCCAGGTTGTTCATGCTGGTCATGGCCTGCTGCTGGGTGCTGGTGGCGCGGCCCACGTTGCGGTCCTTGATGTGGCCCAGGGCCTCGTCCATGCGGCCGTTCATCTCGCCCACCTCGCGGGTCACGAAGCTCTTAATCTGCGAAACGCGGTTGGCCAGCGCGTACAGCGAATCCTGCACCACGCGGGCGTCGTCCTTGAGCTTGCGCTGGGTCTGGCCGAGCTGCACAAAGCGCGGGTCGCTCTGATCCACCTGCCGGAACTGCTGCATCAGGCTTTCCTCATCGAAGCTGAGCTTGAGCAGGTTTTCGAGGATGTCGCGCAAATCGTCGATGTTCTGCTGCTGCTGGTCTTGCTCCTCCTGCTCCATCTGCTGCTGCATCTGCTGGGCCATCTGCTGCATCTTCTGGGCGGCCTGGCGCTGACTCTGGCTGGCCTTCTGGTTCTGGTTTTTGCCCAGCTGCTGCTGGCTCTGCTGCTGCTGCTGGTCCACCTCCTGCTGCTGCTGCTTCATCTCGTCGGCCCCGTTTTCGCCATCGAGCTGGCGGTCCATTTCCTTGAGGTTCTTGAGGTCTTCCTTCACCTCCTCAAACTTCTGCTGCTGCTCGGCTTGCTGGTCTTTTAGTTTTTGGTTTTCGGTTTTTTGTTGTTGGCTGTCTTTCCGATTAGCCGGATTGTTCTTGTCGTTTTTCTCGGTCTGCTCGGCCAGTTTCTGCTGCTCCTGGGCCAGCTGCTGGAGTTTTTCGAGGGCCTGGTCCTGCTTCTGCTCGAACTGCAGCTGCTTGAACATTTCCAGGGCCCGCTCCAGCTCCTTTTGCAGGGTGTTTTCCTTGTTTTCGAGCTGTTGCAGCAGTTTCTGGATGTCGGGCTGGTTCTGGTCTTCCTGCTGCTCCAGCAGCTTGCGTAGCTCCTCATAGAGCTTCTTGGTTTCGGGGTCGAGCAAATCGTCCATCAGCTTCTGCAGTTCCTTAGCCTTTTCGGCCAGCTCGTCGTTTTTCTGGGGGTCGAGCTGGTTCTGCTGCTCCTGCAGCTGCTCGAACTGGCGCTTGAGGTCGGCCAGGGCCTGGTCCATTTGCTGTTTGCTTTCGAGCATGTCCTTGAGCTGCTTGCGGTCCTGGAAGTTGAGGTCACGCTTCACTTTCAGCTTGTCCTGGGCCTTGGCCAGCTCGCGCTCCATCTTCTTCGAGTCCTGGGCGGCCTGGCTCAGCTCGCTCTGCATGGCCTGACTTTGCGAGGCCAGCTGCTGGCGCTGCTCGGTGCGCGAGGGCAGCCGGAACTCGGCCACCCGGCTCCGGCCGGGCTTGGCCCCGTTCACGCCGTCGTTGTCCCACACCTGCACGAAATACTCCAGCCGGTCGCCGGGCTTGAGGCTGAGCCGGCGCACGTCCCAGGCGTAGGCGTAGCTCTGGCTGGGGCCCGCGCCCAGCGGCAAGGCGCGGGTCTGGTAAGCCGCGTTGGGGTTGTTTTTGCCCAGGATGCGGTAGTGCAGCTGCAGGCGCGAGAAGCCGTAGTCGTCGCGCAGGTTGCCGCCCAGGGCCAGAAACTGGCGGGCCGTGGTGTCTTGGAAACTCTCCAGCGTCACCTCGGGGGCGGCGTCGGCCAGCACGGTCAGCTGGTACTCAATTGGGTCGCGGTTGGGACTGGCGGCGTTGCGCAGGCGCACGGCGTAGTGCTGGCTCCGGCGGGCCCGGCGGCGCACGTGGAACTGGCCGGCGGCGGCCTCATCGGGCGTAGCGGCTACGGTTTCGTTGGGGTTCTGGAACTGCAGCTGGAGCTGGTCGGTGGCTTCGGTCTGGAACTCCCAGCGCAGCTCCGTGCCCTCGGGCACCGTCAGGTTGCCGGTATTGCGGATGGTTTCGGCCGGCCGGCCCACGTAGGCCGGGTACACGGCCCGGATGGCAAAGTCGCGCAGATTGGGCCGGGCCTTCACCTTGAGCTTATATTCCGAAGAAGAAAACCCCGCCGCCGCCAGCTGGAAATCCACATTCTGGCGCAGTTGCTTGAAATCGTAGCGGAAACGGTTGCCGGCTTCGCGGGTCAGGCGGCGCTCCTTGCCCTCGTACTGAATGCTGATTTCGTTGGGCAGCACCTCCCCTTCCACCGTTACGCTCAGGCTGAAATCTTCGCCCTTGAACGCCGTGAGGCTCTTATTCTCGACCACGAACGTAAACGGCGCGGGCGGACTGTACTTGCGGTTGTAGTTGAGAATGCGGCCGGTGCCCTGCACAAACAGGCTCGGGTAAGCCAGCAGCAGCACCGCCACAACGGCCGCGGGCACGGCTACGTACTTCCACAGCGGCCGGCTCTGGCGCTGAATATCAATGCCCCGCGAAAACTCGACGCCCCGCAGCTGCCCGGCCCGCTGCTCGAGGCTGGCGGCCAGCAGGGCGTTTTCCTGGGCCTGCCCGCGCAGTTGCAGCGCGTTCAGCAGCCGGTCCTGCACCTCCGGAAACAGCTCCCCCACCCGGCGGGCCGCCTGCTCGTCGCTGAGCATGCGCCGCAAGTGCGTCAGGGCCGCCAGGGGTTGCCAAATCCAGCGCGCGAAGGCGTACACCACGCCCCCCACGAATCCGAACAGCAGCCCGGCCCGCACCCAGGTGGGCAGGTACAGGAAGTATTCGAGCAGGCTGAATACCAGAAACAAGCTCAGCAGCAGGCCGCCGGCCACCAGGGCCCCGCGCACCAGCAGGCTGAGGTAAAACTTGCGCTTAAACGCATCGAGCCGGCCCAGCACCTCGTCCAAAGCCCGGGTCGTCGCGGCATCTTGCTCCACTCCCATATGTATTAAGCTGTTAGCTGCTAGCTATTAGCCTTTAGCTCTTTTCTGATCAGCAACATCTTACGCCAACCGGGTTGCGCCGGCAAAGTTGCTTCGGCTCTTTCCACCACCCGATTCAAGTCCGGGAAAGATACAACTTTCACCCCGGTGGGTAGCGCTAGGATGGACAACGCGAGTGGGGCAAGTGGTTCCTTCTCTTGAGCTGTTAGCTGAGAGCTATTAGCTGTTAGCCTTTATGCAACGAGAAAAAAGCTATCAGCTAATAGCTCTCAGCTAACAGCTCAAGAGAACCGTACCTTTAGCCGCTTCCCCCTACTTCCCTCCCGGCGCGTGTCCCGATTGTTGGCCCTGGCGCTGTCGGCGGTGTTTCATCCGCTGCTGGTGCCGCTTTACTTGTTTTACGTAGTGTGCTACCAGCTGCCGGGCGTGGTGGCGCAGCCGGTCCTGGCCGGCCGGGGCGCGGTTATGGCCCTGGTGGCGGCCGGCACGCTGGCCCTGCCGGGGCTGGGCACGGCCCTGCTCGTGCGCCTGGGCTACGCCGACTCGGTGGAGTTGCAGCAGCGGCATCAGCGCACCGGGCCGCTACTGCTGGCCGTGGTGGGCTTTACTGCCACTTCTTTCCTGCTCTACCAGCCCGGCCGGTTCGATGCGCTGCTTTGCTGGCTGATGGCGGGCATGACGCTGGCCGTGCTGCTGACGCTGCTCATCACGCTGCGCTGGAAGATATCCGCCCACGGCGTCGGGATGGGCGGCGCGCTGGGCCTGCTGCTCCTGCTGAATTTCGGCGGTGCGGCCGGGGCCGCGGGGCTGTGGTGGCTGGCCGGCTGCGCAATGGTAGCCGCCGCCGTAAGCCGGGCGCGGCTGGTGCTCGATGCCCACACGCCCGCCCAGGTGTGGGCCGGACTGGCGCTGGGCCTGGGCCTGGGCGTGGCGCTGGCTATAGGGGCCGTTGCCGGTCTGTAGAGACGCGACCCCTCGCGTCTCAGCGTTGAACGGTACTACTTGCCCGATAGCGTTCGGACGTCGTTGTTCAGGCGGTACCGTTCAACATGGAGACGCGAGGGGTCGCGTCTCTACACTGTTGTCTCGTCCGGCTATTTGTTGACAGAAATAAGGCAAGGGCCCCGCTCGGATTTTCCGGCGGGGCTTTTTCCTTGCTGATGGACTTGGTTTGGCGTTAAATAGTTCAGGGCCAGGTGGGGGCGCTCTTCGTTGTAGAGGTGCATGGCTTGGTCGACGAGCAAACGGGCCTGGGCCAGCTCGTCGGGCAGCACGAAGAGGAACTCGTCTTTGAGGATGCCGTTGACCCGTTCGGCCAGCGCGTTCTGGTAGCAATCGTAGCCGTCGGTCATCGAG
>NZ_KB907819.1 GCF_000382225.1 Hymenobacter aerophilus DSM 13606
TTTACGGGCAGCCAGCGCCACTGGCAGCCTGTTTTGAGCTTGTAGCAGATGGCGCCCACCACCTCAGCCAGGTCGACGCTTGCGCGGCGGCCACCAGCACGGGCCGGCAACAAGGGCAGTATCCAGCGGGTAATTATATCTTTGCTCAAGACTTCCATGAGGGAGGGAAAGGAGATGGGTCGCACCTCAAATTTCCCGCTTTTGTGGGAGTCTTTTCTGTTTTGCGCCTGACTGACTACTTCCTAAACAGCTTCATAATGAATAAAAAAGCCGGTCCCTGCCAAGGACCGGCTTTTTGCAGTAAGAATTTCAAGTGCGAACGACTGCCCGGCTAGGAATCCGCAACCGGCACCTCGTAGCTGATGATGCCGTTGTGGTTGGTCGGGAAATAGCCATACACAACAACCCCGGCATCGTGCGCTATGCGGCAGGGCAACCCGAAAGCGGCCAACTGCCTGCCTGGCGTGGCCATCGGCTGAACCCGGCACCTTCACCCCATACTCAGCGTGCGCTCCTTGCATAGCTGCTCGTCGGCCGAGTCGGTGTATCCGAAAGGAAGCTTTAAAACCCGGCCCAGCTGGCGCAGGGCCGCAAGAAGTACGGCAAGCTGCTCCGCTGTTACGCCCGGCAGCCGGTTTCGGTAGCCGCCTGACCAATGAAGATATTGCGACGCCACATTCGCTGATGCAGTCTGGTTCGGCGGCTACCAGCCGCTTAGCTTTTGCCTGTCGGACCGGATTTTGTGCTCGATACGTTTACTTCGACTAGTAGCAGGCATACTAAAACCACCCTGTTTTCTTGTTGACCTGGACTTCCGCACAATCCCCCAGCCCTGTATTGCTACCCATAAGTGCGTAACAACTATCTGAATAGCGCACTTCAGGCCGGGCCTGCTGCCGGGCTGACCTATCCGGTCGACAGCTTTTCACTGGTTTAATTATGTGCAACTTGAAGCCTCGAACTATCCGCCTTCCATTCCCACCGCTTACATGAAAACCTCTGCTGGTATTGGCCCGGGCACCAGGTCTTTCCTGGGCTGGTACCTCTTCTTAATCCTGCTGCTGCTGGGCGGCTGCCAATCTGCGCCGCCGCCGCCCACCTACCGCATCGGCTTCTCGCAATGCACCACCGCCGACGCCTGGCGGCAGGCCATGCTGGCGGGTATGCGCAAGGAGCTGAGCTTCTATCCCGACGTGCGCTTCCGCCTCAAGGACGCCCACGACGACAGCCGCCGCCAGCAGCAGCAGATTCAGGAGTTTCTGCGCGAGGGTATCGACCTGCTCATCGTGTCGGCCAACGAGGCCGAGCCGATTACGCCCATCGTGGAGGAGGTATTCAACCGGGGCATTCCGGTCGTGATTCTGGACCGGCGCACCACCTCCCGGCTTTACACGGCCTACGTGGGCGGCAACAACCTGGAGGTGGGCCAGACGGCCGGCCGCTACGTGGGCAACCTGCTGCGCGGGCGTGGCCACGTGCTGGAGGTGCTCGGCGCGCCCGGTGCTTCGCCGGCCCTCGACCGCCACCAGGGCTTCGCGCAGGCCCTGGCCGCCTACCCGGGCGTGCGTCTCACGGCCCAGGTGCACGGCGACTGGAAGCGGCCCTCGGTGATGGACAGTCTGCCGGCCGTGCTGCGCGCGCACCCGGAAACGGACCTGATTTTCGCCCACAACGACCGGATGGCCCTCGGGGCCTACCAGGTCTGCAAGCGCCTAGGGCTCGACCGGCGCATCCGGGTGGTGGGCGTAGACGGGCTGCCGGGCAACCAGGGCGGCATTCAGTTTGTCCAGGACGGGGTGCTGACGGCCACGCTGCTTTACCCGCCCGGGGGCGAGGAGGCCATCCGCACGGCCATGAAAATTCTGCGCAACCAGCCCTACGACAAGGAAAACACGCTCGGCACGATGGTCATCGACTCGACCAACGTGGTGACGATGAAGCTCCAGACCGAGAAGCTCACCAGCCAGCAGCAGGACATTCAGCGCCAGCAGGAGCTGCTGCGCCGGCAGCGGGCCACCTACGCCAGCCAGCAGACGGTGCTTTACTCGCTGGCTGCGGCGCTGCTCGGGGTGGCCGGGCTGGGGCTGCTGGCCTTCCGGGCCTTCCGGGCCAACCGCCGCAGCAACCACCGCCTGGGCGTGCAGAACCGCGAAATCATCTCGCAGCGCAACCAGTTGCAGGAGTTTTCTGAGCGGGCCAGGGTCGAAACCGAGGCCAAGCTGCGCTTCTTCACCAACTTCTCGCACGAGCTGCGCACCCCGCTCACCCTGATTCTGGGGCCGGTGGAGGAAATGCTGACGGCCGGCCCCGAGCTGCCCGCCGCCCACCGCCACGACCTGAGCCTGGTGCGCCGCAACGCCCAGCGCCTGCTGCAGCTCGTCAACCAGCTCATGGATTTTCGCAAGATTGACGTGGGCAAGATGCCGGTGCGGGCCACCGAGGGCAACCTGGTGAGCTTCGTGCGCGAAATCATGGACGTGTTCGAAAAGCCCGCCCGCCAGCGCGGCATCACGCTCCGGTTTCTGCCCGCCGAGCCCGTCATCCGGCTCTGGTTCGACGTCAACATCCTCGACAAGGTCTTCTTCAACCTGCTCTCCAACGCCCTCAAGTTCACGCCCGAGCGTGGTCAGATTACTGTCAGCCTCCAGCTGGAGCCGGGCGGGGAGGGGGTACGGGTGAGCGTGGAGGACACGGGCCGGGGCATTTCCGACGAAGACCGGGCCCATATTTTCGAGTGGTTTTACCAGGGCCGGCAGGTCGGGGCCCGGGGCTCGGGCATGGGCCTGGCGCTGGCCCTGGGCCTTACGCGCCTGCACCTGGGCCAGCTCACCTTCAGCAGCCGCCCCGGCCAGGGCAGCACCTTCGTCGTGACGCTGCCGCTCCAGCTGCCGGCGGCCCTCCGGCAGCTGGAGCCCACGGCCGCGGCCTACCCGGCCCTGGCCGTGGAGGAGGGCTTCGCGCCGCCGACCCCGGACCCGGTGGCCGGGGGGGCCGCCGGCGCGGCCGAGGCGCTGGTGCTCGTCATTGAAGACAACCCCGACGTGAATGCCTTCCTCACCCAGAAGCTGCAACCCCATTTCCAGGTGAGCACCGCCTTCGACGGGGCCACCGGCCTGCGCCTGGCCGCCGAAAACATCCCCGACCTGATTGTGTGCGACGTGATGCTGCCCGAGCTCAGCGGGCTGGAAGTGGTGGCCCAGCTCAAGGGCGACTGGCGCACCTCCCACATTCCGGTGGTGCTGCTCACGGCCCGCAACGCGCCCGAGCAGCAGGTGGAAGGCGTGCAGGCCGGCGCCGACCTCTACCTGACCAAGCCCTTCAACCCCACCTTCCTGCTCGAAAGCCTGCGCACGCTGCTGGCCAACCGCGACAAACTGCGCGAGCATTTCCGCCGCGAGCTGAGCCTGGACACGGCCACCGTGGCCCCCCAGCGCGTCGACCAGAAATTCCTGGCCGACCTGACGGCCATCGTGGAAGCCAACCTCACCCGCTCCGACCTGACGGTGGAGGACGTGGCCCGCAGCCTGGGCATTTCGCGGGTGCAGCTCTACCGCAAGGTGAAGGCCATCCTGGGCACCGGCGTCACCGATTTTATCCAGGGTATCCGCCTGACCAAGGCCCGCCAGCTGCTGCTCAACGAAGACCAGACCATTGCCGAAGTGGCCTACCAGCTGGGCTTCTCCTCGCCCTCCTACTTCTCCACCAGCTTCAAGGCCCGCTACCAGGTGTCGCCCTCCGAGTTCCGGGCCCTGCACACCACCCCCGGCCCCTGAATCAATTTTTGAAATCGGGTAACATGAGTGCAAGCCCCCGGCCGAACGCCGGGGGTTTTTTATTGATAAATTATTGATAATCAGTAATATGGTGGCTTTGTAAAAGATGAGTCAGAATCGAAAGTCTTTGAGTGAATCCGGCAAGCCGCCGGCGGAGTTTGTCCGCACCTTTGACTCACTGCCCCGCCCTGTTCCATCCTCCGGACCGGCGGCGGGCAGGTCCGGAAAGTGGCTTGCCCGGCCGCCCCGGCACCGTCATCGACGCTGTTTTCCCCCTTCTCAATTCCTACCATGAAACACGTATTCCCCCTGCTACGGCCAGCCGTCGGACTGGCCCTGCTCTCGGCCCTGCCGCTGCTGCCGCTTCCTACTCTGGCTGCGGCCGCGGCTACCCTGCCTACCATGCGTCCGGCCGCCGACGTTCCCGTAACGGGCCGCGTGACTGATGAGAACGGGGCCGGCATGGCCGGTGTAACGGTAGTGGTGAAGGGCACCAGCAACGGCACCTCCACCGGCCCCGACGGAGAGTTCACCCTCACCGTGCCCGACAACGCCACGCTGCTGTTCTCCTTCATCGGCTACAAGTCGCAGGAGGTGGCCGTGGGCGGGCGCAGCACCATCAGCCTGGCTATGGCCCCCGACGCGGCGGCCCTCGACGAGGTGGTGGTAACCGGCTACCAGAGCCAGAAGAAGGCCGACCTGACCGGGGCCGTCTCGGTGGTGAAGGTGGAGCAGATCCGCGACATGGCCTCCAACGACGTGACGCGCAACCTGCAGGGCCGGGTGCCGGGCGTGAACATCACCACCGACGGGGCCCCGGGCAGCGCGGCCACCGTGCGCATCCGCGGCATCGGCACGCTCGGCAACAACGACCCGCTCTACGTCATCGACGGCATCCCGACCAAGGAGGGCATCAACCAGATCAACCAGAACGACATCGAGAGCATTCAGGTGCTCAAGGATGCCTCGGCGGCCAGCATTTATGGGTCGCGGGCCGGCAACGGGGTCATCATCATCACCACCAAAAAGGCCAAGAAGGGTGCTACGCGGGTTGATTTCTCGACCTTTTTCAGCGTGCAGCAGCCGGGCCCCCACATCAGGCTGCTCAACACCCGGCAGTACGGCCAGGTGTACGGCCAGGCCGCTATCAATGATGGCAACGTGCCCAGCCTGCCCTACTACAACTTCCAGACGAGCGTGGGCCCCGACGGCCGGCGGGTGCTCACGGGCGTAACGGTGCCCGAGTTCATCGACGCCGATAAAACCCAGCGCGCCGCCGACACCGACTGGTTCAGGGAAACCCAGCAGAACGCCCTTATTCAGAGCTATAACCTGAGCCTGAGCAGCGGCGGCGAGCGAGGCGGGGCCCTGTTCTCGCTCAACTACTACGACAACAGCGGCACGCTCAAGTACACCGGCTTCGACCGCTACACGGCCCGCCTGAACACCGACTACAACTTCCTCAACAACAAGCTCAAGGTGGGGGAGAACCTCACCATTGTGAAGTCGCAGCGGGCCGAGTACGACCTGAACCTGGTGCGCGACCGCACCACCCAGCTGCCCTCCATCGTGCCGGTGCATACGATTGACGGTGTGGGCTGGGGCGGGCCGGTGGCCGGCATGAGCGACCGGGACAACCCCCTGCGCCTGCTCAAGGACAACGAGCAGAACCGCTCCAACACGGGCCGGGTGCTGGGCAACCTGTTTGCCGACGCCGAGATTCTGCCCGGCCTGCACCTGCGCTCCAGCTTCGGCATCGATTACAGCCTGTATAAGTTCCGCCAGATTTACAAAACCTACAAGGCGGGCTTCCTCTCCGAGCAGAACAACCGGGTGACCGACAACCAGCGCTTCTGGGGCAACTGGGTGTGGCAGAACACGGCCAACTACGATGTAACCCTGGCCGAGCGTCACCAGCTGGGCGTGGTGGCCGGCACCGAGCGCATCAGCTACTACGACGAGGGCAGCTACGCCTCGCGCACCAACTTCGCCAGCGAAGACCCCAACTACACCTACCTCGACGCGGGCGCGGCCAACAAGGACAACGGCGGCTCGGGCACGGCCTACCGCCTGGCCTCCTACTTCGCCAAAGTCAACTACTCCTTCGCCGACAAGTACCTGCTTTCGGCCACCCTGCGCCGCGACGGGTCCTCGCGCTTCGGCCAGGACAACCGCTTCGGCATCTTCCCGGCCCTGTCGGCGGGCTGGCGCCTGAGCGAGGAGACCTTCGTGAAAGACCACGCCGGCTTCTTCTCCGACCTCAAGCTGCGTGCCGGCTGGGGCCAGACGGGCAACCAGGACATTGCCAACTTCGCCTCCCGCGGCCTCTACCAGAGCCTGCTGGGCACGCTCGACCCCAACTTCGACTACGACCACGGCACGGCCTACGACATTTACGGCAACGACACCAGCCTGCCCTCGGGCTACCGGCGCGTGCAGCGGCCCAACCCCGGCCTGAAGTGGGAAACCACCACCCAGACCAACCTGGGCATCGATTTCGGGCTGTGGCAGAACAAGCTCTCGGGCTCGGTCGACTACTTCGTAAAAAAGAGCGAGGACATTCTCGTGAATCTGCCTTACCTGGCGGTAGTGGGCGAGGGCGGCGACCGGTTCGTGAACGGGGCCAGCATTGAGAACCGGGGCTGGGAATTCCTGCTCAACTACCAGAACGAGCTGGCTAACGGCCTCACCTACAGCATCACGGGCAACCTGGCCACCTACCGCAACGAGCTGACCTACCTGCCCGACGAGGTGATTAACGCCTACGGCGGCAACGGCCAGGACGTCACGCGCCTGGGCCACTCCATCAACGCCGTGTACGGCTACGTGGCCGACGGCCTGTTTCAGAACGAGGGCGAGGTAACCAGCCACGCCACCCAGATTGGTGCCGCCCCCGGCCGCATCCGCTACAAAGACCTGAACGGCGACGGCAAGGTGGACAACTTCGACCAGACCTGGATTACCGAGGGGGTGCCCGATTTCAACTACGGCCTCAACCTGGGCGCGGGCTACAAGGGCTTCGATGTGCAGCTGTTCTTCCAGGGCGTGCAGGGCCTCGACGCCTTCAACAACGCCAAATTCCGCACCGATTTCGCCTCCCTGGCCTCGGGCGAGAACTGGGGCGCGCGGCTGCTCGACGCCTGGACGCCCACCAACACCGGCTCCACCATTCCGGCCGCTACGCTCATCAACACCAACAACGAAGGGCGGGCCTCGACCTACTTCATCGAAAACGCTTCCTACCTGAAGCTGCGCAACCTGCAGGTCGGCTACTCGCTGCCGGCGGCCCTGAGCAGCCGCATCAAGCTGCAGAACGTGCGCCTCTACGTGCAGGCCCAGAACCTGTTCACCGTCAAGAGCAAGGACTACACCGGCTCCGACCCCGAGGTGACGAACTACCAGTACCCGATTCCGCGCATTTTCACCACCGGTCTGAACGTGTCGTTCTAGGGCCCCGGCGCCCTGAACCCCTTGGTTTCCTCTCTTCTGACCGTCCACGCTCCCAAGCTTTTACTTCCCATGAAATACCTTAAGTCTACTCTGCTGGCCCTCTCGCTGCTAACGCTGGCCACCGGCTGCAACGACGACAAGTTCCTGGACGTGCAGCCCACCGGCGCCCTCAGCGACGACCAGCTCAATTCGCCCGCCAACATCGAAAAGCAGGTCATTGCCGCCTATTCGCAGCTCGGCAACGACGTGTACCGCGCCCCCTACACCAGCATGTGGCCCTACGGCAACGTGCGCGGCGGCGACGCCTACAAGGGCGGCAACGGCACGGCCGACGTGGATGCGTTCTACTTCTACGAAACCTTCAGCTTCAACCGCGTGGACGTAGGCAACACCGACGAGCTGTGGTTCTTGATTTACGTGGGCATTTCGCGCTGCAACGATGCGCTGCGCCGCCTCGATGCGGTGAGCGAGGCCGCCATGCCCACCAAAGTGGCGCGCCAGGGCGAAATGCGCTTTTTGCGCGGCCACTTCTACTTCCTGCTCAAAGAGCTATTCAAGCAGGTGCCCTACATCGACGAAACCGTGCCCACCGACCAGTACGGCACTGTTTCGAACGTGGAGCTGACCAGCGACGCGCTCTGGGGCAAGATTGCCGACGACTTCCGGTTCGCGGCCACCAACCTGCCCGCCTCCCAGTCCGAAGTCGGGCGGGCCAACAAGGCGGCGGCCCAGGCCTACCTGGCCAAAACCCTGCTCTACCAGGCCTACACCCAAAGCACCACCCACGCCGTTACGGGCCTCGACGCGGCCAAGCTGCAGGAAGTGGTGAACCTCTGCGACCAGGTGATTCCGAAATATTCGCTGCACCCCGACTACGCCACCAACTTCCTCACGGCCGGCGACAACGGGGTGGAGTCGGTGTTTGCCATCCAGTTTTCGCGCAACGACGGTACGCCCAAGGGCCGCACCCAGCGCGGCAACGTGCTCAACTACCCCATGAACCCGGACTACGGCTGTTGCGGCTTCCACCAGCCCAGCCAGAACCTGGTGAATGCCTACAAAACCGACGCCCAGGGCCTGCCGCTGTTCACCACCTTCAACAACGCCGACCTGAGCACGCCCGCCGACTTTCAGGCCAACACCGTCGACCCGCGCCTCGACCATACGGTGGCCATTCCGTCGCACCCCTACAAGTACCTGCCCACCTTCGTGTTCGAAAACTCCTGGCTGCGCGACCCGAACACCTACGGCGTGTTTATGTCGATGAAGGAGACGGTGCTACCCACCGACCCCAGCTTCCAGAAAACGCCGCCCTTCATGAGCACGTCGAAGAACTGGGCCGTTATCCGGCTGGCCGACGTGCTGCTGTGGAAGGCCGAAGCCCTGATTGAGCTCAACCGGCCGGCCGAAGCGCTGCCCCTCATCAACCAGATCCGGCAGCGGGCCCAGAACAGCACCGCCCGCCTGAAAAACGCGGCTGGCGGCAGCACCTCCAACTACAAAATCGGCCTTTACCCCGCCGCCGGCTGGAACCAGCAGTATGCCCGGCAGGCCCTGCGCTTCGAGCGCCGCCTCGAGTTTGCCATGGAAGGCTACCGCTTCTTCGATTTAGTGCGCTGGGGCATTGCCGCCGACTACCTCAACACCTACTTCAGCGTGGAGAAAACCAAGCGCCAGTACCTGCAAACGGCCCGCTTCACGGCCGGCCGCGACGAGTACCTGCCCATCCCGCTCAACCAGATCAACTTCAGTAAGGGCCTCTACAAGCAGAACCCGGGCTGGTAGCCCGGAGCCGGGCGCCGGGGCCAGCCGGCCCTGGCGTGCGCCTTTCTTTTCGCAGTATTCGGTCATCTGATAAAGGCTAAAGGCCGCCGGCCGGCAGCCAACTGTACCTATGAAAAACAATAAAGTATTCTTCTGGTCGCTGGTCGTGGCGCTGGGCGGCTTCCTGTTCGGCTTCGATACGGCCGTTATTTCCGGGGCCGAGAAGGCCATTCAGCAGCTCTGGGGCCTGAGCGCTGTGGAGCACGGCTTCACCATTGCCATTGCCCTGATCGGCACCGTGTTCGGGGCCATTTTCGGGGGCGTGCCGTCCGATAAGCTGGGCCGCCGCCAGACCCTCATCTGGATTGCAGTGCTCTACTTCGTGTCGGCGCTGGGCGCGGCGCTTACCTCCAACTGGGTGCTGTTCATGCTCTTCCGCTTCCTGGGCGGGCTGGGGGTGGGGGCCTCGTCGGTCACGGCGCCGCTCTACATCTCGGAAGTGTCGCCGCGCGAGTCGCGGGGGCGCATGGTGAGCATGTTCCAGTTCAACATTGTGTTCGGCATTCTGGCCGCCTACCTCTCCAACTACCTGCTCACGGGTACCGGCGAGCAGGACTGGCGCTGGATGCTGGGCGTGCAGGTAGTACCGGCCCTGGCTTTCTTCCTGCTGCTGTTCCGGGTGCCGGAAAGTCCGCGCTGGCTTATCGGGCAGGGGCGGGTAGAGGAGGGGCGGCAGGTGCTGCGCCTCATCAACCCCGCCACCGCCGACCAGGACGTGACCTCCATCCTGACCACCAACGCCACCGACGCGGCCGGCGGGGGCAGCTCCCTGTTTGCGCGCCAGTACCGCACGCCCGTCATGCTGGCCGTGCTCTTCGCCTTCTTCAACCAGGTGTCGGGCATCAACGCCATCATCTACTTCGCCCCGCGCATCTTCGAAATGACGGGCCTGGGCAAGAGCTCGGCCCTGCTATCCTCGGCCGGACTGGGGCTGGTCAACTTCACCTTCACGCTGCTGGCCCGCGAGTTTATCGACAAGATGGGCCGCCGCCAGCTCATGCTCATCGGCTCCTGGGGCCTGATTGCCACGCTGGGCCTGGTGGCCTGGGCCTTCTACACCGAAAACTTTCAGGCCTTCGGGGGCATGCTGGTGCCGGGGCTGCTGTTCATCTACATTGCCTTTTTCGCCTTCTCGCAGGGTGCGGTTATCTGGGTGTTCATCTCCGAAATTTTCCCCAACGCGGTGCGGGCCAAGGGGCAGGCGCTGGGTTCGAGCACCCACTGGGTTATGGCCGCCATCATTGCCTTCACCTTCCCGTATTTTGCTGAGCAGCTGGGCGGCGGCCACACTTTCGCCTTCTTCTGCTCGATGATGGTGCTGCAGCTGGTGTTTGTGTGGCGCCTGATGCCCGAAACCAAAGGCAGCTCCCTGGAGCAGCTCGAAAAAACGCTGGTCATCCACTAGCCGCCCACCCGGCGGCGCCGCGGCATGCCGCGGCGCCGCCGGAGCGTCATTCCTGCTCCGGGGTGGGCGTGGCGTAGCCAGCTGCCGCACCTGCCAGGCCTGCGCCCTTGCTACCTCACTGCCGCCCCTAAACTGATGAATACTATGCCTTCCAGTTCTCAACATCCGAAAATCGTTTGCTTTGGCGAAGTGCTCTGGGACGTGCTGCCCAACGGCCGGCAGCCCGGCGGCGCACCGTTCAACGTGGCCGTGCACCTGCACCAGTTGGGTGTGCCGGTCGAGCTCATCAGCCGCGTCGGCGACGACGAGCTGGGCACCGAGCTGCTGGACTTCATTGAATCCAAGGCGCTGCGTACCGATTTTGTGCAGCGCGGCAAAACCCACCTCACCGGCGTGGTGAAAGCTAACGTGGACGACGCCAACGAGGTGACCTACAAAATCGTGCAGCCCGTGGCCTGGGACTATATCCAGTACGACAACGGCCTGGAGCGGCTGGTGGAAGCGGCCGATATGGTGGTGTTTGGCAGCCTGGCCGCCCGCCAGGCCGGCACCCGCGAAACCCTCTACCGCCTGCTCGAACACGCCCGCTTCCGGGTCTTCGACGTGAACATGCGCCCCCCGCACTACACCCGCGAAGGCGTGAAATACCTGCTCGGTAAAGCCGACCTCGTGAAGATGAACCACCACGAGCTGGCCGAAATCATGGCCTGGTTCGGCCCCGAAACCGACCAGCCCGCGGCCATGCAGTGGCTGGCCGACCGCTTCGGCCTGCAGGGCGTGTGCGTGACCTGCGGGGCCGACGGGGCGCTGCTCTGGACCAACGGCCAGCTTTACCGCGCCCCCGGCGTGCCCGTTTCAGTGCGCGACACCATCGGCAGCGGCGACTCGTTTCTGGCCGCCCTGCTCCGGGGCTGGCTGGCCGGCCAGGAGCCCGGCGAGTGCCTGCGCTTCGCCTGCGCCACCGGGGCGTTGGTGGCTACCCACCAGGGGGCCACGCCCGCCATCAGCGAAGCCGACGTGCACCAGCTGCTGGCCGCCCAGCCCGCCTAAGTTTGGCACTCACCGCCACTACCGTTCTTTTTGCTTCACCACCCTCCTTACTACCTGCTGATGAAATCTGCCTTCCTGCTGGCGCTGGGCGCCCTCGCCCTCACCGCCTGCAACCCCGATACCTCCCAGACCACTGCCACTACTGGTACCCCTGTTGCTGCTGACAGCGCCGCCGCGCCGGCTGCCGCCGTGGTGCCGCCCGCCACGCCCCAGTACCGCCCGGCCTACCACTTCGCGCCGGCCGCCCACTGGATGAACGACCCCAACGGCATGGTGTACCTCAACGGCACCTACCACCTGTTCTTCCAGTACTACCCCGATGGCATGGTCTGGGGCCCGATGCACTGGGGCCACGCCACCAGCCGCGACCTGGTGAGCTGGCAGGAGCAGCCCATTGCCCTCTACCCCGATTCGCTGGGCTGGATTTTCTCGGGCAGTGCCGTGATTGATGCCAACAACACGGCCGGCTTCGGCAAGAACGCCATGGTGGCCATTTTCACCCACCACAACGACCTCGAGGAGAAGAAGCACACCGGCAAGCACGAGTACCAAAGCCTGGCCTACAGCCTCGACGAGGGCAAAACCTGGACGAAGTACGCCGGCAACCCCGTGCTGCCCAACCCCGGCATCCCGGATTTCCGCGACCCGAAAGTGAGCTGGCACGAGGCCAGCCGGCAGTGGGTGATGACGCTGGCCGCCAAGGACCGGATTTCGTTCTACGGCTCGCCCAACCTGAAAAACTGGACCAAGCTCAGCGAGTTCGGCGAGAAGCTGGGTGCCCACGGCGGCGTGTGGGAGTGCCCCGATTTGTTCCCGCTCCAGCTCAATGGCCAGACCCACTGGGTGCTCATCGTCAACCTGAACCCCGGAGCGCCCAACGGTGGCTCGGGCACTCAGTACTTTATCGGCCAGTTCGACGGCAAAACCTTCACGCCCAGCACCACCACTACCAAATGGGCCGATTACGGCCCCGACGACTACGCCGGCGTCACCTGGAACAACACGCCCGGCCGCCACATTTTCCTGGGCTGGATGAGCAACTGGACCTATGCCAACCAGGTGCCCACCTCGCCCTGGCGCAATGCCATGACCATCCCGCGCGAGCTGGGCCTGCGCCGGCAGGGCACCGAAATCTACCTGACTTCCCAGCCGGTCCGGGAGCTGCAGCGCCTGGCCCCGGCCCCCACGGTGCTGCGCAACGTAGCCGTGCAGCAGGCCCCCATCGACCTGACGAGCCGGCTGAAAACGAGCAGCGACAAGCGCCGCCTGACATTGAGCACCGCGCAGCTGACCGACTTCGAGCTGGTGCTCAGCAACGCCGCCGGCGAGGAGCTGGTATTGGGCTACGATGCCGCTGCCCGCAACTACTTCATCGACCGCAGCAAGGCCGGTCAGGTAGATTTCAACAAGGAATTTGCCAGCCGCAGCACGGCTCCGCGCCTCACCCAGGCCCCCGGCACCGCCCTGACGCTTTACTTCGACGCGGCCTCCATAGAGCTGTTTGCCGATGAGGGCCTGACGGCCATGACAGCCGTCTTCTTCCCTACCCAGCCCCTGACGAGAGTGCAGCTACGCTCCAGGTCCGGCATCACCTTCCAGGAAATCAGCAACGCCGACCTGGTAGTGAAGCCCGCTAATTGATAACAGGGGATTGTGAAATAAACAGGCTAGCGGGGTCTGGCTCGGCTGCCGCTACCGCTTGGCCAGGGTAGTTCTGGTCCGCCCGGTTTAAACCAGAGGTTTTCCCAAAGCTGCTAGTGGCCAAAGTAGCCTGTTGCCAGACTCTGGACATAACCGAACTACTCGGTGAGTTCAACCGGCTTACACGCTGGTAGCGGCCAAGCATTGCACTTGTATTCCCTTGTTCAAGCTGAAATGTAACAGGCCGGCCCGTTTGCGGAGCCGGCCTGTCACGGCTACCTGAGCCCGGTACCCTCACACCAGTGTCAGCGTACGCTCCACAACCAGCGCCCGGTTCTCAAAGTCCGTCAGCGTAACTTTCACTTGCTGCCCGGCGGTGCGTGCCAGCGGCCCGAAGCTGCGCAACCGGCCATTATAGAACTGCCGCTCAGATTCGTACCCCTCACAAACCACCAGATAGCTGCCCGAGGGAGCGTTAGCCTCAACACTTACCCACCACTCTCCCTGTTGTAACGCCACCGATAGCTCCGTTACGTCGATAGGAGGCGGTGTCGACGTCGGGGTAGGAGTGGGCGTTGAGGTGGGCGTTGGTGCCGGAGAACCAGCCGGAGGCGCCACCTCTCCAAACAACCCTTCGACGGCCAGTAGCGCCCCGGCGTTAGCGTCTACCACTGGGTTAAGCAGCTGCACCTCCTCGCCCGGCTCACTCTGGCCCAGCAGCCCGCCGAGCTGGCCGCCCGTATCGGCCGTGCGCAGGTCGTGGATGAGGATGGTTTCGGTTGAAATATCCACCCCGTACAGCTGGTTTATCCGGTCGAGCCGGGCGCGGGCATCGTCGGCGCCGGCCAGCGCGCCCAGCAACTGCAGCGCGTATTTGCGGGCCCGCGCATCGTAGCGCGCCCGCAGCCGCAGCGCATCCTTCGTGCGCTTATCGGCCTGTTTCTGATAATCGGTTTTCCGTGCCATTATGGTAAAGAAAAAGTACAACTGATAAGACCATCCGGCTTTTGGCTGGCTTCTCCTAGCTTGCTCCCAGGCTTCTCCTAGCAGCTACTCCAGGCCATCTGCCCGCCCATAACTTAGCCGAGTACAAAAAAGCCGCCCCAACCATCAGCAGGTTGGGGCGGCTTTTCTACTGCCTGCGCTTACACCACCTGCAGGCGGGTGGTGGGCGAAGCGTCCGACCCGTCGGCGCGGTAGGCGAAGGCCAGCACCATCAGGTCGGCCGCCGGCTGCCCCTCGGTGTTGATTTCCACCGACCCGTCGGCGCGGGTCGCCTCATCGTCGTCGGGCGTGGCCGCGTTGCCGGTCTGCTTATTTACCAGGATAACCTTTACCCGGTCCGTGTCCAGGGCCGTGTTGCCGTTGCTGTTGTCGGCGTAGCTCACCAGCAGCACCCCGTCGCCCCGCACGGCCGCCGTCAGGCCGGTAACCGGGGCCACCGCACCGGACGAGATAACCAGCTTCGAGTAGTCCACGCTGGCCACGTTCAGCGCGTCGGCGGCCGTGTTGTAGAAGTTCTGGCCCACGAAGCGGTTGTAGGCCGACTGGTTGCCCTGCCGCTTCAGGCCGGCGCGGGCCGTCGAGCCCAGCGAGCGGAACAGCTCGGCCAGCTTCTTGAAGCGGCTGCGCGTGTTCTGCTGGGCGGGCGTGTTGCTGCCATTGCTGGCAATCTTGGTGCGCAGCTGGTTGTCGCCGGCCCCGCCCGAGAAGGTCAGGTTGCCAAGCGAGCCGCGGATGTTGCCCAACGGGCTGTAAATGCGTGCCATCGTTGTAAAGAGAAAAAGAGTGAGAGAAAAGAATTCGGCTGCTGTTTGCGCGCCCACACTACTAGGAGCAGCCACCCCAGGAGCGCAGTTTTTCCAGTTTGTTCATCGCCCGCCACACCGCCGGCCGCACCGGCGCCACCAGGCCGCACCGCCAGAGGCCGCGGTAGCGGCGCTGGGCCCGTTCCTGCAGCCCCGCCAAGGCCGGTACCGACCGGCCCGGCTCGTAAGCCCAGGCCCAACCACGAGCCACCAGCAGGCTATCCACCCGCAACCACCGTCGAACGAACGGCCCGGCTAGTGGCCCCACGGCCACCCCCACCCGCAGCCCGGCCAGCGTGCGGCCGTAGCCGTCAACCCCCAGCCGTCCCACCTCCAGCACCCGCCCCTGCAGCAGCCGCCCCACCGAATCCGCCGCCTGCCGCCCGTAGGGCTGGCTCAGTTCCGGCGCATCCACCCCCAGCAGCCGAACCCGAACCAGCCCCGCCGGCAGCAGCACCTCGTAAGTGTCGCCATCCAGCACCCGCCGCACGCTGCCGAATTCCATCCCCGACCCGCGACGGGGCGCCGGCGCAGGCAGCTTCGGCTGCCGCACGGCTTTGGAGGCCTGCACGACCTGCGCCGACGACGCCGCAGGCATCGACGTCAGAGCGCATAGGAGGATTAATAATAGTGGATTCATGTACAATTATAAGCATAATTATACATTTGTATTTTATATGTGTATAGTTATGGATTTAGTCTAGAACAGCCAGTCGAATTATCTTGGCCTGTGCTTCCGGGGCCGCACGGACAGCCCGATACAGAAGCGGCCCACCAGAATGGCGGGCCGCACTGTTTTAACTCCTAACCTGTTTCAGGCTGCCGGTTCCACCGCGCATATCTGGCTGTCCAGGCCCGTCGAGGTGTCCGTTGCCCCCTCACCGTCCCAGATGCGCCGCATGGTCTGGTGCTGAAAGTCTTCGATAATCTTGGCGTAAATAAGCGTTGTCTGGATTTTCTTGTGCCCCAGCACCTTCTGCAGCACCTCTACCGGCATGCCGCGCAGCAGGCTTTGCGTGGCGAAAGTGTGCCGGGCCGTGTGCATCGTCACCAGCTCGCAGGTGGGCACCGCCGAGCGCGAGATACCGCCGTTGCCCGTACTCACCAGGTCGGTGGCCCCCGTCAGGCCCGCCAGCCGGGCCACCCGTTTCAGGTACTTGTTCATCACTTGGTTCGGGTGCACCGGCAACAGCCGCAGGCGCTCGGGGTCGGCGTACTTGTCGAGGATGGCTGAGGCCGCTGCCGTCAGGTAGATGCTCACGCCTGCCCGCGTCTTGCTCTGCACCAGCCGCAACAGCCGCCCCTCCTTCCACTCCTGCAGGTTGCCCGCATGCAGCGCCGACACATCGGAGTAGCGCAGCCCCGTGTAGCAGCAGAACAGAAACACGTCCCGCGTCGGCACCAGGTTGGCCGGCAGCATAGCCGAAGCCAAAGCCTGCAAATCAGCCGCCGACAGGTACAATTTTGGCGTATCGGCCGGCTTGGCCACCAGCTTCCGCAGCTCGATGCCCACGGCCACGCCTCGCTCGTCACGCAGAAAACGCAGGAACGATTTGAGGTCCTTAATTGCCGTGTACATCGTATTGGGCGCGAGCTTCCGCACTTCCCGTAGGTAGCCCAACAGCTCATCATGCCGGGCCAAATCGTAGGTTACGGGGTCCAGTAGCTCCCCGCTCCACTGCTCAAACCCGGAAAACCAGTTACGGGCCACCAAGTGCTGCCGCAAGGTCTCGCGCGAATAGCCCCGCGCCCGCATGGCTTGCCGGTACTGCTCGTAGCGCACGGCCACCGGCTGCACGGCCGGCGTTTGCTGCTCCTGAGCCTGCTCGGGCCGCAATACCGCTTTCAGACCAGCCACCGTGGGCACCTCGCCCGCGGCCCGCACAGTCCGCCACCACTGGAGCACGTCGGCGGCCATCCGGGCCAGCAAGTCGTTGGCCTCATTGGTGAAGGGGTAAGAGCGGCGGAACTGCTGCCGGTCCTCGTTCCAGTCGGCCGGCCGGCATTTCTCGCCCGTCGAGCAGGCCAGCCGGGCCCCGTCGAAGTACACCATTAAGTACACGGGACACTCTCCCGCCTTGTTTTGCTTCTGCTTCCGCAGCGTGAATTGGGTTACCATAAAGGGTAGCGTATTGGGTAGCGTGAATCCCACCCAGAGTTGAAAGAAACGCACCCAGGAACACCGAAACCCCCGGACGCAAAAAACCCGGAAAACGGCCTACACGACGTGAGGGGCTGTTTTCCGGGTGCTCCGGTAAGGAATACGTGAGCCTCTTATTGGACTCGAACCAACGACCTGCTCATTACGAATGAGCTGCTCTACCAGCTGAGCTAAAGAGGCGCTTACCCCGGCAGCGGACCCGCCGGGGCTGCAAAGATAGAACGCCCGGCCCACAACGCGCAAGGGCCGGGTGGTTTTTTTTCGGTGGCAGGTGCTAGGCGGTTCCGGGGCTTTGCGGCATCTTTGCGGGTAGCATGGTAAAATCGATTCGCAAACTGCTGGTGCGCACGCTGGGCTTCGAGCGCTACATCCGGCTCGTGAGCCACGTGTACCTGCGGCTGGTGGGCGCGGGCTGGGGCAAAGCCAAATACCCCGAGCTGTTTTTCCTGGAGAAAATAGTGCGGCCCGGCTTCGTGTGCCTCGATATCGGGGCCAACCTGGGCTACTACTCGGTGGCGCTGTCGCGGCTGGTGGGCCCCACCGGGCGGGTGCTGGCCGTGGAGCCGATACCCGCGTTCCAGGCCATTTGGCACGATAACGTGCAGCTGAGCAGTTACGACAACCTTACGCTGCTACCGTATGCGCTGGGCAGTGAAAACACCACCGTGCAGATGGGCACGCCCGAGCGCGCCGGCCTGTTGCACCACGGCATGACCAAAATTGCCGCCAGCAGCCCCACCGAAACCTACGCCCGCACCTACGAAGTGCCCATGCGCGTGCCCGACGAGCTGCTGGCCGACCTGCCCCGCCTCGATTTCGTGAAATGCGACGTGGAGGGCTTCGAGTCGGTGGTGTTTGCCAACATGCAGGCCACCCTGCGCCGCTGCCGGCCCCTGATTCAGACGGAACTCAACGGCCTCGAAAACCGCCGCCAAGTGGTGGCGCTGCTGGCCGAGTTGGGCTACAAACCATTTGTGCTCTCGGCGCGTTCAGAACTCGTAGCCTGTTCCGAAGAGCAGCTGCGCAGCGCCGTTACGGCCGATTTCTACTTTCAACCCGTTTCCTGAGCCCCGCTTTTTCGGGCTTCGTTGTCATGGTAAAATTCCTCATCATCCTGCTCGTCATCTGGCTCGTCAGCCGCTACATTCTGCCCGTGGTGTTGCGGCTGGTAGTGGGGGCGCTGGTGAAGAAGCAGGCCAAAAAGTTCGGCCAGCAGTTCGGGCAGAATCCGTTCAGCCAGCCACCGCCCCGCCCCTCGGCCGCCCGCCCCGCCACGGCCCCCGGCGAAGTCCACGTCGATTACGTGCCGCCCCACCCTGAGCCCGACACCAAGGAGTTTAAAGGCGGCGAGTACGTCGATTTTGAGGAAGTGAAATAGGGCACTGAGCCGGTAGCTGCCAGCCCCAGCTGCCAGCCCCAGCGGGGCGTCATATCGGTAGAAATTTCAACGCTCCTACCAAGCAAAGCCCCAGCGGGGCGACACCGACCGTTCAACGATGGGTGTCGCCCCGCTGGGGCTTTTAACAAAGACTCTTTTGCTTGCTACCGATATGGCGCCCCGCTGGGGCTGGCAGCTCAACCCCTGCTATATCCCGATGCCTACCCGGATGCCGGTGCCGGCGCGCTTGCCCGATTGCAGGCTGGTGTAGAAATCAACCCGCATGACTTTGAACACGTGCTCGATGCCGGCGCCCAGCTCCAGGTAGTGGCCGGCGGCGGGCGTGGTGAGGTAGTTGAGCGAGGCCACTTCCTGCCATTGCAGGCGACGCAGCAGCGGGATTTTGTTCAGCAGGAAACCGTTGAAATGGTGGTTGTAGTGCGCCTCCACGTAGCGGTCGGCGGTGCTGTAGCGGTAGTAGTCGAGCAGCTGGAACTGGCTGAAATTGGCGGCCAGGTAGGTGCGGTTGCCGTGGAAGTGGCGGAAATCCATGAACTCCAGCCGGGGCGAGCCGGGGAAGAAACCGGCCGCCACCTGGTAGTTGCTCGTGCCCAGCAACCCAAACGACACCGAGTGGCTCAGGCCGGCCTGCAAGAGTGTGTAGCGCACCTCGGAGCCCAGCGCCCCAATGCCCTGCCGCCACAAAAAGGAAAGCGTCGGGTACTTCGAGCCCAGGTTGAACTTGCCGGTGGGCCGCGTAATGTATTTCTGGCCGGGCTGGAAACTGGCCGACAGCTCGGTGCTCAGGGCCCGGCTGCGGCCAAAGCCCGTGCCGCCGGGCAGCTCGGCGGCCACCGGCTCGTTGGGCGTGAAAGCCCGGTTCTCCTTATCGCGCAGCAGTTTGGTGGTGGTGTTGAACAGCTCGCGGCGCACGTCGTAGCTGGCGCGGGCCAGCAGCGTGAGCCCGTTGAGCGGCTCCCACTGGTAGCCCAGCGCCGCGCCGTCGCGGCGATAGAGCTTGGCGTAGTTGCGGTTTTCGAGCAGCGTGTAGTAGCTGTTGATGAAGGGCGTGAGCTGGCTCTGCAGGTCGAAATTCTCGACGGTGCGGCCTGCCCGCACCAGCAGCCGGCCCAGCCGCACCGGATGCATTTGCCACTCGGCCTCCACGCTCGGGCTCAGCAGCTTGTTGCTGAAGCCGTAGCGCAAACTCGGCGTAACCGCCCAGTAGCGCCTATCGTCGGTGCGCTGCCGGAAGGTGGCCTCGGGGTTGAGCACCACGCCCTCGACGGTGTTGTAGCGAAGGATGTTGAACACCGGCTGCACGTACCAGCTGCGCTTCTCGAAGGTGCGGTTATAGGTGTAGCCCGTCAGCAGCAGCTTACCGAAGCCCAGCTCATTGCGCTTGCGGTCCAGCGAGTCCTGGTAGGGGCGCGACTTGCGGATGACTTCGGTACTGTCCTTCACCTGGTAATCTTTCTGCTCTTCGTCGGTGAGTGGGGTGGGACGGATGGTGGCCCAGTAGGCGGTGTCGCGCTCGTTGGCGGCTTTTTCCACCAGCATCACCTCGCCCTTGCACAGCCGGCCCACGCCGCTGGTGTCGCGGGCGGCGGCCTGCTCGGCCTTTTTGGCCTGGCGGCGCACGGCCCGGCTCAGTCCGCTCAGGTCAGGTTTCTGCTTTCGGATGTCGGCTACGGTTTCGCGGGTTACGGGCGCATCGTCGGCCGCCGGGGGCGTGGGGGCCAGGGTGGGGGCGGGGCGGTTGGGGAAGGTGGGCGTAACGCGGTAGTTGGAGAGCACGGCCGTGGTGTAGCCGCTGCCTTTGAACCCGAAGGCCGTGAAGTTGACCGTAATCCGCTGCGACTGCATCACCCACACGTCCGAGGGCCCCGGCGCCGGCCCGAACAGCTGCTCGATGTGCAGGCGGTCCACGTAGTCAATCTGCGCGCTCTTGCTTAAATCCAGCGACACCGACTGCAGCCGCCAGGTGCCATCGACCACGTAGATGTGGCCGGCAAACACGGGGTCGGAGGCGCGGCGCGGGGTCACTTTTATTTTATGAATCAGCAGGTTGCCCCGCTGGCTGCTGCCCTCCAGCTCGTAGCGGTAGAACAGGAAGGCGTTGGAGGCAATCGGCGACACGAAGCCGCGCTCCGAAAACCGGGCTTTCAGCAGGTTCTGGTAGAAGTTCAGCCCCTCGCCGGCCCCGGCCCGGTTGAAGCTCATGCCCCGCGCGTCGCCGCTCACCCGCGAGGAAATCATGCGCTCCTTCACCACGTTCGGCTGCCGGAAGCTCAGCTCCGATACCGATTCCGACAAGTAGAAAATGCCCGGCTTGATATCGGGGCCCACTTTTACGAGGCCCAGAATCTTGCCCGGCACATCGGAAAACCGGGCCAGCGTCTTCACGTAGGTGCGGGCCTGGAAGGCGGCCACCTCGCGCTCGTGGTAGCGCCGCCACTGCATGGCTTGCTGAATGATGGCGTAGGCAGGGTCTTTGTCGGAGCCGCGCACCACCACTTCGCGCAGCTGGTAGTTTTCGGGCGCGAGCGTGACGTTGAGCACCGTGGCCGTGTCGCCGCCGGCCACGCGCACGGTGTGCTGGCTGGGCCGGTAGCCCACGTACTGAAACACCAGCTCGTAGGTGCCGGCCGCCAGCCGCAACTGGTAGTCGCCCTGCTCGTTGGCGGCGGTGCTGGTGGTGGTGCCGCGCACGGCCACGTTGGCGAAGGGCAGGCCCGCCCCCTGCGGGTCGGCGAGGCGGCCGCGCACCACGCCGCCCCAGGCCGCGCTGGTCGATAGTAACAGCAGTAGGTAGCAGAGCCCCGGCAGTAGAAAACGCATAATCCTCACAAGTTCATAGACTTCGGCAAGGTAGATACAATCCGGCCCAAACAGGTTGCCTGAACCCGATAAACGCAAAACAGGAGCGCTGGTGGGGCGCTCCTGTTCAGGATTAACAAAGCAAACTGCCGGGTTTAGATGAATAGCGTGCTCTTGGCGTCCACGAAGTTGCGGGCAATGCTCTTGACTGTAGCCGCATCGAGGGCCTCATCGAACGCCTCCGAAGCCGAAGCGGCGGTGGCGCCGGCCGTGTTCGTCAGCAGGTCGATGCCGGCCTGCGTGGTGTTGCTGTCGGCGGGGAAGAACAGTTCGGTGGGGCCGCCGGTGGCAGGTACGCCGGGACCATACACGGCCGCCGTCGAGGGCGTGGTGCTGGGCGAAGGACCGCCGTTGTCGGTGCCCGAAATCCAGCTTTTAGGCTGCTTGTTGAGGTTGGCCAAATCGCCGGGCACCGACGTGGCGGCGGCGTTGGCGGCCACCCCGCGGCGCACCGTGCGCACGTGCGAGGAGTGGCGGGCTTCCACCGAGTGGATGTTGAGGGCCGCTTCCAGAATGTCCTTGTTCGACATCAGCTTGGTAGCGCCACCCTTGTAGGCGCGCACGCCGGTATCCACGAAAGCCTGCGACACGCCCAGGTACAGCGCGTAGTCAGTGAAAGCCTTGGCAAACGGCCCGTCGCCGCTGCCCTTGCCGCCCGAGTAGTCGAACGTGGCCCGGCCCGGGTCGGGAATGGCATCTCCACCCAACGCCTCGCGCAGCACCTTGATGTGGCCCGACTCGTCGTTGCGGATAATTTCGAAGGCCGGCCGGTCAGCGGCCGGAATCAGGCCCGTGGCTTTGAGGCCCGAATCGTAGTAGTAAAACTCCAGGTACTCCAGGCTCAGGGCCAGGTTGAGTACGGCCTTAATGTCGGCGTTGAGCGTGCCCTGACCGTAAGCGCGCTGGAAAACGCCGCTTACCAGGTTGGGCAGCATGGCCGCCGTGAGGGTTTTGCCGGCCAGCCCGAAGTGCTTGAATACGCGGCGACGCGAGTCGAGGCGGTCGTAGATTTCGGGGTCGACCCGCTCGATATCGGAGATTAATTTAAAGAAGTCCATGAGGTAAGGCGAGTAAGTGGATGGGGCGACGAACCGCCTTATTTAATGTTGCTGGCGCTGATTTTCGAGCCGTCTTTCAGGAATTTGTTGGCCATGTTCACCACGTCGGTCGGCTTCATCGACTTTTCTTTGCCGGTGCCCGTGCCTACGCCTGGGGCGCTGGTGCCGCTGGTAGGCGTAAACAGGTCTACCACGTCGGAGGCTACGAAAGTGTTGTAGTTGATCAGGTCGCGGATCAGGGCCGCGTGGCGGGCTTCCACCGACACGATTTTGCCGGCAATCAGCAGGTAAGCCTCCGTCTGGATGTAGCGGCCGGCGCCGTTGTAGGCGGCCACGCCCAAATCTTCGAACGACTTGGCCGCGCCGAGCACGCTGTTGCGGTCGTTGAAATTGATGCTCGAAAAGTCGGGCTCCAGGGCTTTGATGGCTTTGCCGGCCAATACGGTTTTGAAGAAGTCGGCGTGAATCTGCTCGTGGATGGCCAGGTCGTCAAACACCTGCTTTTCGAGACCCGCAGACAGGTTTTTGTAGTAAGCGCCTTCTTTCACCTTGGCATAAAACGCGGCTTCGAGCTGCTCAAGAGCATAAGCGTAGTTGAGTACGCCGTTGTCGCCCGAGCCTACGTCGATGGTGCCGCTGGGGGTAATATCGTCGTTGTCATCATCGCAGCCGGCGAGCAGCAGACCACCCACGGCCAGGCCAGCGCCAGAGTAACGGAGGAAGGACCGGCGCGGCAGCCGCGGCGCATCGGGGGTGCCGGGCACGACCGGCGGCAAGGAGGTAGTAGAGCTCATCGTCGAGACAGATATAAAGGTGGAATGTCTGCCGTTTACGGGGGCGGGCGGGGGCTAAGTTGAGCGCCCGATTTGTAAATACGTATTTCTTCTGATTGATTAAGTGTTTTTACGGATGGGTTAGTATGTTAATTATTAGATATATAGTTCAACTTTCGGACACCTCTGGGAGGCTATGATGCCGAACTTTTTCCGCCGGGGCGTGTCTTTTACTCAACCCATCTGCTACTCCTACCAACTCCCCCGTTAGCCATGTTCAAGCCTGCTGCTCCTAAATTTTACACCCCCACCGAGGCCCTGCGCAAGATTGCCGAGTTCTGCGCCTATCAGGAGCGCTACCAGAAGGAGGTGGAAGCCAAGCTACGCAGCTACGGCCTGAATGAGGATGAAGCGGGCGAAATCATCATCCGCCTAAGCCGCGAAAAGCTGCTCGATGAGGAGCGCTTCGCCCAGGCCTACGTGCGCGGCCACTACAGCAACAAGAAGTGGGGCCGGCGCCGTATTCTGCAGGAGCTTAAGCAGAAGGGCATTTCCGACTACTGCATCAAGTCGGGCATGAAGGAAATCGACGGCGACCAGTATTACCAGAACCTGGTGGACCTGCTCGAAAAGAAGGACCGCCAGGAAAAGGAGCGCCACCCCGGCAAGCGCCGCCAGAAAATCCAGGTATACCTGATGACCAAAGGCTACGAGCAGGACCTGATTAAAATGGCGTTGGATGATCTGGGCAAAGAGGCCGAGGATGACGACGAATAAAAGCCGCGCCTTTGGGTAGGAGCACGGCTTTCGTTCGGGTATTATGCAGTAACGCGAACTACAGAGTTCGCGTTACTGCAACTGGCCTCCCAGGAAACGCGTTAGCTCGCCCTGCTGCCAGTTTCCTTGGTATAGCTGGCCATTCACGAAAAAAGCGGGTGTCCCGTTCACGCCACTACGGACTCCGCTTTCAAAGTCAGCTTCCACCTTCTCGGTCACGGCCGAAGACTTTAGGTCGCTTTGGAATTGGTCCAAATTCAGCCCTAACTGTTGGGCGTGCTGCTGCAAACCGGCCGAATCGAGTTGGTCCTGATGCTCATAAAGAGCGTCGTGCATTTCCCAGAACTTGCCTTGCTGCGCTGCGGCCTCGGCAGCCAGGGCGGCCTGCTGGGCGTGCGGGTGCGCTTCGGCCAGCGGGAAATTGCGGAACACAAACTGCAGTTTATCACCCAGCGCCTGCTGGGCTGCCTTTATTTCCGGGTAAGCCTCGCCGCAGTAGCTACACTGGTAGTCGCCGTATTCTACAAGTTCGAGCGGAGCGCCCTGGGGGCCTTGGCGGTGGTCGTGGCCGTCGATGGCCGGTTTCAGTTGGTTACTCATGGCTTAGGCTTTTGCTTTATCGAGTTCTTCGAGGGCTTCCAGAATTCCATCGGCCCCGGGGTTGATGCCGGCGGGCGACAGGTAGCTCCACTGGATAATGCCCTTTTCATCGAGCACAAACAGAGCCCGCTTGGCTTCACCGGTTTGCTCATCGTACACGCCGTATTGTTGGGCTACGGCCCCTTTAGGCTCGAAATCGGCCAGTAGTGGGAAGTGCAGGTTGCGGTCTTTGCTGAACGCCAAGTGGCTCCACTTGCTGTCGACCGAAATACCGATTACCTGGGCGTTGTGCTTGGAGAAAAGCTTGCTGGTTTCGTTGTAGAGCGCCATCTGGTCGCCGCATACCGGGCTCCAGTCGGCCGGGTAAAAGGCCAGAATCACCCGCTGGCCCTGCAAATCGTGCAAGGCCAGTTTCTGGTCGGGGGTTGAATTCAATTCAAAATCGGGGGCAGGCGTGTTGGCTTCCAGCATGGTGTAAACAGGCGTAAGTTATAGGGTGTGCCCGGGCGCTCCGGTACGTTTCATCGTTTAGGGGCGCGGGGTGTTTTCTTACGGGTCGGTTTGTGCGACGGTTGTTCGGGCGCTCCTGGGGCCCAAGGATGAGGCGGTTCTCAAACAAACTGCTTCCGCTCTGCCAGATTAGGCAGCCGCGTTACCGCTTGGCCGGCACGGTGGGGTTCTGCATCTGCCGGCTCAGGATAACGCGGCGGCCGGTCATGGTTTCGAGTATAGGCCGCAGAATTTGCTGGGCGTTCTGCTCAGTCTGAGCCAGAATGCCGGAGTTGAGGGCGGCCCGGCGCACGTTGGCTTCGGCGTACTTATAGCCGGCATCCACTAATTCAGCATCCTGAAAAAAGCCGTTTTCGATGCTATAGACCTTGCTTTTGCTATGGTCAATCTGCCAGACGCACAGCTCGGGCGCCGGCAAAGCCACGCGCACGATGGAGTCGCCTTCGAGCACCACATCCTGGGGGCGCAGCTTGCGCAAATCGAGGCAGCCGATGGCGTTACCGGCCACAATAAGGGCTACTTTGGCATCGGGCAGAAAGCGGTAAGTACTCTTTTTATACTCCACCACGTCGCGGAACTCGTAGCGCACCAGCTCCATGCGGCCCAGCGCCTCCACCTTTTGCAGTACCGTGTTGTGCGTCACGGTCACGCGGGGGGCGGGGTTGAGCGGATTCTCGAAGTCGGCCAGCGCGGGGCGCACTTTGGTCCAGAGAAACCACCCCAGGCCCACCAGAAACAGCAGGGGCAACAGACGGCGCAGTAGTTTGGGCATTGGGGAGGAGTCGGTAAGGGAGTGAAAGGGTATGGGGAAGGATACGAGAAAACCTGCTTATTGACGAACTGTAGCAAGCATCAATTCCTTTCCATCGTCCACTATGCCACCTAAACCGGCTCCCCGCCAAACCCGGCCCAGGCCTGCAGCCCGCCGGTATGCACGGCCACTATGGTGCTGCCGCGCCGGAAGTGGCCTTTGGCCGCCAGGTCGAATAGCCCCCAAAGCAGCTTGCCGGTGTAGATGGGGTCGAGCAGGATGCCGTGCTGTTGTCGGAAATTAACGATAAACTGCCGTAGCGCTGGCCCGAGTTTCGCGTAGCCGCCGCCGTGGTAGTCGGTGCGTAGCTCCCAGTTGAGGTAGGTGCGGCCGGTAGCTTGCTGGGTCAGTTGGTTGATGTCGGCGCGCAGGAAATCGGCGCCTTTGAGGGCGGCCAGGCCCAGGGCCTGACGCTGGCCGGCCAGGCCGGTGAGCAGGCCGGCCAGCGTGCCGCCGGTGCCGCAGGCTACGGCCAGTACGTCGAAATCGAGGCGGGTCAGCAGTTCCTGGGCCAGTTCGGCGCAGCCGGGCAGGGCCAGCACGTTGGAGCCACCTTCGGGCAGCACGTAGGCCGGACCGGTTTCGTGCAGTAGCTCGGCCAGCACGTCCGGCTCGTGCTTGCGGCGGTAGGTTTCACGATCGAGAAAGTGCAGCGCCATACCATCGGCACGGGCGCGGGCCAGCGTTGGGTTGAGGGGTCGGTGGGCCAGTTCGTCGCCGCGCACAAAACCGATGGTGGGGCGCCCCAGCAGGCGGCCGGCCGCTGCCAGGGCCGCGAGGTGGTTGGAGTAGGCTCCGCCGAAGGTCAGCAGCGTGTTCAGGCCCAGCCGGTCGGCTTCCCGCAGGTTGTACTTGAGCTTGCGCCACTTGTTGCCCGGCAATTCCGGGTGCGTCGGCTCGTCGCGGGCCAGCAGGAAGCGCACGCCGTGGTGCTCACCAAGGTCGGAAATGAGAACGGAGCTCAACTTTGAAAATAGGAAAGTAATATGCGAATAGAGACGACTGTTTCAGCCCCGGAGGGGCGGCATATCGGTAGGCTCCAATAGGAAGGCAGCTAAGTAAAGCCCCAGCGGGGCGATACCGACCATTGAACGATGGGTGTCGCCCCGCTGGGGCTTTATCCGGCAGGTATGTTGGGTTTCTATCGATATGCCGCCTCTCCGAGGCTACAAGTCCCTTGTCGACCCGCTTATCCCGCCACCAGTTCGCCTTGCTCCTCCGCCGGGCGGCCCCGGAAAGCGTAGTAGAGCGCCCCCAGCAGCACGAGGATCAGGAGCACCGACGAAACCAGCGACACGGTGTTGCCCAGCGCGTAGGCGGTGGGCTCAAACTTGAACTGGATGGTGTGGGTGCCGGCCGGCACCGGCATGGCGCGCAGCACGTAATCGGCGCGCAGGTGCGGCACGGGCTTGCCATCGAGGTAGGCCTGCCAGCCATCGGCGTAGTAGATTTCCGAGAACACCACGAGGCCATCCTGGCCGGCGGTGGTGCGGTAGGTGAGGGCGTTGGGGGTGTACTTGGTCAGGGCGATGCTGGAGCCCTCGGTGGGGTAGCTGGCCTTCAGGCCCGGAAACTTGGAGGCGTCCACGACGGCCGTGGTGGCGGGGTCGAGGGTAGTCAGGGCCTGGATTTCCTGGTCGGGGTTCTGCACGCTCTGCACCTGGGCCACGTACCAGGCGTTGCCCAGCGCGCCGGGGTTGTGGATGGCCTGGGCGGGCTGCTTTTCGGCGGGTGGCGTGATGAGGTAGCGGGTGTTGAGCATGTTGAGCACCGGGGCCGCATCGGGCCGGTTCTCGGTGTAGATGCGCTGGAGCTGGGGCGAAATCTGCCGCTCAATCAAGTCCTGGTAGCGGCGCAGCTTGGCCCCGTGGTAACCGCCGATGCTCTTGTGGAAATAGGAAGTCTGGGCGTCGTTGAAGGGGTTTGCCATGTTCAGCACCCGGTAATCGAGGTCCTTGTCCTGCAGAATCTGCTGGTCGACGGGCGAGGGCACGAACTGCTCGGCCACGGTTTCGCGCTGGAAGTTGGCGTCGTTGAGGTAGCGCTTATCCACGCCCCACAAATCGACCAGCGTGAGCAAACCCACCAGCGCGGCCGCCATGCCCACCGACAGCTTGCGCTGCAGGAAAAACCACAGCACCCCACCCGCCAGCGCCACAAACAGCAGCGAGCGGAGCACGTCGGCGTTCAGCAGCGAGGCGCGGTCGGCGCGAATGGCTTCGAGCGGGAAGCCGCCCTGTTGGAGCTGGGCATCGATGGGGGCCGCGAAATCGGACACCAAACCGGCCAGGAAGGCCAGCACGCACAGGCCGGCCGTAATGGCCAGGGCCCGCAGCACGTGCTTTTTCAGGTAGGTCGTGTCAGCGTCATCGAGCGGCCGGCCGGCCAGTGCGGCCAGGCTGGGGTGGCTGCTGATGGGCGCGGCCGGGCCGGCCGGCGCGAAGCCGGGGCGGCCGCGCAGCACCCGCGCCAGCGCCAGCACCGCCAGTACCGGCATGGCCAGCTGGGCAATGACCAGCGCCATGCTCACCGCCCGGAACTTGTTGTAGCCCGGAAACAGGTCGAACATCAGGTAGTTGAAGGTCTCGAAGTTCTTGCCCCAGGCCAGCACCACGCTCAGCAACGTGCCCACCAGCAGCCAGATGCGGGTGCGCCGGTCGGCCACCATCAGCCCCAGCACGAACAGGAAAAACACCACCGCGCCCACGTACACCGGCCCGCTCGTGATGGGCTGGTCGCCCCAGTAGGTCGGCATCTGGGCCAGGTAGTCGGCGAGCTGCACGGGCGGCACGCCGGCGGCCACCAGGGCCTTGCCGGTGGCCGAATTCTCGCTCAGCTTCATTTGCGAAGCGCCCCCGTAGAAGTTCGGAATCAGCAGCGTGGCCGTTTCGCCGATGCCGTAGCTGTAGCTGAAGGCGTACTCGCGGTTGAGGCCCGAGCCGCCATCCACCGGCTCCTGCGACACCGGCTGGCCGGGCGCTGAGGGCGGTGGAGTAGTCAGCTCCGAGCGGCCCCGGATGCTGTATTTGCCGTATTCGAGCGTGGTGTAGAGGCGGCCGAAGCTCACGCCCGCCGCCAGCACGGCGCCTACTGCCAACAGCGCCGTGCGCTGGAAAAACGCGGGCAGCCGCTTCTCCTTAAAGGCAAACACCAGCTCCACCACCCCAAACACCAGCACCAGCAGCAGTAGGTAGTAGGTTATCTGGAGGTGATTGGAGCGGATGTTCATGGCCAGCCCCAGCGTAAACAGCGCCGCGCCCAGCCACTTGTTGCGCCGGAACGTGACGAGCAGCCCCGCCAGCACCAGCGGCGCGTAGGCCAGCGCCAGGCTTTTGGTGTTGTGGCCGGCGGCCAGAATAATGAGGTTGTAGCTCGTGAAGCCCAGCGCCACCGCGCCTACCGCGCTCAGCAGCGGCGAGAGGCCCAGCGCCAGCCCCAGCGCGTAGCCACACACCAGCGCCAGAAACAGGTTGGCCACCACCGCCGGCAAATCGAGCGTGAACAGCTTGTGCAGGTAAATGCTCAAATCGCCCGGGAAGCGGGTGCTGATGAGGTAAGTGGGCATGCCCGAAAACATGGAGTTGGTCCAGAGGGCCTCCTCGCCGGTGGCCTCGCGAAACTGGGCCGCCTCGTGCGAGCCGCCCTGAAACTGCACGATGTCGTGCTGGGCCAGGGTCTGGTTTTCGAACAGAATGGGGGCGAAATACACGCTGGCCAGGGCCAGGAAAAACAGCACGGCCAGCAGGTGCGGCAGCACCCGGCGCCACAGCGGCGCGGGCGCGGAGCGAAGAGGAGTAGTCATTCGGCTTGAAAGGAAGTCGGAATCAGAAGCCCGAAGATAGTAGATGTTCAACCGCAGCCCCGCCGCCACTCTTGCAGATTGGTGGCGGCCGGTGGCCCCGGCCGGGCGCCGCCCTTAGCAGGCCGGCTGCGTATAGTTCGTATTTCCGTTGTGGTTACGCTACCAGTTATATGAGTGAATCCCTTACTACCCCCGGGTTTACCCGTCGCGCGAGCATTGTTGTGGGCCTGGTGGCGGCCGTGGTGCTGGGCCTGCTGTTTGTGGGCTCTGCCCTGCAAGTGCTGCTGCTGGTGCTGGCGGGCGTGCTGCTGGCCGTGTTTTTCCGGGGGCTGGGCGGCTGGCTGGGGCGGCACACGCCGCTTTCGGAAGGGTGGGGGACGCTGCTGGCCCTGCTGGGGGTGCTGGCGCTGCTGGCCGGTATCGGCTGGTTTCTGGCCCCGCGCATTTCCGGGCAGGCACAGCAGCTCAGCGAGCAGCTGCCGCAGTCGGCGGCGCGGGTGCAGCAGCAGCTGCAGCAGTACAGCTGGGGCCGCGACCTGCTGCACCAGATTCCGGACCAGGAAGCCCTGAAAGACCGCATCATAAACCACAAAAGCAGTTGGCTGCGCAATACGATGGGCGTGGTGTCGTCGACGTTCGGGGTGCTGGCCAACCTATACCTGGTGCTGTTCATCGGCGCCTTTATGATGGCCGAGCCCGCGCCCTACCGGCAGGGCGTGGTGCTGCTCGTGCCCAAGCGCCACCGCGCGCGGGCCCGCGAGGTACTGGAGCAGCTGCGCAGCACGCTGTTTCGGTGGTTGTTGGGCAAGCTGTTCTCGATGCTGGTGGTGGCCATCCTGACGGCGCTGGGGCTGTGGGCGCTGGGGATGCCGCTGGTGCTCACGTTGGCCCTGTTTGCCGGCCTGCTCTCGTTTATTCCCAATTTCGGGCCGCTGCTGGGGCTGGTGCCGGCGCTGCTGCTGGCCCTCACCCAGGGCCCCGATATGGCCCTGTACGTAGTGGCCCTCTACGCCGTGGTGCAGCTCGTGGAAAGCAACCTGCTGACGCCGCTCGTGCAGCGCCGCATGGTGGAGCTGCCGCCCGCGCTGGTTATTATTTCGCAGGTGATTATGGGCGTGTTCACGGGCGGCCTGGGGCTGCTACTGGCCACGCCGCTCGTGGCCATGCTGCTGGTGCTGGTGAAAATGCTCTACATCCACGACGTACTCGACGACCCCGAGCCGGAGCAGGCCATGAACAAGAAATAATTCGGCCGAACAACTAACCGGGCAGGTTGGCCGGGTCCCGCCGCCTGACTTCGTTCTCTCAAATAACAGTCAACCGGAAACGAACCGCCCGGACGCTACTTTTGCCCCATGCTCCAGTTCTCCGACCTGCCCGCGCTACTCGGCGGCACCGCGTTGCAGCAACCCGCTGCCCCGGCCCCGGTGCAGCGGCTGCTGCTCGACAGCCGCCGCGTCGAAACGCCCGCCGACAGCCTGTTCTTCGCGTTGCGCGGCCCCCAGCACGACGGCCACTGCTACCTGCCCGAGCTGTACCGGGCCGGCGTGCGGCAGTTTGTGGTAGAAGCCGGCGTGGCGTTACCCGGCGGGCTGGAGGCCTATCCGGAAGCCGGTTTGCTGGTGGTGGAGGACGTGCTGGCGGCGTTGCAGGCACTGGCGGCCTGGCACCGGCGGCAATTCGCGCTGCCCGTGTTCGGCATCACGGGCTCCAATGGCAAAACCATCGTCAAGGAGTGGCTGGCCCAGCTGCTGAGCCCCGATGAGCTGGTGTGCAAGAGCCCGCGTTCCTACAACTCGCAGGTGGGCGTGCCCTTGAGCGTGTGGGAGCTGAACGAGCGGCACACGCTGGGCATCTTCGAGGCCGGCATTTCCGAGCCCGGCGAAATGGCCCGGCTAACCCAGGTCATCCAACCCACGCTGGGCATCTTCACCAACCTGGGCACCGCCCACGACGCCGGTTTTGCTTCCTGGGAAGACAAGGTGAGTGAGAAGATGCGCCTGTTTGCGGACGTGGACACGCTGTTCTACTGCGCCGACCACCCGCTGGTACACGCCGCCGCCCGCCGCCAGTTGCCGCCCGAAGCGCTGGCCGCCTGGACGCGCCAGCGGGCCGTGTACGAAGCCGGCGAGGCCCGCTGGCTGGTGTCGGTAAAGGAAACGCTGGCCGACCGCACCGTGCTGCGCCTCAAGCAGACCGGGGCCGACTCGCACACCTTCACGCTGCCCTTCGCCGACGAGCCTTCCCTGGAAAACGCCCTCCACTGCCTTATGGTGCTGCTACACCGCAGCTTGGAGCCCGCCGAAATCCAGCGGCGGCTGGAGCGCCTGCAGCCCGTGGCCATGCGCCTGGAGATGAAGCAGGCCCTCAACGGCTGCTACGTGCTCGACGACACCTACAACAACGACCTGGCCGGCCTGCGCCTGGCCCTCGACGCGCTCAGCCGCCAGCCCCGCCGCCTGCCCCGCACGCTCATCCTCTCCGACGTGCTCGAATCGGGCCTCGCAGGCACCGAGCTTTACGCCCGCGTGGCCGCCCTGCTGCCCGCCTCGGGCGTGGCGCGCCTCATCGGCGTCGGCCCCGACATCAGCCGGCACCAAACCGCCTTTGCGGGCCTGCCCACCCGTTTCTACCCCGATACCGACGCGCTACTGGCCGATTTCCGGGCCGATGATTTCCGGCAGGAGCTGCTGCTGGTGAAGGGGGCCCGGCGCTACGGCTTCGAGCGGGTGGTGGCTGCGCTCCAGCAAAAGCTGCACGGCACGGTGCTCGAAGTCAACCTCGACGCGCTGGTGCACAACCTCAACTTCTACCGCCGCCAGCTGCGCCCCGGCGTGAAGCTGATGGTGATGGTGAAGGCCTTCGCCTACGGCAGCGGCTCGATGGAAGTGGCCAACCTGCTCCAGTTCCACCGCGCCGACTACCTCGCCGTAGCCTATGCCGACGAGGGCGTGGAGCTGCGCCGCCAGGGCATCAGCCTGCCCATTATGGTGATGAACCCGGCCCCCGATTCCTTCGCCACCCTGCGCCAGTACCACCTGGAGCCCGAAATCTACTCCTTCGAGCTGCTGGCCGCCTACCTCGAAGCCGCCGCCCAGGCCCCCCTGCCACCCATCCACCTCAAGCTCGATACCGGCATGCGCCGCCTCGGTTTCGGCGAGGAAGACGTGGCCGAGCTGGGCGCGTTGCTGCACGCCAACGCCGCGCTGGTGCCCGTCGCCAGCGCCCTCACCCACCTGGCCAGCGCCGACGAAGCCGGCCACGACGGCTTTTCGCGGGGCCAGCTGGCCGCCTTTGCCCGCCTCACGCCCGAGCTGGAGCGCATCATCGGCTACCCCATTATAAAGCACGCGCTCAACTCGGCCGGCATCCTGCGCTTCCCCGAGGCCCAGTTCGACATGGTGCGCCTGGGCATCGGCCTCTACGGCGTGGAGGCCAGCGGCCAGCAGCCCGACGCGCTGCGGCCCGTGAGCACCCTGCGCACCACGGTTTCGCAGGTGAAAACCCTGCCCGCGGGCCACACCGTAGGCTACGGCCGCCGCGGCGAGGCCACGGCCCACGAGCGGCGCATTGCCACGCTGGCCATCGGCTACGCCGACGGCTACGACCGGCGCTTCGGCAGCGGGGTGGGGGAGGTGCTCATCCGCGGGCAGCGCGCCCCTATTGTCGGCAGCGTGTGCATGGATATGTGCATGGCCGACGTAACGGCCATTGCCAACGTGCGGGCCGGCGACGCGGCCGTGGTATTTGGCGAGGGGCTACCGCTGCCCGCTCTGGCGGCCCGCATCGGCACCATTGCCTACGAATTGCTGACGAATGTAAGTGAGCGGGTGAAGCGGGTATTCGTTGCGGAATAGATTTGGTATTATTTACATAATTTATTTACCAAAATAAAATGAGCGGGCCCGTTGTTGTTGATTATTAGCTTCTTATTTAAGCCATAGTGTTGCGGCCTTATGGTGGGCAACCTATCGGTTCAGCGCCATTAAAATGCTTTTGACCGGGGTTTTTTAGGGTTCTGACGAAGGGCTAATATATTTAGTCTTAAAATAGGATAAATTAAGATAGGGTATTCTATATTTGACGAAAAATCCCGCAAAGGGAAACCTATTCCCCATTATACCGTATGGCCTCAACTTTTACCCACTCCCTGCTTGTGGCAGGGTGTTGCGCGCTTGCTACTGCCGCTGCAGCCCAGACAGCCGACCAGCCCGCTGCCGCCGATGCGCCCAGCCTGACTGCGGCCGATGAAGGCAACAGCGCTACAGCGGGCATCTCCGGTGTGGTTAGCTCCGACAAGCAGCTCAATCTGGCCAACGTCAGTATTACGGCCATCCATATCCCGACCGGCGTGCGGCGCACGGCCCGCACCGATGAGCAGGGCCGCTTCAGCATCAACACCATGCTCGTGGGCGGCCCCTACGCCGTGCAGATCAGCCAGGAAGGCTACCGCACCCAGCTGCTGACCAACGTGTTTCTGGAAGGCGGCAAAACCAGCCAGTTCAACAACGTGCTCAGCCCGGCTACCGTGGCCGTAGGTACCCGCCGCACCGACCGGACGCTGGCCGAATCCATTGCCCCGGTAGACGTGGTGGACATGCGCGAATTGCTGCCGCTGGTACCCCAGACCGACCTGAGCCAGCTGCTGCACCAGGTGGTGCCCTCGTTTAACTCGACCCGCCAGACCTCGGCCGACGGCGCCGACCACGTGGACCCCATCAGCCTGCGCGGCCTCGCCCCCGACCAGGCCCTGGTGCTGGTGAACGGCAAGCGCCGCCACACCACGGCCCTCATCAACCTGCTCGGCAGCCGCGGCGTGGGCAGCGTGGGCTACGATTTGAACGCGCTCAGCACCAGCGGCATCGACCGGGTGGAAGTGCTGCGCGACGGTGCGGCGGCCCAGTACGGCTCCGATGCCATTGCGGGCGTAATCAACATCAACCTGAAGGACGACAACCGCGGCGGCGGCGCGCTGCTGAGCACCGGCCTGACCAGCGCCGGCGACGGTCTGACGGGCCTGCTCAGCCTCAACCGCGGCCTGAAGCTGGGTGAAAAAGGCTTCCTCAACTTCACGGCCGACGCCGGCTACCGCGGCTCCTCGACCCGCGACTACCGCCGCGACATCAATTCGTGGCCGGTGTACTCCTACGATGCCGAGGAGGAGCGCAAGGCCCTGGCGGCCAACGGCAAAACCTACGACGACTTCGAGCAGAAAAACGGCGACGCGCAGGTAACCAACGCCCGCGGCCTCTACAACCTGGGCGTGCCGCTGTCGGAGCGGGTGCGGCTGTACTCGTTTGGCAGCTACAACTTCCGGCGGGGCAAGGCCGCCGCGCCCTGGGTGCTGCCCGCCTCGGCCGAGGCCGACATTGTGGACGAAATCTTCCCCAACGGCTACCAGCCCAGCATCAACACCCGCATCAACGACGGCTCGGCGGTGGCCGGGCTGGAAATCGGGCTGGGAGCCTGGAAGCTCGACCTGAGCCACGTGCTGGGCGCCAACCAGATGCGCTACGATGTAAGCAAAACGCTCAACAGCACGCTGGGTGCCAACTCGCCCACCGAATTTAAGGCGGGCGGTCTGCGCTTTATCCAGAACGTGACCAACGCCACCATGACGCGCCTGTTTCCGAAGGCGCTGGCGGGCACCAACGTGGCCTTCGGCGGCGAGCTGCGCAACGACAACTACGCCATTCTGGCCGGCGAAAAGGGTTCGTACTTTGACTATGGCCAGGGCAAGGACGAGGCCTCGGCCGGCGCCCAGGGCTTTATCGGCTTCGACCCGAGTGCCGTCATCAGCGGCTCGCGCCGCAACGTGGGCGCCTTCGTCGACGTGGAGGCCGACGTGACCAAGAGCTGGACCGTAGAGGGCGCCCTGCGCTTCGAAAACTACAGTTCGTTTGGTTCGGCCTTCACCTACAAGGCGGCTTCGCGGCTCAAGCTGGGCAAGGCGCTGGCCGTGCGGGCCGGCTACAACACCGGTTTCCGGGCGCCGGCCCTGCAGCAGGTGCTCTACCGCCAGATTACGCTGCTGCCTACCAGCTCGGGCCCGAAGTACAGCGGCATTTTCAACAACCAGAGTCCCGTGGCCGAGGCGGCCGGCATTGGCCGGCTGCGGCCCGAGAAGTCGCGCAACGTCAGCGCCGGCCTCGTGTTCACGCCCGCGCCCGACCTGACCATCACGCTCGATGCCTACCAGATTGACATCGACAACCGCATCCTGCTCTCGGGCCTGTTTGGCGAAGACAGCACCGGCACCCGGACGGCCTTCAACCAGGCCCTGCTGAACGCCAACGCCGACGAGGCGCAGTTCTTCACCAACGCCGCCGACACCCGCACCCGCGGCCTCGATTTCGTGGCTACCTACCGCCGTCCGCTGGGCCGGGGCTCGTTCAATGTGGCGCTGGCGGCCAACATCAACCGCACCACCATCAAGCAGCTGCGCGTACCGGCCCAGTTCCGGAGCTTGCAGAACGACGACCAGCCCGGCAACGACTACATCGACCAGCGCCAACTCTCGCTGCTGAAAACCGGCAACCCGCGCGAAAAGCTGATTCTGAGCACTGGCTACGAGCTGGGCAAGTTCAGCGTGCTGATGCGCAACTTCTACTTCGGGAAGGTGGAAACCTACGATTACAACTTTGGCGCTCTGCCCGAAGGCAGCGTGTACATGAGCTTCCACGGCAAAACCAGCACCGACCTGACGGCCAGCTACCGGCCCGCCAAGGGCGTGCAGCTCACGGCCGGCGTCAGCAACCTGTTCAACATCTACCCCGATAATGTCAGCAAGGCCGCGCGCCAGGGCCACGCCCCCGATGGCTTTGCCTCGCTGGAGGAATACGGCCGCTACTACCAGCAGACCTACGGCCGGCCGCTCGACCTGCCGTCTGACTACGACATCTTCCCCTACCAGTCGCAGCAGATGCCCCTCACCGGGCGCTACTTCTACCTGAAGGCCAGCTACACGCTGGGTGTTAAATAGCCTGCCGGCGAAACCGGGGCTTGTTTTTCTCCGCTCTTACCTCATCCTTTTTGCTATGAGCGATACCCGCCATCTGCGGCCGGCCCGTCCCTTCGGGGGCGGGCGGGTGCTGCTACTGTTACTCACCTTGCTCACGCTGCTGGCCCCGGCGGCCCGGGCGGCCGGCTCCGGCCTCGACGGCTTCTGGAAGGGCCAGCTGAAAGTGCCCGGCGGCGAGCTGGAGGTAGTTTTCCGGCTCGTCAGCCTGACCAACGGGGCCTACTTTGCCACCCTCGACGTGCCCAAGCAGCGCATCAGCCGCCTGCCCGTGGCCGTAACGGCCACCGGCGACTCGGTGCGCTTCGAGGCCGAAGACGTGGGCAGCCAGTTCAGCGGCCAGCTTACGGCCGACGGCAAGCAGGTAACCGGCACCTGGCAGCAGCCCGGCTACTCGGTGCCCATGACGCTGACGTACTCGGCCCCGCCCATCAGCGCCGCGCCCAAGGCCCGCCTCACGCCGCCCTACCGCGAAGAGGAAGTGCAGTACGTGAACCCGGCGGCCGAGCTGCGCTTTGGCGGCCTGCTGAGCGTGCCGCCCGGCCAGGGCCCGTTCCCGACGGTGGTGCTGGTGCCCGATCAGGGCGTGTACGACCGCGAAGGGGCCGTTGACAACTACCCGCTCCTGTTCATTCTGGGCGACTACCTGACCCGCCGCGGCATGGCCGTGCTGCGCTTCGATGCCCGCGGGGCCGGCGTAACCGGCGGGCAGCTGGCCACGGTTTCGGAAACCGTAACCGACGTGCAGGCCGCCCTGAGCTACCTGCGTACCCGCCCTGAAGTCGACCTGAGCCGCCTGGGCGTAATCGGGCACGGGCTGGGCGGCAACGCGGCGCTGCTGGCCGCTGCTCAGCCTATGCCGCCGTCGTTTGTGGTGGCCCTGGCCGCCCACGGCCAGTCGGGCGCCCGGCTGACGGTGGAGCAGCAGGTAAACCTGCTGCGCTCGATGGGCGCCGACGATGCCCAGCTGGCGGCGCTGACCAAGCGCGAGCAGGCCATGGTCGATGTGATTCAGCAGACGCCCAACCCCGGCCAGGCGCGCGCCATCGTGGCCAACATGCTGCGCCAGAGCAACGCCGGCATGGACTCGCTGACGGCCCGGGCCAGCGCCAGCCAGCTTACCACCCGCCGCTACCGCGACTACCTGGCCTTCAACCCGCTAACCGGCCTCGAAAACGTGAAGTGCCCGGTGCTGCTGCTGGCCGGCACCGCCGACCTGAGCGTGAACCCCGACAGCAACCTGCCGCTGCTCACCAAAGCCCTCAAAGCCAACCGCACCGTAACCAGCCGCAAACTGCCCGAGGTAAACCACCTGCTGCAGGGCCCGGCCAGCACCTGGACCGTGGTGAACGGGGCGCAGCGGCCCACGTTTTCGCCCGAGGCCCAGGAGATCATCCGCTCGTGGGTGATGGAGGGCAATATCAGCGGCAAGCCCTGATGAGGGCGGGCCGAACGCAACAGCCCGCCCGGCCGTAAAGCAAAAAAACCAAATTCCTTTCTCTCCCTTCTTTCTTTTCCCCATGAAAAAGATTTTCCTCCCAGCCTTGGCCGCCGTTGCGCTGCTGGCCTCCTGCTCCGACCTTAAGAACCCATCTGAAAAAGACCAGGCCGCCGAAGCCACGGCCGATACGGCCGTTGTATTCCGCGACGGGCAGACGGCCGAGGGCCTCGCCAAAGAAGGCGCCGCTGCCGCCGGCAACGCCGTAGACGAGATGGGTGAAGCCTTCACGGTGAACGACGCCGATCTGCGCGACGCCAAGCTGGAGGAAATCGACCTGCCCGAGGTGAAGGTGCGTGAAAACGACCGCCTGAACCTGTACGGCATCGAGGAGAACATCCTTTTCGACACCGACAAGGCCGTTATCAAGCCCACCGCCACCCGTGCCCTGTCGCAGATCAGCTCCTCCATCGGCCGCCGCTACCAGGGCAAGCAGGTGCGCGTGCTGGGCTTCGCCGACTCGCGCGGCGACAAGGACTACAACCTGCAGCTGAGCAAGGAGCGCGCCGCCGCCGTAAAAGAGTGGCTGACTACCAACGGCATGATGAAGGCCGCCAACGTGAGCCTGGAGCCCATGGGCGAAACCGCCCCCGTTGCCTCCAACGCCACCGCCGCCGGCCGCCAGCAAAACCGCCGCGTAGAAATTGCCGTGCTCAAATAGGACCACGGATTAGCCCGGATTTTTTCGGATTTCACGGATTTTGTAGACGGAAGGTCGAAGGTCTCAATCCTCCAACGTCCTGCCTCCACTTAAACCTAATAGCAAAAGCCACCCCGATTGGGGTGGCTTTTGCTATTTTGAGCCGTCTACAAAATCCGTGAAATCCGAAAAAATCCGGGCTAATCCGTGGTCCTATTTGATCTGGTCGACTTCGGCGCGGATCATGGCGTTGTAGCGCTTGCCGTCGTTGGCCAGCGTGATGAGGCTCCAGCCGCGACCCATGGTGTAGTTCCAGGTCAGGGCCTCCTTGTACTCGAAGGTGGGCTTCAGAATCTGGCCGTAGGGCGTGTAGTTGTCCATGAAGTTGACAGTGTAGAAGTTGTCGCCGCTCACAATCCACTCCATCGCCACGAAGAAGCCTTCCTTGGGCGCCTCAATATTATACTCGGTCAGGTCGATGGTGTACCACTCGCCGCCTTTCGGGGCCGATACCACGATGTTCTCGGTCAGCAGGTCGGTGTTGGGCGAGTTGTAGTTGCCGTCGGCCTTGTAAAGGCGTACCCGGAACGGCTCGCGGGGGAAACCGTTTTCGCCGATGTAGAACGATACGGTGCGCACGTTGCCGAGGGTTTTGCCCTTCTCGTTCTTCACGAAGAAAGCGTACTGGCTGCCCGGCATGCCCTGAATCATGCCCTCGCCGGGCGTGTTGGAGCGCGAGCCCAGGCCCAGGTTCTTGATTTTGGCGCTGCTGACCACGTTCACGTTTTCCAGCTTCACGGCCAGCTTGTTCACCTCGATAATCATATCCTGCACCTTCTGGCCGGGCTTGATGAGCACCGACTTGCGGCGGTAGCCCAGTGCTACGACCACCAGCGAGTCCTGGGGGTTTTTCTGGGGCATGGCCATCTGAAAGAAGCCGTATTCGTTGGTCAGGGCGCCGGTTTGCTCCTCTTTCAGACCGATAGAGGCAAACGGAATCGGCTCCTTACTGGCGTCATCCACGATGCGGCCGGTAATTTTAGCCTCCTGGGAAAAACCAAGCAGGGGAAGCACCAAAAAGAGGCACAACAGGGCAAGTAAACGTTGGAGCATGGGTAAACAGAATAGGTTATATGCCAAAACTACAATGAAAATAGGCATCTCACGCAATACTTCCAAGAATATTTATACTAATGCAATTTCACTTGGGAATAATTATAGGTCAGCTACTTACCCGGGCACTTTCCCTGCCGGGGCCGGGCGGGCGTTTTTGGCCGAAACCTAAAAGGGTAGTATCTTTGTTTGAAGAGAATCTAAATAGCTCCCTGCCGTGCCCAACCGTTCCGTCCTCGCCCCTGCCACTCCCGCGCGCCGCAGCGTGAAAGACCTCAAGCTGGGCGAATCGGCCACCATTTGCTGCCTCGAAGACCCCGAAATGGCCCTCAAGCTGCTCGAAATGGGCTGCATTCCCGGCACCCAGGTACGCCTCAACAGCCGCGCCCCGCTGGGCTGCCCCATTACGCTGGTAGTGGGCGAGCAGGGCGACTACACGTTGTCGCTCAGGGTAAGCGAGGCGGCAACTATTCTGCTGAAATAAAGAAAGCTGAATGACGAGCGGGGAAGATATTATCACGGACCCGGCCGGCGTGGCCGGCTCGACGGCGCGCCTGGAAGCGGCCGCCGTTCGGGCGGGCGGTTTGCTGGCCCGCATTGCGCTGGTGGGCAACCCCAACTCGGGCAAGTCTTCCCTGTTCAACCAGCTCACCGGCCTCAACCAGAAGGTGGGCAACTTCCCCGGCGTTACCGTCGACCGCAAAACCGGCATCAGCCAGCTCACGCCCCAGTTGCGGGCCGAAATCATCGACCTGCCGGGCACCTACTCGCTCTACCCCAAGAGCCTCGACGAGAAGGTGATTACCAGCCTGTTCTACGACCGCGCCAGCCCGCAGTACCCCGATTTTGTGGTGGTGACGGTGGACGCCAGCAACCTGCGCCGCAACCTGCTGCTGTTCACGCAGCTGGCCGATCTGGGCCTGCCCGCCATCCTGGCCCTGAACATGCTCGATACGGCCGGCCAGCACGGCGTTCAGATTGACGTGGACGCGCTGCAAGCCGAGCTGGGCGTGCCCGTGGTGCCGCTGAACGCCCGCAAGGGCGTGGGCATTGCGGCCCTCAAAATTCTGATGAGCCAGACGCTCGGCGCGCCCACCATGCGCTTCTACGAGCCCGAGGAGGAGCTGCTGCCCATGGTGCGGCAGATTCGCTACTACTTCAACCTGCACAACGATTACCTGGCGCTGCACTACGCCCACCAGTACCGCCACCTGGCCTTTTTGAGCGCCGACGACCGCGCCTACATCGAGGAGCTGACGACGCAGTACGACTTTCAGCCCACCGCCCGCCAGGCCCAGGAAACGATTGACCGTTATACCCGCGTCAACGAGATTCTGCTGAATTGCGTGACCGTGACGCGCACCGAGCAGAACGAGCCCTACAGCAACCGCCTCGACAAGGTGCTCACGCATCGGGTGTGGGGCTATGCCATCTTCTTCGGCATTCTGTTCCTGATGTTCCAGGCCGTATTCGCCTGGGCCAGCTACCCCATGGAGCTGATTGACCAGGGCGTGGCCTGGATTAACAGCCTCATTCAAACTAATTTCGACGGTCCGCTGATCAGTTTGCTGACCGAGGGCGTGCTGGCGGGCTTGGGCGGCGTGCTGATTTTCATTCCGCAGATTGCCCTGCTCTTCGCCTTTATTGCGGTGCTGGAGGAAACCGGCTACATGGCCCGCGTCACGTTCATGATGGACCGGATTATGCGGCGCTTCGGGCTGAACGGCAAGAGCATTGTGCCCCTGATTTCGGGTGTGGCCTGCGCCGTGCCGGCCATCATGAGCGCCCGCACCATCGAAAACCGCAAAGACCGGCTCATCACCATCTTCGTCACGCCGCTCATGTCGTGCTCGGCCCGCATTCCGGTCTACACCGTGCTCATCGGGCTGGTGGTGCCCGACGAAACCGTGCTGGGCATATTCAATCTGCGCGGCTTTGCATTAATGGGGCTGTATCTGCTGGGCTTTTTCGCGGCTATTTTCTCGGCCTGGGCCATGAAGCTGCTCATGCGCAGCAGTGAGCGGAGCTACTTTATTATGGAGTTTCCGGTGTACCGCTGGCCGCGCTGGAAAAACGTGGGCATCACCATCGTGGAGAAGGTAAAAACCTTCGTTTTTCAGGCCGGTAAGGTGATTCTGGCCATTTCCATCATCCTGTGGGTGCTCGCCACTTATGGCCCGCCCGGCCGCCTGGAGCAGGTCGAAGCCCAGTCGCGCGCTACCGCCGCTGCCCAGCGCCTCACGCCCGCCGAAACCGAGGCCCACGTCGCCTCCGAACGGCTCGAAAACTCCTACGCCGGCGTCTTCGGCCACGTGCTGGAGCCGGTTATCCGCCCGCTGGGCTTCGACTGGAAAATCGGTATTTCGCTGATAACCTCCTTCGCTGCCCGCGAGGTATTTGTAGGCACGATGAGCACGATTTACAGCGTGGGCCAGGATGCCAACGAACTGACGGTGCAGCAGAAGCTGGCCGCCGAAAAGGACATCTACGGCCAGCCCTTCTTCACGCCGGCCCGCTCGTTTTCGCTGCTGGTATTCTACGTATTCGCCATGCAGTGCATGAGCACGCTGGCCGCCACCTACCGCGAAACCAAGGGCTGGAAATGGCCCATGCTCCAGCTCGTGTACATGACCGGCCTGGCCTACGTGGCCTCCTGGCTGGTGTACAGTTTGATGAGCTGAGCTGGTTAGGGAATTTGTCATTCAGAGCGAAGCGAAGAATGACAAACGCCTTACTGCCCCACCAAAAACACCGCCGGCTGCTTGTGAATATCGGGCCGGGGGCGCTTTTTCCAGCCGGCTACGGTATCGGTGACGATGAACTCGTTGGGGGCCGTGAGGCTGGCGGCCACGCAGAGGCGGGTGCCGGGGTGCAGGGCGCTCAGCAGGTCGTCGAGCAGGGGCAGGTTGCGGTAGGGCGTTTCGATGAACAGCTGGGTCTGGTGCAGCTGCAGGGCCTGCTGCTCCAGCTTCTTGAGCGCCGCCAACCGTGGGGCGCGCTCAATGGGCAGGTAGCCGTGAAACGTGAAGCTCTGCCCATTCAGGCCCGACGCCATCAGGCCCAGCAGCAGGCTGCTGGGCCCCACCAGCGGCACCACCCGGATGCCCAGCTGGTGGGCCCGCCGGGCCAGCTCGGCGCCGGGGTCGGCAATGCCGGGGCAGCCAGCCTCCGAAATGACGCCCGCATCCTGCCCCTGCAGCACGGGCTGCAGCGCCATCTGCACCTGGGCCTCGGTGCTATCCTTGTCAATCACGCTGATTTGCAGCTGCTCGATAACCTGCGCCGGCGCCACCCGCTTGATGAAGCGCCGGGCAGTGCGGGCGTTTTCCACCAGAAAACACGACAGCGCCGCTACCTGCGTCGCTACCTGCGGCGGCAGCGTCTGCGCCTCCGTGTCGTCGGCCAGAATGGTCGGAATCAGATAGAGCGTACCGGGCATAGCGGGAAAATCAGAAGAGGAACAATAGCGCGCTTATTGCGCCATAAACGTCTGCACCAGCCCGAATACCTCGTCGGGTTTTTCGGAGTGCACCCAGTGGCCGGCGTCGAGCACGGTGGCGACCTGGGAGTTGGGGAACAGGGCCGGAATACCGTGCAGCTTGTCGTTGGCGTCGATGTAGTCGGAAGTGCCACCGTTGATGAACAGGGCCGGCTTGAGGAAGGGCTGCGCGGCCGTTATTTCGGCGCCGATGTGGGCCATTTCGGCCGTGAGCACGGGCAGATTGACGCGCCAGGCAAACGAGTTATCGTCCTGGCGGTACAGGTTTTTGAGCAGGAACTGCCGCACGCCGAAGCTGGCGATGTGGCGGGCCAACGCGTCGTCGGCGGCCTGGCGGCTGGTGCATTGCGTGAAATCAACCGAGTTCAGGCCGGCCAGAATCTCATCCTGATGGCGCATATCGGAGGCGCGGGGCGCAATGTCCACCACAATCAGCCTGGCCAGCCGCGCCGGGTAATCGAGGGCGAAGCGCATGGCTACCTTGCCGCCCATGCTGTGGCCGAGCAGCGTGGTATCGGGCCCCAGGCCGAGCTGGTCGAACAGGCCCAGCACGTCGGCGGCCATGGCCGGGTAGGTGTGGTCGGGCGAGTGGGGCGAGCGGCCGTGGTTGCGTAAATCGACCGAAATAACCCGGTGGCCGGCCTCGGCCCAGCGCCGGCCCAGCGTCTGCCAGTTATCAAGGGTGCCAAACAGTCCGTGCAGGACAACCAGCGGGGTGCCCTGCCCCAGTTCGCGGTAGTGAAGTTGCAGCATAGGCCGCAAAAATAGCGAAATGGGTTGGGGATGAGGTGATGGAGGTGATGGGGGGATAAGGTGATGGGCGGTGATGGGGGAGAAGAACTGTCATTCTGAGCGAAGCCGGAGGCGAAGTCGAAGAATCTCGCGTGCAATGGTAACTCTGTCGTCAGAAATTACTTTGGCACGCGAGATTCTTCGCTTTGCTCAGAATGACAGTTCCTCTCACCCCGTTACCTCCTCACCTCCTCCCCCCATCACCTCCATCACCCCTTCACCTCCTCATCCGCCGGGGCCGCCGGGGCCGCCGGGGCCGCCGGGGCCGCCGGCAGCGTAATGTGCACCGTAGTGCCCTGGCCAACGGTGCTTTCGATGCGCAGCGAGCCGGCCTGCCGACTGGCGAAGGCCCGGCACAGCTGCAGCCCCAGACCGGTGCCCGAGCGCGGGCCCTGCAGGGGCGGAGTCAGGGCCTCGGTGTGTTGGAGGGCGGCCACCTGCTCGGGCGGCATGCCGGGCCCCGTGTCCTCCACGCGCAGCTCTACCTGGCCGGGGGCACCGGCCGCGGCGACCAGCCAGATTTCGCCGCTCGCGGGTGTGAACTTGAGCGCGTTGCCCACCAGATTGCGCAGAATCGTCTGGGTCATGTGCGCATCGGCCCACAGCGTGAGCCCCGGCTCGACAGCGAGGTGCAGGCTAAGCTGCTTGGCTTCCAACGCGTTGGCGTACAGGCGGTGCGTGCCTTCGAACAACTCCGCCACGGCCAGCGCGTGGGGCCGGAAGGCCAGCTCGCCGGTCTGGCTGACGGCCCAGCTGAGTAGGTTGTCGAGCAGGTGGTTGAGCTGCTGGGCCGATTGGCGCACCAGCTCGGGCAGCCGGCGTAGGCCAGCCTCGTCGCCCTGGCGCAGGTAGAAATCAATCAGCTCGGTAACGCTGGCAAACGACGTGACGGGGCCGCGCAGGTCGTGGGCCACAATGGCGTAGAGGCGGTCTTTGGAGGCGGCTACCTGGCGCAGCTCGGCCGAAGTCTTTTCCAGCGTCTGGTTGTTGGACGCCAGCGCGGCGCGGCTGCGGCGCAGCTTGCTGTAGAGCAGCCCCACGGCGCCCAGCCCCAGCAGCAGCGCCACAATGGCCCCCACCTGGGCGCGGTTGCGCTGCTGCATCACATTTTCGCGGTCAGTGAGCTGCTGAATTATGCGCTCCTTGTCGGCCGTTTCGTAGCGGGTTTGCAGGGCCATCAGCGTTTGCAGGCGCGAGCGGCTGTTGAGGCTGTCGTTGAGGCTGCGAAAGCGCATTTGCCACTCGTAGGCCGGCTCGTAGTCGTGGCGGGCGGCGCTGATATCGGCCAGCAGACTATACGCATCGAGCACGCGCTCCTGGTAGTCGAGGCTGCGGGCCAGGGTCAGGGCCCGTTGGGTAAGCTCCTCGGCCTCATCCAGCTCGTTATTGAGCACCAGCACCGTGGCCAGCAGCTCCAGGTGGCCGGCCTCGAAGCGCTGGCCGGGCAGCGGCTCCAGCAAACTCACGGCTTTGCGCAGCAGCCCTTCGGCCGTGTTCAGGCGCTTCATCTGCAGATAATAGGTGCCCAGATTGGCCAGGTAGAGCGATTCGCCGGCCCGGTCGCCGTGGCGGCGGGCCAGCGCCAGGGCCCGGCGGGTAAAAAGCATCCCCCGCGAGCGGTAGCGCATCGTAAAATACAGGTTGCCGAGGTTGCCGAACAGCACGAGCTGCGAGCTTACCCGCACGTCGGGCTCGTAGGCGTACTTGAGGGCCCGGCGGTAGTTGCGCAGGGCGGCCGAGGTGTCGTTGCGCTCGTGGTACACGCTGCCCATGCCCGTGAAGCTGCGCACCAGCCCATCGTTGGAGCGTAGCTGCCGGGCCAGCAGCAGGGCTTCCTGCTGCAGTTCCAGCGCGTGGGGGCCGTCGGCGAGGTTGGCGTAGCAGCTGGCCAGCGCCAGCAGCCCGCGCATCAGGCCGGGCCGGTCGGTTATTTCGCGGGCCAGCGTTACCGATTGCTCGCCGTAGTGCAGCGCCTGGGTGGGGTGGTTGTCGTGCAGCCGGTAGCACAGCTCGTTCAGGAGCCGTACGCGGCCGGTGTCGGCGGGCTGGGTCTGCAGCTGCTGCCGCAGCTCGCGCACCGAAGCCGCCTGTCCCCACAGGCTGCTGAGCAGCAAGGCAACGAGCAGAAGGCACCGCATCGGCAACGGATAATAGAAAAGACTTGCTGGCGCTGGCGCGACCCGGCGCCGGTGCGGCGCTGATGACGGCTAAATATAGCCTTTTGCAACTGTCAATCAACGCGCGGGTTAGCGGGTTGTTGCGCTGCCCCCGCTAACGCAACAGGGTGGCACCAGGTTGGCCCGTCAGCCGCCCGGATATTGCCCGTAACATCCGCCAACACTGTAAGCAGAACTGTAAGGGCGACCCGCAACCATTGAGGCGCCTGAGCGGCTAGAGCCAGCAGGCCCAGACCTGCCGTTTTTCGAGCGGGGTGCTGCGCAAAAATTCCGTCAGTGGCCCTAAATCAGTCAGCACCGAAGTCAGCGTAACCGTCTGGCCATCGCGCAGGTGCAGGCGCAGGTAGTCGTAGGAGTTCCAGAAAGCCCGGCGCGAGCGGCAGGTTACCCGCTCAACGCGCAGCAGGTCGTGCTTTTCAAACGGAATCCGGGTAGCGCCCTCGTACACTTCCAGCCGGTTTTGCTTGGGCTCGAACACGAGGGCGGTGTGCAGGTTGCGGGCCGCGTACTGCAGGTGCAGCAGCAGCGCCGGGCCCGCAAAGCCCAGCACCACTACCGCCATGAGCAGCAGCAGCGCCCACTCGTGTGGGGCCAGCGCATCGGCATAAAAAAAGGCGCCCAGAAACGGCAAACCCACGCCCAGGCACAGCAGCGGCCAGAACAGCAGCCGCAGCTGCCGCGCGTAGTGCAGCCGATACACGTAGGTTTTGCGGCTGAATAAGCCGGTAATCAGCCGCAGCCCCAGCACCACGGCCGCCACCAAGGCGGCCGCCTCCAGCAGCGGCCGCAGGAAGGCGAGAAGCTTCATTGGGCCAACCTAGCGCACGATAATCCAGGGCTCATCGGCCTGGTGGGCGCGCAGCGTGCCGAAGGGTTCCAGCGCCAGCCCGTGCTGCCCGAACACGGCCCGCACCGCCTCGCGGCCGGCGGGGTCCACGCACACAAGCAGGCCACCTGAAGTCTGCGGGTCGCAGAGCCAGGCGCGCTGCTCGTCGGTTACCTCGCCGATTTTGTGGCCGTAGGAGTCCCAGTTGCGCACCGTGCCGCCCGGAATCGACTTCTGGGCGTAGTAAGCGGCGGCCTCCGGAATCAGGGGCACTTTGCCGAACTCGATTTCGGCCGTCAGGTTGCTGCCCTCGCACACTTCCGAAAGGTGGCCCAGCAGCCCGAAACCCGTCACGTCGGTCATGGCCCGCACGGCTTCCAGCGGCCCCAGCTCAGCCCCGATTTTATTCAGCAGCATCATGCTCTGGGGAGCCAGCTGCTCGTCTTCGGGCCGCAGAATGCCTTTTTTCTGCGCTGTAGTCAGCATGCCCACGCCCAGCGGCTTGGTCAGATACAGCTCGCAGCCGACAGTGGCCGTGTCGTTTTGCTTGAGGTTTTGGATGTCGAGCAAACCCGTAACGGCCAGCCCAAAAATGGGCTCCGGCGAATCGATGCTGTGGCCGCCCGCCAGCGGGATGCCCGCCTCGGCGCAGATGCTGCGGCTGCCTTCAATCACGCGGCGGGCCACTTCGGGCGGCAGCTTATCAATGGGCCAGCCCAGCACGGCAATGGCCATAATGGGCCGGCCGCCCATGGCGTACACGTCGGAAATGGCGTTGGCCGAGGCAATGCGCCCGAAATCGTAGGCATCATCGACGATGGGCATGAAGAAGTCGGTGGTGCTGATAACGGCCTGCCCGCCGCCGATGTCGTACACGGCCGCGTCGTCGCGCGAGGCGTTGCCCACCAGCAGCTTGTCGTGGGCGGGCTGGGGCAGGCTGGTGTGCAGAATCTGGTCGAGCACCTTGGGCGCAATTTTGCAGCCGCAGCCGGCGCCGTGGCTGTACTGGGTCAGGCGAATCTGGTCGGTTTCTTTCATGATTGTTTTGGTTAGGGTTCCCGCAGAGGCGCGCAGAGGGTTTCGCAGAGGTTTGCAGAGAACGACCTCCGCGAGCCTCTGCGTCAACCTCTGCGCGCCTCTGCGGGAAATGATGCCTGCGCCGCCGCCAGCACCAGCCCGGCATTTACTACCGGGTCGCAGGTGTGGGAGGGCACGCGCACGAAGGGGCGGCCGTCGAGGCCGTGCGAGTAAGTTTTGTCGTAGTAGTCGAGCACGAGGCTGACCATTTTCTCCATGTCGTTGCCCCCGATGGCGGCCAGCGCCTCCTTGGTGGCCAGCCCGCCCAGGCGCTTGCGGATGCGCAGCACCGAAGCGGCCAGCGCGGCCGGGTCCTGGCGGCCGTACTCGTCGGCCAGCTTGGCCACCCGCACCTCGCGCGGAATTTCCAGCACCACCAGCGGGGCCGTGCGCAGCTGCTCGAACAACCCACCCGGCACCGCCACGCGCCCGATGCCGCGGCTTTCATCCTCGACCCAAAATGGGGTCTCAGCGGGCAAGGCCGCCAGCCGGGCGGCCAGGTCATTTTCAAACTGCTCCTGCGTAGGCTGCTCGGGCTGGCCGATGCTGCCGAAGGCCGAACCCTTGTGGGCCGCCAGTCCTTCGAGGTCGAGTACGGGCTGATTTTGGGCGGCCAGCGCGTGCAGCACGTCGGTTTTGCCCGAACCCGTGAGGCCGCCGAGCACCCACATAGCCCGGGGCTGCTCAAATTCGGCCAGCGCCCAGCGGCGGTAATCCTTGTAGCCCTTATCGAGCAGCTGCACCCGAAAACCGGCCAGCTCCAGCAGCCACTGCACGGCGCCCGAGCGCATGCCCCCGCGCCAGCAATGCACCCGCACCTGCTTGTCGGGCGCGATTTTGCCGGCCAGCTTCACCATCTGGCTCATGCGCGGCCCAAACAAATCCAGCCCCAGCAGCACGGCCTTGTCCTGGCTTTGCTGCTTGTAAGTGGTGCCGATGCGGGCGCGCTCGTCGTCGGTAAACAGCGGAAAGCTGACGGCCCCCGGAATGTGTCCCTGCGCGTACTCGACCGGCGCGCGCACATCGAGCACGGGCCCGTTGGCGTCGGTTTGCAGAAAATCGGGCAGGGCGAGACGGGGCATCTAAATAGAAGTAAAAAGTAAAAGTGAAAAGGAGAAAAGGAATTTTCCGATCAGCCGACCAACGCAGAAGTGGGCGGGCCAGCGCGCCTGTTCGCCTTTTAGGGTTTCACTTTTAATTGACGCAGGTACAGCTGCACCGTGTTTTCGAGGCCCAGGTACAGCGCGTCGCACACCAGCGCGTGGCCGATGCTGACTTCGGCCAGGCCAGGCAGGTGCTGAGCCATGTAGGCCAGGTTGTCGAGGTCGAGGTCGTGGCCGGCGTTGAGGCCCAGGCCGAGCTGCTGGGCCAGTTGGGCGGCTTCGCGGTAGGGCAGCAGGGCGGCCTCGCGGTCGGCGTGGTAGTGGCGGGCGTAGTCTTCGGTGTAGAGCTCGATGCGGTCGGTGCCGGTAGTGGCAGCGGCGCGTACCAGTTCGGCCACCGGGTCGAGGAAGATGCTCACGCGGCAGCCCAAGCCCTTCAGTTCCGCCACGATGCCGCGCAGGTAATCCTGGTGCTCAATGGTGTTCCAGCCGGCGTTGGAGGTAATGGCGTCGGGCGCGTCGGGCACCAGCGTCACCTGCTCGGGCCGCACTTCGCGCACCAAATCCAGAAAATCGGGCGTGGGGTTGCCCTCCACGTTCAGCTCGGTTTTCACCACGGCCTTCAGGTTGCGCACGTCCTGGTAGCGGATGTGGCGCTCGTCGGGGCGGGGGTGGACCGTTATGCCCTCGGCGCCGAACCGCTCGATGTCGCGGGCGGCCTGCAGCAAATCGGGGCGGTTGTGGCCGCGGGCATTCCGCAGGGTGGCTATTTTATTTATGTTTACGCTGAGCTTCGTCATACCGGGGGCAGGCTGCAGGAAAAGTACGGGCCGTAAAGATACGGAGCCCCAACAGCCCGGCCACCGTTTAAGTTGACATCCAGTCCGTATTACGGCTGCGCGGCGTCCCGGATTAAGCCGTAATTTCGCATCTTCCTATTCCCCCGAACTATGTCTCTGAAAGAAACCATCGACGCCGACATCAAAAAGGCTATGCTGGCCAAGGACAAGCTGCGCCTGACCACGCTGCGCAGCATCAAGTCGCAGATTATGCTGGCCGAAACGGCCGAGGGCCAGCACGGCGCCGCCCTCACCCCCGACGCCGAGATGAAGCTGCTCACCAAGCAGGCCAAGCAGCGCCGCGAGGCTGCCCAGACCTACAACGAACAGTTTCGCTCCGACCTCGAAGAAGTGGAGCTCAACGAGCTGGCCATCATCGAGGAGTACCTGCCCAAGCAGCTTTCCGAAGCTGAGCTGACCGAAAAGCTCGTCCATATCATCCAGCGCGTGGGCGCTACCGGCCCTTCCGACCTGGGCAAAGTAATGGGCGTAGCCGCCCGCGAGCTGGCCGGCCTGGCCGACGGCCGCGCCATTTCCCAAACCGTCAGCCACCTGCTGAATAACACGAATTTCTAGCCTGAGACTAGGGACTGTAAAGAACGTCATTCAGAGCGAAGCGAAGAATCTCGCGTGAATTGTTGCGCGGTTGTCGTGCAACGAATGCAAGCGAGATTCTTCGCTTCGCTCTGAATGACGTTCTTTTCAGTCCCCAGTTCCTTCGCCCGCTTATCCTCCATCCCTCATGTCCACCTTCGACATCTTCCTGCTGATTCCGCTGGGGGTGGGGGCCGTGCAGGGCTACCGGCGCGGGCTGCTGCTGGAAGTGGCCACGCTGCTGGCGCTGGTGCTGGGGCTGGTAGGCGGGCTGGCCCTGCTCAACGACGCCATTCCGCTGGTGCGCCACTACGTGGGCGAGGCCTTCGGCTTTCTGCCGCTGGTGTCGTTTGTGCTGGTGTTTGCCGCTATTGGCTGGGGCGTGCACCTGCTCAGCGGCCTGCTGAAAACGGCCGTGCACCTCACGCCGCTGGGCTTTCTCGACAACCTGGGCGGGGCCATCGGCGGCATGCTGAAGTGGGTGCTGGGCCTGAGTTTGCTGCTCTACGGCGTGGAGGCGGCCGGCGTGCCGCTCATCTCGCCCCAACTGGCCGCCGACTCGCAGGTGCTGCCCTTCGTGCGCCAGGCCACGCCCGTAGCGCTGCAGATTGTGGGTTTCGTGCTGCCCTTCGCCAGCACCCTGCTCACGCGTTTGCGGGAAGTGTTCTGATTTTAGAGCGTAGTTGATAGCGCCCTGTGCTTAGGCTGCCTGCAAGCCCCAAAACCTGCCCAACAGAACGACCTAAGCGCTAAATACGAAGCACTAAGCCCTGTTAAATGCGCCTGCTGCTGCTCGATAACTTCGACTCCTTCACCTACAACCTGCTCGACTACTTGGAGCAGCTGGAGTGCGAGGTGCTGGTGCGCCGCAACGACGTGCCGCTGGCCGAGCTGCGGGCCCTGCAGCCTGAAGCCGTCGTGCTGTCGCCGGGGCCGGGTACGCCGGCCGGGGCGGGCAACCTGCTGGCCGTTATCGAGGCGTTTCACCAGCGGCTCCCGATGCTGGGCGTGTGCCTGGGCCATCAGGCGCTGGGGCAGTTTTTCGGGGCCGAAGTGGTACGCGGCGCGCGGCCCATGCACGGCAAGGTGTCGGACATAAACTGGACGGTGCCCGACGTACTCTGGAACGACCTGCCGGCCTCCATGCCCGTAACGCGCTACCACTCGCTGGCCGTGCGCGAGTTGCCGCCCGCGCTGGAGGCGCTGGCCGTCACGGCCGATGAGCGGGCTGAAATCATGGCCCTACGTCACCGCACGTTACCTTTGCACGGCGTACAGTTCCACCCCGAGGCCCTGCTGACCACCCACGGGCTGGCAATTCTCGGCAATTGGGTGCAGAGTTGTATCATTGCAACTACCGCTCCGGCCCCGCCGGCCGGTTTATTTGGCTAGTGAAAGATGACGTTGCGGATTCAGGAGAAAAGCGAGTTTCGGTACGTAGATGAGGGCTCCGGCGAGGTGCTGCTGCTGCTGCACGGCCTGTTTGGGGCGCTCAGCAACTGGGAAGAAGTGATTGCCGAATTCAGCCCCCGCTACCGCGTTGTTATTCCGCTGCTGCCCATCTACGATATGCCCCTGCTGAAAGCAGGCGTGCCGGGGCTGGTGAGCTTCGTGGAGGAATTTCTGGCCGAAATCGGCTTGCTGGAGCCCTGCACGGTGCTGGGCAACTCGCTCGGCGGCCACATTGCGCTGGTGTACGCGCTGCAGAACCCGGCCCGGGTAGCGCGGCTGGTGCTCACCGGCAGCAGCGGCCTGTTCGAGGATGGCATGGGCGGCTCGTTCCCCAAGCGCGGCAACTACGGCTACGTGCAGGAGCGCGTGGCCTACACGTTCTACAACCCTGCCGTGGCCACCCGCGAGTTGGTCGATGAGGTGTTCGACGTGACCAACTCCACCGCCAAGTGCCTGCGCATTATCAGCATTGCCCGCTCGGCCCAGCGCCACAACCTGTCCGAGGAGCTAAGCCGCATCCAGGTGCCCACGCTGCTCGTGTGGGGCCTCAACGACACGATTACGCCGCCCACAGTGGCCCACGAGTTCGAGCGGCTGCTGCCCAACGCCCAGCTGCGTTTCCTCGACCACTGCGGCCACGCGCCCATGATGGAGCGGCCCGCCGCGTTCAACCTGGTGCTCAATCAGTTCCTGACCCAAACCACGGCCCGCCCGGTATCGTAGCTTTGCTGGCCGCTGGCGCCATGCAACCACCGGCCGGGCGGCCGGCTCTTTGGTTTTTGGCAGGAAGTATTCTATCTAGCACGGGTCCCGGCGAGCCCGCCTAAACTTTCGGCCCGAATGTAGCTTATACGGCCGGCACCCGCTTTTCTGCTCTGCTCATGAATTCCATCCTCGCCGAAGACTTACTGAACCCGCTGGTACCGCCTCTGAAGGTGACGGACTCCACGGAGAAGGCCGCCCGCTGGCTGGAGGAATTCCACGTCGGCCAGCTGCCCGTGCTCGACGACCGCCTCTACCGCGGCCTCGTGACCGAGTCGGATTTGTTCGATGAGGAAAGCGAGGACAGCGGCAGCCGCCTGCTGGGCAGCCTGCAGTTGCAGTACGCCGATGTGCACGTGCAGCACGACCAGCACTTCTACAACATCATCGAGCTGGCCGTGCAGAACAACATCCAGCTTGTGCCCGTGCTCGACGACCAGCGCGAATACCTGGGCGTAGTGACCGTGAGCGACACGCTGGCCGCGTTTGGCAAGGTGCCGGTGGCCAGCGAACAGCTCGGCATTCTGGTGCTAAGCATGGAAGAGCGCGACTATTCGCTCACCCAGATCAGCCGCTACGTGGAGGAAAACGACGCCAAGATCCTGAGCGCCCACGTGGCCCAGGACGAGCACGACCCCTACCGCATCCGGCTGACGCTCAAGCTCAATACGCCCAACCTGGCCCGCATCATCGCCACGCTGGAGCGGTTCGGCTACTCCATCACGGCTCAGTTCAGCGGCGTGGGCGAGCCCGACGAGGACGAACAGCAGCGCTACGATGCCCTGCTGCGCTACCTCAACGTCTGAGCCGGCCAACGGAGTGCTGCTTACTCTTCTGACGCTGCTGCTAAGCTGGCTGCCCTCGTCGGCGGCCCCGGCGCCTGTGCCCGTTTCGGCGGGTACCGCAACTTTGGCCTCGCCGCTGCCCGACACCCTGCGCCGCGTGGGGCCTGACAGCCTGGTGCAGGCGCAGTGCCCCGGCTTGGCGCAGTTGCGGGTCGGGCAGGTGCTGTTCGTGGGCAACCACGTTACCCGCGAGGTGGTGCTGCGCGCTGAGCTGGATTTTGCCGAGGGCGACACGCTGGCTGCCGCCACGCTGGCCCGCCGGCTCGAACTTAACCGCCGGCGCCTGTTCAACCTGCAGCTGTTTCATCAGGTGCTGGTTACAACGAGCTGCCGGGCGGGCGAGCTGACGGTGCTCTACAGCTTTCAGGAGCGCTGGTACACGTTTCCGGTGCCCATCTTCTCGCTGGCCGACCGCAACTTCCGCTCCTGGCTCGACCGCCCCGACCGCTGGAAGCGGGTAGATTACGGCCTGCACCTGGTGCGCCGCAACTTCCGGGGGCGCAATGAGCAGCTGCTGGCCAACCTGCAACTGGGCTTCAACCGCAAGTACGAGCTGTTTTACGAGGCGCCCGGCTATGGCCGCCGCCGCCGGCTGGGCTTCGGCGCGGGCTACTCCTACTACCGCAGCCACGCTCTCGACTACGCCACCACCGGCGACCAGCTGCGCAACCTGCGCCAGGACGACGCCTTTCCCATCGAGCGCCAGTATGCCACCGTGGGCCTGCGCTGGCGCCGCACCGTGCAGCTGCTGGCCGCCCTCGACGCCTCCTACCACCGCGAGCAGGTGTCCGATTCAGTGCTCTACTACAACCCGCGCTACTTCCTCAACGGACCCCGGCGCGAGTACCTGGAATTCGCCCTGACTACCACGCTCAACCGCCGCAACACCTTCGCCTATCCGCTCAGTGGTCAATATGCCCAGCTGCAGGTCGGCTACCGCTCGTTTCTGGATGGCCGCACGCCCGGCAGCCTCACCGTGCGCGGCCGCTACGCCCGCTACGTCCCGCTGGGTGGCCCGTTCTACTACGCCGTGGGCGCCACCGGCCAGCTGCGCGTAGCCCGCTCCCTGGCCTACCCCGACAACCGGGCCCTGGGCTACGAACTGCTCGTGCGCGGCTACGATGCCTACGTGGTGGAGGGCCGCCGGCTCGGGCTGTTGCAGCAGGGCCTGTCGCTACGCCTGCTCGATCTGGGCCGGGTGCGCCTGAACGGCCTGCAAAGCAGCCGGTTCAACAATATTCCGCTGGCCTTTTATTTAAATACCTTTGCCGATGTGGGCTACGTCGGGCAGCGGCACGTGCCGGCTACCAATCGATTGCCCAACCGCCTGCTGGCTTCGGCCGGCATCGGCCTGCACCTGGTTACTTATTACGATTGGGTGTTTACGCTGGAATACGCCCGCACCCGCGAGCAGCAGGGCGGCCTGTTCTTCCGCACTCAGTTTCCCATCTGATGACGCCGGTTAAAACGGCTCGCGCTATCTTGTCAGTATGAAAATAGCTATTCTGGGCAAGCCGTTCGCCGAGCAGCAGGCCCCCGTACTGCAGGCGCTACTCGACGATTTGGTGCGCCGCCAGGCCGAAGTTCGCATCGAGCACGGCTTTCACGACTACCTCAGCCAGTACCTCACCATCCCCGAAGGCATCAGCCGCTTCGGCCGCTCCGATTCGCTGGCCGGCTGCCGGTTCGTGCTCAGCATCGGCGGCGACGGTACGCTGCTCGACACCGTGACGTACGTAGGCGCGCTGCAAATCCCGATTCTGGGCATCAATACGGGCCGGCTGGGTTTCCTGGCCACCATCTCACCCGACGCCATTCTGCCAGCCATTGATGCCCTGTTCAAGGGCCATTTCGTGCTCGAAGACCGCAGCCTCATCCGGGTCGATACCGACCCCGATACGTTCGGCGACATCAATTTTGGCCTCAACGAGTTCAGCATCCTCAAGCGCGACTCCTCTTCGATGATTGTGGTGCACACCTACATTGATGGCGAGTATTTGAACTCTTACTGGGCCGATGGGCTGATTGTGGCCACCCCCACCGGCTCAACCGGTTACTCGCTCAGTTGCGGCGGACCGGTAATGTTGCCTCAAACGAACAATTTTGTTATTGCTCCCGTATGCCCTCACAATCTGAATGTACGGCCGCTGATTGTGCCCGACCGGAGCGTGATTTCCTTCGAAATTGAGGGAAGGAGCAACAATTTCCTGTTGTCGCTCGATTCCCGCTCCCGCACCGTCGAAGCCGGTATTCAGGTGGCTGTTCGTCGGGAGAATTTCAACGTTCAGCTAGTTAAACTAAATCAGGTTAACTTCCTGAGTACCTTGCGCAGCAAATTGAACTGGGGCCTCGACCGGAGAAATCCTGCCGACGTGCCGGTTTAGGGCTTTTTTTGGACATTTCTTTTTTTAGTTCCCGCGAAGCCCTACTTTTGTCTTCGGCTGAAACTGTGAATTTTACAGTTTTGAGCCCTCTCTCCGAAACCGCTATTTTAAATAACGCCCTAGTATGAAGCAGTTTTTCGCCCTTACCGCCGCTCCGCTGTTGGCTTTCACGCTGCTGGCGTCGGATGCTGATGCGCAGCAGTTCAGCAAGCGCAAGCAGTACAACACGGTTGGTGTCTCGCTGAATGCCATGAACTACTTCGGCGATATTACGCCCAAGCCAAGCATTCCCAGCTTCCGCGCCGGCGCCACCCGCCCCAACATCGGCCTGATGTTGAGCCACCGTTTCACGCCTAGAATTTCCGCCCGTGCCTCGCTTTCTTACGGCCGTATCACAGGTGAAGACTCGAAGGCCGCTGATCAGAATGACCGGGATGCCAAATTCCGTTACAACCGGAACATGAATTTCCGCAACGATATTCTGGAATTGGCTGCCGTGGGTACCTTTGATCTGGTAGAAAACCGCAATAACTATATCAAGCGCCCTGACTTTGTGCCATATCTGTTTGGTGGTGTAGGGGTTATTCATCACAACCCTAAAGGCGAAAATAAATCAGGGGATATTGTAGCTCTCCAGCCATTAAGAACCGAAGGCCAGGATAAGACTTATGGGCTGACTCAGTTCGTTATTCCTTTTGGTGCCGGTGCCCGTTATAAGCTAAATCGGAACTTCGATGTAGGTCTGGAGCTAGGATTTCGCAAAACCTTCACTGACTACCTAGATGACGTAAGCGGCAACTATGTAGACAAGCGCGAGTCCTTGGGTTCAGATGATGCGAAGTACTTTGGTTGGGATATAACCCGCGAGTTTGCAGGTACATATACTAAGGCTCAGCAGGGCGGCGAGATGCGTGGTAAGAGCAATGAGAAAGACTGGTACACTACCCTAGGCATCTCGGTGAACTATATTCTTGCTCCCAAGGTCCGCAACCCCAAATTCCGGTAGCCAACAATACTGGCTGCCGTATTACCTAACTGCCAGTCAGTCTAATGACAAAAGCAACTACTTTGAAAGCACTCCTTATTGGCCTTGGGTCGATGGGGAGTGTTTTTTTTGCCCATACTGCCAAGGCCCAGAACCCCGGGGCGCAGACGACCAGCGAAATCGGGCTGGGTTTGGGTGGACTCGTGTATAAGGGCGAACTAGCACCACATTACCAGTTCCGCAACAACCGCCCGGCCCTGACGGCGTTCTACCGCCGCGACCTTACCGGCGCCGTTACGGTACGCGGCGCCCTGACGGGCGGTATGCTCCGGGCCGACGACCGCAACGTGCGGGGCCTCAACGGCAACCCGTTGCCGTTGGCAGTCTACCGCGATGCGCACCTGAAGGGAGGCTTGCTGGAACTTTCGGGCGGCATCGAATACAACTTCTTCGACTTCCATACCCGGGAGGATAAAGTGCACTTCACTCCGTATGTATTCATCGGAGTAGCGGGCTTCTATGCCAACACCGAAGTAAAAAGCAACAACTTCCCCTCTCTCGATAGAAAAGGCAGCGTCCTGAGTTTGGCGGTGCCGGTGGGAGTGGGGTTCAAGTACGCACTATCTACCCACTGGAACCTGGGGCTGGAGGTTGGCGCCCGCAAAACGTTTACCGACGACCTGGACCACATCGATGGAAAGACCCGCGGGCAGACGGATGTGTTGGGCAACCCGCACACGCAGGATTGGTATTTCTATAACGGGGTGAGCGTTTCGTACACCTTCTACAAACTTCACTGCCCCGATAAGCGCGACGATAAGGCCCGGAAGAAGTAGCCTCTGAAGCTTTAGAGCCCCTGTTAAGCTGGCCGGCCCCCACTACACCTTGTAGTGGGGGCCGGTGTATGTTGGCAGCTTGCGGGCAGCGGTTGTATTGCCGGACATGGAATGCAACCATTTACGTAACTTGCGGCCTCTTTACGCAAAAAGCGCCAATGGCCGTCCGGTCCGAGATTGATTCCAAAAATATTCCCGCGCACGTTGCCATAATTATGGATGGCAACGGCCGTTGGGCCAAGCAGAAAGGCGGCCTGCGCATCTTCGGCCACCAGAGCGCCATTACGGCGGTTCGGGAGACGGTGGAAGGCGCGGCCGAAGCCGGCGTGCAGTACCTGACGCTCTACGCTTTCTCGACCGAAAACTGGGCCCGTCCGGCGCACGAGGTAATGGCCCTGATGCAGCTGCTGGTGCACACCATCCGCAAGGAAACGCCCACATTGCTCAAAAACAGCGTCCGGCTGCAGGCTATTGGTCAGATTGAGAACCTGCCAGACTCTTGCCAGAAGGAACTGGCGGAGGCCATCGAGCTAACCAAAAACGGCGACCGGATGACGCTGGTGCTGGCCCTGAGCTACAGTGGCCGCTGGGACCTGGCCCAGGCCAGCCGCCGTATTGCCGAGGAGGTAGCCGCCGGCCGGCTGCAGCCCGAGCAGGTTACGGAGGCTACCGTGGCCGGGTTTCTCTCAACGGCCGGTATTCCCGACCCCGAACTGCTCATCCGCACCAGCGGCGAGCAACGCATAAGTAATTTCCTGTTGTGGCAACTGGCCTACACGGAACTGTTCATTACCGATTTACTCTGGCCCGATTTCCGGCGCCAGCACCTCTACGACGCACTGCGGGCCTACCAGCAGCGGGAGCGTCGGTTCGGTAAAACCAGTGAGCAGCTAACCGTTTCGTAATCGCAGATGAGTTCTCCCTACCATAAGATTCTTCCGGTTGCCGCCCTGGCTTTCACGCTGGGCACGGCCCCGCTCACCACGGCCCTGGGCCAGGTTGCCGCGCCGGCGGCCGTTGGCACGGCCGACGAACCCCAGCGCTACACGCTGGGCGGTATCACCATCAGCGGGGCCCGTTACCTCGACCCCAACACGCTCATTGGCCTTTCGGGGCTGAAGGTGGGCGACCCTATTACGATTCCGGGCGAGGAAATCGGGCAGGCCATCCGCCGGCTCTGGGACCAGGGCATTCTGGGGGATGTGAGCGTGAGCATTGCCCGTGTAGAAGGCACGCGCGTGTTCCTCGATTTCAACCTGAAAGAACGTCCCCGGCTCTCGAAGTTCGTGTTTGAGGGCATCAGCAAGGGCCAGGCCGAGGAGCTGAAAAACAAAATCAAGCTCATCCGGGGCAAGGTGGTAACCGACGCGCTGCTGAGCAACACCCGCTCGCAGGTGCGTAAGTTCTACACCAATAAGGGCTTCCTCGACACCAAAGTCAACATTGTGCAGCGGCCCGATTCGTCGCTGTCGAACAGCGTGGTGCTGGCCATCAATGTGGACAAGGGTGCCAAAGTCAAAATCAAGGAGATTGACTTTGTGGGCAACACGGCCTTCTCGGACAGCAAGCTGAAGGGCAAGTTCAAGAAAACCAAGGAGAAGAAATTCCCTAAGTTCTTCAACTCGGGTAAGTACCAGGCCAAGGAGTTTGCCGACGACAAGCAACTGCTGCTCGATTTCTATAACGCGCAGGGTTACCGCGACGCCACCATCGTGTCGGACTCGCTGACGCGCACCGGCGACGGGCTGAAGCTGACTGTGCGGGTGGATGAGGGGCCGAAGTACTACTTCCGCAACATCACCTGGAACGGTAACTACCTCTACGACGACAAGACGCTGGCCTCGGTGCTGGGCATCAAGGAGGGCAGCGTGTACAGCAAGGAAACGCTCGACAAGCGCCTCAACTACAACCCCACCGGCCAGGACGTGACGTCGCTCTACATGAACGACGGCTACCTGTTCTTCCAGATTGAACCCGTGGAAACGCGGGTGGAGGGCGACTCCATCGATATTGAGATGCGCGTGAGCGAGGGCGTGCAGGCCCGGGTGAAGGAAGTGCGCATTGCGGGCAACACCAAAACCTCCGACCACGTGGTGCGCCGCACGCTCTACACGCTGCCCGGCGACAAGTTCAGCCGCGAAAACCTGATTCGCAGCCAGCGCGAACTGGCCACGCTGGGCTACTTCGACCCCGAGAAAATCGGCATGAACCCCGTGCCCAACCAGGCCGACGGCACCGTGGACATCAACTACACGGTGGAGGAAAAGCCTTCCGACCAGATTACGCTTTCGGGCGGTTGGGGCGGCTACGCGGGCTTCATCGGCACGGTGGGTCTGGTGTTCAACAACTTCTCGCTGCGCAAAGCCGCGACGCTGAAGAACTGGACGCCCGTACCGGCCGGCGACGGCCAGCGCCTCTCGCTGAACGTGCAGGCCAACGGCCCGCAGTACCAGGCTTACTCGTTCTCGTTCACCGAGCCCTGGCTGGGCGGGCGCAAGCCCAACTCGCTGTCGGTTAGTCTGACCAAAACCGTGTTCCGCAACGGCAGCAGCTTCGATATTAACTCGGGCTCGCTGAAAACCAACGGCGCGAGCGTGGCCCTGGGCCGCCGCCTGCGCTGGCCCGACGACTTCTTCACACTCAGCAACGCGCTGTCGGTGACGCAGTACAAGCTCAACAACTACGGCAGCCTGGGCCGCGAGTATTTCCCGACCGGCACCGGCAACGCCACCAACCTCACGCTCAACACCACGCTGGCGCGTAACAGCATCGACGCCCCCACCTTTACGCGGCGCGGCTCCTCGCTGGCGCTGAGCGTAAACCTGACGCCGCCTTACTCGCTGTTCCCGGGTTCGCACCCGAACGTGGTGGAGTGGGTCGAGTTCCACAAGTGGATGTTTGATGCCTCGTGGTTTACGCCGGTGGTGGGCAAGCTCGTGCTCAACACGCGGGCGCACTTCGGCTTCATCGGCAGCTACAACAGCAGCCGCCCCATCGGGCCGTTCGAGCGGTTCAAGCTGGGCGGTTCGGGCCTGGGCTACGGCGGCTCTACCAACTTCATTGCCGGCACCGAGTACATTGGCCTGCGCGGCTACGAAGACCCTAACCAAAGCACGTCGTTGCCAGCTTCGCGGAATGAGTCGTCGGGCGGGGTAGTGTACAATAAATTCGTGATGGAAATGCGTTATCCTGTCAGCCTCAACCCGGCGGCGACGGTGTACGTGCTCGGCTTCGCTGAGGCCGGTAACTCCTTCGAAAACTACAGCAACTACAGCCCTTACAAACTCTATCGTTCGGCCGGCGTTGGTGCCCGCGTATTCATGTCGGCATTCGGTTTGCTAGGCTTCGACTACGGCTGGGGCTTCGACCAGGTGCCGCGCGTAGCGGGCGGGTCGGCCCAGAAGAACGGTATCTTCCACTTCATCATCGGCCAGCAGATTCGGTAGCGCCACTGGTGGGCGGGCCGCGGCCACCACTTTTCCAGCAGCATGAACCAGTTAGTTTTCCGCGTTGCCAGTGTTTTGGCCCTGTTGTTGGTAATGGTGGGTGCCCCCGCGGCGCAGGCCCAGAAGTTTGGCTACGTCGATTCCGAGTTCATTCTCGAAAAGATGCCGGCCTACCGACAGGCGCAGCAGGAGCTGAATACGTTGGCCGCCAACTGGCAGCGCGACCTGGAAACCCAGAAAGCGGAACTCGACAAGCTGCACCGGAATTATCAGGCCGAAGAAGTGGTTCTGACAGAGGCCACTAAGAAAAAACGTCAGGACGAGATTCTGGCCAAGGAACTGGAAATCAAAACCAACACCAACAAGATTTTCGGCTTCGAAGGGCAGCTGTTCCGCAAACGGCAGGAACTGACCAAGCCGGTACAGGATGTGGTGTTTGAGGCCATTGAGAAAGTGGCCAAGAAAAAGCAGCTCGCCATCGTGTTCGACAAAGCCGGCGACCTGACCATGCTCTACACCAACCCCGTGCACGACTACACCGAGTTTGTGCTCGAGGAACTGGGCCTGGCTTCGCCCGAAGCCAACCAGCCCGGCCCGAAAGGCCCGGTGAAAACCGTTACGCCGCCCGTTACCCCGGCCGGCGATGCGCCCACGGCCGACGACGAGCCGGCCCCGCGCCGGCCCGCCGCGCGCCCGGCCGTTCGAAAGAAGTAACTTTGTGTATTCAACCTTCCGAATTTTCCCTTTTTTGATGACGACCACCATGAACAAAATCCGCGTTGCGCTGGCCATTGCCGCCCTCACCTTCACTACGGCTACCGCTTCGATGGCCCAGGCGCCGCTGAAAATCGGCTACACCAGCGTGGAGTACGTGCTGAGCCAGATGCCCGAAAGCAAGCAGATTGAGTCGCAGCTGAAAGACTACAGCACCCAGCTCAAAAACCAGCTCGACACCAAGTACGCCGAGTACCAGACCAAGGGCGAGGCCTTCCAGAAGGGCGCCGCCACCATGCCCGACCCGGTGCGTGCCGACAAGCAAAAGGAGCTGCAGAACCTGCAGCAGTCGATCCAAGAGTTCCAGCAGAACGCCGAAAACTCGTTGCAGCAGAAGCAGCAGACCCTGCTCAAGCCCGCCCTCGACAAGCTCCAGCAGACCATTGATGCCGTAGCCACCGAAAACGGCTACACCTACGTTCTGAACTCGGATGGCGCCAGCCCGGTGCTGCTGCACGGCCCCAAGGATGGCGACATTTCGGATCTGGTGCTGAAGAAAATGGGCATTACGCCCGGCGCCGCCGCCGCCACCAAAGTAACTACCCCGGCTGCTCCGGCTCCTTCGGCCGTGCCCGCCGCCACCAAAACGAAAACCAAAACCAAGAAGTAAGCGCTTCGGCGCCTTATCTTACGGCTTTACCGGCGCAGCCGGGGCATTTGCCCCGGCTGCTGCTGTTTGCCGCCGCCCCGCATCAGGGCGGTAATTCCGCCGGCTCCCGGCCACTCACTACGTTGCGCTATGGCAGAACTGGAAGACGAATTTCCGCCGCACCACACCCATCCGGCCGCCTCTACCGGCCTGCCGGCCAACGAATCGGCTGAAGATGACGAGGACGACAGCGAAGGGGGCGACGAGCTCTATGAGCACCACCGCATTCAGGCCAACCGCAAGCAGGAGTTGCTGCGGCTGGATAAGTTTCTGCTCCTGCGCATCCCTAAAACCTCGCGTACCCGCATCCAAAACGCTATTCTGGCTGGGGCAGTGCAGGTAAACGAGCGGGCCGTCAAGTCCAACTACCGCGTCAAGCCCCTCGACGTGATAACGGTGACGCTGCCCGAGCCCCCCCGCGAGTTCAAGGTGATGCCCGAACCCATGGACCTCGACATCCGCTACGAGGACCCGGAGTTGCTGCTGGTGAACAAGCCGGCCGGGCTGGTGGTGCACCCTGCGTTCGGGCACTGGGAGGGCACGCTGGTGAACGGACTAGCGCACCACCTGGCTAACCTGCCCACCGGCCGCAACGGCGAAGTGCGCCCCGGCCTGGTCCACCGCATCGATAAGGACACCTCGGGGCTGCTGGTTATCGGCAAGTCGGAGTACGCCATGACGTACCTGTCGAACCAATTTTTTCACCATACTATTGAGCGCACCTATTTGGCGCTGGTGTGGGGCGTGCCTGCCGAGGCGCAGGGCACCATCCGCACCAATATCGGCCGTAGCATCAAGGACCGCAAAGTGCAGGCCGTGTTTCCGTTTGAGGGCGACTACGGGCGCACGGCCGTTACGCACTACAAGGTGCTGCAGAGCTTCGGGCAGGTGGCGCTGGTGCAGTGCAACCTCGAAACCGGCCGCACCCACCAGATTCGGGTGCACATGAAGCACATCGGCCACCCGCTGTTCGGCGACACCACCTACGGCGGCGACCGGGTGGTGTACGGGCAGCGCATGGGGGCCTACAAGGTCTTTTCCGAGAAGGTGCTGGCCCTGATGCCCCGGCAGGCCCTGCATGCCAAGTCGCTGGGCTTCGAGCACCCCATCAGCCGCGAGTTCATGCAATTTGAAGCCGAGCTGCCCGCCGATTTTGCCACCGTGCTGGAAATGTGGGAGCAGTACGCCGGGCAGCAGGACGCGGGCTAACTATCTGCAACCAGCCACAAAAAAAGCCCGCTACCAAAGTAGCGGGCTTTTTATTATCATTCCTGCAAGCAGGACACGGAACGCTTACTTGCGGCGAGCCGGAGCCTTGGCGGGCTTAGTGATGGCGTCGATGGCGGTTTTGGCCTGCTCATCGGCGGGGTTCAGCACCAGCGCCTGCTGCCAGTAGGGGAGCGAAGCAGTTTTGTCGCCCTTCTGGTAGTAATAGTAGCCCAGGTACTTATTGGCTTCCACCAGACCTGACTTGTAGCTCTCGGGCTTGTCGGAGGCGTTGGCCATCTTGATGTACTCCTCGTAGTAAGGCTTCGCCAGACCCTTCTTCGAGTCGGGGTCGAGGTTGGCGTTAGCACGGGCACGCATCTGGTAGCCGGGTACGTACTCGGGGCGCTCCTTCAGCAGCACGCCGTAGAGGCTGTCGGCAGGCATGTACTGCTCGTTCTGCTCGTAAGCGCGGGCCAGGTACACCTTGTCGGTCAGCTCGCCACCATTGTTCTCCTGCATCATCTGCCGGTAGGTAGCAATGGCCTTGGGGTAGTCCTTGGCGGCCAGGTAGGCCTTGGCCAGCTCCTTGCGCAGCTCGGTAGCCTTCTTGGGGTCCGCCTTGATGGCGGCATCCACCAGCGCGGCGCCCTCGGCCGTTTTGCCGCCCTTGATCAGCATCTTGCCGTAGTACACGTTGTCCTCCGGAATCAGCTTGTCCTGGGCCTTGGCCACGGTCATGTACTGCTGCATGGCGGCAATGGCCTCATCATTTTTGCCCATCTCGTACAGCGAGTAGGCCTTGATGCGGTTCATGGCGAGGTTGTTGGGGTCGGCGGCCAGCACCTTGTCAATTTCCACCATGGCCTCGGGGTACTTCTCCGTCAGGTACAGGAAAGCTGCGTTCTTGGCCGTGGTTTCGGTCGATTTCTCGGCCAGCGAGGTGTACTTCTGGAACTGGGCCAGCGCGTCGTCGTAACGACCGGCGAAGTAGTAGGTCTCGGCCAGCGAGTTGTAGGCCGGGGCGTAGTTCGGGTCGATGCTGATGGCCTTTTCGAAGTTCTCCTTGGCCAAATTGTAGTTGCGCGAGCGGAGGCTGAGCTGGCCGCGGCGTACGTAGGCCTGCACGTTGTTCGGGTCGCCGGTGTTGGCGCGCTCGTAGCTGTTCATGGCCTCGCCACCGCCCGTCTCCATCTTCTGATACAGGTCACCGCGGGCAATCATCAGCGCCGGGTCGTCTTTGCCGGTTTTGGCGGCGAATTTCTCGCCTTCCTTCACGTACTCCAACGCCTTGCTGACGTCCTTGGTGCCCGACTCGGCGTAGGCCTGAGCAATCATGGTGTACACGCCCAGGTCCTTGCCCTTCGAGGCCTTCACGGCGTCGTCGAACTTGGCCTGCGCCTCGGCGGCGTTGCCTTTCGCCAGCGCGGCACGGCCGGCGGCAATCATGGTCATCGGCTCCTTCTTATCGTAGCTGACGCGGTTGAAGTAGTAAGCAGCCGAATCGGGCATTTCGCGCATCTGATACAGGCGGCCCAACTGAAACGAGGTTTCGTTGGACTGGCCCTGCCGAAGAAGCGTAGACCGGGCTTCGTTGTAGCGCTCCATTTGCAGCGCCTTGTCCACGGCCGTATTCTGGGCCAGGGCGGCGGTGCCGGAAACCGATAAAGCAGCGAGGAGCGTGAGCTTCCAGGGCTTAATGTTCATAAGAGAAAGGTTTGGTGTAGGGTAAGGAAAAAATTAGTTCGATTTCACGTCAATGATACGAACTTGGCCGGTGGCGGGCATCAAGCCCGACTTGAGCATAATGAGCTGGCCCTTGTTGCCTGCCACGAAAGATGCAAAACCGGTGCCAAGACCGGCGCGGGCCTCGCGGCTGATAACATACAGCTCGCGCCGCAGCGGATACGTTTTCTGGGCCAGGTACGCCTGGTAAGGCTGCACGTAGTCGTCGGGGGTGCTGTTGGCGGCTTTGGCGCTGATGCCCGCTACACGCACCCGGCCGAGCAGTTTCTGTACGCCCTTATCGTCGCGGTCCGAAATCCAGTTCACGCCAATTACGCCAATGGCATTCGGATGACTGGCAACGTAATCAAGCAGGGCCGGGTTCGACTCAGAAGCAAAAATGCCTTTGGCCAGTGCCGTGCCCCGCGTGATGGAATCCTGCACAAAACGGGCCGTGCTGGAGTTGTTGTTATCGAAAACGGCCGTAATCTCGCCCTGCTTGTTGCCGGGGCTAAGCTGGTTCCACTGCTTGAGCTGGCCCGTGAAAATGCCGCGCAGCTGCGCCGTAGTCAGCAGCGAATCGGGGTTGCTGGGGTGCAGGATGATGGCCACGCCATCGACGCCGATGCGGATAGCGCGGGGTTCTATCTGGATGCTTTTGAAACGGGCCTTCTCCGCGTCCGTCAGCTGGCGCGATACCACGGCCAGCCGGATGCTGTCATCCAGAAAAGCCTGCATTACGTCACGCTCGGGCTGGTACTGGGCCCGAATCTGCGCGGCCGGGTACAGCTTCTGGAACGTATCGACCTCCGACTTGATAATAGGAGCGAAGGTTTCATCAACCCCGATGCTGATAGCGCCGCTGGTCGGCGTATCGATGGCAGCCGACGACTTGTTGCCGCCGTTGCAACCCGCCAGCCCCAGGGCTCCGAGCATACCGGCCGTCAGGCCCATCAGGATGCTATGCTTCATGCCGGTCTTTTTTGAAGTATTGTTGGTAGGTGCGGACAAATCTAACGATTCCGTAAAACACGAAGATGACTGCCAGCAGTTGGCGGGGCGTTTCGCCCAGGCGCAACATGCCGGCCGGCACCAGCCACAGGCTTACGCCCAGCGCGACGTAAAGCACGGCCATAAACAGGGTAAAATAGCGCACCAGGCCGGGCGACTGGCTGGGCCGGCTGAGGCGCTCGTGGGTAGGAGGCAGGTCGGACATGGCAATAAGTAAGGCAAGCCGGGGAAGACCCGGATAAGGAGCAAACGTAAAAATAGCCGCTTTTTGTTCGGTTGCCCCGGCAGCCCCTAGGCCGCCGACAGAAACGAAGGCACCCAACCGGATATTTCACCAGTTGGGTGCCGACGGCAAAAAAGCAGCGTTAGCGGGCTTGGGTCCGGCCGCAAGGCGCGACCAGGGGCTTTTACTGGTAGGTAAAGGTGATGGGCAGGTTGTAGCGCACTGGCACGGCGCGGTGGTTCTGGTAGCCCGGCTTCCAGGCCGGCATCCTCCGGATAACGCGGCTGGCTTCCTCGTCGGTGCCGTAGCCCAGGCCCTTAATCACTTCCACGTCGGTAATCGAGCCGTCGGTGTTCACGGTGAAGGCAATGTACACCCGGCCGCCAACGCCCGCTTTCAGCGCCTGGGTGGGGTAGTGCAGGTTGCGCTGCAGATATTTCACCAGCGCTGCCTGGCCTCCGGCAAACTCGGGCATCACTTCTACCGACAGGAAGGGCTTGGTAACGGCCGGCGCTGCTGGGCTGGCCGCCGAGTCGTTGCCGGGGGCGCCGGGGCCGGCCGTGGTAGCCAAGCCGCCGGTACCGTCGCGGTCGATGTCGCTCTGGGCCACGGGGCCGTCAACGGCCGGCGGGGCTACGTCGGGCTCAGGCTTCGTCACCTGCGCGTCGTCGACAACTTTGGTGGGCACCGCTTCCTTGATTTGCTTACGCAGGGTGATGGTGGCCTTGGCGCTGGCTGAAGGGGGCGTAACCGGGGGCGGCGTGATGGTTGGTGGAGGCAGAATGTCAACCACGAACTCGTCGGGCACAATCGGAGCCGCCACCACAACCGTTGGCCACAGGTAACTCACGGTAATGGGCACGGCAATGAGCAGAGCGGTCAGGGCCACGGCCAAGGCAACGGCCCGCAGCAGGTGGCGGCCGTAGAGCCGGCGCAGCGCGTAGGCACCGTAGGCTTTGTTGCGCCCCTCAAACACGATGTCGTCGAGCGAGGGCAGGGAAATGGGAGCGGTGGTTGTCATGGCGTATAGAAGTTAAGTGAACGAAACGCAGGTAAACTTCCCAAGCCATTCCTCCCATTTGCCGCAGCTGTTGCTGCCCCTGTCGCGCTGGCTTTCAGGAAGTAAACGCGCCATCCGCTTCCGGTAGTATGCACGCCTACTATATTTTTTAGGGTCAGCTAACTTTCCGTTCTTCTTCCAACCGCCACGAAAGCAAAAAACCCGAACCAGACGAGCGTCCGGTTCGGGTTTTTAGTTGGCTTGGCCGCAGGCGGCGAGCCGGGGTTACTTGATGGAGAAGGTTACGGGTACGGTGAAGTACACCGATACTGCCCGACCATTCTGCTTACCCGGCGTGAAGCGCGGCAGGTTCTTGATAACCCGCATCGATTCTTCGTCGCAACCGGCACCAATGCCTTTCTGCACCTCTACGTTCGAAACGGCTCCGTCGGGACCCACTACGAACTTGATGAATACGCGACCTTCGACCTGATTGCGCAGGGCCATAGCCGGGTACTTGATGTTCTTGCTGATGTACGCCAGCAACGCCTCCTGTCCGCCGGGGAATACCGGCATCTGCTCAACGTAGGTGTACGGCTTGGTTTCAACTACCGTCTCCACTGCCTTGGTGCCCTCGCCGGGCTCCAGCCCTTTCAGGTCGGCAGGGTTGTCGGTGTTGCCCTTTACCGTAACGGCGGCCACTACTTTTTCCTTCAGCTCTTCCTGGTCCGGAATTTCTTCCTTGCGCACCTCCTCGTCCTTTTTCACGACGGGCGGGGTGAACTTAATGGTGGAGAGCTTCGGTGGTGGCGGTGGTGGCGCCTCCGGTGGTGGGGGCGGGGGGGGCGGGGGGATGTTCTTGTCCAGCGGGGGAGCTTCCATCAGCTCGTTCACCTTGAGCATCTTGTCCTCCTTCACCACTACGTCCTTCTTCATCATGCGCGCCACGAGCGGGAAAGCAATCAGAAGGGCCACAATGGCAATGGAAATCAAAACGGCCCGGGTAACGTGCTTGCCGTACACCCGCCGGATTATGTAAGCCCCGTAGGCCTTATTGCGCCCCTCAAAGACGATGTCGTCGAGGGAGGCGTTGGCCAACTGCATGTTGTCCATCATAATCCAGAAGATTTAATCAGCTCTTCATCGGCCTTCGAAATGTCCACCAGCGCGTATTTCTTCTGGTCGGTGATGTTCATTTCGTCGAGGATGTCGACCATGTTTTTGTAGTTGGAGTCGTCAGCCGGCTTAATCAGCACCACCAGATCGGGGTTGCTGTGGCGGGAGAGTAATTCCTTACGGATTCCGTCGGCTCCGTAGCTAGATTCCTTCAGCTCCGGCTTGGTCTCATTGTTGAGCAGGCCGTCGTAGTAGTAAATCTTGTTGCCGGCGCCGAGCAGCACGGTGAAGGCGTTGGAGGCTTTGATCTCCGACTTCTCTTCGTCGTTCTTAGGCTTCACCGGCATGTTGATTTCCATGACGGTGGGCTTGCTGAAGGTAGTCGTCAGCATGAAGAAGGTCAGCAGCAGAAAGGCCAGGTCAACCATCGGGGTCATGTCGATTTTGGTCGACATTTTTTTCGCCCGCTTTTTCCCGCCTTTTCCGCCGCCGCCGCTTTGTTGTTGGATTTCTGCCATGGTTTCTGTGCGGGTTACTTACCGGCCACCGGTTTGGTTTCGAGGTCGGTAATGAGGTTGAACCGGTTGATGTTCTTCTCCTGCATCAGTTTGATGACTTTCTTCACTGTCGGCACATCGGCCTGCCCGTCGCCTTTGATGGCAATGTAGGGCGCCGTGTTGAACTGCTTCTGGCTGAGCGAGCGGGCGGTAATCACCCACTCAATCAGCTGGTTGTTCAACGAGTCGGCCGGAATGCCGTCCTGCTTCACCAGCTTGCGCTGCTCGGGGTCGAGACTCAGCAGCGCGGGCAGCTTCTCGATGGGGGTGCCAAAGCTGGCACCGGCCCCGCGGAAAGCCTGCACCTGCGCCGGCGTGAAGCTGACACCGTACTTGGCTCCGACCTGCTTGAGCAGCTCATTCTTAATCTCGTCGTCGCCGACGCCGAAGAAGATGCGCTTATCCTTGTCGATGGCTACGGTGAGCACGTGCGACTCGGGCAGGCGGATTTCAGAGGTTGAAGAAGGTGTGTCCACCACCACGGCCTCTTCCGGGGCAAACTTGGTGGTGAGCATGAAGAAAGTCACCAGCAGGAAGGCCAAGTCCACCATCGGCGTCATGTCGAGCGACGGTGAGGTTCTATGAGGCTTTACTTTAGGCATTGCTGGAGGAGGTTAAACGCGTGATTCAGAAACGAACAACTCACGGTTTTAGTGCACAAGGGCGCTAAAACTAGATGGTCGTCGTGGTAGCCGGGGCAGCGTGGTCGGTGGCGCCGTGCTGAGCCGAGAAGGTCTGAATGATGCTGAAACCAGCCTCGTCGATGCTGTAAGTCAGCTCGTCAATTTTGCTGGTGAAGAAGTTGTACGCTACGATAGCCAGAGCCGAACCCGTAATACCGAGAGCCGTGTTGATGAGAGCTTCCGAAATACCGTTGGCGAGACCTACAGCGTCAGGAGCACCACCCTGGGCCAGTGCCGAGAAGGCCTTGATCATACCCAGTACCGTACCAATCAGACCTACCAGCGTGGCGATAGAGGCCAGCGTGGAGATGATAACGAGGTTTTTCTCCAGCATGGGCAGCTCCAGGGCCGTCGATTCCTCGATTTCCTTCTGGATGGCCAGTACTTTCTGGTCTTTCTCCAGGTAACGGTCGCGCGACATCTCCTGGTACTTCACCAGGCCGGCACGTACTACGTTGGCTACCGAACCTTTCTGCTGGTCGCAGGTGGCGATGGCACCGGTGATGTCGTTTACGTTCAGCTTCTGACGGATGGTACGCACGAACGACTCGATGCTTTTCGAGCCTTTAGCGCGGCTCAGGGTCAGGGCCCGCTCAATCGAGAAGATGATTACCAGCAGGAACATGGTCATCAGCACGGGTACTACCGGGCCACCTTTGTACACTACACCGAAGTAGTCGCCCGAAATAGGGTTGTTCTCGTTGTTGCCGCCCTGGAAGTGGCTGCCGTCGCCGAAGATGAAAATGAAGACTACAACGCTTACGATGAACGCCGCGATGATGGCAATAATGGCAAATGCGGACGAACCACTGCCTTTCGATTCGCCTTTTGGCGTAGCAGCAGCGGCAGGCCGGGCCGCGGGCTTATTCATAGCATTCTTTTGTTCCATTGGTCCGGAGAATTAGGGGGTTGTTGGTGAAAGGTTGAGGTGCTTGGTGAAAAATGGTAAAAAAAGTGGATGGACTGCCCGCTACCCGGACCAATTTCTTGCGTTGCGGCGGCGGCCTGTTCAAAAAGAAACAGACGGCCGCTTCGGCGGCGAAATGATGGATGAAGCGAGGCTAGCCTTGGCAAACCTACTTAAAAAAGCTGACTGCTACCAAAAGAAAATCGGGTTTAAACGCGCTAAACCCACATAATCCGCAAAAAAAAGCAGTTTGTCCTAAAAAATTAGGCGCCCGATTGGCCCGTCAACCGCTTCGCTTCCTCCCAATACACGTCCATCTGGGCCAGGGTAAGGTCGGCCAACTGATGGCCTTCGCGGGCCGATTGGGATTCAAGATACTGAAAACGCTGAATGAATTTGCGGTTGGTGCGCTCCAGCGCGTCTTCGGGGTTGATGCCGGCGTGGCGGGCAAAGTTGATGAGAGAGAACAGCAGGTCGCCAAATTCGGCGGCGGCCCGCTCCTGGCGGTCGGTATCGGCTGAAGCATCGGCCGGGGCATCGGGGGCGGCAAACTCCTCCCCGAACTCGGCCAGTTCTTCCTGCACTTTCTGCCACACCTGCTCGGGCTGCTCCCAGTCGAAGCCCGCGCCGCGGGCTTTTTCCTGGATGCGCATGGCCTTCACGAGGGCCGGCAAAGAGGCAGGTACGCCGCCGAGCACCGAGGTGTTGCCTTTTTCGCGCAGTTTCAGCTGCTCCCAGTTGCGTTTTACGTCCTCCTCCGTGTCGGCCTGCACGTCGCCGTAGATGTGGGGGTGGCGGAAGATGAGCTTCTCGCACTGTGCGTTCAGCACGTCGGCAATATCGAAAGCACCCTGCTCGCTGGCAATTTTGGCGTAGAACATCAGGTGCAGCATCACGTCGCCGAGCTCCTTGCGCAGATCGGGCAGGTCGTGGCGGATGATGGCGTCGCTGAGCTCGTAGGTTTCCTCGATGGTGAGGTGGCGCAGGCTTTCGAGGGTTTGTTTCCGGTCCCAGGGGCACTCGGCGCGCAGGCGTTCCAGCACGTCGAGCAGGCGGCCAAAGGCGGCCAACTGTTCCGTTCGGCGGGTAGGGGTGGGGCTTTGCATCAGGCCAAATATACAAAGCTACCGGGCATGGGGCCGGCGCGGGCCCGCCGTGGGGCCGGGGTCTTCAGCCGCCAAGGCAACCGATTACGTAGGGAAAGCAGCGGCTACTGGTTACTTTTGCGGCCGCTTACGGGTCATTTTGCCCCTCCTACCTTCAGCAGCACATTTCGTGGCACTTATTAAATCTATTTCCGGCATCCGGGGCACTATTGGCGGCGCGGCCGGCGAGGGCCTGACGCCCATCGACATTGTAAAGTACGCCGCCGCCTTCGGCACCTGGGTGCTCCAGCACACGCAGAACAATACCATTGTCATTGGCCGCGACGCCCGCCTCTCGGGCGACATGGTGAGTCGGCTGGTAGCGGCCACGCTGCAGGGCCTGGGCATCAACGTTATCGACCTGGGTTTGAGCACCACGCCGACCGTAGAAATGGCCGTGCCCGCCAAACAAGCCGGCGGCGGCATCATCCTCACGGCCTCGCACAACCCCAAGCAATGGAACGCGCTGAAGCTGCTCAATAATAAAGGAGAGTTTATCTCCGATAAAGACGGCCAGCAGGTGCTGGCGCTGGGCGACTCGGAGGCCTTCGACTTCGCGCCCGTAACCAAGCTGGGCACCTACGAAACCGACGATACCTTTCTGCAGCAGCACATCGACGCCATTTTGGCCCTGCCGCTGGTGGATAAGGAAGCCATTGCGGCCAAAAACTTCCGGGTGGTGGTAGATGCAGTGAACTCCTGCGGGGGCTTTGCCGTGCCGATGCTGCTGGAGCAGCTGGGCGTAACAACCATCGAAAAGCTGTTCTGCGAGCCTACCGGCGACTTCGCCCACAACCCCGAGCCGCTGCCCGAAAACCTGCGCGACATCGCCAAAACCATCGAAAAAGGCCACTTCGACCTGGGCATTGTAGTCGACCCCGATGTGGACCGGCTGGCGCTGGTGAACGAGGACGGCACCATGTTCGGCGAGGAGTACACGCTGGTAGCGGTGGCCGATTACGTGCTGAGCCAGCTCGGCGGCGGCAACACCGTGAGCAACCTGAGCAGCACCCGCGCCCTGCGCGACGTAACCGAAAAGCACGGCGGCCAGTACGCCGCCGCCGCGGTGGGCGAGGTGAACGTGGTGAACAAAATGAAGGAAACCAACGCCGTTATCGGCGGCGAGGGCAACGGCGGCATCATCTACCCCGAACTGCACTACGGCCGCGACTCGCTGGTGGGTATTGCGCTGTTCCTGAGTCACCTAGCCAAATTCGGGCTGCCGATGACGCGTTTGCGGGCCTCGTACCCCAACTATTTCATCTCGAAGAACAAGATTGAGCTGACCCCCGAAATCAACACCGACCAGGTGCTGACCCAGATGGAGCAGCGCTACGCCAAGCAGCCGGTAAACACCATCGACGGCGTGAAAATCGAGTTCGACAAGGAATGGGTGCACCTGCGCAAGTCGAACACCGAGCCGATTATCCGCATCTACGCCGAGTCGGAATCCAACGCCACCGCCGACCACCTGGCCAACAAAATCATTGCCGATATCAAGGAGATTATCAGCCACTAAAAACCATAGGGCGACTGCTGCCCGCTGCTGCCACGGTGTTAAACCGGCCCAAAACCCGTCTGGCAGGCGGTTTTGGGCCGGTTTTTTCGTGCTGAGCTACCGTTTAGCTTATTGAGGCGGCTGAATCTGCCAATTCGGTGCCCGCCGCGAATCCGCTATTTTTGTGGCTGAATTCGGCCGGCCGGCCTTCCCGGCTGGTTTTTACTGCCTTTTCGCTCCGCTTATGAACGTGTATTTCGATAACGCCGCCACCACCCCGCTGGACCCCGAAGTGCTGGAAGCCATACTGCCCTTCCTACAGACGCACTACGGCAACCCCAGCAGCATCCACGGCCCCGGCCGGCAGGTGCGCGCCGCCATCGAAAACGCCCGTAAAACGGTGGCGCACCTTATCAATGCCGCCCCGGCCGAAATCGTGTTTACCTCGGGCGGCACTGAGGCCGATAATTACGCGGCCTTCGGTACGGTGCGCCAGCTGGGCCTGCAGCACGGCATCACCTCGAAAATGGAGCACCACGCCGTGCTGCACACCATGGAGGCGCTGGAAAAAAGCGGCCAGCTCAAGCTCAGCTACCTGCGCCACGACGACCGCGGCCGCTTTGATCTGGGACACCTGGAGGAGCTGCTGGCCGCCAACCCGCGCACGTTTGTGAGTTTGATGCACGCCAACAACGAAATCGGCAACCTCAACGATTTGGCGGCCATCGGCGAAATCTGCGCCCGTCACCAGGCCATATTTCACACCGATACGGTGCAGACGATGGGCCACTACAAGCACGATGTGCAGCAGCTGCCGGTGGATTTCCTGGTGGGTTCGGCCCACAAATTCCACGGCCCCAAGGGCGTGGGCTTCCTGTACCGCCGCGCGGGCCAGACGGTGGACGCCCTCATTCAGGGCGGCTCGCAGGAGCGCAACCAGCGCGCCGGCACCGAAAACGTGTACGGCATCGTGGGCCTGGCCAAAGCCCTCGAAATTGCCTACCGCGACATGGCCGAGCATCAGCGCCACATCCAGGGCCTCAAAGACCGGTTTATTACCAGGCTGCGAGCCGAAATTGAGGGCGTGGAGTTCAACGGCATGTCGGCCGAAGCCGACCAGAGCCTGTACACGGTGTTGAGCGTGAGCTTGCCACCTTCCGAGCTCAACGAGATGCTGCTCTTCAACCTCGATATCAACCGGGTGGCCGTTTCGGGTGGGTCGGCCTGCACCAGCGGCGCCAACGCCGGCTCGCACGTGCTCGGCGCCCTGGGCTGCGACCCGGCCCGCGGCACCATCCGCTTCTCGATGAGCAAGTACAACACCGAAGCAGAGGTGGACTATGCCGTGGAGCAGCTGGCCAAAATGTACCGCAAGGGAGAAGTACAGGTGTAGCCGGGGAGAAAAGAAGGGGCGCGTCATGCTGCGCGAGGGCGCGCAGCATGACGCGCCCTTTTTGCTGGTAGTTCTCCGCGTCTTCTGTCGCGGCGGCCTGCATCATAATTCGGCCGGCATGCGTAAGGCTAGCGCACGACTTCTCCCTTTCCTTATGGCCGACATCAATATTCAACGCAAGAAAAACACGCCCAGCCCCTGGCTGCTGCTGCTCGTAGTGCTGGCCGTGGTGGGGCTGGGCGCCTGGTTTCTGTTCAAGGCCGAAATAAACGCCACCCGCAGCACGCCGCCACCCCCCCCGCCGCCACCCGCCGAAACGCCGCTCGTGCCCGCCGATACGCTCGTCGGGGCTGAAACCGGCCCCCGGCCCGCTACCGATACGGCCACCGACATGGCCGCCACCGCCCCGGTAACGCCCGAAGTGCTGGCAGCCTTTGTGGCCGGCGATGCGGCCCGGCCCGGCTACGGCCGCGAGGCCCTGCGCCTGCTCACCTCGTCGCTGACGGGCCTCGTGGACCGCGACGACCTGCGCACACCCGAAATCCAGACCCGCCGCGACGATTTGACCAGCGCCACAGCCCGCCTCGACGAGCCCGCCGCCCGCCTGCGCCCCGGGCTGGTGGCCGCCTCCAACCTCATGCAGGCCATTCAGCAGCAGGGCTACCCCGAGTTGCAGCAGGAAGCGCAGCGCCTCAACGCCCAGGCCACCGACCTGAGCGGCCAGGCCGCCACGCCCGAAGAACAGCAGGCCTTGCGCGGCTACTTCGAGCGGGCCGCTAAACTGCTGAAGGCGTTCAACTCCCCGCCCACGAGCCGCTAAGCCTGCCGCTTTCTTCTTCCTGATTCCAACGCCCGTTTATATGGAAATCCCCTCCGACCCGATTCCTTCGGCCCAGGGCCTGCACCTGCGCCGCCTGCGCGACCTGACTGAGTTCGAAGTAGCCGACGAAAACCCAGACGTGCGCGGCTGGGCCGTTCGTGGGGCCGACGGCCGCCAGTTCGGCCAGGTTTTCGAGCTGATTGTGGATGTGGACGCGCTGAAAGTGCGCTACCTCGACGTGCAGCTCGACGACAGCCTGGGGCTCGATGCCCGCGACAACCACATCCTGCTACCTATTGGCGTGGCCGCCCTCGATGAGGAAGCCGACAACGTGTTCGTGCCCTCGCTCACCTACGAATCGGTGGTGCAGTACCCGCCCTACACTGAAATCCAGATAACCCGCGAATACGAGCAGGCCATGCTCCGCGCCCTCAACCTGGGCCTGCCCGAAGCCTCCACCGAACCCGATTTCTACAACCAGCCCAGCTACGACACCGCCACGTTTTACCAGCGCCGCCGGCTGAAGTAAGAATAGGTAAAGTATAAACGCCTGTCATCCTGAGCGCAGCGAAGGACCTATACTGAAGCCAAGCAATGGGTATAGCTTCAGTATAGGTCCTTCGCTGCGCTCAGGATGACAGGCGTTTATACTTTACCTGTTCCTGAATTGTTAGTTCCGGCGAATCATGCCGGCTACGGCATCTACCCACATGGGCTCGGAGTTGAGGCTGGGCACGAGCTGCCAGTGCTTGCCGCCGGCTTCCTCGAACATCTCCTTGAACTCGTCCCCCACTTCAATGGTGGTTTCGAGGCAGTCGGCGACGAAGGCGGGCGAGAAGGCCAGCACGTTATTGATGCCTTTGGCGGGATACTCTTTCAACACTTCGTCGGTGTAGGGCTGCAGCCACGGGTCGCGGAGGCGGCTTTGCAGGCGGCTCTGGAAGGTGGTGGTATACTGCTCGGGCGTGAGGCCCAGGGCTTTACCCAGCTGGCGCGAGGTTTCGTAGCACTGCGCCCGGTAGCAGTAGCGGTTGTTCTTGTTGTAGGAGTTGCAGCAGTTGCCCAGCTTGCAATAGCCCTTGTGGCTGCCCTTCAGCACGTGCCGCTCGGGAATGCCGTGGTAGCTGAACACGATGTGGTCGTAGTCGTGCTTGGCCATTTCGGCCTTGCCCAGCATGGCAAAGGTTTCGATGAAGCCGGGCTCGTCCACGAAATTGCTGATGAAGCTGATGCTGGGCACAATCCACCACTTGCTCACGAGGTCCATCACCTTTTCCTGCACCGAGCCGGTGCTGGCCGCCGCGTACTGAGGAAACAGCGGCAGCACGATAATCCGGCTCACGGCCGCGTCGCGCAGCTCCTGCAGGGCACTTTCGATGCTGGGGTTCTGGTAACGCATTCCGAAGGCTACGAGGTAGTCAGCACCCAATTCCTCCTGCACCTTCTTTTGCAGGTCGAGGCCGTGGTAGAGCAGGGGCGAGCCGCGTTCGGTCCAGAGCTGCTGGTAGATTTTGGCCGATTTGGGCGCCCGCAGCGGCACCACCAGCCCCCGAAACAGCGGGTAGCGGATGGCGGCCGGCATGTCCACCACGCGGGCATCGGTCAGGAATTCGTTGAGGTAGCGGCGCACGTCGGGCGTCTGGGGCGAGTCGGGCGTACCGAGGTTGACGAGCAGCACGCCAATGCGGCCTTGGTTGGAAGCAGACATAGTTGTTGAGCTATTAGCTGACAGCTGCTAGCTGTTAGCTTTTTTTCGGTGGAACTGCCAGTGCAGGACTGATGCGGGGCTGTTGACTGGCTATGTAACCGCAAAGTTGGCCGGTTATCCTCAATCCAGCCACAAAAAAGCTAACGGCTAACAGCTAATAGCTATCAGCTTAGAAAAGAGCTACCTTTGCAGCCCAAATTTCAGCATCTGAAATGACTACCGAATCTACCCCGCACCGCGCTGGCTTTGTGAGCATTATCGGCAAGCCCAACGTGGGCAAGTCTACGCTCATGAACGCTTTGCTGGGCGAGCGGCTCAGCATCGTCACGAGCAAGGCCCAGACCACGCGCCACCGCATCCTGGGCATTCTCAACGGCGACGACTTCCAGCTTATCTACTCCGACACGCCCGGCATTATTCAGCCCAAGTACGAGCTGCACAACGCCATGATGTCGTTCGTGTACTCGTCGCTGGAAGACGCCGACGTGATTCTGTTCGTGACTGATATCTACGAAAAGCACGACGAGGAGCCGGTAGTCGAGCGCCTGCGCAAGATGACCGACACGCCCATTCTGCTGCTGGTGAACAAGATAGACCAGGCCGATCAGGAGCAGGTGGAAGCTAAGGTAGAATACTGGCGCGAGCATCTGCCCAACGCGGCCCGGGTGCTGCCCATCTCGGCCCTCGAACAGTTCGGCACCGCCGAGCTGCTCGATTTGGTGCTGGGCTACCTGCCGGTGCACCCGCCTTACTACCCCAAAGACGAGTTAACCGACAAGCCCGAACGGTTTTTCGCCGCCGAAATGATTCGGGAGAAAATCTTCAAGCTCTACAAAAAAGAGGTGCCCTACAGCTGCGAAGTGGGCATCGAGGAGTTCAAGGAAGACGACGACATCATCCGCATCCGGGCCGTGATTTACGTGGAGCGCGCCAGCCAGAAAGGCATCATCATCGGCCAGCAGGGCGCGGCCCTGAAAAAGGTCGGCACCTGGGCCCGCGAGGAAATGGAGAAGTTTTTCCAGAAGAAAGTCTTCCTCGAAACCTACGTCAAAGTCGACGAAAACTGGCGCACCGACCCCAAGGCCCTGAACCGCTTTGGGTACAGTCAATAAATAGAGAAGTGAGATGGTGAGACATGAGAAGTGAGACTACGTTCTGGTAGCGTCTACATTAGAACGAAAGTCTCACTTCTCATGTCTCACCATCTCACTTCTCACCCCCGACCTCACAACTCACTTAACTACTCCGGGCACTGCCGAAACTGGTCGGGCCGGCGGCTGGAGTCAGACATATGAAGAACACCATTGCCATTGTCGGGCGCCCCAACGTGGGCAAATCGACCCTTTTCAACCGCCTCGTCGGTCAGCGCAAAGCCATCATGGACGACGAGAGCGGCGTAACCCGCGACCGGCACTACGGCTACGGCGACTGGACGGGTAAGTACTACACCGTCATCGATACCGGCGGCTACGTGCATAACTCCGACGATATTTTCGAGGGCGAAATCAACAAGCAGGTAAAGCTGGCTATTGACGAGGCCGACGTGGTGCTGTTTATGGTGGACACCATTGCCGGCGTGCACAGCCTCGACGAGGAATTTGCCAGCGTACTGCGCCGCTACCAGGGCAAAAAGCCCATCTACATCGTCGCCAACAAGGCCGATACCAACAACCGCATCCACTCGGCCGGCGAGTTCTACGCCCTGGGCGTAGGCGACGGCGAAATCTACCCGATTTCCTCAGCCAGCGGCTCGGGCACCGGCGACCTGCTCGATGCCGTGGTCAGCCACTTCGAGGACGAAGGCGTGGAGGAACCCGACCTGGGTATTCCCAAAATTGCCATCGTGGGCCGGCCCAACGTGGGCAAGTCGTCGTTCGTGAACCTGCTGCTGGGCACCGACCGCAGCATCGTCACGGACATTGCCGGCACCACCCGCGACTCCATCCAGGCCCGCTACAACGCCTTCGGCAACGAGTTCATGCTGGTGGACACGGCCGGGTTGCGCCGCAAAACCAAGGTGCACGAAGACGTGGAGTTCTACTCGGTGCTTCGCTCGCTGCGGGCCCTGGAAGAGGCCGACGTGTGCGTGGTGATGCTCGACGCCACCCGCGGCATCGAGTCGCAGGATGTGAACATCATCGGTTTGGCCGACAAGAACCGCAAGGGCATCGTGATTCTGGTGAACAAGTGGGACCTGATTGAGAACAAGGAAACCAACACGGCCAAAGAGTTCGAGGCGAAAATCATGGAGAAGATTGCGCCCATCGCGTATCCGCCCGTCATTTTCACGTCGGTGCTCACCAAGCAGCGCGTGCACAAGGCCATCGAAACGGCCATTGAGGTGTACAACAACAAGCGCCGCAAAATCTCGACTTCCGAGCTGAACGAGGTGATGCTGAAGGAAATCGAGAAGTACCCGCCGCCCATCCAGAAGGGCAAAATGGTGCGCATCAAGTACGCCACCCAGTTGCCCACGCATAACCCGGTATTCGCCTTCTTCTGCAACCTGCCGCAGTACGTGAAGGAGAGCTACGCCCGCTACCTCGAAAACCGGATGCGCGAGCATTTCGACTTCAGCGGCGTGCCCATCGGCATTGTGTTCCGCAAAAAATAAACGGCCCCTACGGCCCGGTTTTCAGAAGGTTAACGGTCGGGTTGAAAAAAAGCTGCTTTTTTTTCGGACTGTCGGGTTACCTGAAAGCCGTTCGGGTATAAAGACCCAAATCGGCCGGAAATTCCGGCTGGTTTGCTCAAATCGACTTTTCAAACCCCAACAACCCCCATCATGAAAAAGGTACTGTTCCTCGCCCTGGCCGCCGCTTCGTTCTCGTTCGCTTCGTGCGACAGCAAAACCGAAGATGCTCAGGAGCAAGCTGCTGACAACGTAGAAGAGGCCGGCGAAATGAAGGCTGACGCTATGGAAGAGAAGGCTGACATGGTACGTGACTCGGCTGATGCCAAGGCTGACGCCATGGAAAACGCCGCTGACGCTATGGATGCTCCTGCTACCACGCCTGCTCAGTAATTACTGCCGCATCCTTCATCGGATGTAAAAAAGAGGCTTCCCGCACGCGGGAAGCCTCTTTTTTTGTTGCGAGACAAAGCGCTGCTTCGCGACTAGTAGGTCAAATCTAATTGGTTGTCGGGTATAATCGTTTGAGCTTGATCCGGGCGTCGGCGGTGGTGAACTGCCAGTTGGTGGGCGTGCCGCGCTGGTTGCGGGCCAGTTGCCACGCCTGGCAGTGGGTTTCGAGGGCGGGCCGGTCAGGCACGCGTTGGGGCAGCCCGTGGGTGAGCAAGGCGGCAAACTCGATTTCGGCCATGTTGAGCCAGGAGCCGTGCTTGGGGGTAAACACGAACTCGACCCGCTGCAAGAGCGCGTGCGCCCGCGCCGGCTCAAAGACCTCGTAGAAAGCGGCCGGCTGGTGGGCCGATAAATTGTCGAGCACCACCGTCACGCGCTCGGCCTGGGCGTAGTCGTGCTCCAGCAGCCGAGCCACGACACGGGCGAACGTGAGCCGGTCGTGGCGGTCCTCGACATGCACCCGGCGGCGGCCGGCCAGCGGCTCGTGCAGCATGTAGACCTGGGCTACGCCCTGGCGGTGGTACTCGCAGTCGTAGCGGGTGCTGCCGTCGGCCAGTACGATGGGC